>CVSY01000221.1:0-268 GCA_001180285.1 Prochlorococcus marinus | reverse complement strand
AGGGAATCTATAATGTTCTTGTCTGTTTCATGTAATGGATGAGTTTGCTCGTTACCCATAAATAAATACTGAATCATTTATAAAATTAGCTCACATATTCAAAAATGAAACATTATCTTAATCATATCGGCAAAATAAAATGAAAAACTTAAAGATAAAAGTTATATCTAAATACCTAAGACCTTACAAAAAAGAATTCTTATGTGGAGCTTCAGCTCTCTTATTAGTAAATATTCTAAGTGTTGTAATACCTCTAGAAGTAAAAAAT
>CVSY01000220.1:0-2032 GCA_001180285.1 Prochlorococcus marinus | reverse complement strand
TTAGCTATAAAAATATAAGTTTGGATTTGAATAAATGGGTTAAAATATTAATTAATTTAAAAAAATATATTAATTTGATAAGGGGATCTTTTTCTTACTCGAAATGGGTTGAAAAGATAAAGTTTATATTAAAAAGTATTGCTGATTCAAATGCAAATTTCAATTTAGAAATAAGTGAAATAAATAGAATTTTTGATAATCAATCAATACCTGTAATACCTGATGATCTTATCTTGTTAAAAGTTTTTAGAGAAATATTAATTTCTTGCATAAATAAAGTTAAATACCAAAGCAAATCACGAGTCAACAAGATCCTTGTAAGTGATATTGAGAATGCAAGGCATATTCCACATAAGGTTATCTTCCTAATAGACATGAATAGTATTTATTATCCAAAATTACCAAAGAGTGAAAACATTAATTTATTAAAAAACAAATATCATTTGGGTGATCCATCTGTTTTTGAAAGAGAGAAATATGCATTTCTGGAGTTGTTAATTTCCTGCAGAGATAAATTTATAGTTACTTGGGTAAAAAATGATAAAGATAATAAAAAATTAGATGTTTCTTTTCCTATTAAAGAGTTAATTTCTTTTTTTGATAGTTTCTTAAACAAAAGCCAAAGAGAACTATTAATTAAAGATTCTGATTTAAATAAAATTGATATAATTGAACTTGATAAATCTAAGATTCTTAAAAGTAATTATTCTTTAATAGAGGATATAAATTGGAATGAAAAAAAATCTGATATTAAAAATTATAAATTATCAGAATTGATTTATTGGTTCAAGAATCCACAAAAATATTGGCTTAAAAAAAACAATATTTCTCCCAAGGAAATATTTATTCATCATCCAGACGAGGAGTATGTAAGCAATCTGCAAAAGTCGCAACTAATTACAAAAATAATCCAGGAGTTAGAGATTGATAAACATAACTTTATTAATGAGTTAAAACAATTGAATATTAATGATCAATTGGTTGGAAATGGGATTATTATCCCCAAAAATAGTATTCTTGTAAAAGAAAAAGAAATCAAAGATTTATTAGAAAGTATATCTACAAGTTTAAGTCAACATAATAAGATTAATAGAATTTATGTTAAATCAAATTCAAATAAAGAAGAATTTTTCTTAGCTGATGATACTGTAATTGAATTGATTCATGCGAAACTAAGTTTAAGTCGATTGACAGAGGCTTGGGTAAAATTACTCTTCATTTCTTCTTTAAATAAGAATATAAAAAAGACTAAAGTAATTTTTAGAATAGAAAATCATTATAAATCGCAAATTATTCAATCACCAGGTGCAACTGAATCAAATCTAATTTTGGAGGAGTATATAAATATTTTTAAAAATTGTTCTGAAAAATGTTTACCTCTTCCTCCAGAAAGTGCTTATAAGTATGTAGAAGCAAAAATAAAATCAAAAAATGAAAAAAAAGCTTTTACAGATAAATGGATTGGTAATAAAAATTTTTCTAAAGGAGAAAGAGAGAATATCGAAATGAAAATGTGCTTTGGTAATGAAATAGAACCAGATTTCTTTCTTGGAAATAATAATTTTGATCAATTATCATACAGATTATATGGTCCTCTAATTAAGGCATTAAAGAAATAAAAAATGTCTAAATTTCAGTTAAAAAATATTTTTAAAGCTGCTCATGATCTATTCCTTGTTTTTTTACAGTTCTTTATTATTAGTCTTCATTTTTTTCAATGGGAATTTCTTCCACAAAAACAAATAATTAAAGCAAGTCCTTTTTCTTATTTACTGGGTATTTTAATTATCATAATCGCTTTCATAATAATGTTAGTTTCAATTAAAGATTTAGGTAGAAATTTATCCCCTTTCCCAAGACCTATAAACAATAGCTATCTAGTTACTACAGGAATTTATCGATTTACGCGTCATCCTATGTACTATTCTTTAATATTTATTTCCATTGGGGTTTTTATAATGAAATTATCTATTTATTATTTATTTTTAACAATAAGTTTAGCTTTAATAATTAAATTTAAGATTGCCTTGGA
>CVSY01000219.1:0-236 GCA_001180285.1 Prochlorococcus marinus | reverse complement strand
GAAAAAGAGTCAGATCAGAGCACATAAAGAAGAACTTAACCAAAGATCCAGTAATCTAACTCTAGCTTATTTTTTTATGGATTTGGAGATGGCCAAATGTCTCTTACCATAGTTAATAAAATTTGAGCCTCATCATATCTTTCTGAATGAGTTTTACCATTTAATAAAAATGTGATATGAGCCATTTTTCTTCCTAGAATTTCGCGAGATTTACCATAACAATGAATATTAGAACC
>CVSY01000218.1:0-509 GCA_001180285.1 Prochlorococcus marinus | reverse complement strand
TTTGCCTCTGCTATATGTTTTTCTAAAGAGGGATAGATAGTCTTCTCAGAAGGACAAAAACCTGGAACTTCGGCATTAGTCGAATCACTGAACATGCATAAAACACCCTTCTCTCCGTAATGCACCATTCTTTCAATATCAAATTGCTCTCCATCTACTGGCATATGATCAAACTTAAAATCTCCCGTGAAAATAATTGTGCCAACTGGTGTTGTAACTGCTAAAGAAAAGCTATCGCAAATAGAATGGGTATTTCGAATAAATTCAACAGAAAAATGTTGTCCTACTTTTACAACATCTCTTGGATTTACTGTCTGTATAGTTGTTCTATCAGATACACCTGCTTCCTCCATTTTTCCTCTAAGCATTGACATAGCTAGTCTTGGGCCATAAATAATCGGAATATTAAAATGCTTAAGGTGATGAGAAATACCTCCAATGTGATCTTCATGCCCATGAGTGACAATCATTCCTTTTATTCTTCTTTGATTTTCTTTTAAAAAAGTTGT
>CVSY01000217.1:0-255 GCA_001180285.1 Prochlorococcus marinus | reverse complement strand
TTGAATCTAATAAATAATTTTAACCCAGTAAAACTTGCTTGGTTTTATTTAATTATACCAAACTTTATATTATCTTTAATGCTTACAAATAATGATCCAAAATACATTTTCCTGACAATCCCACTATTAATTTTTTCTTTTAAGATTTCTAAAAAAGAATTTACTCAAAGTACTTTATTAGACTCAAAAGAAAAAATAAGAGCAATAATTACTGCTTTAATTATGACTATTTTTATAAGTTATATAATAGGGGGC
>CVSY01000216.1:0-218 GCA_001180285.1 Prochlorococcus marinus | reverse complement strand
TGTACAATGCAATTAAAAGATGAATATAGAAAATATACGAAATTGTTTGAAGTAATGATAGATAATGTTCCAGAGACTTATAAAATCTCAAATGCAATAAGAAGTACTAAAGATAAAGAGAATGTTATGTATTTGGTGAAAAATAAGTCAATGCAATTCAAGATATATAATAAAACGAATGATATATTGGCGAAAAATCCAAATGCAGTTATAGAAGA
>CVSY01000215.1:0-565 GCA_001180285.1 Prochlorococcus marinus | reverse complement strand
TTGGAGGGATGACTAGAGTAGATAGAGATGTACCTCCTTTTTGTTTGGCCGAAGGACATCCAGGAAGATTGAGAGGTTTAAATAGGATTGGAATTAAGAGAAGTGGTTTAATGGAAAATAAAGATTTTGACTTAAAATTACTTCAAAGCAATTGGAATCTACTTTTTAAATCTAATGAGGCTATTTCAAATTCATTAGAAAAGGTAATGAAAGGAGAATTAGATATTTCATCTTCAAGATTATGTAGTTTTTTAAAAGAGTCAATATCTAAAGAAAGAAGAGGACCAATGCCTGTAGTGAATATATGAATAAAAAGATATTTATAAGTACTGGAGAAGTCTCTGGAGATTTGCACGGAAGTTTGTTATCAAAAGCATTATTAGATGAAGCTAAAAAAAAATCCATAGATTTAGAAATTTGTGGATTAGGCGGGGAAAGGATGAAGAAAGAAGGTGTAAAAATTCTTCAAGATACTACGTCAATTAGTGCAATAGGAATTTGGGAGGCTTTACCTCTTATTATTCCAACAATAAGAATTCAAAAAAGGTTCTACAAATTACTAAAA
>CVSY01000214.1:0-234 GCA_001180285.1 Prochlorococcus marinus | reverse complement strand
CCCCTCAACGGGTTGGGATATTTGAAAGTAAAGAAGACATTTTTAACTTTATTTATGATTTATTAATAGGTGTAAGGAGTCATAGCAAAAAAAGGGGGAAAATAAGAAAAATCATAAATTTATATCCAGGCTTTAAGATAAAAAAATTTTTATTAAAGATAGTCAACAAAACATTTATTGGAAGCAACTAACTTACTCATTCATTAATAATTTTTGGTACTTTAAAATATTTAT
>CVSY01000213.1:0-215 GCA_001180285.1 Prochlorococcus marinus | reverse complement strand
TGAGCAATTACTTGGTGATGCATCAAAAGCTAGAAAAAAACTTAACTGGAAGCCAAGTATATCCTTAGATGAATTAATCTCTGAAATGATTAAGGAAGATTTAAAGGAAGCGAAAAAGGAATATTTACTCAATAATAAAGGTTTTTCAGTAGTCAGCCCAAAGGAATAATGAGTCTGAAAAAAAATTATAAGATTGTTCCAGTTATTCTCGCAGG
>CVSY01000212.1:0-325 GCA_001180285.1 Prochlorococcus marinus | reverse complement strand
TTAGGTTCTGAACCTAAACCTGAAGGACCAGCATGAGACATAATTATTAGAGGTATTTCTTCAACAGTCTCTTCTGAACATTTGATAATTTTATTTATTGAATCTTGTTCGGTTATAGGTCCATAAACACCTTTAACTTCTTTTGAAAGATAATAGCCTCCGCCAGAACTACATGGTCTAGCAGACAATAAATTTATTTGATTATTAAAAACTTTCAAATCCCATGCACAATATTTTTCACCAAGAACACGTATCTGCTTTGAGAGAGTTTCGCCTGTAGAATCTTTTCCTCTATCATGATTTCCTAAAATTACAAAAGTAGGAA
>CVSY01000211.1:0-647 GCA_001180285.1 Prochlorococcus marinus | reverse complement strand
GTCTAGAAACTAAGATTTTTAAAATTATGGCTACCTTAGGAGTAAACATTGATCATATTGCCAATGTAAGGCAAGCAAGGAAAACGGTAGAACCTGATCCTGTACAGTTTGCTTTTTTAGCAGAATTAGGTGGTGCAGACTCTATAACAGTTCATCTAAGAGAAGATAGAAGACATATACAAGATAGAGACGTATTTCTTTTGAAAGAGACTATAAAAACAAAACTCAATTTAGAAATGGCTGCCACACCAGAAATGTTAGAAATTGCAAAAAAAATTGTTCCCGATTATGTAACGCTTGTACCAGAGAAAAGAGAGGAAGTTACTACTGAAGGCGGGTTGGATTTAAAAAGTAATTTGCAATACCTTAAGAAAGCTGTTGGGAATTTAAAGGATTCAAATATAGAAGTAAGTGCATTTATTGATCCTATTGGTGAACAGATAAATTATTCCAAAGAAATAGGGTTTGATTTTATAGAATTACATACTGGAAAATATGCTGAACTATCGGGATCTGAACAATATAAAGAGCTCCAAAGGATTATAGAGTCTACACATTTAGCAAATGACCTTGGATTAGTTGTTAATGCTGGTCATGGTCTTAACTATAATAATGTTAAAAAAATTGCATCAATTAACAATATGAAC
>CVSY01000210.1:0-204 GCA_001180285.1 Prochlorococcus marinus | reverse complement strand
TCTACTAAGGATTTTGCATAATTAACCATTTCTGGAACTATTTGAAGAACATCTTTTCTGGATTTTTTAAGTTTATGTTTAAGATGTATATCACTTGTCGCAATAAAAGTATGTATTCTTTTCTTAGGAGCTGGACTTACTGCTTCGTAACATGCTTTTATATCTCCTTTAGACGCTCTAGCTAAACCGCATATTGTAGGGCCA
>CVSY01000209.1:0-45128 GCA_001180285.1 Prochlorococcus marinus | reverse complement strand
TTCTGCAGAAGAATTTGTAAAAATTGGCTTCCCACCCGCCAATCTAACCATCTGGGGATAACTAAAGGGGTAAATCTTTTAAGTATTGTTTGCTTAATAGTTTCAAATTCCTCATCTGTATATTCAGTTCTTGTAGGGTCTGATTTTTCAAAAACAAACAATCCAGGATTAATTC
Organism: Prochlorococcus marinus; assembly: GCA_001180285.1. Taxonomy (GTDB): domain Bacteria; phylum Cyanobacteriota; class Cyanobacteriia; order PCC-6307; family Cyanobiaceae; genus Prochlorococcus_A; species Prochlorococcus_A marinus_C. The sequence continues at coordinate 44,953 of CVSY01000209.1, read as the reverse complement.
TTACTTTATCAACATGTTTTGCAACTTCCATTGCAATTTTCATACCATTATGGTGAACATCAGCCACCAAGGGGGTGTTGATATTATTTTCTAATAATTTTGCCTTTATATCTCCTACTGCTTTGGCATGTGCTAAGGAAGGAACAGTTAACCTTACTATTTCACAACCCACATCATGAAGTCTTTTGATAGCTAAGTAAGCATTTTCGACATCCATTGTATCTTCATTTATCATCGACTGAACTCTTACTGGATAATCACTTCCAATAGCTACATCGCCCACCATTACTGTTCTAGTTATCCTTCTCTCAATATGAGTTGAATATCTTTTGGAGAGACTATTAACCTCTTTTGATTGAGTTAATGACATTAAAATTCTTGATATTCAAAAAGGATTTCACTAAATTATACGGCATATAGTTTACCACTTACATTCTCTAGGTCTTTCAAAGTTAGATGGTAAGGTTTATTGATTTCTTTTGAAGGAAATCTCAACAAATAAGATGGATGAAAAATTACCATAATTTCTCTCCCATCTTTTTTAATCCATTGACCTCTTAAATTACTTATAGGATCTTTAACCTCTAAAATAGCTTTCATAGCAGTAGAACCAGTAAGTAATATAAATTTTGGATCGACTAACTTTATTTGCTGTAATAACCAAGGTTTATGAATATTAATTTCTTTAGCAGTGGGTTTTCTATTCTTTGGTGGACGACATTTAATTACATTACAAAAATAAACATCCTTCTTATAATCAATTCCAGCTTGTATTAATAATTCGTTTAATAACTTACCAGATTTACCTACATAAGGTTTTCCTTCTAAATCTTCCTGTGCTCCAGGTGCCTCACCAATTACTAACAAATCTGCAAATACACTTCCTCTCCCAATTACTAATCTTTTCACCGAAGATAAAACTTTAAATATTTTTATCTTAAGAACTCAAAACATGAAAATAAAATAGATTAAGAAAATGAACTAAATTAAACCATAGTGTGATAGTTTTATTTATTCTTAATTTATGCATTTGTCATTATTAAAAGTCATATTTGAAAAGTCATAAGTCAATGAGTCAAGTTAATTTATCTGATCGGGCACTTGCAATTGAGCCTTCTCTTACATTGCAGATTAGTGCTAAAGCAAATCAATTATCTGCAGAAGGAGTAGATATTTGCAATTTAAGTGCAGGTGAACCTGATTTTGATGCCCCAAAAGAAGTTATAGAGGCTACAAGTAAAGCTATATTTGATGGATTTACAAAGTACGGACCCGCAGCGGGGAATTTAGATCTCCGAAAAGCAATTGCAAATAAACTTCAAATTCAAAACGATTTAAATTATGAATTTGAAAATGTAATGGTCACAAATGGTGCTAAGCAAGCAATATATAATCTTTTCCAAGTCTTGTTAAATATTGGAGACGAAGTTATTATTCCTTCTCCATATTGGTTAAGTTATCCCCAGATGGTTAGATTGGCGGGTGGGAAGCCAATTTTTACAAATTCTTCTGCAGAAGATGGATTCAAAATAAATATAGAAGATTTGAAGTCTAAAATCTCTTCAAAAACTAAATTTATAATTATCAATTCTCCCAATAACCCTACTGGAAGAGTTATGTCAAAGGAAGAATTATTACAAATTGCCGATTTAGCTAGAGAAAATCCAAATATCAATATTCTTTCTGATGAGATTTACGAACTAATCCTTAAAAAAGAATTTAAACACTACAGTTTATCTTCATTAGCAAATGACTTAAAAGATAGAATTTTTATAATAAATGGGTTTGCGAAAGGATGGGCTATGACTGGCTGGAGGATAGGTTATTTAGTAGGTCCCAAAGATGTAATCAAAGCATCCTCAGCATTACAAAGTCAAAGTACAAGTAATGTTTGCTCTTTTGTTCAAAAAGGTGCTTTAGAGGCTTTAAAAATTAATAATGAGTATTTTTCAATGATAAATAGCCATTATGATCAAAGACGAAGACTTCTCTATGAGGGCCTTAATAATATAAATGGGATTTATATTGAAGAACCTAACGGAGCATTTTACACATTTCCAAAATTACCCAACTCCTCAATTACTTCTGTTGATTTCTGCAATAAAGCTCTTCAAGATTACGGATTAGTTGTTGTACCTGGAAAAGCTTTTGGAGCTGATCAATGTATAAGAATATCTTGTGCAGCTTCAGAGATTAAAATAAAAGATGGACTAAAGAGGTTTGAAAAGGCAATCTCTGAATACTATTAAATTAACTAAGTTATGTTTAATTTAAAGAGTTTCCTAGTAAGTGCATCTCTATTATTTTCTGTTTTTTCATCACCTGTATTTTCAAATCCCAAAGTTTTAAAAGTTGGAGCAATACCTGATCAAAACCAAGATGTTTTGGACAAAAGATTTAATTTATTTTCAAAAGAATTATCCAAACAACTTGATGTAGAAGTTAAATACATTCCTGTTATTAATTATGTTGCAGCAGTAACTGGATTTAGAACTAAAGATTTAGATTTAGTTTGGTTTGGAGGTTTATCAGGAGTTCAAGCAAGATTACAAACACCTAATTCAATTGTCATAGCTCAAAGAGATATCGATAAGGAATTTAAAAGTGTTTTTATAGTAAATAAAAATTTAGAACTTAACTCAATTTCAAACATTAAAGGACTTAAAAAACTTAAGAATTTAAGATTTACTTTTGGCTCTGAAAACTCAACTTCTGGAAGATTAATGCCAGAATATTTTTTAAATCAAGCAGGGGTAGAAATTAAACATTTTAAAGGAAAAAAAGCAGGTTTTAGTGGGAGTCATGATGCCACTTTAGCTTTAGTTAATAGTGGGGCATTTGATGCTGGAGCTTTAAATAAACAGGTTTGGGAAAACAATCTTAAAAATAATCCCAAAAGAACAAGTAATTCAGAATTATTCTGGATCACACCAGAATATGTTGACTATCATTGGTTAGCTCAAGGTGATCTTGAAAATAGATTCGGGGAAGGGTTTACAAAAGAACTTACATCAGTAATTCTAAATTTAGATACAAAGCAAAAATCACATAAACAGATATTAGATATGTTCAATGCAAAAAGATTTATAAAGGCAGAATCAAAACAATATAAAAATATAGAGGAAATCGGGAGGAAATTAAATAAAATTAGATGAATAATAATACTGTCTTAGAATTAGAAAATATTTCTTATAAATACAAAAATGATCTGATTCTTAATAAAGTAAATCTAAAAATAAATTCTGGGGAAAAAATTGCACTTTTAGGTAAAAGCGGTTCAGGAAAAACTACACTTATATCGATACTTAATGGCACTATCAAGCCAACTCAAGGTGAGGTTAAATTATTCAATAAAAGTTTCGAGGAATTAGATAGAAAGCAGAAAAGTAAAATAACAACTATATGGCAAGATTTAAGATTAATAGAAGATCTCTCTGCAGAACAAAATGTTAATTGTGGACTACTAGCGGAAAACAATTTTTATTTCGCTTTTAAAAATTTACTAAATATAAGTTCTTTTAAGAAGGCGCATAAATATATGAAATTATGTAGACTTCATACCTCTATTTACGATAAAAAAATCAGAAAACTATCTGGGGGGCAAAAACAAAGGGTGGCTATAGCTAGATCATTAATTCAAGAATCAAATATATTACTTGCAGATGAGCCTTTTAATAATCTAGATCCCAAATTGATAACAACAATTAAAAACCTTCTGCTAGAAAATGTAGATAAAAATAATACAAAAAAATCCCCAAAGACAGCATTAGTTGCATTACATAGATTAGATTTACTGAACGATTTCGATAAAGTTATTGGAATAAGGGATGGTAAAATTTTTTTCAATATCAAAAGAAATAACTTAAAGAAGATTTATTTAGAGGAAATATTTTAATTAGTTGAACAAATTAAAATTAAACTATACCTCATTATCTTTTCTTCCAATTTTGGTATGCATACCTCTAGGGTATCAATTAATAAACAATATTCATTTTGGAGGATTTAAATTATTCCAAGATTTCTTAATTTCTGCATTTAATCCCAAGATCGATAATGAAATTATTATTACCGTAATTAAGCGATTAAATGAAACTATTTTAATTGGTTTTTTTAGTTGGTTAGTAAGTATTATTTTTGGAGCAATTTTTGGAATAATTTCCTCAAATATTTTTTATAAAATCTTTAATATTCCAAATTTTTTCTACCGCATTATAAGGTTTTTTCTAACAATAATTAGATCTATACACGAGGTGGTTTGGGGAATACTATTAATGCAAATATATGGAATAAATTTTTCGATAGGAATAATAGCTATATGTATACCTTATATTGCTGTAAATTCAAAAGTTTTTGCTGAACAATTAGAAACTATTGACTACAAAAGTTTTGAATCTATAAATCAAATAAATGCACCTAAATTTTCTTCTTTACTAACTTTAATATGGAATCCAATAATAAATACATTTAAAAACTTTGGTTTATATCGATTAGAGTGTTCAATAAGAAGTACTGTGATTCTAGGACTTTTTGGGATTGGAGGAATAGGTACCAGTATTTTTTTATCTTTCCAAACTTTAAATTTTAGAGAGTTATGGACTTATTTATGGTCCTTAGCAATTTTGATAATTCTTTCAGGATTAATATTCAAAAAAATAAAATTTAACACTACAAATAAAATCCTATCTATTTTTTTTATTTCAGTTTTTTTCATAACAATTTTATTTTCTTTTTCATATTTTCTTTATTTTATTTTTAACAATAATTTTGAAAATTTTAATTCCGTTAGTTCTCTATTTAAATCAAGCTCAGATTTAGGATTATTTGATTTCTTAAAACTTATATTAGAAACAATAATTTTAAGTCTTTTATCAACAGGAATCGCAATTAGTTTACCTCCATTAGTAATAGGAATTTTTAACAACAATACTTCTAAAATTTTTATAAAAATTTTTGCATTTTTATTACGTTTAATACCCACCCCTGTAATACTTCTAACTCTATTAACTTTTAATAATCCTTCTGTATCTTTAGCAGCTTTAACATTAGGTCTCCACAACGCTGGTATTACTAGCAAATTACTTTTTACAAATCTAGATAGCCAAGACAAGAGAAATTATATTGCAATGAAATCTCTAGGAATCTCAAAAAAGACAAGTTGGCTATTAGGTTTATTTTCTCAACAAGCAAAAAGTTACTTAGCATATTGCGCTTATAGATCTGACATTATTATTAGAGAAACTGCAATTGTTGGAGTTATTGGAAGTGTTGGTCTAGGTTGGCAATTACAAGAATCACTAAGTTCCTTCGCATGGCAAGAAGTTACATTAGTTTTGATAGCTTATAGCTCCATCGCAATAGTTGGCGAATTAATAAATGGTAAAATCAAAAATAGTTTAACTTGATTTGTAAGAATAATTTGTTAGATCAAGTAATTATTTTTTTCCGGTTATAGTGATTAGTTTACCAAAACAACTTGTTGTAATTGGAGATAGCTCGGTTTATGGATGGGGAGATAATGAGGGTGGTGGATGGTGTGAGAGGCTTAGAAAAGATTGGTGCAATAACCACAATGGGCCAGTTATTTATCAACTTGGCGTTAGGGGGGATGGGATAGAAAAAGTTTCATCTAGATGGGAAAAAGAATGGTCATCTAGAGGAGAAACGAGAAGAAATAAACCTAAAGCAATCCTACTAAATGTAGGTCTTAACGACACAGCAGCAATTGGTCAGAAAAATGGAAGACATCAATTAGATATAGATGGATTTGAATATGGATTAGAGAGGCTAATTAATGAAATGAACTCTCAAACAAATGTATTTGTTATTGGTCTTACACCAGTTGACGAAAGCAAAATGCCGTTCGCAGGATGTCTATGGTACTCAAATGATTTTTGTAATTCTTATGAAAGGAGAATGGAGGAAGTATGCCTCAATCAGAATGTCCCATTTCTTCCTACTTTTAGAGAAATGTATTCTGATAAAAGGAGTAAAAATTGGATTACGCATGATGGAATTCATCTAAATTCCGAAGGTCATTTCTGGCTTTTCCAAAGACTTAAAAGCTGGGAGATTCTTACAAAATGGAAGGAATCCTAGGTCTTTTCAAATATTATTAATTTAAAAAATATGAATATAAAATAAGAGCAAAGATAGCAAAAACAGAAGCAATACTTGTCTGAATAGCATTTACCAATTCATTACTTAATTTATATTTATTTTGAAATTTAGCACCAATAATACTTTCAGAAAGTGTTGCCAAGAATCCAGAAACAACAACAACTATAAAATGATATTTTGTAGAAATAATTGATAGACGAAGCATAATAAAAGCCATAAATATTGATCCCAAAACACTAGCTAATGTTCCTTCTATACTTATTCCCCCTTCAGTTCCCCTATCCACCTTTTTAAGTGAAGTAATTAAGTATGTGTCTTTACCAAATCTTTTTCCAATTTCGCTACCAAAAGTATCCGCCAACTTAGCAGCAAAACTTGCAGCAAAACCTACTTTAAACATCACTACATTGGCGGCATTAAATTTGGTCATAATGGCAAGAAATAATCCGGTAGCTGCTGAGCCCCATACATTCTCAGGACCTCTTCTCCCGCCTCTTTTTTCAGCAATTCCTTGTGCTTTTTTGAATTTAAAACCTATTTTGGTAACGAGGGATCCAAATAATAAATAAATTACAACTGACATCCATCCCTGCCAAGACAAACATCCCCACAAAATTGTGCCTAAGATGCCTGCACTTACCCAACCACTTTTCGTCATCAAAGGAATCCTGCAAAATATATAAATCAAAATAAAATTAATGCAAAAACCTATAAAAAATTGATTTCTAATTAAATCCATATTTATCTAATTCTTTAATTTCAAATCAATTCTCCACTGATTTAGAATTGATGATGCGTTAATACTAGCGGTTGAAGTTCTCAAGATAGTGTCGGAAAGCTTAACAAAGGTAATATTATTTTTTTTAAAAAAATCAATTTCTTTAGCGGACCAACCTCCTTCAGGACCAATTACATTCCAAAAAATACCTCCTTTTTTATTTCCAAATTCTTGTTGTTTTCTTAACCATTTATTTAAGTCATATAGTGTTTCTTCTCTAGTTATAGAAATTGAAACTCTTTCTTGATTATCTCTACTTTTTAGCCATTCAATAATATCCATGCCATTTAAAATAGATGGTTTCCATAATCTCTCACTTTGCTCAACAGCTTCATTGATAATTAAATTCCATCTCAAAAGTTTTCTAGAAAAATTTAAATTTTTGTTTACCTGTCTTTCTGAAAATAATGGCTGTATATAATCAATTCCTATTTCAGTACACATTTTTAAAATATCCTCAAAACCACTTTTTGGTATAACAACGGCTATTCCTAATAAGTGAATTTCTTGTTCTTGAAATAAGTAAGGTTTTTTTAATTGAATTATTTCTAAACAATCATTTTTAACTTTTATAGCTTTCCATAATGAACCCTCTCCGTTAGCTATAAATATTTTTTTACCATTTTTTATCCTCATTACTTTATTTAAATAATGAGCCTCTTCTTTAGAAAGTTCTAAATTATTGTTCTTAATATTTTCAATTCTTTCATGGGAAATAATTAATCTTGTTAAGTCTTCCATCCAAAACACTTAATCTTTGAAAACTAAATCTTCATGTTCTTCAACTGACCAATCATTATTTTCACCCCCAATAATTAACTCTTCAATTTTTACATAATTATTTGATATCTCATTCAAAGAATTAATTAATATATCTATTGAAATGGAGTCTGAAGTTCCAAAATCAACCCAACATCTTCCCCAAAGATTTTGATATTCCATAATTCCTAAATTATGCATTAAGGCTGGAAGAGATGCATTTTTTTGGTCATTATCATAGGACATCCAACTTAGATCGGAACCCTCTTCATGAGTTTGCAAATTTTCAGAATTAAATCCACCTAACCTTCCTAAAACGTACCAACTATCAAAAACGCCATCTAAATAATTTTTTTCGTCTTGAGTTGGTGATTCTGAAAACCTGATCCATATCCAACAATTAAAAGGATCAACTTCCCTAAAAATAATATTCATATTGACTAATATCTTTTTAGATCTAAAGCTATTATAAGTAAGTTATTACTAGATTCAAATTCATACCTATAACTTAATTAATAATGCTTGATTTAAAAGAAATATCTTATCAACCTCAAACTGGTGAAAGAAAAATAATTGACAATTTAAATTTAAAAGTTCATGAAAATGAAATCATTTTAATTTGCGGCAGTAGTGGTTCTGGGAAAACAACACTACTCGAAATAATAAGCGGATTAACAAATCCGCAAAAGGGGAAAATTACTTGGAAGAATAAAATTTTGTCTTCTAGACAAAGAAGATGGTTTTGTGGAGTAGTATTCCAATTTCCTGAAAGATACTTTATAGGTACAACCATTGGTAAAGAATTAAAAATAGGTCATAAATCTTTAAGAGAAAAAAATATAGAAATAGTTTTAAATAAAGTTGGTTTGAAAAAAATTAATCTGACTCAACCGCCAGAACAGCTAAGTGGCGGACAACAAAGGCGGTTAGCTGTAGCAGTTCAACTACTTAGAAACCCCTCAATTCTTTTACTTGATGAACCAACTGCTGGATTAGACTATTCAATGAGAAATGATGTGAAGAATTTAATTCTTGATTTAAAAAATAAAAATACAATTATTATTGTTACTCATGAACCTGCCTTATTTGAGGGAATTCCTTCTAGGATATTATTCTTGGAAAAAGGGAAAATCAAAAATTTTATGAAAGAAAATCATGCAGGATAGGATAGTTCGGGCTACTGCAGCCAATGGAGGAATAAGATTAGTTGCGGTCTTAACAACAGAATCTTCTTTAGAAGCAAAAAAAAGACACGGCCTTTCTTACTTAACCACCTGTATCTTAGGCAGAGCATTTAGTGCTTCACTGCTTTTAGCAAGCTCGATGAAAATAATGCATGGGAGAGTCACTTTAAGGGTTAGATCTGACGGACCTTTAAAGGGATTACTAGTTGATGCAGGTAGAGACGGGAAAGTTAGGGGTTATGTAGGGAATCCTAATTTAGAATTGGACCTAGTCAAAATAGATAATAATAAATATTCTTTTGATTTCACAAAAGCATTAGGTACAGGATATTTAAATGTAATTAGAGATAGTGGATTTGGAGAACCCTTTACAAGCACTGTTGAATTAGTAAATGGGAATATTGCTGAAGACTTAGCTTCATATTTATATCATTCAGAGCAAACTCCCTCTGCTGTATTTATTGGAGAAAAAATTCAAAATAAAAGTGTTATTTGTAGTGGTGGCTTATTAGCGCAAGTTTTACCTAAAAAAGATACTGACCCTCTGCTGGTCTCACTACTTGAAGAAAGATGCAAAGAAATTAATTCTTTCAGCGAAGATCTATTTAAGTCAAAAGATAATCTTCTTGAGTTAATTAGAAATATATTTCCCGATATTGACGATAAATCAATCTCTGAAAAAGCTCGTTCTCAAGAAGTGAGTTTTAAATGCAAGTGTTCCAAACAAAGAAGTTTAAATGCGATGAAAATGCTTAATAAGACCGAGTTAGAGGACATCCTCAAGAAAGATGGCAAAGCAGAGTTGGTTTGTGAATTTTGTAAAAATAAATATCTTATAAATTATGAAGAAATTAAATCTATGATAGAAAATCAATCATAAAAAAATTACGCCTAGCCATAAAATAACCATGGCCGGAATACTTTGAATTTTTTGTATTGATAAAGAGTTGTTTGATACTTCCTGAATGAAAGAATTATTTTCAAGCAATCCACCAAATATTAATCCTATAGAGAGAAAGGTAACACTCCAACCCAGAGAACCTATAAATCTTTTCCCTGATTTAATTTGAGTATAGGTAAGTATTAATGTTGAGATAGAGAGTAAAAGTCTATTATTAGAGTCTGGACTGATAAATAACAAAATTAAAAATAATAGCCCAACAGATATTTTTATTGAAAGATTATCAAATGAGGGGGTAGTTATTTTTGGCAGATTATACTGACTTGAATTGTTAGAGTTATTATTTAAATTTTTTATCTTAGAAAGAAGTGGAAAGTTATTATTAGTAAATTGATTAATTTGCTTTTCTTTTTTTGAGGCACTCACAGCTTCATAGCTTACATTTCCTGATTGCCTGGCTTTCAAACTACCCATGAGTAATTGATCAAAGGAAGATTCTATTTTCGCTTTTAAAATTAAGTCTTCACCAGCCTCTTTAACTTTAATATCTCTAGCCTTCTGAATATCCTCAAAAGCAGCACCTTCTTTTACACCTAAAATTTCATAAGGTGATTTTTCGTTATTATTTTTATTACTGTTTGAATCCAAAATTTTTTACCAATACTAACAGATTAACTAATTTTATAATCCATTAAGACTTTATAAAACAATTGGTTCGACTCCACTAACAACGGGCGCAACTTTGTTTAAATTTAATTCATTATTGTCTTCAACAAACTGATTTAGATTCCACTCATTTTTGAAAAGAATAACTGGCCTATTCCAACAATCTTTAACTATTTTACAGTTGAATATTCTGCCTAGTTTTTCAATAGCTGGCCATCCATCAGAAATCCATCTAGCCAATTGATATGGCATTGCTTCAAGATTTGCATCTACACCATATTCACTTTTTAATCTGTGAGTTACTACCTCCAGCTGCAATTGACCAACGGCTGCGAGTATAGGGTCTCTTTTACTCTCATCAAAGTCATAAAGAATCTGAACAGCTCCTTCTTCTCGAAGTTCATTAACACCCTTTCTAAAGTTTTTAAATGCTGAGGGATTTGGATTTCTTAGCCAGCTGAATATTTCAGGACTAAAGGATGGTATGCCCTCATATTCCAGATGAGCACCCGTATAAAGAGTATCTCCAATAGAAAACATCCCTGGATTATTTAAACCAATAACATCTCCGGGATAGGCATCATCAACTACTTCTCTATCTTGCCCAAATATTTTTTGTGGTCTTGATAATCTAATTGTTTTCCCAGTTCTGGAATGTTTAACTGACATATCTTTTTCAAATTTGCCACTACAAACTCTTATAAAAGCAACCCTATCTCTGTGCTTTGGATCCATATTTGCCTGAAGCTTAAAAACAAACCCACTAAATTCATCGCTTGCAGGTTCAATATCCCCTTTATTACTATTTCTTGAAGTTGGTTTTTGTGCCATTTTTAAAAAACTATCTAAAAATGGCCTTACGCCAAAATTAGTCATGGCAGATCCAAAGAAAACTGGGGTTAAAGAGCCATTAAAAACTTTTTCTTTTTCAAATTTAGATCCTGCCTCATCAAGAACCTCCAATTCTTCAAGTGAGTTTTCAAGTAAATCTCTCTCTACATATTTTGATAGCTCTTTATCTTCAAGACTTAATCTTTTCTCATTCGATTGTTTCCCTCTCACTGCTTTATCAAATAAAATCACCTCTCTCGAAAATCTATCAATAACCCCTCTAAATTCCTCGCCACTCCCAATTGGCCAGTTTATAGGTAGGGTATTTAATCCAAGTTCTGATTCAATTTCATCAAGTAAAGAAAATGGCTCTCTTCCTGGTCTATCCATTTTATTTATGAAAGTAAATATTGGTATTTTTCGCATCTTGCAAACTTCAAACAATTTTCTAGTTTGAGGTTCTAGTCCTTTAGCAGCATCTTCCAACATAACTGCATTATCAGCAGCAGCTAATGTTCTATAAGTATCTTCGGAGAAATCTTGGTGTCCTGGTGTATCTAATAGATTAATTACAGATCTTTCATATTCAAATTGCAATACAGTTGATGTAATAGAAATACCTCTTTGTTTCTCAAGTTCCATCCAGTCTGAGGTGGCTTTTCTCTGATTACCCCTTGCTTTTACTGCTCCTGCCTGTTGAATGGCACCTCCATACAAAAGAAGCTTCTCAGTAAGAGTCGTTTTCCCAGCATCTGGATGGGAAATAATAGCAAAATTTCTTCTTTTATTTACCGCATCCAGTATTTCTTTATTATTTAGAATTTTAGTACCTAAGCTCATTTATATAATATAAGGGCCTTTCACTTAGTTCTTAAACATTACCATAGACTATTAAATAATTTTCACCTTCCTCAAACACATCTAAAGAGGATAGATCATTCTCTAAGATGAAATTTTTTAACTCTTTAAAAGTATAAGAAGCTCTTAAAGAGGCATAATAATCATTAGTTAAAATCTCATTATATTTAGTTGAACATTGTGCTTTGAGTTCTAAAGCAGACTTTTCATCTAATGGCCTTTTTAAGTCCTTGTGAAAATTTACAGTAAATTTACTAGATAAAATTCTTATTGTGTTGAAGAAATCTTCAAGATTGGTAATGTGATGAATCAAACTATTGCTTACAAGTAAACTAATTCTTTTTTTAAATAAAAAATTATTTGATTTAATGTCTTTGATGTCAGAACAAATGTAGTGTAAATTTTTTAATTTTTTTTGATTAGTAGAAATACTTTTATTATATTCTGCTCTCAAAATCATCTCTTTAGAACCATCTATTCCTACAACTGCAGTATTAGGCCATTCTATTGCTAACTTCTCAGAAATATTTCCTGGGCCACATCCTAAATCAACTATTAAATCTTTTTTACCTAAAGAAATATTTTTTTTCAAAAGATATTGATTTATTTGATTAATTAGATTAACTTCCCCTTCTGAAAAATCAGCTTGGTCATAAGAAATGACCTGCTCTTTTTCTTCCATTAATTCAGGTTCGGGGACTCTTTCCATATCCTTTCTTGAAACAAAGATTTCATATTAAACATAATTCTACACAAACCGTTAAATAGTGGTAAGAATAGTTGCAGACGCCACAGGTAGAGTTATTCTTCCAGTACGGGTTATTTACATACGTTTTTTTATCGTGACTGTTGCACCAAATAAAGCTTCTTCAGAGAGCAATTCCAATAATCTTAAAAAAGATGATTTTCCAAAGACTGCGCCAGCTGCTTACCCAGTTTTTTTCAGATCTTATAGTAGAAAAACTTCATCTGGCAAAAGGGAGAACTGGAGCGAAGTAGGTGAAAGGAATTTATCGGGATTAAAAGAATTAGGAAAACTTTCTGAAGAAGAATTAATCCTAATGAGAGAGATGCAAAGTAACCAAAAAGCTCAACCTTCAGGAAGATGGTTATGGATAGGCGGAACCCCTTGGATTAATAAGAACCAAAATTTCTCAGGAGCATACAACTGCACCTCAACAAACTTAATTGATTGGGAAGCCTTCGCATTAATGATGGACTTAGCAATGATGGGATGTGGAACAGGTGCAATAATTGAGCCTCATTTTATAAATAATCTACCTACGGTAATTAACAAAATAAACATTAAATCAGTCAGTGAAGTTGGAATAACTCCTAAAGATCAAAGAGAAGAAAAGTCATCATTAGAAATTAAAGGAAAAGATCTTCATATCAAAGTTGGAGATAGCAGAAGAGGATGGGTAGATAGCTATAAATATCTTCTTGAGGCATCAAGTAATGAGAGTCTTGAAAGAGAAATTGATGTTTATATTGATTTGGAAGATATTAGGCCTGCGGGAGAATCATTAAAAGGTTTTGGTGGTATGGCAAATCCTATCAAATTGAAAGATCTTTACTCTAGAGTCGCATCACTTCTTGGAAAGGCAATTGGTAGGAAATTAAGTACAGTAGAGTGTTGTTTATTAATTGATGAAGCTGCAGTAACCATAGTTGCTGGGAATATAAGAAGAAGTGCTGGAATGAGACAATTTGCTTCAGATGATAAGGAAGCCGCATCAGCAAAAGAAAATTTATGGAGTCAAGATGAGAATGGTAATTGGAGAATAGATCCTGAAAAAGATGCCCTCAGAATGGCCAATCATACTAGGGTTTACCATACAAAACCCACTTACCAAACTGTTTTGGATGCAGTAACAAAACAATTCCATTCTGGTGAGGGAGCCATTCAATTTGCACCAGAAGCAATCGCAAGGTCAAATGCAGATATTCTCAAAGATGATGAATTGAGAAAGGAATTTATTGAAATCTACTCAGAACAAGGCAAGGATGAAGCGAGAAATTGGATAAATAGTAGTTATGGTCCTTTTTCAGAAGAAGAGTTAGACCACAGGATGAGCCGATATGGACTTAACCCTTGTGGGGAGATCTTGGGAAATGATTTCCATTGCAATTTGGCTGAAGTTCATTTAAATCAGATTGATCCAGGAAATTTTGAAGAGCAAAAAAAAGCTTTTAAAGCAGCCGCTCTTTCTGTAGCATGCTTACTTAATCATGAATTTGAAGTTGAGCGTTATAGAAAAAGTAGGGAATATGATCCTATTGTAGGAGTTAGTTTCACTGGATTATTTGATTTTTGTGTCCATGCCTTTGGGACGCCATGGTTGAAATGGTGGGAAGCAGGAAGGCCTAATAGCGAAGAAGGGAAGGCCTTCAAAGAAAAAGAAGCTAAATTCTTAGATTCTTGGAGAAAAATAGTAAAAGAAACTGTATGGGAATATTGTGATAAGCATAATCTAAGGAGACCAAATAGATGTACAACAGTTCAGCCAGCTGGAACTAAAAGTCTTCTTACTGGAGCAGCTCCAGGATGGCATCCTCCAAAGGCTCAAAGATTCATAAGAAGAATAACTTTCAGGAAAAATGACCCAATCGCTTTAGCTTGCATGGATTATGGTTACTCAGTTGTCCCATCTCAATCTGATAAAGATGAAAATGGTTGCTTGCTCGATAATCCATTTGATCCAAGATGTACAGAATGGTTAGTTGAAATCCCTACAGAAGTTAGTTGGGCAAATATAGACGGCGCAGACCAAATAGACATCAACAATTTCTCAGCATTAGCTCAATTTGATTTTTACATGCAAGTGCAGAAATTTTACACAGAGCATAATACCTCTGCAACCGTAGAATTTAGAGAAAATGAAATCGAGGATTTAGCTAAGGCTATTCATAATGCAATAGAAAATAATGAGGGATATATTTCAGCAGCATTGCTGGCTAGATTTAGTGCTAACGCTACTTTTCCGAGATTACCCTTTGAACCAATAAGTAAAGAGGAATATATATCGTTGCAGAATAAAGTAATAGAAAGGAAAGTCAATAACGATTTCTTTGACGCTCTTAATAAATATGATGTTGGAGAACTATCTGAAGCAGGACCAGCAGGTTGCGATTCAGATAAGTGCTTGCTTCCTCTTGCTAAACCAAAAGATTAAATTTTGAATAATTTGTAAATAAAAAATATAAATTAGTTTTTAAAAATTTAATTTATGGCTACCTCTTAAATAGGGACATAAATTATTTATGACATTAAGCTTAAATATTGGGAACTTGTTTAATGATTCCTCAAGTCATGCATTGGTGGATGAGCTGAGAAAAAGAACATCAGAAGAGGATATCTTAGATTTTGAGGAGAAATTTAACTCCAAAAACGAAAAAAATCTACACGTATATATATGTAGATTTCTAAAAAATAGATCAATATCCAGAGGGCTAGCCTCTAGATGGTTAATAACCATAATTGAGAACAAAGAATCAAAAATTGATGCTTTGCAAAAATAAAATATTTAGGTCAGCCCTGATAGTTTCCATAGAGCAATTCCAAAAATTGAGAATCCCATAATAAAAGTAAAAGCCAAAGCATTTACCAATTGGACCTTATCATTCATTCTGTTTGCGAATGGTAATAATTGAGCAAATAATGGAGTCTCTTCAACTATTGCAGATTTTTTTACTGTAGGTTTTTTGCTTCTAGAAAACATAAAACAAATTCTATAATCTTAAGAATTTTACATTTAAAAGTTCATTAAATAAAAAATACTTCTCAAAAACGAACAAAATGTAACCTGCGAGAAATTAAGCCGGGATTATGATAAATATTTTTATCAAAAACCTAATCTATCATTAATATATTAAGTTTATTTATTAAAAACCTAGACAAATAATTTTAATGGATGTTATTATAAATTTGTAGCAACCGCTACCAAAACGTTCAACTTGCGTATAGCAAGCCGCAAATCGACTTAAGCCATGGAACGGGGACTTAAGCGAAACCGGAGCTAAAAAATGACTCTAATTTACAGAGGACAAAAGTACGTCCAGAACAAAGAAGCAGCTAAAAAGCAGCACAATGAACTAACTTATAGAGGAAAAACTTACACAAGCTAGTTTATTTAACCATTAAATAAAAAAGCCACTTTCAGTGGCTTTTTTATTATCCATTCTTAGACTAAACAATAACTTAATACTTCTCACAAGCATTAAAATAATATGATTCAATTGCATTTATATATTAGATAACAATGGCAGACCAAAAACCTTTATTTAAAGCGCCTTATGACATAAAAGATGTTAGTGCTCTTTTCGCCATAGTTGCCTTCGTTTTAATAATCGCTGCCATAGTTGGGAATAACTTATTTGGTTTATTTCAAGAAAATGTCAATTTCGGATAGTTGAATTCGTAAGCGTTTAATTTTTATTCAACAAGCTGAATTGCATACACGGTATCTATACAATTATTTTTTTTGTCCCACTCTATAGCTGCATCTGAAGTCATTTCAGCTTCAAGTGCTTTCATATCTAAGACGTTCATGAGTAAATGAGATTTATTCTCGCCAGCTTGTACGAACTCATATTCTGAAACGACTTCTTGACCCATTGCTTTTATAAATCCAGAAACGTCGGCTTTGAATTCTTCATATGTGCAGCTAAAAGTCGAAATAATGAGTGTGTTCATAAAAAAAAGGAGCTAATTGCCCCTCATTGTAAATCGAATTTCAATCATAAACTATGAGTAGACTTTGGCTACTATTGGACCAGCTTCTTCATCAGTAAATACCGGTGTGGTCTCCCAATTAAGGAATTCACCCCATTCAGCAGCATGCTGATATATTGCTTTTGGATCATCTGTCTTTAACACTATCCACCCTTCTAGAGATCCTGGCGCATGATATCTTCCAATCATCTCAACTCCAGGATAATCTCCTCCTCCTCCAAGAAATTTTTCCGCACCTTTTTGATGATATCCAGTCTTAAATGACCAATGCTGAACGTAAAGCATTTTGTATTTTGTATTGGCTTTCTATTAGTAGCAAGAAAAATAATTCTTGAAAATAAATATTGTTAATTGCCCTTATTTTATTTTTTTCTCTTTGTTTTAAACATCCTCAAATATTGAAGTAGGAAAACAGTAGCTAGATTTTCCTGCCCATGACTAATTTTTTATGCTGGGCTAAGTAATTCAAACGAGATTGAATAACCCTCTTGAAGTGTGTCGAGTAGTTTAAAGTTCTAGTCTTGAAATCTAGATTTCGTTTTAGTTTTACCAGCGATTTGGAAGACAACTTGACTTCCAGTTCCGAATCAGTTCCGAATCAGTTCCGAAAAAATTAACCATCTTTTGATATACTTAGAAGGTCAAAAATTTAATATTTTTTGCCTGGAGGGGTGGTCGAGTGGTTTAAGGCTCTAGTCTTGAAAACTAGCGTGTCTGCAAGGGCACCGTGGGTTCGAATCCCACCCCCTCCGTTCAAATAAAGAGAATCGAATAATATAAACGCCTTTCTGAAACGTTTTTGTTAAGATAAAACTTATTTAGATTATGAGTAAAGGATTTGCCACAGATAATTTAACATCCAAAAAATCAAAAAAAAAAATTATTTCAAATGAACCGCAAGGAAGATTAATATCTTGGTCTCCTTGGCCACCTGCTAATTTTCAAACGCGATATCCTGCTTTCCCTTTTGTTCTTACAATATTGATTATAGTTATCGGGCAATGGTACATTTCTCTACTAAGATGACCTTAAACTGTGTTTTTATTTAAATTAGGATGAATTAAGTTTGAGAATTTATTTTGTTTTTTTCAATTTTATTATTTGCCCACTTTCAAGCGGCAATCATCCCAATATTATTAGGTATTAGATCGCTCAAAAAATTCAAACATATAAGCAAGAACAAATTTATACCTTTCGGTTTTATTTTTTTAGGATTTGCATCGATTTCTGAAATGATAGATCATACCCAAACATCTTGGATTTATGTAGATCATTCCTCCTTATTTAATTGGTTATTTTATTCTTTCCTATCTTTAGGTCTAACATGTTTATCAGTATCAGTTATAGAAAATAAATTTATTCAAAAAACTAATTTTTGTATTTCTTTATGTTCAATAATCTCATATTTTTTATTTGATAAATCTATTGCTCTTCTTTTTCAAGTAATAATAAGTATCCTTCTAATTATTAATTGGCAAAAAGTTTTTAAAGATTGGCTTTTTATCCTTTACCCAATATTTGGTATTTTTTTTACGACTTTCTTTGGAACAAGGCTCTCAATTAGTGGCGATCAATTTTGGCATGTTTTAATAGGCCCATCTGGAACCATTAGCGTTCTAACCTTTTATTTAGTATTAAAGAGATCGGGCAAAAAATTTACTTAAGATTCTTATGAAAATATTTGTATTTACAAGTTTTATAGTGTGCTTAGTCACAATAATCTATCCAGTAAGAATCCTCGCTGATACGGCACTTGATGTGTACATGAATGATTTTTATTCTAAATCGAATGAAGCTAGCCAGATTCTTAAAGAAATCGAAACGAGTCTAAAAGAGGGATCAAGAAAAAAAGTATGCTCTAGGCAAAGAGAGGCGGCAAGATTAGGTCTATTAGCTAATAAATCATTAATTAAAGCCTTCGAAATAGAGGGGGCTAATCCGCCAATGCAAGCAATAAAGGCTAGTCAACAAAGATGGGAATCTATTCTGAATGAGTGCTGAAGAAAGTCAGTGAATCTATAAATATTTTTAAATTTGCATTCTTACAGATTTACTAATTAAGGGAATTTCAGGTTCAACTCCAAAAATACATTGAGAAATCGAATAAATAAAAATACATAGTGTAAATATAAAAATTATTGAGCCTAATTCAACTATGGGAAATATTCTCAAGAGATATGAAATTATTATCAAAGCAATATCAATAAGTAATGCTTGGCATGCGTTATATCTAACGAAATAGGGAACATTTGGATTTCTTGCTAATCCAGCAAACAAAATTATAAATAATAAAAAACTACCAAAAGGCAAAGATTTTTCAATTATTGCTATCGGGAACGTGAGTAATAAAAGAATTTTTAAAAATGCATATTTATAGAACAAATAATATCCAAAAGGTATTGATGCCTTTAATGGCAAAGTATACAAAAATACTGATGAGAGTCTTTGGAATATCTGATTCAATATATTATTGAAATTTTGTATTAATATTTTAACCTAATTTTTTGAACTTAATAAAAAGACTTACTTTCAAAAAAATCATTTTTGGCAGATGGTTATTAAATATTAGATAATTGATTCAGGTTCATAATTCAAAATGCGTATCCTACATACAATGTTGAGGGTTGGAGATTTAGATAAATCCATTGATTTCTACGTCAATAGATTAGGAATGAATTTATTGCGAAAAAAGGATTACCCTCATGGAAAATTCACTTTGGCATTTGTTGGTTATGGCTCAGAAAAAGAAAACTCAGTAATTGAATTAACTTATAACTGGGACAAAAAGTCTGAAGACTATGAGCTTGGAGATAAATATGGTCATATAGCTATTGGAGTAAAAGATATTCATCTAATTTGCCAAGGATTGGAAAAAAATGGCTGTAAAATAACAACCAAACCTAAAACGATGAAAAACAGTACTACTGTCTTGGCTTTTGTTGAGGATCCTGATGGTTATAAAATTGAACTTATTGAAAGAGATTAAAAGCTCAGAAGTCTTTAATTAAATAAACAAATAACCCAAATTTAAAAAGATTTAATAGTCTAATATATCGTTTTCATTTAACAAAAAATACCTCTAAGTTCACATTGGATGAATTCTGCAGTTTCAATTCTTTTAAAAGATTATTTCTAAGATGAGAAATTATTAAAGATAACGTTAGAAAATTATTTAATCTATATTAAGTCTATTTAGAATACGTAGACAATCTATTCAGATTTATATATCATAGAATTATCGCATAAAGCTTATGCCTAGTAATTGGTCAAAAATAAGAGATGAATGGCTTGATAGAACCACTGTTGCGAAAGATGATGCTAAATGGGCATTAGAAGCTTTAATTAATTCTGAAGAAGAGTTATTTGAAATAGAGCAGAAAATAAAGAATAAAGAGGACGCTATAAGCCAAGTAAAATTTTTGAAGAAAAAGGTTAAAGAAACTATTTCCTCTAAAGAAATTAGTCTCGATGATATTGCATTAAATACTTCAAATTCAAACAAAGTACAGATCTCAGTACCATCAAACCTTACTTATCTTTTGAAAGTTTGGGCCGCAGCAGAAGGAAGAGATCTATCAAGTGTTGCTTTTCAATGTTTAGAAACTGGTATAAGGGAAATGAAAAGCAAAGGTTCAATACCTTCAGTAGCAGTAAATAGATATGACTCGGCCTGTCAAAAGAGGATTGCACTAGCAGAAGTAAACAATCTATTGGAGAAATACGAATTAGCTCAGGATGAAATCAAATAATTATGAATAACAGAAAAATCATTAAAGGATACAAAACATTAATATCATCAAGATTTAATGTAGATACTTATAAAGATAAATTCAAAGATGGAATAATTTATACTCTTTATTCTGATGAATTTAATTCACTTAAAGTTGGTTTTGCTGAAAATGATAAGGTTCTAGAAAAAAAATTATCAAGTGAAGCATTGATATTACTGGATATGAAAAAAGGCAAAAAGAAAGATCTATATTTATTAGTAACCACTCTAAAAGAACTTGGTATAAAATATTCAGACAATTTTTATTTCAAATACTCAGGTTCTTTAATGAAACATTTATCTACTTTAGGTTGGCCTGTTGGAAGATCACTTTATAAACAAAGAAAGATTAAAAAAGAACTTGTATGTGCATAAATTTAAATGTAATCGCACTCTAAAGTTTCTCTAGTTTCTCTATTTGTAATTGGATTAGTTCCAGTGGCACTCTCACAAAATTTCCTAATAATATCTTTTGGCAAAAAAACATTTGTGAAGTCTGCGCCTTGTATCTTTACATTTTCAAACTGTGTACTATAAGCAAAAGAATCCTCCAAGTTAGTATTTGATAAATCTGTTCCATCTAAAACAGCCGAGTCTAAAGTTACTTCTCTTAAGTTGGAGTTACTTAAATTAGTATCTTTCAATTTTGCTCCATAAAGAGTCGCATTTTGGAGCTCACAACCTGACAAATTTGCGTCTTGTAAATCAGTCAAATAGAAAGTTGCTCCTTTTAAATCAGATCCAGAAAAATCAGCCCCTACCAAAGATTGTTTACCATAATCCAACGCAGCGAAGCTTGTAGAAGGTAGGGTTAAAACAACTATTAAAAAAGTTAAAATTATAAATCTCATTTGTTCGAGTAGTATTTGAGTAAATTCTAACTTCTTAAGCTGAAATCTAAAAGTTAATTATTTACTGAATGCTATATTTATTGAAAAAGCAAATCACGAAATAGGTTTTGGATATAAGTCCTTATGATGCAATTGTTGTTGGTTCCGGAGCTACAGGAGGAATAGCAGCACTTACATTGGCAGAACAAGGGATCAAAGTTTTAGTAATCGAAGCAGGGCCTGAAGTTAAAAGGGATGAAGCTAGTAATCATGAGCCAAAAAGTTCATTAAAAAGATTATCAGGAGTAATAACAAAAAAACATGCCAATCAGTGCCAACATCCTGGTTATTGGAAAAATAATCCTGACTTATATTCAAATGAATTGAAGCATCCTTATGACTTCCCAAAAAAAAAGCCATTTCTTTGGACACAAGGTAAACAATATGGGGGGAGATCATTAACTTGGGGAGGCATAACATTAAGACTTTCCTCAGAAGACTTTCATCCAGCTAAAAAAGACGGATTCGGGCCAAACTGGCCTATTTCATACGAAGAAATTTCCCCACACTACGATTTTATTGAAAATTTCTGCGGAATTTATGGACGAAAAGATGATATCAAAGAGGTTCCAAACGGTAAATATATTGGTGAAATTCCTCTTACAGAAAACGAAAATGTTTTTGGCAGCAAAGTTAAATCAAAATTAAACTATCCATTTATCCAATCAAGAGGATTTGACCGTAATTCATCTGTAAAAGAAAAAAATTGGCCCAAGTCCTCTAGCGTAGGAAGCTCTTTAAAAAAAGCTTTAGATACTGGAAATGTACAAATAATCTCTAATTACCTTGTGGAGTCTTTTGAGATTAACAAGATAACAGAGCTTGCCTCAAAACTAACGATTGTAAACCTAGAAAATGGATACAAAGAAGTATTGGAATGTGATTTAATTCTTCTTTGCGCATCAACAATTTCAACACTGAGAATATTACTGAATTCAGAATACAAATCAAATTCCGCAGGGTTTAAAGATAATTCTGGGAAATTAGGTAAATACCTAATGGATCACATATCTATCTGTAGATTTTTTTCAGTCCCAAAAGCAAAAAACTTAGATAAATCACTAGATAGTCCTCCCGATCTTTCTGGAGCAGGCAGCTTCTTTATTCCTTTTGGTTCAAATTTACCAGAAATTGACGACATAAATTTCCATAGAGGTTATGGAATCTGGGGGGCAATTGATAGATTAGGGATACCTAAATTTTTACAAAAAGACGCAAACAAATCCATTGGCTTTCTTATCGCCCATGGTGAAGTCCTTCCTAGAGAAAAAAACTCAGTTTCACTCTCAAGAAAAACAGATGAATGGGGAATACCAATTCCCTACATTGAATTCGAATGGAGCGAGAATGAGTTGAACATGGCAAAACATATGGAAAAAACAATACAAAAATCAGTCAAAGCTGCAAATGGGAAAATAAAAAATATTGATGAACTAATAAATATTCCATTAGGGAGTTTATTTACAAAAAATTTGATAGCACTTTCAGATAGTCCTCCTCCTCCTGGATATTATATTCATGAGGTAGGGGGAGCACCAATGGGGTTAAATGAAGAAAATAGCGTAGTTGATAAATTTAACAGATTGTGGAGATGTAAGAATGTACTGGTACTAGATGGAGCATGCTGGCCCACATCATCTTGGCAAAGCCCCACACTTACAATGATGGCCTTGAGTAGAAGAGCCTGTTTAAATATTAAAAAGACTTAGAGGGTGTAAATAATTGATTTAAATAAATTTCTGAGACAGAATTATCTGTACAACCGTTTTGAACGAGAAAAGTAGCTAATGCTGAATTTATAAGCTTATATTGATCCCAAGTCGGGTTACTTAATACGAAATCTTTCATAGTGTTATAAAGAGTTTCTGAAAGCTCTGTTTCTAATGAGACTTTATTTGAAGAGCACTCTAGGAGTTTCTTATCAGTTAAATTTGTTTGGTTGATTTGATCCATAAATTTATATTTTCTACATCAACAATAATGATATTTTTTTCTAAAAATATCAAGAAAAATCTTCTGGTAAACTTTTCAAATTATCAAATAAGACTCATGTTATAAGTTGGTTTTAAAAAAACTTCTTTTTCAAATAAGGAAATTGATTAAATCTTAAAAAAAAGTCAACAATAATGTTGAAGTCCTGTTTTTTTTGAGAAATACTGCCATTTCTAATCCAGTGTGGATTTGGACGTGGAAAACAACCTGCAAATTGTGGAAAATCTAGCTCAAAATACTTTCACGATTTTATATTAAGAATGCTTATATATACTGAGTCTATTAAGACTAACTCGAGAAAGAGACGGGTGATTCATTGATATCAACGGATTTTCTTAAGATTTAGTCTTTATTAGGCAAGCGAAGCGTGACAGGTCCTAAAGGGTGTTTTGAATTTGGATAAATACTGTGGTGATGGTGATGGTGATTATGTTCATGTTGATGAGCCTCTAAATGTTCATGTTCTAAGTAATCACCTCCTCCTACGTCTGATTTTTCTTGATTATGAGTTTGTATTTGATTTTGTATTTCACAAGCACCATTACATTCAGGATCACATAAATCACAGCTGATTCCCAAGCCCTCTACATGGTCATGATGACTTTCTTGTACCATTCCAACTTCTTTTTCAAAGCCAAATAAATTTGATCTATATTTACAAGTTGAGCAATTCATAAAATTATTACCTTCGTTATTAAGAATCTCTTCAATCCTTTCTACAAAAGTGTCGACCACATAAGACTGTGACGAAAGATATTTTGCATGAATAAATGAAATATTTGGATTATTAATCGCAACTAAATCACTTTGCCTTTTTATTCGGGTAACAAGGACACCCGAGAAAAGGAAATAAGGGAAAACAATTATATTTTTATAACCAAGTCTCACAACATTTTTCAAGCCAGGTTCAACAAGGGGAAAAGTTACTCCAGAAAAAACTGTTTCCCCCCACCCTAAACCAATACCCTCTACGATCATTCTCGTAATTTTTGAAACATTGGAATTCGCATCTGGGTCAGAAGAGCCTCTACCCACAACAACTAATAATGATTCTTCAGGTTTGAGATTATTATTGTGTTTAAATACATCTTTTACTCTTTCACAAGCTGCACTAATCATTAAATTATTAATACCTAATTCTCTTCCATAAATTATTTCAATTCCTGTTTTACTTGAATAATTCATGAGCAGGCTAGGTATATCATTTTTTACATGGCCAGCAGCGAAAAGCATTGCAGGTATCGCAATTACTTTTTTTATAGAAAGATCTTTTAACTTGTCTAAAGCATCAACAATCGAAGGTTTAGCAAATTCCAAGAAACCATATTCAACTAAAATGTTTGGATATCTTTTTTGGATGAAATTAGTTAATTCTTGAAATTCAGTAATGGCTAGTTTATTTCTACTCCCATGTCCACAGATAAGTATCGCGACTTGATTATTTAACTTCAAATCTAAATTATCCAAATTCAAATTATTACTTATACCATAATAGTAAAGAACAATATCATGTAGTGAAAAATAATAATAACTTGCTTGATGTTCCAAATATCAACTCAAAGGATGCAAAATTAAAGAAATTAATTTATGA
The DNA here is from genome assembly GCA_001180285.1 of Prochlorococcus marinus. Taxonomy (GTDB): domain Bacteria; phylum Cyanobacteriota; class Cyanobacteriia; order PCC-6307; family Cyanobiaceae; genus Prochlorococcus_A; species Prochlorococcus_A marinus_C. The sequence continues at coordinate 19,882 of CVSY01000209.1, read as the reverse complement.
CGTGGATGAATCCTTATTTAATGAGGATAATTATTCTTACGAAAAATACGAGCACCTTTGCGTATGTAGTGGAGGTACAACTTCTAGCTGTGCAAAAAATGGTTTTACAACTCTTGATCTAAGAAAAAATCACAGCAAAATTCATCTAGATAGAAAATCCAATTTAGTAACAATTGGAGGTGGTGTAATAATGGGGGATCTATTAAATCATTTACAAAAATATAATCGAAGTTTTCCAATCGGACTTTCTAAACTTCCTGGAGCAGGCTATATACTTACTGGTGGAGTGAGCCCGCTCAGTAGAACCTACGGATTAGCAATTGATAATATTGAATCAATAAAAGGTTTCTTGGGTAATGGCACATTTATTTCTTTAAAAAAAAATCAAATAAATACAGAAGAACAATTAATTTGGGAAGGGATTAAAGGCGCAGCACCCTTCTTTTCAATTATTACCGAAATAGAACTTAAGACTATCAAATCTAATTCAATTAAGGTTATTGAAGGATTTATAAATCTAAATGAACTTACAGAAATAATAAAACTATCAGAGGAATTTCCAGAAAATATTAGTCTTCAATGGATTTATGCCCAAAAAATTTACATTTATATTTTTGCTGAACTCAAAAATAATTTAGAGGATAAAAGAACAGAAGAATGCCTAATGCTTCTAGACAAATTCCCTACTCTAGAAAAACAATTTTATGAAAACTTTAACAAAATAAATTTCTTCCCTAAGGAATTGAATTTATATGAGCTGAATGCTAATAATCATTCTGAGGTAATAAGTCTTCTTGGAGAAGATTTAAAAAATGATATCCCAATTTTCATAAAATGTTTGGATGAAATAATGAAAAATAAACCTAATAATTCCTGTTACATTGCTTCTCAACAATTAGGGTGCAAAACTAAAAAGTTAAATCATGGCTCAAGCTTTTTTGTTCATAGAAAAAGCACTTGGAAACCATGGATATATGCATCATGGAAAAAAAATGATCTTCAAGAAAAAGAAGTCGCTTTGGAATGGATTTATAAATCTTGGAGCAAGCTAAAAAAGTTTTATCCAAATATTCACTTAGCCCAATTGCATGATCATTTGAATTTTCATGATGAAGAAATTACATTAGCCTTTGGAGATAGAATGAATGAATTAAAAACTTTAAAGAATATTTTTGACCCACAAGGTATTTTGCCTCCTTTATGAGGTAACTTCTTAATTATAAAGAAACTTAAAATGTCAAATTTCTCAAGATATTTATCTAAAAATTGGTTAGATGATCCAAAGTCAAATATTCTCTCAGGCTTAGTTGTTGCTTTTGCAATGATCCCAGAAGCAATTGCTTTTTCAGGTATAGCTGGTGTAGATCCTAAAGTTGGCCTTTTTGGTGCATTTTGCCTATCTATAACAATTGCGATTGTTGGAGGAAGAAGGGGGATGATCACTTCAGCTACAGGTTCAACAGCTCTTTTGATGACTGGACTTGTTGCTTATGGAGAATCACAAGCTCCTGGATTAGGAGTCCCATATCTAATTGCAGCTGGATTATTAACTGGAATTTTCCAAATTCTTTGGGGATATTTAAGACTTGCCTACCAAATGCGATTCGTGCCAACGGGAGTATTAAGTGGATTTGTAAATGCACTGGCGCTTTTAATATTTCAGGCGCAACTACCTCAGTTAGGAATAGGTATTAAAGAATCAAAAGGATTAATTGAACAAACTTTGAGTCAGTATCCAGTTAACTCTCAGATCCCAGTAGTTTGGATTCTTGTAATCCTAGGATTAATAATTATCTATGGGCTTCCAAAAATCACAAAAGTAGTCCCATCTCAACTTATCGCGATAGTAGTAATTACTCTCATAAGCATATTCTTGAATCTAGATGTCCCAACAGTTAGCGATTTGGGTAAATTACCTGATGGATTACCAAGTATTTCTCTTCCTTTTGGATCAATAGAAAATGGGAAAGTACCTTTTAGTCTTGAAACATTAGGAATTATTTTACCGACTTCGCTTGCAATATCTCTCGTGGGTTTAATGGAAACCTTTTTAACTCAAGACATTTTAGACGATGTAACTGATACAAGTTCTAATAAAAATAAAGAAGCAAGAGGACAGGGAATCGCAAATATTGTGGCATCCTTATTTGGTGGAATGGCAGGATGTGCCTTAGTTGGGCAATCTGTTATGAATACTGAAAATGGTGGTAAATCTAGATTATCAACTCTCTCCTCAGGTATATCTCTACTAATTATGATTATCCTCTTGAAGTCTTGGATTGGAGCAATACCAATGGCTGCTTTAGTAGCAATCATGATAACGATCGCGATCAGTACAGCAGATATAAATGGATTAAAAAATATTAGAAAGATACCTAAAAGTGATACTGCAGTAATGCTTATGACTTTTGCGGTTACAATGCTGACAAAACCTCATAATCTTGCACTTGGAGTTATTGCTGGAGTTGCATTAGCTGCAATCCTTTTCAGCAGAAAAGTCGCAAAAGTTATAACTGTCTCAAGAGCTAAAGAAAATAATTTGACTACCTACAAAGTAAAAGGACAATTATTTTTTGTAAGTAAAATTTATTTCCTACAAGGATTTGATATTCATGAACATCCAGAAAATATTGTAATTGATATGTCTTTCGCTCATATTTGGGATCAAAGTGGCGTTGTGGCTCTTGAGCAAATTATTAGAAAGTTCCAAAATGGTGGTTCTAAAGTTGAAATTGTAGGATTAAATAAAGAAAGTCTTAACTTATTTGAAAGACTAGGTGGTTTGGAAAGCGCTCATTAAAAAAGTTAATTAAGACTAACTTGTTGATAACAGAACCAAAGCCATTGTTGAAAAAGCAAATTCCTATGAGACCTCCAAGCGGTTTTTGAACTATTTGGATCAAAATTTTTAGGAGGAGGAACATCTCCCTTTTCTTTGTCTCTTTCAATTTCACTAATAATTCTATGCACTGTATATTCAGGATGACCTAAATGCATAAGTTGTTTTTGATCAATAGATTCAAATATTGTATATCCAACGTTTTCTCCATAAGCCAACAAATTCAATTTCCCTTCTTTTTGGGCTTTCTCCATTTCCAAATCTGGTAATCCAGCAAATCTACTTTGAGGACAAATAAATTCATCATCTTGTGTACCCATTAAAGGGTGTCCAGGAACAAGACTTTTTAATGGGAATACCCCAAATAATTTCCTATCAAAAACTTTCTTATCGACCCCTGCCAAATAAGCCAGCGCAAAGCCAGCCCAACATAATCCAAGAGTACTCGCACAAGAATTTCTTGCTTCATTTACAATTTTCACAAATTCATCCCAATACTTAACCTCCTCAAAGGCTAAGTGCTCAATAGGTGCTCCAGTAATAATGATTCCATCTAACGGTTCTGGATTATTTGCTTCTTCCCAAGTAATGTATAAATTATTCAGATGATTAAGATCCCATGTTTTATAAGAGTGAGTTTTAAGCTTTATCCAAACTGGCTCAATTTGAAGGGGAGATAAACCAAGTGGATGTAGCAAGTTAAATTCATACTGCTTGCCTAGAGGCATGATATTTAAAATACCAATCCTAAGAGGACGTATATCCTGTCTTTTTGCCAATTCTGGTTCGATCCAAGATATATGATTTTTCTCGACATCACTAATCTTGTGATAGTTACTAGGAATTATTAAAGCCAATAAATCTCCTTTCCTATGTGATTTGTGAAAGTGCTTGTTCGAAATCTGCTTTTATATCATCAATATGCTCAATTCCTACAGAAACTCTTACCATAGTGGGCGTAACACCTGCAGATAGTTGTTCTTCTTCAGATAATTGCTGATGAGTTGTTGAAGCAGGATGAATTACTAATGTTTTTGAATCCCCTACATTAGCGAGGTGGCTCGCTAATTTTAAGGAATCAATAAATTTTACTGCATTTTCATAACCCCCATTGAGAGAGAACATAAGCATGCAACCCATTCCCCTTCCAGTAGTATATTTTTTGGCACTAGAATAATATGGATCAGATTCTAGTCCAGGATAATTAACACTACTTACATTAGAGTTAGAATCTAGCCATTTTGCTAATTCAAGAGCATTAGAAGTTTGTCTTTCTATTCTTAAACTGAGAGTTTCCAAACCCTGCAATAGCAAGAAAGAATTAAAAGGACTTTGAGCTGATCCCCAGTCTCTGAGGCATTCAAGTCTTGCTCTTAACGCAAAAGCTATATTTCTATTATCAGGTACTCCCAAAGATTTGCAGATATCACTACCGAAACCAAAAGCATCCCAATGAACGAGCCCATGATAAGCAGCGCTTGGCTCACTCATTAGTGGAAATTTACCGTTTCCCCAGTCAAAGGTTCCGGCATCAACAATAACCCCTCCTATACTTGTTCCATGTCCACCGATCCATTTTGTTGCACTTTCCACAACAACATCGGCTCCAAAATCAATTGGTCTTATTAAAGCACCACCAGCACCAAGGGTATTATCCACTATTAAGGGAATTCCATTTTCCTTCGCCAAAGCAGAGAGTCCCTCAAAATCTGGGATGTTGAATCGAGGATTTCCCATTGATTCGACATATATTGCTTTGGTTTTATCATCAATTTTATTTCTAAAACTATCGATACTATCGCCATCTGCAAATTTAACTTCTATTCCTAATCTTGGAAATTGTACCTTAAATTGATTGTAGGTCCCACCATATAGAAAAGAAGTAGAGACAAAATTATCCCCTGCAGTCATACAGTTCACTATTGCCAAGAATTGAGCAGCTTGACCTGAGGATGTTGCAAGTGCTGCCATACCTCCCTCCAAAGCTGCCATCCTTTTTTCGAAGACATCTGTGGTGGGGTTCATAAGTCGAGTATAAATATTTCCAAATTCTTTCAATCCAAAAAGATTCGCTCCATGCTCTGCATTATCAAAGACATAGGAACTAGTTTGATAGATGGGTACTGCTCTGGAATTTGTAGTTGGATCAGGAACTTGGCCTGCATGTAACTGAAGTGTCTCAAACTTTTGGTTGCTCAAAATTTGTTAATTAATCCTATTATCTATTTAACTTAGAAAAGTCCAAAAAAAAAACAAAAAAAAAATAAATATTTATAAATCCTTTTTTAATGAGGGGTAATTTTCTTTCATATATGTACTCAAATCCTCTTTTATCGCAGATCTGAGTTTCTCAATATTTTCAGATTCAATTATTGGAAAAGTTTTATTAGCCTCAGGATCTTTTTCAGTAATTGATTTCCAATTCTTACCAACATCTTTTTCAGAGTTGTTTAAAACTTCATCAAAGTTGAAAACCTTGTCATTACTTTTAGCATCAAATTCGCTAAAAGCTTTATTTATAAGCTCTTTTCTATTTTCAAATAGATTCTTAGCTTTTAAAGTATCTGGAAGACCCATAACTGGTTGTAATTCCTTAAGAAGTTTTATTTCCTCTTCAATTAAGAGAGTCCAAACACCATATTTAATAATTGTTTGAAAAAGAGGCAATAATCATCATGATGGAATGAAACAAAACATCGCTTAATGTCAGCAAAATGAAATTTATTTGACTTGTTTGAATCTAAAAATACTGGCTTATTTTATGAAATTTATATCTCTGAGAATAATTTTTCTTCATTAAATCTACCTTCTTCGCTCTTGGATTGTCTCATGAAGATTTCTTGTTTAGTAATAGTTAGGATTACTAACCTTTACAATTTTGTTATTAAATCAACTGTTTGGTGAAATATAAAGTATTCTCAAAACGTTTAAGCTAATCAATTCCTAAATGCAAACCTATGGAAATCCAGATACTACCTATGGATGGTGGGCTGGTAATTCAGGTGTAGCGAATCGCTCAGGAAAATTCATTGCTGCTCATGTAGCTCATGCAGGATTAATTGTTTTCTGGGCGGGTGCGTTCACCCTTTTTGAACTTTCACGATTTGACCCCAGCGTCCCAATGGGTCATCAACCTCTAATCGTTCTTCCTCATTTAGCAACTCTTGGAATAGGGTTTGATGCTAATGGCGTTGCGATGGGAGATACTAAACCTGTTCTTGCTATAGCAATAGTTCATTTAGTCTCTTCGATGGTATTAGCCGCAGGCGGACTTTTACACTCTTTACTTCTTCCTGGAAATCTAGAAGATTCTGATGTAGCAAGAGCTAGAAAATTCAATATTGAATGGGATAATCCAGACAAATTGACATTTATTCTTGGTCACCATCTAATTATTCTTGGTTTCGCAGTTATTGCTTTTGTCGAATGGGCAAGAGTTCATGGAATTTATGATCCAGCTATTGGTTCTGTAAGACAGGTTGAGTATGAATTAAATTTGGCCAAAATTTGGAATCACCAGACAGACTTTTTGACTATTGATAGTCTAGAAGAAGTAATGGGAGGTCATGCTTTCCTTGCTTTCGTTGAGATTACTGGTGGTGCTTGGCATATTGCTACTAAGCAAGTTGGTGAATATACCAAATTCAAAGGTAAGGGTCTTCTATCTGCAGAAGCTGTTCTCTCATGGTCATTAGCTGGAATAGGCTGGATGGCTATTATTGCAGCCTTCTGGAGTGCAGCTAACACAACAGTTTATCCAACTGAATTCTTTGGTGAACCACTTGAATTGAAATTTAGTATTTCTCCTTATTGGGTAGATACTGTTGATCTTCCTGATGGTGAGTACACATCAAGAGCGTGGTTAGCTAATGTTCATTACTATTTCGGATTCTTCTTTATTCAAGGCCATCTATGGCACGCTTTAAGAGCACTAGGCTTTGACTTCAAGAGAGTTACAAATGCTATCAGTAATATTGATAGTGCAACAGTTACTCTTAAAGATTAACTCTTAAATTTAATTACTTATATCAAAAGGCTCCTCTTAAAGGAGCCTTTTTTATTTGAAAAATTTTGTTTATTAATTTAGATTTAGAACTATATGTTTTTGAAATCATTGAATATTTTTTCTTTACAGAATAAAGATATTTATTCAAATTCTATATTGATAAGTTTTTTAGGATTATTAATTATATTTTTTTTGTTGATTTTTGGTAGAAAATTTAAACTAGCTGTTCAACTCGAGAGATTTGGATTGCCAATAGCAGTCATATCAGGAATTTTAGGTATATCTCTAGGCCCATTTGGAGCGATACACTTTTTGCCAAAAGAAACAATCAATGTTTGGAGTAATTTTCCTACTCCTCTTCTATCATTAGTTTTCGCGACTTTAATGATGGGAAGACCTATCCCGAATATAAATGGTTTAGTTAAACCAATTTTCAATCAATTTCTATTAGCTCTTTCACTAGGTTTCGGACAATTTTTTGTCGGTGGTCTTGTTGTTAAATATTTTCTGCCTCCATCTATGGATGCAAACCCTCTAATGGGTTGTTTAATAGAGGTTGGTTTTGAGGGTGGTCATGGAGCTGCATCAATAATCGGTGAAAGTTTTAATAAACTCGGTTTCCCAAATGGTTTAGATCTTGGTTTGGCTATGGCAACAATGGGTCTTTTATCCTCTTCAATATTAGGTAGCATATTTATTTTTCTTGGTAGAACTTTAGGCCTTTCAGATACTGAGGAAATTCTTGAACAAAAAGATACTTTAAATGGAAAAAATAAGTTAGGAATTTTTGCAGATTTAAGAATCTTTATAATAAATCTAGGATTCTCTGGTTTGGCAATTTCTTTTGGTGTTTTGCTACTTAAATTTTTAAGATATATTTCAAGTTCTTTTGGTGATTTTTCGAAGGAAATTATTTTTTCACTACCAGTATTCCCTTTTATCCTTATAGGTTCGCTCCTTATAAGATATATTTTAGAGAAAACCAAAAATACAGAATTTATTTCAAATATTCTGCAGAGGGAGATTGGTATTTTATCCACAGACTTATTGATTTTTACAGCTATGGCGAGCTTAGATATCGCAGTTGTTTTTGATAATTGGGTACTTATTTTACTATTTACTATTTTCGGTTTATTTTGGAATTTAATCTGTATTGCTTATTTCGCATACTTTATTTTTGATGATTATTGGTTTGAAAAAAGCTTGATAGAGTTTGGGAATTCTACAGGTGTAGTAGCTTCTGGGTTACTTCTTTTAAGGCTTGCAGATCCCAAAAATATTTCTAAGACTTTACCAATTTTTACGTCAAAACAGCTTTTTGCTCAGTTAATTCTTTCTGGGGGACTATTCACAGTTCTTGCACCATTAATGATTTCTAAAATTGGGTTAGATTATTGGACAGAAATTTGTGCCCTAATTACATTCGCAATTCTTTTTATTGCATTGATTTTTAATAAAGTAGAGATGAAAAAGTTTCAATAAGAACCCTAGAATAGTATCAACCAAAATTTTATTTTAATGTCATTTACTCCCTACGATATTCCACCTCAAGAAAATAAAGGGAAGTGGTTTAGGAGTCATTTACTCGGAAGGGAAATCGAGCTAGGAGAATTGTATAGTCTTGGATCAAATGATTTAGATTTGCTAATGGCAGAGACTGCAGAAATTAGAAGCGATCTTGATTTTAAGGAAAAAAATATTGGCAAATTTAGGACTGCAGGATATTTTTTGGAGTTAGCAAGAATAATTGAAAAAAGGAAGTTGTTAGAAAGTTAATTAAAAGGAAAATAATTCTTTCTATAATTTGGTTCCCATAATTCGTATTTATACATTAAGGATTTAAATTCTTTATTTTTCTCAAATGAATCTAACCAGTTTTTTATCGAGGGTTCAAAATAATTTATCCTTTTTTGACTTTCACAAGCGATTCTAAATTGTCTTACAAAAGGCCAAACAGACCAATCAGCGATTGTGGGGCTATCTCCAAAAAAATATTTATTTTCTGCAAGTAGTTCGTTCCATCTCTTTATAAATTTAATAGCATTTGTGAAATGAAATTCTTCATCACTATCTTTATATCTTGTGGCATATTTAAATCGATCTAAATGATATTTGAATTCGTTATCGTTTTCATTAATTATTTCAAAAATATCTTCCTTTTTGTTCTCAGGAAAATAAATTAATTTGATGTTTTCCTTTTTCGACTCTGAGAGAGCCCACAGGATGATTTCAAGACTTTCTTCAATAACTTCATTATTTTTTTTTATAAGAATTGGAACCGTTTTCGTCTTTGAATTATTTAAAAAATCTAGAGGTTTATTTTTTAAATCAATTTCTCTTATCTCTACTTTTATTTCGCAAATTAACAGGGCCCATCTTGCACGAATTGCATATGGACATCTTCGAAATGAATATAAAATATCGTTTTTCATATTGTAAAAACTTTTAATTTCCCTAATTCTTTTAGTATTATCTAAGTAGGTACAGTATTAATTTTACAACGCAAATGTCGGGATATGTTTACCTTATTAGAGTAGGAGACCTTTATAGGATTGGGAAAACGGATAATCTCGAAAAGAAAATTAAAAAATTAAAGCCAGATGAATTATTAACATCAATTATGACTAAGGAGCCAGAAACTCTTGAAGCAAGATTACTAAGAAAATATAAGTCGCAAAGAATTCCTGAAACTGGTTATTTAAAGCTTTCTAAAAGACAAATTAGAGAATGTAAAAAGCAATTTGAATTAAAGGGTAGCTTACCTCACACTTTAGATGCTGAGGTTTCTATAACTCTATTTGCATCTTTTTTATTGTTTTCATTAGGTTCTTTTATTTTTAATTATTTAAATTTTGGATTTGTAAGATCTATATCTTATTCTTTCGGAATGGCATCTCTACCAATGGTTATATTATTTATTACGGGTAGTTTTGGGGGATACTTTTCTGAAGATTTATCTCTTTTTTCATTGTTAACTAATCGAATAAAAGGTTTATTTATTGCAATTGCAATGCTATCAATGGCTTACTTAATTTTTAATTTAGGTTAAATTTCATAGTTACAATTTAAGGCGATTTCAAATGGAACTGATTGGGTAGGTAACTTAAGAATAGTTGAGCATATTTCAGCAATATCTTCAGGTTGTGTCATGCTTGATTTGTCTAAAGAAGAGATATTTTGGGCCATGTTTGTATTAACCCAGCTTGGGCAAATTGCAGAAATCCTTATATTTTTATCCCAACCTTTATTTTTCATGGTTTGGCATAATCCCATTAAAGCAAACTTTGAAGAAGAATAAGCGGCTAAATCACCTTTGGATCTTTTCCCACTCATTGAAACTAAAACAATAATTCTTCCTCTTCCAGAGGTACATAAATGATCCCAAGAAAGCCTACATAAATGCCAAATTGCCAAAAAATTAATATTTAATGTATTTAAAATATCTTCTTCATCACCATCTTTGTATAAGAAAGGAACTTTCGATAGTACTCCAGAACAATTTATTACTGAATCAAATCCTCCAAATTCATCTACGGTATTCTTTATCCAATTTTCGGCTGTAATTTTTTTTAAAGCATCATAGTGGTTGATTATAATTTTCCCTTCTGGCCATTTTTTTGGATCAATAGCGCTTCCTTTTAATGATTCTAAATCTCTTATGCCAACACTAATTCTATTGCCTTCTTTTAATTCTTTATGTGCAATATTTAATCCAATACCTCTACTGGCTCCACTTATTAATATGGTTCTCATTTTTTAACTATGTGTTTGGAAATATTATCCTAAGTAACATTTTAAATTCTCTTCCATGCATAATCATAAGACCTTTCTTTACACTCCATGGAGCTTTTATAAACATTACGCACATAGCATATACAATCTCTTTTAAAGAAAGAGTATCAGTTAGAAACCCATACCATTGATTTTTAGGTAGTTGGAAAAAACTGCCAAAAAATTCTCTCAATAGTTTCTCATCAAACCTCATGAGTTTTTCTAATCCAAATTGGTAAAGTGATTTCTTCCTAATTAATTCTTTTGACCATAAAGTTTCCCAACCTTTTCTAGCAATATGATAGGTACTTAGATTTTTGTTTTTAATTGCTTCTGAGACAGCCTTTGCAACAAGTGGAGCTCTTCTTAAAACATTACCAATTAAATATCCAGATGCAGGATGCACCATTGAAGCAGCACCACCATATCCAAGTATTTGTTGTCTGAAATCTGGGATTGGCATATTCATAGGAAGAAATAAGCCAAGCTCTTCGTGCTGCATGCTTGTGATTGATATATTTCGATAAGAAAGCCTCTTCTCTAATCTCTCTTTTAAATTTTCCATTGTTAGAGGATTTACCAAACCAAGAGATGTCTCTTCAAGAAAATATTTGCCATCCCCCATATCCATGGCATAAAGAAAAGTTGGCGGTTCTTTTTTTTGCTCATCGTTAAGATGGTCATTTCTATAGTCCATTAATACAAACTGCCCTTTCTTAAGTGGAGGTTTACTAAAATTGCCTACTATCCCATAACAAGTTTGGACAGCTAAGGGACCACAGGATTTTAATTTAAGAAAAACAGGATCATACCCTGTTGCATCTACTACTAATCTTGCAGAGTAAGTTTTGCCATCTTTTGTAGTTACTGTACTTTTGTATTTTTCAAAATGAATTTTGTTTGCAAAGCCTTGATGCCATTTAATAAAAGACTTATTGCATTCGTTAAACCAATAATTGTGGAGTTTCTTCTTATCAAATAGTCCATAATCCAGTGAATGTTCCGTGGCTTTATTCTCATCGTCCTGCTCTTCTAAAGCTCCGTGACCAAAAAAACTTACAGTATTCTTCCATCTATATTCAAGTAAATCCTGAAGCCCGAGTTGGTCAACTTCTTTCCCCCAAATGCCATATGTATTTGGCCAAGGTTCATCTGGCCCATTTGGAGAAAGCACTTCAACATCTAATTTTTCCTTACCTAAAGCAGAGGCAATAGCCATACCTGCAGGCCCTGCACCCAAAACAAGAACATCTGGCATATTTTCTTTTGACATTAAATATAAATCTTATGATTAAAGAAATTTATGGAACAAATTATTACTTCTGAGCCTAGAATTATATTTTTCATCCAATACTTATAATGAGAGTAGATTAATAATAATCAAATTACTCAAATACTAGTGATTAAGCTTTCAGTGTTTTAACAATAATTTATAAGATTACAAAATAAAAAAAACTTTATTTATTTTTTTATCATAAAAAAAATATAGGAATTTAAATGATTAAAAATAAAAATATTTTAATTACTGGAGGTAATTCCGGAATAGGGTTTTTTGCCATTATTAATTTACTGAAGACAAAAAATATCTTATATGTTGTAATAAAAAATGAATTTAGAAAGAATGAATTCCTCAGGAAAATCGAGAAACATTTTGATAAAAATTACCTTAATAAATTTTTAATTATTATTGAAAATTGTGATCTTTCAGATCTAGAGAATATTAAAAAAATTAAAGATTACTTTATTAGTAAAAAGATTTTTTTAGATGTTCTTATTTTAAATGCAGGATTGCAATATACAGGCTCTTTTTACCCTAAAGTATCAAAACAAGGCATAGAACTAACTTTTGCAGTAAATCATCTAGCACATTTTTACTTGGTAAATGTCCTAAAAGATTTTATTAGAGATAAAGAAGAATCTAGAATCATTATTACATCATCAGATGTACACGACCCAAAAAGTGCAGGTGGCAATATAGGAAAGAAAGCGGGACTTAATAACCTAGTTAATTTAAGAAAAAAAGTAACTGGGCAATTTTTAAATTTTAATGCTGATGAAGCTTATAAAAATAGTAAGTTATGTAATATTTTGTTTGCTAAAGAACTTGAAAAAAAATTAAAAATTTCCTCTAATAAAATTTCTGTAATTACTTGGGCTCCTGGTCTAGTAATACCAAATGATGATCTTGGTTTTTTTAGATACAGTAGTCGTTTTAATCTCTTTGGATATTTAATTTTTTCTAAAGCTGCAAAAAATATTTTAGGAATTTCTGAAAGTATAGAAAATGCTGGTAGGATACTTTCTGAAATTGTTTTTGATTCAAATTTAAATAATATTGGTTACGTTCATTTAAGTAATAAACTTATATCTTTTAAAAAACATAAATTAGTTGAAAGTAAGGTTAGTGATGAGGCAAATAATTCTGAGTTGGCTTCAAAACTCTGGATTTTAAGTGACGAGATTTGTAGATCATTTGGTTTTGTTACTTTCAATATTTAAGGTTTGTGTAGGGAATGCAAACTCTATATTATTAACCGCAAATTCCTCAATAATTCTTAAATTAATAGATTGTTGAGCTTCCATTGCGGCGAGATAATTATTTGTTGGGATGTAATAAACAAGTTCGAAATTAAGACTGAAGTCGCCGAAATCTGTGAAATGACATCTATCAAAAGACGCATCTTTTGTCTCTTCAACTATTTTTTTAATTATTATTGGAATCAATTTCATAAGTTTTGGAGAGGTTTCATAAACAACTCCCAATTTATGCACTAACCTTCTTTTTTTCATTTGTGCGTAATTTGAAATTATTCCATTTGTTAGGGCGCTATTGCTCATTACTATTACTTCTCCATTAATACTTCTTATCCTTGATGATCGTACTCCCACTCTCTCAACCATTCCGAGGACTCCATCAGATTTTATAAACTCACCTTTTTGAAAAGGTTTATCAAGCAAAATTGTTATGTATTCAAAGAACTCCTGAACTGGATCTTTCAAAGCTAATCCTGCTCCAATACCTCCTGCACTTAGTAAAGCCCAAATAGCAGTCATTTGAACACCTATATTTTGCAAGAAAAAAATTGAGCCAATAGTCCATGTTAATGCTTTTATCAATGGAGTTAGTGAAGATACCATCGAACTAATTGAGGAATCATTAATTTTCGAGGTCGATTCTGTTAAAGATCTTATTAAAACTTTGTTGAGAGCTTTTATGATGATTATTAATATAAATAATTTCAAAATATTCAATAGGACAGAGATGAAAGTTATTTCATCAGCAAAAAAATAGTCAATTGAAAAATAAAATGAGAGGAGGAAACCTATAGGTTTTATAATTCCAGAGATCACCTCAAAAATAAAATCATCGAAATTTGTTTTTGTTCTTTTGGAAATCTTTTTAAAAAATATTTTTGAAACTTTTGAAATTATTATCGACAATAAAGTTCCAAAAAGAAAAATAGATATTGCCAGAAGTAAGTTTTCAGTGACTAATTTCATATTCAAATAAAACCTAAAAATTTATCTCTAATAAAATTTTAAATTATCTCTAAATAACAAACCAGTCTTTATTTTTATTTAACTCATTATTATGTTTCTAATTTCTTTAAATTCTTCTCTATCCGCAGTTTTGCATAATTCAAAAATTATTGATTCAGTTGTTGTTAAGATCGCCCCACTCTGAGTCATTCTTTGTAATGCTATTTCATGATCTACCCTATTTCGACTTCCCATGGAATCTGATATGAGAATAACTTCAAATCCTTTTTCTAAACAATCTAAGACTGTTTGTTGAATACAAATATGCGTTTCGATCCCACAAACTATCAAATTAGTAATTTTCTTATCTTTAAGTTCTTTCAAAAAATCTTCTAATTTAGCTAGGCTAAATTCCATTTTTTCAAATTTTCTAAATTCTGCTACGGGTGATAATTCAGCTATCGTTACTCCCAATTTGAGTGGGTTTTGTTCAGATATAAATATGTTTTCTTCTAAAATTTGGTAAGCATTTATAAGCTTTTTAATGTTTTTGATTATTGAATCCTTATTAAAAATTGGTCTTATTATTTTTTCTTGAATATCAATAATTATCAAGGCGTTTACTTTTGATGATAATTTATCAGAAGAGATTTCTTGATCATTCATCATTTACATATAAAGATACATTTAACATAATATTTTGAAGTACTTTAGTAAACATTTTAAATAAATAAGTTGTTTTACTCTCATCAAGAGTTATTATTGAGAATAGCCAAGGGTTAATTTTGTCATTATCCTCTCAATACAAAGTAATCACATCTCCTCTAGGTGATGGATTACATAAAGATGGGAAGAGATTAACTCCTCAGAGGTTAAAGGTTCTTAATTTATTTGAAAATATTGGCTCTGGAAAGCATCTTAGTGCTGAAGAGGTTCATGAAAAGTTAGTTAAAACAAGCTCCAAAGTTTCACTAGCAACAATTTATAGAACTTTAAGACTTTTAGTACAAATGGGTTTGCTTCATGAATTAGAACTCAGTGAGGGTGGACACAGATATGAATTGCTTAGTAACGATACACCGGATCATCATCATTTGATTTGCATTAGGTGTGGAAGAACAGAAGAATTCGAAAATGATGAGGTTTTAGAGGCAGGCAAAGTTGCAGCAAAAGTTAATGGTTTTAAACTAATTGAATCCTCTTTAAATGTAAGAGCAATTTGTCCTAATTGCATTTAGCAGGTTTTAACTTAAAGACCCTCCACAACTTGACCCTGCACCTGCAGTGCAAGCAAAACAATGTTCTTTTACAGCTACCCCGTAGTCAAAAGTAAATGATTCATCCAACAGATCAAAAAGTGTCTTTGGTCCTTTATTCTTTCGGAAATTTATCTGTTGGTTAAAGTCACAATCATAAATTTCTCCTAGCCAATTTACGCTAATTGTCTTTTTACACATTAGATTTTCTAAATTTTTTTCATTAAAATTTTCTTTTAGTAATTTGTAATAAGTATTTAGTTTCCCTTCTCTTTTAAGAGATTCTTCATATCTATTTATTGGCATATTAGTTATTGTGTATAAATTATTAAAAACGATATTGTATTTTTCGAATAGAATTTTTTTATAATCCTTCTCCAATATTTCCTGAGAAGGAGGAAGAATTGGGCTTACAGGATTGTAAACAAGATTTAATTGTAATCCATTTTCTTTCTTTCCATAGCCTAAATCATTAAGAATTTTTATGGCATTAACACTTTTTTCAAAAACGCCAAAACCCCTTTGAAAATCAACATTATTTTTTTCATAACACGGTAGCGAAGCAGTAACTATCACTTTATTTTTTGCAAGAAATTGAGGAAGATCTTCATAACCTTCTTCAAAAAAAATTGTCAAATTACACCTATCAATAATATCAACTTGTTTTGTGCTCAAGCTGGTTATTAGTTTTTTAAATTCTGGGTGAAGTTCTGGCGCACCACCTGTAATATCTAAAGTCTTGATTTTGTATTTTTCAATTATCTTTGGAATAAGAGATATCATTTCATTGGACATTTTTTCAGTCCTTAGGGGACTCGAATTGACATGACAATGCTTACAAGCCTGATTGCATTTATAACCTATGTTAATTTGCAATGTTTCTATAGGTTCTTTATATATTGAGGGAAATTTTTCTTTCATGAATCTATTATTTATAAGTTGTCATTCGAAAATAAAAAAGTCAACTATTTTTTTTAAAGTTTGATCTCTCATTAGCAAGTTCAATAAACCAACTTATGTATTCTTTGGGACCATTTTTAAAAACTAGGTCAAATTTTAAGTTGTCATGAACATCACTGATCCCTAGTAAACCAGTTTTTTTTGTAGAGGGTCTTTCAACTTCCCCAGAACTACTATCTACAAAAATTATTTTATTCTTAATCCCAAATTCATTACCTAATATTTGTATTAATTCTAGAAAAGACCTGTCACTCCCTCCTCTTGAATAACTTTTTTCATCATTATTTTTTTTTGATGTAACTGTGTCACCAACTCCTACAATCAAAGGCATATCTTCTCTTTGAATATTTCTTTTGCATAAATTAACTTTTTCCGTAACAGAATTTGGAGAGTTTCTAAAATTAAAATTTCTTCCAAAAGGAGCTTTACCAGTTTTATCCGCAATAAATTTATTTAAAAGAAATAAAACTCCAGAATCTTTAACTGCTCCTTTAATAAGTAATTGTATGTCTGTTGATCCGATATCATCTTGAGAAGAAAGTTTAATTGTTTCTCTACCATTTTTATTACCTAAATTTGGTGAAATATGGAGGAAAAATGAGTTTTTGAGGCCTTCGGATTCAGCTTTAAAAATGATTTCATTCATCATTTTTTCAAAACTAATTTGAATAAGCTTTCTTTTTTCAGAATCTTTATGAACTAAATCAAATAGACTATTGAAATTAATTGTTGGCGAGAAGCGTGTTTCACATATTGATTTTGCTGCGTGAAAATTGATATCTTCTTGGCTAAGTTCAGGAAAAATATTCTTAACTATAAAATTAAATTTTGGTCTTATTAGACTAGGTACTTTAGATAAAAAATTTAGTTCTAGTTCTGAGACTCCTTCAAAACTTATTTCACCATTATTGTCTTGATACTCAACTCCACAGGCTGCTAAGCCTCTTAAATATAGTTCTTTGTTTTTAGGCTCAGTAGTGCTTCTTAAACTCCGTTCTATTATTCTGTTAACCCCTCTTGGACCTTCATGTTCCCCGCAAGTTAATACAAAGAATTCCTCGGCAAATTCTTTTACAGCATAGATATAGTTTGATTCTAATTCTCTAGTCATTGGATCTTTAACTAAAGGGATACAAACTCCGTCAATGTCTTGAATAAATAAGATATTTGTAGAAGAAATTAATTGTTTTTGTTCATTTAAATTACTTGCCAGATATTCCATATTTATAATAATTTTTCTTTTAATTTCCACTTTCTCAGAAATTATAAATTAAAAAACTCAATATTTTCAATAAATAATTTGCTATGGTCAAAAATTGCTTTAATGTAGAAAAATGTTGGTATGGGTAAGAAATTAAAAAACATTATCAAGATTTTCCAAAAATGAAGAATAATTTCGTAGAAAACATCAAAGATAAAAAATATTTTTATTCATTGATTAAAAATATAGAGAATAGCAAAGTTGGATTTTACAGTGTTGGTTTATATCCTGCATCACTAGCATACAACTGCGCTATGCATGGAAAATCAAATAATATTCTCTTGGCTCCTAGGGCAAATAGAGATTTGTTAGGTGCTTTCTCAAATGATGTTATTTCTGATATGGATAATGCGATTATTGAAAAGATTAAGAGAATGGGAAATTATTCTTCAGAGGGAAAAATAAAGTCTTTTGGTCTAAAAGATCTTCTCTTAAAATGTGAGATGGTTATTCTTGCTTCAAATAGTAATCACATACAAGATGATGTTACAAATGCTTTAGAACTCAGAAAAAATTTAAAAAGAGAAAATGTGGTTCTTGGCTGTCTAGTCGGTTCTTTTTGTATTGAAAATAAAAATAAAACTCCTTTTATTCTTTGTAATAAATATCCAAATTTAGCTTTTTTTACAGGATTTCATCGTCACGGAGCTTTACGAAATCCTAATGATAGTTTTACTGCAAATTTCTGCCATCCTGATGCGCTAACAGCATTAATAGGAGCACGCATTTTGAATCAATTATCACCGAAAATTCAAGTTTCTCCTGGAGTTCACAATATTGAATGTCAATATATAAAATCAATAAAAAATATCTCATCAATATTTGCAGGTTTTGTAAATAACTTTCATTCCGATAAGCCAGGAATGCTGCCTAGCATTAATACGATTTTGTTAACTCAATGTTTAGATCAGGCCGCATCGGTATCAATAAAAGTTAGAAAAGAAAATAAATTAGAAAATAAATATCTTTCATTAAAAGAACTTGGTTACGGTGAAGAAATAATTAGTGCAAGGGAAATAATTAATGATAAATTTTGTGAAAAAGGAGATTATACTTTTTCTCAATTAAATGCTGTTAAGGCTGATGTCTTAGGCAGTATGACTCTACCAACTGAAGGAAAACCAACACGGAATTTTCAAGCAGGACAAGTTTTATCAGATATGCTTTTGCAACTCAACAGATGTCCAAAAGATGTCTCAGAATTTGTAAATTGGTGTAGTAAATACTCTCTCAGTCAAGGAGGTTTAGAAGGACTAAAATCTTTAAAATTTTGGCCAGACATTTATAAAGAATTCAAAATTAAAAATAACAATTGTTCAATGATTAATCTGATTTATTTATGCTTTAATGCTAATTCAGAAGAAAAAAAAGAAATTTATAAGGTTTTAATTAGTTCAGAAGAAATCACTAATTTTTGCCAAGAATCTGTGAAATCTGAATTATCTTTCGAACTAAATGAAAAATTAAAAGAAGATTATCTTTTTGATGATATTGAAAACTTTTATAAGAAATTATTTATTGACAAAGAGCAAAACGCCCTTAAAACAAATAAATATATTAATCAAATTTCTAAAAAATATCCTAGTTATATCAATGTATTGAAAATTATTAATAAATATTTTAATAATTGATTATTTTTCTAATTTGCTAGAAAGTAAAGTTCTTAATTTATTTACTAATCTTGATTGCAGGGTTAGAATTATTATGGTTTAAAAGGTTTTTTTTGAAAAAGGAATTAACTCATCGTTCTCATGAACTTAAAGCTCTTGGTTGGAATCAAGAAGACTTAACAAGATACGAAGATTTATGGGACTACAGTCAAAGATGGGGATTAATAAATTTAGAAAGAGAAGACAGACAGTTTTTAAAGAAGGCAGAAAAGTTACTCCCAAAGATCCAAAATAAAAAGATATCCGTTAAAAAAACTATTGAAGAAAAATCTTATTATCTATGGTTAAATTTTTACCTCGATGAAATTAATAATTTTAGTAAATCTAATCTTCAAAAAAATAAATATGGTGTTTGGACTCTCTTAATTGAAGAGGAAATAAAACTTCTTAAGGAATTACAACCAGTTATGGGTCTTCCAGATACTTTAAAAGCTAAGAATCTATTTGAAAATAGAAAAGAGCTTATAAATAAAGCTTTTAGCGAATTTGATGCTAAAAGTAATGACAAGGTTTTCAACTTTGATGAAGTTTTAAACAACTCTGAAAAAGATGTTGGTAAGAATTGGAAATCAATTACTGAAAAAGATCCTGAGGCTAATAAAACTTTTCCAATAATTGAATCTGAAAATATTGAGAAAC
>CVSY01000208.1:0-225 GCA_001180285.1 Prochlorococcus marinus | reverse complement strand
ACATTAATGAGGCTGAAAAATTCCTAAGAAACGCTTTGGTAATTAATCCAGAATATGAATTTGCCCTAATTAATTTAGGTGCAGTTTTAAATGAATTGGGAAAAATTGATGAAGGAGAGGAATTTTTAAGAAAAGCGCTAAAAATTAATCCAACTTCATCAATAGCATTAAATAATCTTGGTAATATCCTAACTAAAAAGAACAACCATAAAGATGCAGAAATCT
>CVSY01000207.1:0-229 GCA_001180285.1 Prochlorococcus marinus | reverse complement strand
AAATGTTTCTTACAGAAATTAAGTTCATGCAGAAATAAAGAATCCAAACGACTTCAGAGTACTCTCGAATGAGAGTAAAAAGCTCTCCATCTCAAACGTAGAATATTTCATAAAACAAGGTGATAAATACATTCAAAACGGAGATTTCGAAAAAGCCAAAGATTCTTACCTTGACGCTAGAAAATTAGCAA
Source organism: Prochlorococcus marinus (assembly GCA_001180285.1). Lineage (GTDB taxonomy): Bacteria > Cyanobacteriota > Cyanobacteriia > PCC-6307 > Cyanobiaceae > Prochlorococcus_A > Prochlorococcus_A marinus_C. The sequence goes on along the minus strand of CVSY01000207.1, from coordinate 38 downwards.
AGCAACTTGCGTCTTTTTATTCTGATCTAAATTCATCC
>CVSY01000206.1:0-349 GCA_001180285.1 Prochlorococcus marinus | reverse complement strand
ATGTAGCTGATTTAGCTGCTTGGCATATCACTAGTAGAGACTACATAGCTGATACTTTAAAACTTCAGCAGAAATTTTCTAGAGATTTGGTTTTGGATTTTGGAGGAGGTATTGGTACGCATGCCTTAGCCAACGCTATGTCTTCAAAAGTTAAGCATGTTTTTTTTGTAGATATTAATCAAACAAATAGAAATTTTGTTGAATACAGGGCTAAAAAATTGGGAGTCGAAAAAAAACTTACTTTCTGTAAGTCAATTCAAGATACACAAATATTGAAATTTGATACGATAGTATGTCTGGATGTTTTGGAACATCTTGCAGATCCTATTTCACAAATTAAACATTTTAG
>CVSY01000205.1:0-3367 GCA_001180285.1 Prochlorococcus marinus | reverse complement strand
TTAAAACATTTTCGATTTTAGTAAATCAACTCTTTTTTGATTCACTCCTAAATCACTTTCTCCTTGGGTTACCTGAGTAACTTATGAAACCTTTAGTTCTGAATATATCCACTCCTTTTTCTGATAGAAGTCTTCCCATCCAAGTATTTAGTTTTTCTGGGTCAACATCTCCAAAGCGCTCTATAGCAATTGAGCCTACTTCATCATCATGTTCGTGCTCTGCTTGCCAGAATCTTTCAGTATTAAATGGAATCTCTTTATTTTCGTCACTTTTAATGACTTTCATATTGAATTCTTCAGCAGTGTGCTGTGTAAACAAACCTATTTTTGTTGGTTTTTCTATGTTCAGAATGAAGGATTTATTTCCTTTATTCTCCAATTTGAGATTTATATGCTCTCCATATGGGATGGTATTTCCAGGATCTAAACTATTGGCTTTTTCTGCATAAAGTCTCACGGAGGATTCAGCACCAACTTTAAGTTCCTCTTCACTCTCTCCTTGGTTAGCGAGGGCTACTAAGGACATTTCTGGATCGGGTCCTTCTTCTAGCATTAATTCATATTTACCTGCATCAAGATCGTAAACACCTGTCCATTCAAAAGGATATTCTGGTTCAAGGAATGTTGGCCTGCGTTTAAGGATCTGATCAAGATCAAATGCACTTAGATTTAAGACTGTTTCAATTGGTACTTTGGCATTCTCGGCTCTAATAATTCGGGTCATTCTGTTCATATCTCTCAATCTCGATTCAAGAGTATTTAGTGCATCATCAGAGACTAAATCAGTTTTATTAAGGACAAGAACATCTGCAAATGCCACTTGTTCTGAACTTTCATCACTCCTGCCTAACTGTTGATCAATGTGGGCAGCATCAACTAAAGTCACAATTCCATCAAGAGTGAATTCAGAACTAATCTCTTCATCCATGAAAAATGTCTGAGCAACTGGGCCTGGATCTGCTAATCCTGTTGTTTCTACTAAAACATAGTCAAACTTATCTCTTCTTTTCATAAGGTTGCCAAGGACTCTTATTAAATCACCGCGAACAGTACAACAAATGCACCCGTTTGACATCTCAAACACTTCTTCATCGGCATTAATTACGAGCCCTTGATCTATACCCACTTCACCGTATTCATTTTCAATTACTGCTATTCTTTTCCCGTGCTCTTCACTCAATATTCTATTAAGCAAAGTAGTCTTCCCTGATCCTAAGAATCCAGTAAGTATGGTTACAGGAACCTTTCCCTTAATACTCATTTCTCTCTGTTTTTAAAATGTGATTCTAACCATCAATATAATAATCAAAAAATCGAAATGAAAACCATTTTTATCTATAAAATTTTATTGATTAAGTGATCCCCAGTTACTTGCTAAATCAAAACCTGTTGTCTCATCACATGAGCCACCAAGCTCATTGACGATAGTGCATGTGTTATGAACTGCCACAGTGATAGTGTTTCCTTCCATCATTAGTCCATCGACAAAAATTTGATTAGAAGAGAGTGGGATAGAACTTTGCTTGCTTAAATTATTGACTAATTTTGAAGCAGGCTCTTGCTCCTTAAATATGACTTTGACATTTTCTTCCTTTAACTCTTTTAAAACTTTTGATATGTTCTGAGGCCTCAGGCTAGATGAATGACCTAAGAAATCTAACAAACTTATCGTTTCAAAACCAAATGCATCGCCATAGTAATCCATAGCTTTGTGTTTTGAGACAATTACACGATTTGAAGAAGGGATAGTAGATACTTGTTTAACAATCCATTTATCAAGATCTTCTAGTGTTTTGTCAAAAGTTTTGAATCTATTAGAGATAGCTTTGCGTAGTTTTCTTTCAGGCAAATCTTTTTTAAGACTTTTTGATACGACTTCACCCATCTTGATAACGTTATGAGGATCATGCCAGACATGTGGATCCACGCCTCCGTGATCATGATGGTCGTGGTTATCATGGTCATCATGTTTCTTTGCTGAGTGTCCATGATCGTCGTGGTCATCATGGTCATCATGTTTCTTTGCTGAGTGTCCATGATCGTCGTGGTCATCATGGTCGTCATGTTTCTTTGCTGAGTGTCCATGATCGTCGTGGTCATCATGGTCACTATGATCGTCAATATCAATTGCGCTTACGCCTAAAACAACAGTGCTATTTCTCTTCACCCAATTCCTCATTGCGGGTGTCATTTCTGTCCCTAAAGTAAAAACTTTATCGGCCTTTTTTAATAATCTTGCCTGTTTTGGAGAAATTTTTAAATCATGAACATCTTGTTTTCTATCTACTAGACATATAACTTCATCGGAAGGGAGTGCTATAGATTTAACGATATCGCAGGTAAGAGGCTCAACTGCTACATAGTTTTTACTTTCAGCAAAGGCACCGTTTGTATTTATTGAGAATAATGCCGCACTAGCGATAAGTGAATTTCTGATAGATACTTTTTTATGAGATATATAGCTTGAAAAAATTCTCTTAAAAATTGACATAAAAAAATGATAGATATTTTAAAATGATAATCATTTTCATTTTTATATGCAAGTTTAGGTATAAAATGTTTTTAAAGTAAATTATTTTCCATAATTAAAATATTATGGGGTTGTAAGTTCAAGCATTAATGTCACTACTAGTAGCTGAAAATTTATCTTATTCGTATGCAAAAAATTTAAGCCCGGCTATTAGTAAAGTTTCCATAACAGTTGAACCAGGTACATTAACTGCTCTAGTAGGACCAAACGGAGCTGGCAAATCTACTCTTTTAAGAATATTGCAGGGACAATGTATTCCTGATAATGGCCAGATAACAATTGACGGGGAAAAGTTAATTAGACAAAGATCTCAGGTGGCACTCATGCCACAAAGAAGCTCTATGAATTGGAAATTTCCAATAACTGTAGAAAAACTAGTTTCATTAGGACAAATAAAATACTCAAAATCAAAAAGTAGTAGTCCTTTTCAAATAAAAGCTCTTCTTGCCAACCCTAATGCATGGATTAATAAATGCTGTGAATTGGAGGCCACAATGCAAAGAGTCGGCATTGCAAATATTGCTAAAAGAAGGCTTGATTCTTTATCTGGTGGACAACAACAAAGAGCTTTATTAGCCAAAACATTAATGTCTCCAGCAAAAATTTTCCTTCTTGATGAACCTTGTGCAGCTTTAGATCCACCTGCAAAGGAGGATTTTCTAAAAATTGTTCGTCAACTTGCTGATGCTGGTCTTTCTTTAATGGTGAGCAGCCATGATTGGGGTGCCTCGTTAAATAGTTATGATCAAGTTATTGTTTTGGATAAAGCTGTATTGGCCTGTGGAAGCCCTGATTCTATAAAAGATAAATTAGAGGATATAAATATCAGCTCAATTG
>CVSY01000204.1:0-277 GCA_001180285.1 Prochlorococcus marinus | reverse complement strand
TGTTCATCAGGGTATTCTAATTCTGCTTCTGCTAGTGCAGTCCTTGAACTTGGACTCCAATGCACAGGTTTAAGACCTCGATATATATAGCCATTTAAAAACATTTTCCCAAATACTCCAATCTGAGCAGATTCATAACTTTTCTTAAGAGTTAAGTAAGGGTTATTCCAATCTCCCCATATGCCCCACCTTTTGAAACCCTCCTTTTGATTATTAATTTGGATATGGGCATAATCTGTTGCTTTTTTTCTTAAATTTAGAGTGTCAAGATTCTTTC
>CVSY01000203.1:0-377 GCA_001180285.1 Prochlorococcus marinus | reverse complement strand
AACACCAAAAATTACTCGATAAATGATAAATATTTTTAACCCATTTGAGGAAAAATAATTTAATAAGAAATCTATTGCTAATAAAGAAGACAAAAATGCCGTAATAAGACTAACAAAAAGAGGAAGAAAACCTAATGAAAAAAAATCATTAAAAGAAGAAATAAACTCAACAATTGCAGCAAGAGAAATAGCTGGCATCCCTAAAAGAAAAGAAAATTTCGCAGCATCGCCTCTTTCCCATCCTGATATTAAAGCGCTAGAAATAGTGACCCCCGATCTTGAAACACCAGGAAAAATTGCAAATGCTTGAAAGAAACCTATAAAAAAACTATTTGAATAATTATGGTTTTTAATATTTATGGAACCTTTTTTCGAAC
>CVSY01000202.1:0-594 GCA_001180285.1 Prochlorococcus marinus | reverse complement strand
TGAGTGCATCTTTTATTTAGAATATTTTAATTCAATGAAAAATCATATTTTGATATTGTAGATTAATTTTATTTATTAACATAAGAATCATCAAAACTATATTTATAAAGTTATGTTTAATCGTAAAAATAAAAGTAGAAAAATGAAGAAGATTTTTCAATGGGAAGAATATTTAAATTGGAAAAATATGTCAAAGGAACAGAAATTAAATTTCAAGAGGGCGTGCTTATTCCCCTTTCTCGTCTATATGGTTTATGTTTTTCTTAATCAGTACTCCTTGGCAATTCTTTTGTTACTAGGTCTTTATTTTTTAATTAGATTTAAAAATAGAAATAAGTTGGGAAGATGAATATTTTTTGATTTTGATTTATATAGATTTGTTTTAAAATTATCTAGTTTTTCTAAATAACACCATTGGCATATAAAAATAGTATTAGATAAATTTTTTTTATGAAAAAAATTGTTTTGTTTTTATGTGTATTAGTTTTTTCAATATTTTCTAATACGAATAATTTATTAGCAAAAGAAATTGAAAATAACATTAAAGATAATATTTCTAATGAAATTGAAGAAATTAAGCCTGATAATAAAAAA
>CVSY01000201.1:0-230 GCA_001180285.1 Prochlorococcus marinus | reverse complement strand
GACATAACCTATTACGATATTGTTGAAAATAATTTAAAAAATATTAATGAAGAATAAAAAATGGGCTCCCTCCCAAGAAGAAAGTTTAGGGGTAATAACAAGCGTATATGAATTCATTAAAGAAGAACTTTCGGAACTTCAAAAAGAAACTGGATGTCCCGATTCATTTATTTATGATTTTATTGGCAAAATTCAGAATGAATGGCATCCTGAATCTTGCCACTCCATAG
>CVSY01000200.1:0-104571 GCA_001180285.1 Prochlorococcus marinus | reverse complement strand
GCTAGTTCTGTTCATAGAGTGACAATGATCTTAGAATTGGCCATGAAACATGGAAGAAAGGTCGGTTTGTTAGGTAGATCGATGATAAATGTTATTGCTAAGGCAAGAGATATTGGTTATATGAAATGCCCAGATGATTTGTTCGTTCCTATCAAACAAATTAGAGATTTGCCAGATAGGGAGACCTTATTATTAATGACGGGAAGTCAAGGAGAACCTCTGGCAGCGTTAAGCAGAATTTCTCGTGGTGAACATCAACATGTTCGTCTTAAGACCACTGATACTGTAATATTTTCTGCCAGCCCAATTCCTGGTAATACTATTTCTGTTGTTAATACAATAGATAGATTAATGAAACTCGGAGCCAAGGTTGTTTATGGAAAGGGTGAGAATATTCATGTTTCTGGTCATGGTTTTCAAGAAGATCAAAAGTTAATGTTGGCACTTGCAAAACCTAAGTTTTTTGTTCCTGTTCATGGAGAACATAGAATGCTTGTTTGTCACGGCAAAAGTGCACAAACTATGGGAGTTCCAAAGGACAATATCTTAATTATTGAAAATGGAGATGTAGTTGAGTTAACACCTAATTCTATTCAAAAGGGTGATCCTGTAAAAGCTGGTGTTGAACTGCTTGATAATTCTCGCAATGGGATAGTAGATGCTCGAGTATTAAAAGAAAGGCAGCAATTAGCTGGGGATGGTGTAGTAACTGTTTTAGCTCCTATTAGTACAGATGGGAAGATGGTTGCGCCTCCCAGAGTTAATTTAAGAGGAGTTGTTACTACTGCAGAGCCAAGAAAAATGTCTATGTGGACAGAAAGAGAAATAAGCTGGGTCTTAGAAAATAGATGGAAACAATTATCCAGACAAACTGGGCCGAATAATTTTGAGGTGGATTGGATTGGTGTACAAAGAGAAATTGAAAATGGTTTATCGAGAAGAATGAGAAGAGAATTACAAGTTGAACCACTTATTTTGTGTTTAGTTCAACCTGCTCCAAGTGGAACTCGTGCTTATATTCCAAAGATTACCGAAGAGCAAAATTTCTCCAATAGAAATAGAAATAATAATAATTTCCATAAGAAATCAAACAATAATCATCCCAATAGTTCAAATAACCCACAAAATACTCAAAAAAGTCCAAAAGTTTCACAGAATCAATCAGCTGAGACTGCTACAGAAGATTCATTTGAAGGTAGAACAAGAAGAAGAAGATCTGCTGTAACATCTTAACTTTTTTCAAAATTTATATAGTTTTTATCCCAAACAATTTTTAAAAACTCTTGCAGATTAATTTGACCTTTATTTTTTTCATAAATTGAAGTTGCTAATTTTGTCAGATTTTTAGAACTACATTGCTTGGCAGATATTTCTTTTAAAAATCTATTTAAAATTGTGCACCTTGCTTCAATACACATATCATTTAGGAGATTCCTATCGATACCCCTTACATCTTTACAATATAAATACGCTAGTTCACTAAGATCATTACGTTCCTTATTGTATTTGCTCATTTTTTGAGAAAAATTATTTATCCTTTTAGAACAACCAGGATAGATGACTTCTAAGGTAGGAATAATTTTTTTTCTTACTAAATTTCTTTTTAATTTAAGATCTGAATTTGTAGGATCTTCCCAGACTGGGATCTTCATATCATTGCAAAATTGTTTTGTATCTTGCCTACTAAAAATTAATATTGGTCTTATTAAAAAGATTTGATTTTCTATTAATCTTTTACTCTCAATATTACTCAGACCTGCAAAATTGCTTCCTCTAGATAAATTGAGGATAAATGTTTCTGCATTATCACTACTTGTGTGACCAGTTAACAAATAAATATTATGTTTTTGCTGGTTTGTATTTAATAAAGTTTTGGCTCTTTCACATAATTTTTTATATCTCCATTCTCGTGCTTTTTCTTCTGAAGAAATACTTTCTTTATTTGCTTGATCAAAAGAGAATGAAATATTTTTATCTTCGCAATAATCTTTTAATTCAAGAGCATATAGTGATGATTTTTCGTGCCACTGATGATCACCATGCCAAACACTAATAGACCAATTATGTAGTGTTTTTAGGTCATTAATTAGGGTTAATAAGGCCATTGAGTCTTGTCCCCCGGAAACACTTATTAAAATATTGGATCCTTTGGGAATTAATATTTTTTTGGTAAGAATTTCCTTATGAAGCTGATGATGCCATGATGACCAATTTTTCTGACTTAATTTTTTATCAGTCATTTTGTGTTGCTCAGATAATATTTTTTAAAAAATGCACTGTTTTACTAAAACAATGTCACAATCGGGTAATAAATTCATTAAGTAAATGAGTCTGATTAATCTTTTGCCACAAAAAATCAAAGAAGAGTTAAGATGCAAATCTTTACTCAAAGTTATTTCAGGATTGAATAATTTCGATGTTCAATCTGTGAAAATGATTGTTGAGGCTGCTTCATTAGGAGGTGCGGATCTTATCGATATTGCTTGTAAACCTGAATTAGTTGATTTAGCACTTAAGAATTCAACACTACCCGTATGTGTTAGTTCAGTAGATCCTCAATCTTTTCAAGATTCTGTTAAAGCAGGAGCATCATTAATTGAAATAGGAAATTACGATACTTTTTATGAAAAAGGCATTAATTTTTCAGATAAAAAAGTTTTAAACATTACAAAAGAGACGAGGGATTTATTGCCTAATGTTCCTTTATCAGTAACTGTTCCTCATACTATGCCTATTGATAAACAAGTTGATCTTGCTATAAAGCTAGTAGAAGAGAGTGTTGACATTATTCAAACAGAAGGTGGCACCAGCTCTACTCCTTACTCTTCAGGAATTCAAGGCTTTTTTGAAAAATCAGTACCAACTCTTGCAGCTACCTATGCAATTCATCAAGAATTTAATAAACAATCTCTGAATATACCAATCATGAGTGCTTCTGGATTAAGCCAAGTAACTTGTCCACTAGCAATATCCTCTGGAGCCTCAGCAGTTGGCGTTGGATCTGTAGTTAATAAATTAGATGATTTAATATCGATGATTGCGGTTGTTAGGGGCTTGAAAGAATCTTTGAAAAATTCAATAATTGGAGAAAAAATTTCTTAGTATAGCAATACCCTTTTGCTACTAGGTTGATGAACAACTATAAGCTTCAAGCTCCTTACGAACCAAGTGGAGATCAACCAGAAGCTATTAAAAAATTAGTAAAAGGCGTCAATACTGGTAAAGAGTTTCAGACTCTTTTAGGAGCTACTGGAACTGGTAAAACATTTACTATTGCGAATGTAATTCAACAAACAGGAAGACCAGCACTTGTATTAGCCCATAACAAAACGTTAGCTGCACAACTATGTAATGAATTAAGGGAATTTTTTCCAAAAAATGCTGTTGAGTACTTTATTTCTTACTACGATTATTATCAACCTGAAGCTTATGTACCTGTAAGTGATACTTACATAGCCAAAACGGCTTCAATTAATGAAGAAATAGATATGCTTAGGCATTCTGCAACACGCTCATTATTTGAAAGAAAAGATGTAATTGTTGTAGCCTCAATAAGTTGTATTTATGGTCTTGGTATACCGAGTGAGTATTTAAAAGCTGCAGTTAAATTTGAAGTGGGAAAATCAATAAATCTACGTTCTTCTTTGAGGTCTCTCGTTGAAAATCAATATACTAGAAATGATATTGAAATTACTAGAGGTAGATTCAGAATTAAAGGTGATGTTTTAGAAATTGGTCCAGCTTATGAGGATAGATTAATTAGAATAGAATTATTTGGTGATGAAGTCGAAGCTATTAGATATGTTGACCCTACTACAGGAGAAATTCTTGAAAGTTTGGAACAAGTTAGCGTTTACCCAGCGAAGCATTTTGTGACCCCAAAAGAAAGACTTGAGAGTGCAATAAGTGCAATTAGAAGTGAATTAAAAACTCAACTAGATAAATTTACATATGAAGGAAAATTATTGGAGGCTCAACGTCTAGAACAACGCACAAAATATGATTTAGAAATGCTCAAAGAGGTTGGTTATTGTAATGGAGTTGAGAATTATGCTCGTCATTTATCAGGTAGGGAGGAAGGTTCACCTCCAGAATGCTTAATAGATTACTTTCCCAAAGATTGGTTGTTGGTAGTTGATGAGAGTCATGTAACATGTCCTCAACTTCATGCGATGTACAACGGTGATCAATCTAGAAAAAAAGTTTTAATAGATCATGGTTTTAGATTGCCCAGTGCTGCAGATAATAGACCTTTAAAATGTGAAGAGTTTTGGGAAAAATCAAAACAGACTTTATTTATAAGTGCAACTCCGGGTCAATGGGAATTAGATCAATGTGATGGTGAATTTATTGAGCAAGTTATAAGACCAACTGGGGTATTAGATCCTGTAATTGATGTAAGACCTAGTGAGGGCCAAATAGAAGATCTGTTATCTGAAATAAGAATTAGAGCTGAAAAGAATCAACGAGTGCTAGTGACAACACTTACTAAAAGAATGGCTGAAGATCTAACTGATTTTTTATCTGAAAATAAAGTAAGAGTTAGATATTTGCATTCCGAAATACATTCAATTGAAAGAATTGAAATTATTCAAGACCTAAGAATGGGCGAATATGATGTTTTGGTAGGAGTTAATTTATTAAGAGAGGGACTAGATCTTCCTGAAGTATCCTTAGTTGCCATTTTAGATGCTGATAAAGAAGGTTTTCTCAGAGCTGAAAGATCATTGATTCAAACAATAGGAAGAGCTGCTAGACATGTTGAAGGTGTTGCCTTGCTTTACGCAGATAACTTCACAGATTCAATGAAAAGAGCAATATCTGAAACTGAAAGAAGAAGAACTATTCAAAAAAAATATAACCAAGTCAACGGTATTACTCCAAAACCTGCAGGCAAAAAAATAGAAAATTCAATATTATCTTTTCTAGAACTTTCCAGAAAACTAGATGCTGGTGGTTTATCTAAAGATTTAATAAATATAGTTAATAACAAAACTGACGCAATTCTGGGTTCCAGTGATAATCAATGTTTGCTCGAAGAGTTACCTGACTTAATAGAAAAGTTAGAAATTAAAATGAAAGATGCTGCAAAAGAGTTAAATTTTGAAGAAGCAGCAAATTTGAGGGATAGAATCAAAAAATTAAGACAAAAATTGGCAAGAAATAATTAAAAAGAACTTATTTTTCTAATTCGAAATGATTATGAATTGCATTAACTGCTTTGTCACAATCTTTTTCTAAGACAATACATGAAGTCCTGATTTCACTAGTGGCAATCATTTCAATATTGATATTTTGGTCAGCCAATGCTCTAAATATTTTTCCAGCCGTTCCAACCTTAAATGCCATTCCCGCTCCTACAGTACTTACTTTGGCTATAGCAGGGCCATCTTCAACGTATGATCCGGGTAATTTTTTTGTTAATGCCTCAAAAACTAAGTTAGCTTTTTCTCTATCTTGTTTATTCATTGTAAGACTAATATCCTTAGTTTTTAAAGAGGAAATTCTCTCAGACTGAACGATAGTATCGATAAGTAAATTATTTTCAGCTAATGCTAAACATATCGATGCTGCTACACCTGGACGATCAGGCAGTTTTCGAAAACTTACTTGAACTTGGTTTTTATCTAATGCAATTCCTCTTACTTCAGGTTGATCTTGTTTTTTATTGATTGGATTAACAAATATTTGTGTATCGGATAACTTAAATTTTTCAGCAACAAATCTTATAGCTTTTGGTATATTATTGATTTCAATTACACAGCTGACTTTAATTTCACTAGTAGCTATTAACCTGACATTTATATTCGCTTGAGATAAAGTATCAAATAAATCAGCTGAAACACTAGGTCTGCCCATAATGCCTGCACCTTGAATACTTAATTTAGTCATGTTTGTTTTTAAGTTATATTCTCCTCCTAATTGATTGGTTATAAGTTCACATTGTTCTGCAGTCTTTTTAACTTCTAATTCACTAACAGTAAATGTAATATCGTTTTTATTTCCATCATTTGTCGCTTGTATTATTAAATCTACACTAATACTTGCTTCTGAAAGTTTTTCAAATATTTGTGCAGCAATCCCAGGCCTATCAGGAATATTTGAGAGACTGAATACTGCTTGGTTTTCTAATACCTCAAGACTATTGACAGTTTTTGTTAATTCTAAGCTTCCTCTTTTTAGTGGGAGAGGTTCGATTTGACTTTCTAGGAGAGTCCCACTTGAGTCACTTTGGCTTGATTTGACACACAATTTAATTCCATAATTGCGAGCAATTTCTACTGCTCTTGGATGCAGAACTGAAGCACCGACACTTGCAAGTTCAAGCATTTCCTCGCAGCTAATTTCATCTAAGAGTTTTGCATTAGGAACAATTCTTGGATCAGTAGTAAGAACCCCTGGAACGTCTGTATAAATTTCGCACGTCTCAGCTCCTAAAGCTGTGGATAAAGCTACTGCGGAAGTATCTGAACCACCTCTACCCAAAGTTGTAATTTCCATTGAACCCGTATAGCTTAATGTTGTTCCTTGAAATCCAGCCACTACAACTACAAAACCCTGATTTATATAATTTTGGATCCTTTCTGTTTTAATATCCAGAATTCTCGCTTTCCCATGAATTGATTCAGTAATAATTCCAACCTGGCTACCGGTCATTGAAATTGCAGGTATTCCGTATTCGTTTAATGCCATGGAGAGAAGAGCTATGGTTACTTGCTCTCCAGTTGAGAGAAGCATATCCAATTCTCTTCGATTAGGATTTTTACTAATTGATTCCGCTAAACAATTTAAATCATCTGTAGTTTGCCCCATTGCAGAGACAACTACGACAATTTCATTTCCTGCTTCTTTACTTTGACAGATGCTACTAGCAATATTTTTAATTTTTTTAATATCACCTACAGAAGTACCGCCAAATTTTTTTACTAGTAAAGCCATATTTAAATCATAATGTAAATTTTTAAACTTATAATTTGGTTAACTTAAATTAATTAATTTATCTGTAAAAACATTTATAGGATTATTACCTTGTTTTAGTAATGATTCAATATCTAGTAAGTTACTCATTAAATTAATTAAATATTCTTGAGATACATTTTTGACTTTTCCTCGAATAAAAAAAATTCGTTTTGGATTAGAAATGCCTGCAAGATTGCAAATCTTTTCTGCATTATCGTTACCTGAATTAACTGCTAATTTTATAATGGTATGAATTCTTAGTTGACTAATTAAACCTGCATTTAGTCTTAAAGCAGGTTCTCCTTTCTGTAAGGAATAATTTATTTCTGCGAGGCTTTCATTAATATTTTTTTGTAAGAGAAGATCAATGATTTTGAAAATATTGGATTGATGATCACTAAATATTTTTTTTACATCAATACTTTTAAGAAAAAGTTGTGAATTCGAATCACTTGATACTGCAGAAAGGTATGTTTTTGCTTTGGCTAATTCATTTATTAGTTTAAAGCTATCATTACCAACTGAATCAATAATTAATTCGGCTGCATTTTTATCAATTTTGATATTCATTTCATTTGCTGCATCTTCTAAAAATCTTTTTTGACCTTTATAGTCCCAGATTTCTGGTAAAGAAAATGACTTTTCTTTAGCTAAATTATTTTTGATAAGTTTTTGTAAAAATTTAGTACTCTTTAGTCTTGAGTCTGGTTTTTTTGTATTTTGTAAAATGAAATAAGTATTTTGAGGTATATTGTCATGAATTTTTTCAAATTTAGTGCTTAGATCCTCATTTTTGGCAGTAAAAATTGGATTATTTTTCAATGTAACTATTCTGTATCCCTCTCCAAAAGGAGGTGTAAGAACTTCATCAAAAGCTTTATTGATTTGTTCATCATCATCTCCATTTAAATTTGTTACGTTTATTTCTTTCCATTCTTTGGATACTTTCTTATCAATTATTTTTTGAATAAATGTATTTTGAGCATTTAAATCATTACCCCATAATATTTGTATTGGCATAATAGCTCAATAAAAATCATATATTAACTATGATTACTTCTAACACAAATTAAATTTAATGGTAATAGATCATCCAATTTTTTTGGAAAGCATCAGATTTATAAGATCTCATTTATTAGCCAATGATCTAAATTATTTGGAAAAAAAAGTATTAGAGAGATTAGTCCATACTTCAGGAGATTTTTCAGTTCAAAATCTTGTAAATTTTAGCGAAGGTGCTTGCAAAAAAGGGCTTCAGGCACTTAAAAATGGTGCTCCGATTTTAACTGATACTGATATGGCTGCAGCAGCAATAAAAACCATGGCAGAAAATACTACTAGGAATAAAGTATTCACCGCTAGAATGTGGTTTGAAAAAAATGATCATACAAACTTAACTAAAACTGCATATGGCTTAAGTGAAGGTTGGAAGGAGTTATCCGCTATTAATTCTGGAAGCAAATCACCTATTGTAGTTATTGGCAGTTCGCCTACAGCATTAACTTATTTAATTGATATTTTAGAGAATTCAAAAGATTTACCTAGTTTAATTATCGGAATGCCTGTTGGATTTATTGGAGTAGAAAAAAGCAAAAACAAACTAATTTCTACCGATCTTCCTAGAATTGTTTTGAATTCAACTAGAGGAGGTGCTGCCATGGCAGCTGCTGCGGTTAACGCCTTATTGAGGGAAACTATTTAAAAAGTATTTTATAAAAATGTCAAAAATCTACTTAATATCATAATTTAATTTGTTATTTTCTTCTAAAGAATTTAAAACTGATTTTGCTTTTTCTATAACTACTTTTGGAACTCCTGCTAATTTAGCTGCTTCTATGCCATAGCTTTTGTTTGAGCCCCCTTTAATAATCCTGTGACTAAAAATTAGCTGATCGTTATTTTGCTCTACTAAAACTTGAAAATTTTGTATATTCTTATTTGAATTTTTTAAATAATTAAGCTCATGATAGTGTGTAGCAAAAATAGTATTACATTTAATTTTTTTTGCAAGATATTCACTTACTGACCAAGCTATTGAAAGTCCATCAAAAGTAGATGTCCCTCTGCCTATCTCATCAAGTAAAACTAGTGAGTTAGAAGTTGCCTGATTTAGAATTGATGCAGTTTCAGACATTTCTACCATAAATGTTGATTGTCCAGATGATTGATCATCAACTGCCCCAATTCTTGTGAAAATCCTATCTGCAATCTTGATTTCAGCACTATTAGCAGGAACAAAGCTACCAATTTGTGTGAGAATTTGTATTAAACCGAGTTGTCTTATAAAGCAACTTTTTCCGCTTGCGTTGGGACCGGTTAATATAATTAATTTTTGATTATCCTCAAAAGAGATATCGTTTGCTACAAACTTTTTATCACTTAACAATTGCTCTACTATAGGATTTCTTCCTGCGATAATTTTTGTAGAATTTTTAGTTATTGAATCATTTATTGGTATTAATGAAGGTTTTATAAAATTGTTTTCTACTGAAGTAATTGATAAACCAAGTAGTGCATCAAGAGATGCTATGGATTTTGCGATTGATCTTATTTGTTTTGTTTTTTCAGCAACTATATTTCTTAATTCGCAGAAAATTTCATATTCTTTTGATGAAGCTCTACTTTTTATTTGGAAAATCTTATTTTCTTTATTTTTAATTTCTGAAGTGATGTACCTTTCTTCATTAGTAAGTGTTTGCCTTTTGATCCAATGTTGCGGAGCTAAATTAACTTTTGACTTATTTATGGAAATGTAATAACCATAATTTTTATGAAATTGAATTTTTAGGTTTGAAATTTTGCTAATTTTCCTTTCCTTTAATTCTTCTTTATTTAGCCACTCAGAATAATCATCCATTAAATTGCGTAAACCATCTAATATATTGTCAACACCATCGTGGATAATGCCTCCTTCACTAATATTTAGAGGAGGATTTTCTATTAGTTTAAAACTTATAGTATCAGCTAATTCTAAGAGTCCTTCATCAATATTTTTTAATTGATCAGTCCAATATGGGAGATCATATTTAAATGATTCAATTATGGATTTTAGTCTAGGCAATTTTTTTAAACCTTCAGCTATTGCAATTAAGTCTCTGGGACTTGCATGACCTGCACAAGCTCTACCTGCAAGTCTTTCTAAATCCCCCATTGCTCTAAGTAAATTTTGGGTATCTGTACGTATTTTTTTAGATTCAAGAAAGTTTGTAATTATATTTTGTCTTTTATAAATTTCATTAACGTTTAATAGTGGTGAATCTATCCACCTTCTTAAACACCTTGCACCCATGCAAGTATAGGTTCTATCAATACTCCATAGTAGCGAACCTACATAATTGTTTTCTCGTTGTGTATTTTTGATTTCTAAGTTTTTTTGAGTTTGATAATCAATAATTAACTTGTTATGACCATATTGGATTTGTGGAAAGTCTAATGAGATTTTTAAAGAAGAATCTTTATCTAAATTTGAAGGATTAATTTTTTCTAAATAATTTAATAAACCTCCAAGTGATCTAGTTGCATTGTTTAAATTTTTAAGTCCTATTCCCTCTAGGTTTGCAATTTGGAAATAATTTTTTATTAGATAATTTGCTTCATTAATTCCAAAATTAGTCTCTTGAGAAACTGTATATGTAATTTGACTATTTCCTTTAATTAATAAATTTCTTACTGCATCGCTTCCTACGATGATTTCTGAAGAATCTAATTTAATAATTTCATCAAATAGTTTTGAAAGAGATTGGCCTTCTAAAGTTATTAATTCTCCTGTGCTTACATCAGCTTTTGATATACCCCATTCATAAGATTCATCTGAGTTTTCTTCTGATAAGTAAATAGCAGTAATCCAATTATTTTTCTTTGCTATCAACATCCCCTCTTCAATTACAGTGCCAGGAGTAATTATTCTTGTTATTCCTCTTTTAATTGGAGTCCCATAATTTCCAGAACTTTTTTCTAATTGATCGCATATAACCACAGAATAATTTTTTTTTATTAAATCAGCACAGTATCTCTCCATTGCATGATGGGGAACCCCTGCCATAGGGATCTTACCAATCTCTTTACCAGCGTCTTTACTGGTAAGCGTTATTTCTAAAAGGTTAGATATTAATACAGCGTCCTCAAAAAAACATTCAAAAAAATCTCCTAATCTATAAAGTAATAACCTATCTTTATTTTCTTCTTTTAGAGTTACATAATGCTTCATTACAGGAGTTAATTTCAGTTTTGAAACTGTTTTATAGCTATAAGATTCTTCATTGATGCAAACATTTTTGTTATTTGAAATTAAATCAGTCTTGAATTTATTTATTAAATTAGTTGAATTTTTTCTTTGTCTGGGTCTTTTTTGCGATTCTTTTTTTAAATCTTCCAAAGATAAATCTTCTGGAATTTTTGTTATTTCTTTTTGTTCATTATTATCATTACCAATCGCAAATAAATTCTTTTGAATTATCGTATCTTCTTGCATACTTTTTTAATTCCTAAATAGATATTAGGTAGAAATTTTTTTTTTGCATTTAAAGTGGCTAAAGTATGTAAATTTTCTCTAAAAATTATCATTTTCATGAGATTATAGTATTTATAATATTTGAAACTTAAGACTGAATTATGCAGGCTGTTAACTTTTTCTTCGTAAATGCTCTATTATTTGCTTCTTTGATTGCGGTAGTTGGAGTACCCGTTTTATATGTGACTCAACCTTCTACTGAGGAAGGACAGCGAGAAAGTAGGAGGAAAATTTATTCTATTGCTGCTGTTTGGGTTGTTTTGGTTTTTGTTACAGGGATAGTTTCTTCATTAGTTTGAACTTAATACCTTTTCGTGAGAGTCTATTAATATATCTAAGTAAAATTTAATGGCTATTTTTGAGGGTTCTTTTACTAATGCCTCTACTTTAAAAGTTGGGATTGTAATAGCAAGATTTAATGATTTAATTACAAATAAAATTCTATCTGGTTGTCTTGATTGTTTAAATAGACATGGTTTAGATACTTCTGAATTAAGCAATCAAGTAGATATAGTTTGGGTTCCAGGTTCATTCGAATTGCCAATCGCAGCTAAAACCCTCATGAAAAAAAAGAGTTATGACGTTGTAATTGCTCTTGGGGCTGTGATCCGTGGTGAAACTTCTCACTATGATGTAGTTATATCTGAGGCGAGCAAAGGTATTTCGCAAGTTTCAAATGAATATAATATTCCAATTATTTTTGGAGTTTTAACTACTGATAGTATGCAGCAGGCTTTAGAGAGAGCAGGGATTAAAAATAATCTTGGTTGGAATTATGCTTTACAAGCAATTGAGATGGGATCCTTAATTAAAAATTTAAATTAATTGAAAAAATTTAATTATTTTTATCATTGATCCCTTCTTTGAGATAAAATAAAAAAGTTATGCGGATGTAGCTCAGTGGTAGAGCATCTCCTTGCCAAGGAGAATGTCGAGAGTTCGAATCTCTTCATCCGCTTTTAATGTTTGTATCTTTTAATATAACTTTAATAAAAATTTCGTAATGACAAGAGTTATTTCTATTGAGGATTTAAAGGGATTATTTAATAAACCTTATGGTACCGATGCTCCAACAAAACAAAAATGGGCTGAATTTTATAATAAAAATGTTATTTTTACAGATCCAACTCAGGAAACAAAGGGCTTAGATTCTTATGTTAAAGCTCAAGAAAAGCTAGTTAAAAGATGTGATGATGTTTTTTTAGAAACTCACGCAATTTCCATAACTGGGGATTGTGGATTTGTTGAATGGACAATGGGTTTAAAAATTATGGGTAAAGAATTTATTTATCCTGGAACTACTCGTTTATTATTCGGTGAAAATGGATTAATAAAAGAGCACAGAGATTACTTTGATTTTTGCGGACCAACTTTTGGACCAGTTCCTATTTTAGGACCTTTTATAAGATGGCTTTATAATAAATTTGTATCTTGATTTTTTAAAATTGATTTTGAAATAATTTGAGTTTCTTTTGATAGAAAAAGTATTTTATATTTCACGAATTAATAAATCTTGTGAAGTAACTTCTTTAAGATCAAATTGAGAATAAAATAATTTTTTATTAGTCGTCATTAAATATATTTTCTTTGTATTTTTAATGTTTTTAGAAGATAAAAGATTTTTTACAATTAGTGTTCCAAAACCTTTTCCCTGGTGGTTTTGATCGATAACTATATCCCAAAGCACCCCTCGGTAAATCCCATCTGTTAAAGCTCTACCAAAACCAACTATTTCGTTGCCAACCCAGAGACTTACAATAACGTCACTGTTGGAAAGACATTTTTTTAGATCATTTATTGTTCTACTTTGTGCCCAGAAAGCATTTCTATCTAGTAATTTTTGTAGCTTATTTAATCCATTTGTTGGCTTTAGATTAGGGCCTAATCCAAAAAACCTTAACCCTATAGCTCCTTTTGAATGGTTTATTAAAGATATTGCTTTCATTTTTCAAATAGTTGTAGAAAATTAGGGATAACCAATCTTTTGTGATTTTAATTTAAATACCCTAGACGATTCCTTTTATAAAATAAAGAGATATGATTTTTCTTCATCCTGTTGTAACGCACTAATTTATAATGTTTGTAATAGTATGAATTTTTCAAGGACTTTTTACTTATGCTAAAACTTTTGTTGGGAGATCCGAATACACGAAAGTTAAAGCGCTATCAACCAATAGTGGAAGAGATAAATTTTCTAGAGGAAGAGATTTCTAGATTAACTGATGATGAGTTGCGAAAAGAAACTCAAAATCTTAAATCAAAGATCTCATCAGAATTAGATACTAAAAAACAAAAAGAACTCCTGAAAGAATCTCTTCCTCAAGCCTTTGGAATTGTTAGAGAGGCAAGTAAACGTGTTCTAGATATGAGACATTTTGATGTTCAGTTAATAGGCGGGATGGTATTAAATGAGTGTCAAATTGCTGAGATGAAGACTGGAGAGGGAAAAACTCTTGTCGCAACATTACCTTGTTATTTAAATGCTCTTACGGGGAAAGGTGTTCATGTTGTTACTGTAAATGATTATTTAGCTAGAAGGGATGCAGAGTGGATGGGACAAGTGCATCGTTTTTTAGGTTTATCAGTTGGCTTGATTCAACAAGATATGAATCCAATTGAGAGAAAGAAAAATTATGCTTGTGATATAACTTATGCCACAAATTCAGAATTAGGATTTGATTATTTAAGAGATAATATGGCTACCGATATTAGTGAGGTAGTTCAAAGAAAATTTAACTACTGCGTAATTGATGAGGTTGATTCAATATTAATTGATGAAGCAAGAACGCCTTTAATCATTTCTGGCCAAGTTGAAAGACCACAAGAAAAATATCAAAAAGCTGCAGAATTATCTCTGACATTAGTCAAAGCAAAAGAATTAAGTAAAGATGGTATTGATCCAGAAGGAGATTATGAAGTTGATGAAAAACAGAGAAGTTGTATATTAACTGATCAGGGTTTTGCAAAATGTGAAGGGTATTTGGGAGTCAATGATTTATATAATCCTCAAGATCCTTGGGCGCACTACATAACTAACGCTTTAAAAGCTAAAGAATTATTTATTAAAGATGTGAATTATATTATTAAGAACGATGAGGCTGTCATAGTTGATGAATTTACTGGTAGGGTAATGCCAGGAAGACGTTGGAGTGATGGACAACATCAGGCAATAGAAGCGAAAGAGAATCTTAAAATTCAGCCTGAGACGCAAACATTAGCATCCATAACCTATCAGAATTTTTTCCTTTTATATCCTGGTTTAGCAGGAATGACGGGAACTGCAAAAACTGAGGAGGTAGAATTTGAAAAAACTTATAAATTAGAATCAACAGTTATACCGACAAATCAAATAAGAAAGAGACAAGATTGGTCTGATCAAGTATTTAAGACAGAGATTGGTAAATGGAAAGCCGTTGCTAAAGAAACTGCAATAATTCATAGAGAAGGTAGACCTGTTTTAGTTGGGACAACAAGTGTGGAAAAAAGTGAATTATTAAGTTCACTTTTATCTGAAGAAAAAATCCCACATAATTTGTTAAATGCTAAGCCAGAGAACGTTGAACGTGAGGCAGAAATTGTTGCTCAGGCAGGAAGAGCAGGTGCTGTTACTATTGCGACTAATATGGCTGGAAGGGGAACAGATATAATTCTTGGCGGTAATAGTGACTATATGGCAAGACTTAAATTAAAAGAAATTTTAATTCCTTTGTTAGTCAAGCCTGATAATGAGCATAAGCCACCAATACCTAAACAAAGAAATTCAAAATCTAAGGGTGGTTTTTCTAAAAAAGCTGGTTCAAATTTGAAAAAGAACATTTCAAATTCTTCAACTAGTCTATTCCCTTGCAAACTAGATGAAGCAATTGAAAAGAAACTCTCGGTGTTATCTGACGAACTTGTTAAAAATTGGGGAGATAGACAACTTTCTGTCTTGGAGCTTGATGACAGAATAGCTACAGCTGCAGAAAAAGCACCAACTGATGATAACTTGATAAAGCTTTTGAGAGAATCTTTGTCTGATGTAAAGGAAGAATATGAAAAAGTTTTGATTCATGAAGAAGAAAAAGTAAGAAAAGCTGGCGGTTTACATGTCATTGGTACTGAGAGACATGAATCAAGAAGGGTGGATAATCAACTTAGAGGAAGAGCAGGAAGACAAGGTGATCTTGGAAGTACAAGATTCTTTTTATCTTTAGATGATAATTTATTAAGGATTTTTGGAGGCGATAGAGTTGCAAATCTAATGAATGCTTTTAGGGTTGATGAAGATATGCCTATTGAGTCAGGAATGCTTACTAGGTCTCTTGAAAGTGCTCAAAAGAAAGTTGAAACTTACTATTACGATATTAGAAAACAAGTGTTTGAATATGACGAAGTAATGAATAATCAAAGAAAAGCAGTTTATGGTGAAAGACTAAGAGTATTGAAAGGAATTGACTTAAAGAGACAAGTGATAGGATATGGAGAAAGGACAATGATTGAAATTGTAGATGCATATATTAATCCTGATCTTCCTCCTGAAGAATGGAATATTGGTCAATTAATTTCTAAAGTCAAAGAATTTATATATTTATTAGATGATCTTAAATCTGAGGATATTAATTTACTATCAATAGAAGAATTAAAAAACTATCTTCAAGAGCAGTTGCGAATAGCTTATGATTTAAAGGAATCCCAAATAGAAAAGATTCGTCCAGGATTAATGAGAGAAGCTGAAAGATTTTTCATTTTGCAGCAAATCGATAATTTATGGCGAGAACATCTTCAATCCATGGATTCCTTGAGGGAATCAGTCGGATTGAGAGGTTATGGTCAAAAAGATCCATTAATCGAATATAAAAACGAAGGATATGACATGTTTCTTGAAATGATGACTAATATGAGACGAAATGTTATTTATTCAATGTTTATGTTTCAACCTAAAACTGACGTTACTGAAAAAAATTAAATCAAAATTTAATCATCTCCAAGAAATTCAAAAATTTCTTTGTCTTTAAGATTTTGAGAATCGCCTAGTTTAGAAATATCAATCGAGTCTGAGCTGGCTATACACTGTAGAGTTTTTTGTAATTTAAGGATTTCATTTTCAAGAGAATCTATTCTATCCATTAGATTTTTTATCACATTAGCTTCTGCATCTGGTAAGGCAGAATGAGCTAACGGATTTACTTTGACACCACTTTGATGCACTACCCTGCCAGGGACTCCAACCACAGTACTGTTACCCTCCACATTTCTAACAACTACTGAGCCAGCACCAATACGAGTATTAGATCCTACCGTGATGGATCCAAGAACTTTTGCACCCGCTCCGACTACAACATTTTCCATTAAGGTTGGGTGTCTTTTGCCATGGCTTTTACCAGTACCTCCTAATGTAACTCCCTGATAAAGCAAACAGTTATTTCCTATCTCAGCTGTTTCACCAATTACAACGCCCATTCCATGATCTATGAAAACTCTTTTACCAATTTTTGCCCCAGGATGGATTTCAATTCCAGTTGCTAGCCTATTAAAATGGCTGAGTATGCGAGGAATCAAAGGAATCTTTAATTTCCATAATTTATGCGTAAACCTATGTATAACTATTGATTGAAAGCCAGGGTAGCAAAGAAATATCTCTATTATTCCTCTTGCGGCGGGATCTCTCTCTTTGATAATTTCTATATCTGATTTAAAAGTTTTCAATACCATGTTCTAATCAATAACTCCTATTTCTTTTTTTAATTGATTTATTGTTTCGATACTTAAATAATTTTTAGCACATATTATTTGAGGTAATCTCATCAACTGAGAACGATTTTTTAATAACGTGTTTTCTACCACTGATAAACTAGGTCCATCACATACGATATGGTTAGAAGCCTTTAAAAGTGAGAGTAATCTACCGTTATTGTCTGAGATTGCTGTCATCAACATTAATTCACTACCACGCATACTGTGTATGATAACTTCTGCTGCTCTCAATAAACCAGGACTTATGCTAACAATACCTACACAACTTCCAGCATTTAATTCCTTGAGAATTTTTAATTCTTTTTGAAAGTCGCTCAAGTCAACTGCAATAGCGCGAACTCCATGTTGCTTAGCAACTTTTTCTAGAGGTTGTAAAAAATATCTGCTTGTGACAATCGTACCATTGTTTGAATTACTCAAAACTTTTTCTAATTCTTCCATAGGAACAACTTCTACTGGTACATTAACTGTTGTAGAAAGGTCTTCTGCTATTAACATAGAAGCTCCAATATCCTCTCTCGGAGTACTGACTATGATTCTTGATCCGCACTTAATACGCCAATCAATTTCATTGGTCAATATATCTCTAGTCTCTTGTAAAGTGCATCCAAGACTTATCAAGTTGTCAATTACATTTTTTGCTTCTTGATCTGGTGCTTTGCTTATTTTATCTCTTGAGTGAGATGATTTTTTAAATTCTCTTTTAGTTAGATTTTCTCTTACATAGATACCTGATCCAGCTATTGCTTCAACAACTCCATCTACTTCTAGTTGTCTGTAAACTTTACTTATAGTATTCCGATGCAGCCCAGTCTGCATTGCAAGTTGCCTCGTACTTGGAAGTCTGTGTCCTGGCGGGTAATGTCTTGCTGCAATTGCGAAACAAATTTGATTATATAGTTGAGTAGAAGCTGGGATATCACTTTCTTGTTGAATATGGAATCTCACTTGATAAAAAACCCTGACTGTTTTATTTTTGACTATAGTGACACTTTAACATTTGTCATATCTTTTAGTAGCAACTTTTTTACTCATCATCTTTTTTAATGAGGGGAGTTTTTCGAGGACTTAAAAACATAATCATATTTCTTCCTTCTCTTTTTGGTTGTTGTTGAACTTCTGATTGCTCTTCTAAATCATTAGCCATTTTCAAAAGAAGTGTTTCAGCTAAATTTGAGTGTTGAATTTCTCTACCCCTAAATATTACAGTACATTTTACTTTGTCTCCTGATTTTAAAAATTTAGTAGCTTGACCTATGCGGACATCGTAATCATGCTTGTCAATTTTGTATCTCATTTTTACTTCTTTAACTTCTGTTTGATGAGATTTTTTTCTTGCTTCTTTCGCTTTCTTTTCTTGTTCAAATTTATATTTTCCATAGTCCATTATCCTGCAAACAGGAGGATTTGCTTTTTCGCTCACCAAAACCAAATCAAGTTCTCTTTGAGATGCTATTTCTAATGCTTTTAATCTATCTATGACACCTAATTGTTTTCCATCTGAATCAACGACTCTCAATTGAGGGTATTTTATTCTTTCGTTTATATTTGGCAGCTCTCTAACGGGAGCTCGGCGGTCAAAGCGTGGGCGTGGGGGCATTCAGTTAATTTAAGAAATTGATTGGATGATGAACAAAATCTATTTTTATAAAGTTAGCTTAAAAAAGACTCTATCTTAATTATTGCATCTTTTAGAAGGTTTTTGTTATTAAGCCAAAGAGGATTATTTTTATTACGAAACCAAGTTTTTTGTCTTTTGGCAAATTGGATTGTTTTTTTCGTAGTTACCTCAATCGCTTTGTCAATTGTTGAGTTGTTTTTTAAAACATCCTTAGCCTCTCGATAACCAATGGTTTCTAATATTGGCAAATCAAATCCGTATTTAGAGATAAGATAGTTCGTCTCCTCAATAATTCCAGATGAAAACATATTTTTTGTTCGTTGTATTATTCTTTCTTTTAAATTATCTCTATCTAATCCAAGCTCTAGTATTCTCCAGTCAGGAGGTTTTTGAAATTTCAGAGCTGATAAAGGTTTACCTGTTACGTAGAAGACTTCTAAGGCTCTTATAGTTCTAATCTGGTCAGCAAAATTAATTTTTTTTGTTGACAATGGATCACAATTTTTTAACAAATCCCAACACCTTTTTTGACCAAGTTCTTCTAATTGACTTCTTAAATCCTTTTGAGGAGGAACATCTGGTACAAAAAACCCTTTTGTTATTGAGTTCATATACAACCCACTTCCTCCAACAAGAAAAGGTAAATTATTTTGTTGAATTTCTTGTTTTATTGATTTCTGAGCAATTTCTTGAAATTGTTTTACATTGATTGGATGTATTGGCTCCTCAATATCTATTAAAAAATGCTTTATTTTTTTTTGTTGTTTTTTAGATGGTTTGGCTGTTCCAATATCCATAAATTTATAAACTTGTCTTGAATCGATATTGTGTATACGAGTTTTAAAATATTCTGCAATTTCAATAGCTAATTCTGTTTTGCCACTTGCAGTAGGCCCAATTAAAATTATTACATGAGGTGGATATGAATTCATATGAATTTCTGAAGAAAAAAATATAAGCTATATAATTAAAGTGATTAAATTTTTCATTGACTTCGAGCCTTTATCTTATTGCGGTGGTAAGTTTAATGAAAGACCTTTTAAAAATAAAATTTTAAAAGTTTAATATTTTTTTTTTATATTAAATGAGTGAGGACAAAAGATCTAATAAAATCTCAAATGATTATGGCGCGGAACAGATTCAGGTTTTAGAAGGGTTAGAACCGGTTCGTAA
This sequence comes from Prochlorococcus marinus, assembly GCA_001180285.1. Lineage (GTDB taxonomy): Bacteria > Cyanobacteriota > Cyanobacteriia > PCC-6307 > Cyanobiaceae > Prochlorococcus_A > Prochlorococcus_A marinus_C. Next base: position 84,571 of record CVSY01000200.1, on the reverse strand, counting down.
ACGCCCGGGTATGTATATAGGTTCAACAGGGCCTCGGGGATTACATCATTTAGTATATGAGGTAGTTGATAACTCCGTTGATGAAGCACTTGCAGGACATTGTGATCTCATAGAAATAGTTCTTAGGGCAGATGGTTCTGCTTTAATTTCTGATAATGGACGAGGCATTCCTACAGATATTCATCCAAGAACAGGAAAAAGTGCCTTAGAAACTGTACTTACTGTTCTTCATGCAGGAGGTAAATTTGGAAGTGGTGGTTATAAAGTTTCAGGGGGGTTACATGGAGTAGGTATATCTGTAGTTAATGCTTTAAGTGAATGGGTTAATGTAACTGTTTTTAGGGATGGTAGCGAATTTAATCAAAGATTTGAAAAAGGTTTATCAAAGGGTAAATTGCAAACTAAAAAGCAGACTGGCAAACCATTTAAAAAAGGAACAACTATTTGCTTTAAACCTGACAAAGAGATTTTTTCTGGAGGAATTGAATTTGAATATGCTCTGCTTTCATCAAGATTAAGAGAATTAGCTTATCTTAACGGCGGAGTTAAAATTGTTTTTAGAGATGAAAGAAATCAATTATCAGACGGTTCTTGTAAAGAAGAAATTTATTTATATCAAGGAGGCATCAAAGAATATGTTGAATACATGAATTCTGAAAAGGAGTCTATTCATCCTGAAATAATTTATGTTGACTCACAGAAAGAAAATGTATATGTAGAAGCAGCTTTGCAATGGTGTTCAGATGTATATTCAGATAATATTTTAGGCTTTGCAAATAACATTAGAACTATTGATGGAGGAACTCATATAGAAGGGCTAAAAACTGTTCTAACAAGAACTTTCAATAATCTTGCAAAAAAGAGAGGCAAAAGAAAAGATATTGAAAAAAATTTAGCTGGCGAAAATATTAGAGAGGGCTTGACCGTGGTTTTATCGGTAAAAGTTCCAGATCCCGAATTTGAAGGACAAACAAAAACAAAATTAGGAAATACTGAAGTAAGAGGAATTGTGGATTCTCTCATTGGGGAAGCTCTCACAAAATATATGGAATTTAATCCTGGAATTTTGGACTTGATTCTTGAAAAAGCAATTCAATCATTTAATGCGGCAGAAGCTGCGAGAAGAGCTAGAGAATTAGTAAGAAGAAAAAGTGTTCTTGAAAGTTCTACCTTACCAGGCAAATTAGCAGATTGTAGTTCTAGAGATCCTTCGGAATCAGAAATTTATATAGTTGAAGGAGATTCAGCTGGAGGTTCCGCCAAACAAGGAAGAGATAGAAATTTTCAGGCTATTTTGCCACTTAGGGGTAAAATTCTTAATATTGAAAAAACTGATGATACTAAAATTTATAAAAATACAGAAATACAGTCATTAATAACAGCTTTAGGATTAGGAATAAAAGGAGAGGAGTTCGACGAGAGCGCATTGAGATATCATAGAGTTGTAATTATGACGGATGCTGATGTTGACGGAGCTCATATAAGAACTTTATTATTGACATTTTTTTATAGATATCAAAGAGAACTTGTTGAGAAAGGCTTTATATATATTGCATGTCCCCCTCTATATAAAGTTGAAAGAGGTAAGAATCATAATTACTGTTATAACGAGAATCAATTAAGAGATACAATTGAAGGTTTTGGAGAAAATGCAAATTACAATATTCAAAGATTTAAGGGATTAGGTGAGATGATGCCTAAACAATTATGGGATACAACTATGAATCCTCAAACAAGGATGATGAAAAGGGTTGAAATCGAAGATGCACTTGAGGCTGACAGAATATTTAATATATTAATGGGAGATAAAGTTGCGCCAAGAAGAGAATTTATTGAAACTCATAGTAGCAACTTAGATATGGCAACTTTAGATATATGATTAATAATCTTATCAAAAATTTTTTTTTAATTACTTTTGCATTAATTGCTCCAATAACATTACCTGCTGGGGGGATTCAAAAAAGTTTCAATCAAAATAAGTTTCCTCATAATACAAACGAAATTATATTGAGTTCCAATATTTCTCTTTATTCTTATCCTCAAGTTCATACTAAGGAATTATTAGTTCTTGATGTAGGTACAACTTTATCAGTATTACGTAGTTGGCATGTCAGTAAAAGTGAGACTTGGGTTAGGGTTGAATTAGCTTCTAATAAATTTTTAGATGATCCTAATAAGATCTTAAAAGGCTGGATAAAAATGTAAATCTTGGATTTTAGTTCAATAGTTATACTTTTATTTGGCAGTACTTTTGGATTAATACTAAGAATCTTTGTACAAAATAATTTCAAAAAAAGTATAGGTTTTGATATCAAAAATACAACAATAGTAAATTTTTTATCATCTTTTTTTTTGGGAATTTTAGTTTCATACGATTTTACTAATAACGAGATATTAGTATTATTTTATAGCGGTTTTTTAGGATGTTTTAGTACATTTTCTTCTTTTATATATCAACTATTTAACTTAAGTAAAAATAGAAAATTCCTAAGGTTAGTTTTCCATTATATTGAAGCAATAATTTTTTCTTTCTTTTTCTTTTATTTAGGATATTTAGTTATACATTTTTTTAAATGGCAATAAATAATTTTATTTATATTCTCATAGCTGCTTACCTGGCAACTTTTTTGAGATTAACTATAAATAATGACTTTTTTATTTCAATAATTGGATCATTTTTAGTAGGTTTTTTGGCCAATAGAAGATTAAGTTATTCAATAGAAAAAATTTTATTTAGTGGTTTTTTTTCTTGCTTTACATCCTTTAGTGGATTTATATATTTTTTGTACAAAATTTTAAATCAAGGGGATTGGATAAAATTTATGATTTTTTTAAATTTAATCATTTTCGTAAATTTATTTACAATGTACGTCGGGTTCTGGATAAGTAGAAAAATTACTTAGATTCCATATAATAGTGTTGTTACTTTGAAAAGGGATTATATTTATGAAAGAAAATAATCTTGAGTCAGTTACATCCTTATCTTCAGATATCAGTATACGAGAAAATATTACTATTCAACTTGAAGAATTGCTCATCGCGGGAAATTATGATGAAGCCAAGTTACTTTTAGAGCCCTCCCAACCTGTTGATATTGCTGATGCTATTGGAAGCCTTCCACTAATATTGCAGGCATTAGCGTTTCGACTATTAAAAAAAAATGAAGCAATTGAGGTTTATGAATATTTAGATCCGGTAGTTCAGCAAACTTTATTAGAAAGACTTCGTTCAGGAGAAGTTTTAGAAATCGTTGAAAAAATGTCTCCTGATGATAGGGTTCAACTCTTTGATGAATTACCTGCAAAAGTTGTACGAAAATTTTTGTCTGCTCTTAGTCCTGGTGAAAGGAAAGTAACAGCTGAATTACTTGGGTATGAGCCTGAAACAGCTGGGAGATTAATGACAACTGAATTCATAGACCTTAAAGAGATGCAAACAGCAGCTGAGGCTCTTTCTTTAGTCAGAAAGAGAGCTCCATTTACTGAAACTATTTATAGCTTATATGTTACAGATAAAGAAAGGCATTTAACTGGAATTCTCTCTTTAAGAGATCTTGTAACTGCTGATCCTGCTAAGCCAATTGGAGAAGTCATGACAAGAGATGTAGTTAACATCTCTACTAATACGAATCAAGAAGAGGTTGCTAGAGCAATACAAAGATATGATTTTTTAGCTCTCCCAGTCGTTGATAAAGAAAAACGACTTGTTGGGATAGTAACTGTCGATGATTTAATTGATGTTATAGAACAAGAAGCAACAAGAGATATTTATGCAGCTGGTGCAGTACAACCAGGAGACGAAGATGATTATTTCCAAAGTAGTTTGTTTACGATTGCTCGGAGAAGAATTTTATGGTTATTAATTTTAGTTTTGGCAAATGGTTTAACGACAAAAGTTATAGCTATGAATGATCAAATATTAAAAGAAATCGTTTTATTAGCTGCATTTATTCCACTACTTATAGGGACTGGGGGAAATGTTGGCGCTCAAAGTTCAACGGTTGTCATTAGAGGGTTAAGTACTCAAAAATTGAAGTCTCTTGGTGCAATTAAGGCAGTAGTTAAGGAATCAATAACAGGCGCTCTTTTAGGTGTTTTTATGATGCTTGTAGTATTTCCCTTCGCTTGGTGGCAAGGGGAGGGACCTTTAATTGCCTCTGCGGTGGGAATAAGCTTGATATCCATAACAACTTTAGCTGCTACAACAGGAGCTATACTCCCTTTGTTGTTTGACAGAATGAAATTAGATCCAGCCTTAATGTCCTCCCCTTTTATTACAACTGTTACTGATATTGCTGGTGTATTTATTTATCTCAGTACAGCAAAATGGTTATTAAGCTCTTCATTATTATAAAAATGACTAGGTATTTATTCTCATTTTTGTAAAAATGTGGATTTTTTTGTTTAACTTTACATTTCTTAATGGTATTGTTTACAAAACATCATTTAACTTTCATGTCTTCTGAAGCACTGAGTGAAAATAAATTAGCGTCAATCTCAAGTATAAAAGCTAGTAATGATGTAGATCTTGTTCGATCATACTTGAGGGATATTGGAAGGGTTCCATTGCTATCGCATGAGCAAGAAATTACTCTAGGTCGACAAGTGCAAGAATATATGGAAGTTGAAAGAGCAGAATTAGAAATAATTGAATTAACTGGAGATAAGCCTAGTATCGATGAATTGTCGTCCAAATTAAATTTATCTACTTCCATAATAAAAAAAAGATTGAGAGCTGGACAAAGAGCTAAAGAGAGAATGGTTGCAGCGAACTTAAGATTGGTAGTAAGTGTTGCAAAAAAATATACAAAAAGGAATATGGAACTTTTAGATTTAATTCAAGAGGGAACTATAGGATTGGTGAGAGGAGTTGAAAAATTTGATCCAGCCAGAGGTTACAAGTTTTCAACATATGCATACTGGTGGATAAGACAAGGTATTACAAGAGCAATAGCTGAAAAGAGTCGGGCGATAAGACTTCCAATTCATATAACCGAAATGTTGAATAAGTTAAAAAAGGGTCAAAGAGAGCTCAGTCAAGAAATGTCAAGAACTCCAACTGTAAGTGAACTTGCGAAATACGTTGAGCTTCCAGAAGATGACGTTAAGGATTTGATGTGTAAAGCTGGGCAGCCAGTTAGTCTTGAAACTAAAGTTGGTGATGGTGAAGATACTGTTTTATTAGATTTACTTGCAGGTGGGGAGGATTTGCCAGACGAACAAATAGAGATGGATTGTATGAGAGGTGATCTACATTCTCTTTTACATCAATTGCCTGATCTTCAATGTAGAGTTTTAAGAATGAGATATGGAATGGATGGTGATGAGCCAATGTCTCTTACGGGTATAGGAAGGGTACTTGGCATCAGTAGAGATCGAGTAAGAAACCTAGAAAGAGATGGATTAAGAGGCTTGAGAAGACTTAGCGATAATGTGCAAGCTTACTTTGTTTCTTGAATAAATTCGTTTATTAAGTTATTTGTTTTTTTAGGTTCCTCATCATGAGGACAATGACCAGCCCCATTAATAATATCTAACCTTTTTATATTCCTGAATTGTTTCTTCCACTCTCGTGCTTCATCTAAGGATTCCCAAGGATCCTTTTCTCCCCAAATCAATTGGATAGGAGCATCAACTTGATTGAAAAGGTCAGTAGCAAGATAGTCATCAAATAAGTTAATAAAACCACGAAATGCTTCTTTAGAGTTTTTCCTTTGAGTGGGTTGATAAAGCAATTCAATTAATTCTTTATCAATATTTTTTCCTGAAGGATAAGCTTGTTCGAGTATTTTCTTAATAACTTTTGGATTGGCAGCTCTTGTAAAAAGTGTATTGCTAATTATTCTTTGTCTGACTATTGTTTTAAGGACGGGTCTAAGTAGATTCATTAATATATCACTTTTTTTTAAACGTTTATCATCCATAGTTCTTTGTGCACAATCAATCAAAATGACACCTTTGCAATTGTCTTTAAGGATTTCAGCAGCTTTCAATGCAATGACACCACCAATTGAATTTCCTACCAAGTAAACAGGAGATTTTATTACCTCTTCACAAAATGTTGATATTTGATTACCCCATAAGTCAAATGAATATTTAATTGAGTTTTCTTTATCAAATTCGTAATCCAATAAAGCACTAGGCTGACTGCTTTTCCCAAATCCTAATAAGTCAATTGCGTAACAGTTAGAAAATTTACCAAGAAAATCTTGATTATGTCTCCAGTGATTTTTTGATGCCCCAAATCCATGAATTAATAAAATTTTAATATTTTTTTCAGAAGTAGATTCTTTTGATAAAGACCAAGAAATTTCCCAATTTTTCCACTTCCAAATTTCAGATTTATTTAAAGACACTATGAATATGCTTTTAATTAAACTTTAATTCAAAAAAATATTATTCGTTTTTAATAAATTATTCTTAGTTAAGAAAAAGCGATCATTTTATGAAAAAGAAAAAGGTCATATGTATTGGAGAGGCTTTAATTGACAGAATCAGAAATAAGTCAAATCAGGGATTTACAGATTTTTTGGGTGGTGCGCCGGCTAATGTTGCTTGTGCATTAAGTAAATTAAACATAGATTCCATATTTATAGGAAGGTTGGGTAGTGATGATTATGGAAAAAAATTTATTATGCAATTTAATGAATTGGACGTTAATTTAGATTTCTTCCAATTAGATAATGATTCATCTACTCGCGTGGTTAATGTAGATAGAGATCAATATGGAGATCGTTTTTTTTCAGGCTTTGAGAAAAGTTCTCATTCATGCTTTGCAGACGAAGTTCTAAGTAAGAAATTAATCGAAAAAGAAATTGTAAATTTGGAGAAATTTTTTATAGAAACAAAATATTTGGTTACAGGAACCGTCTTATTATCATCTCCAATATCAGCAGAGACCATTTTTTTTATTCTTGAACAGGCTAAAAAATTTGAAGTCAAAATAGTTATTGATTTGAATTGGAGAGAGGTCTTTTGGGATCATTCAAGTTTTTCATCAGAAATTTCTAAAGCCGCAAGAGTTAATTTAATCAAAAATTTTTTAAATCATGCAAATGTTTTGAAACTTGCCAAGGAAGAAGCAACTTTGTTTTTTGAGGATGAGAATCCTTTGCTAATATCTCAACAATTGTCTAATAGACCAGATGTAATAATAACTGATGGGGAAAATCCCGTTGCTTGGTATATCAATGGACTGCAAGGAATTACGGAAACTCCTTCTTCACAAAAAATAGTTGATACAACTGGCGCAGGCGATGCATTTCTAGCTGGCTTAATTTCACAATTAATTTCTTCTGGCTATCCTTCAAATGAACTAGAGATAGAAGATTGTATTAAGTTTGCAGGTGTTTGTGGATTGTTAACTTGTCTTGGTGAAGGAGCCATTGAGCAACAGCCATATTATGAGAAGGTTAATAAATTTTTGGGATCTCTTATTTCGTAGTTCCTTCCATAATTTTTTGCGTAACTAATTTCTATTTTCCAGAAATTATCAATAACTGGTTCTATTAATTCTGGCCATTCAATAACTAAAATAGCTTGTTTTTGTATTGCCTCTTCCTCTTCTGAAAAAAAAACTTCTTTTGCCGAAGAAATATTTTCTAACCTGTATAAATCAAGGTGAATTAGCGGAATTCTCCCCGAGTTATAGTGATGCGATAAAGAAAATGTAGGGCTTGTAACCTCCTCAGAGATTGATAAGCCTTTAGCAATCCCTTGAACAAATGAAGTTTTCCCAGCCCCAATTGGACCCTGTAATAAAACAATTGAATGGGGGTTTAATTTGTGTGAGAGTTTTTTTCCTAAATTTAAAGTTTCTTTTAAATTCTCAACAAACACAAAATTACACAAAAATCATCTATAGTTTAATAGAAAAAAGTACTTACAAGATATGGTTATTGCAAATTCAATAAAAACCTCTTTACCTAGTTACGTAATTGCTGATATCTCTTTATCAGATTTTGGTCGTAAAGAAATTAAAATTGCCGAAACAGAAATGCCTGGATTAATGGCACTTAGAGATAAATATCAATCCGAAAAACCGCTAAAAGGTGCAAAAATAGCTGGAAGTCTTCATATGACTATTCAGACAGCAGTATTAATAGAAACTCTTGTTGATCTTGGTGCAGAGGTGAAATGGGCTTCTTGCAATATTTTTTCAACTCAAGATCATGCGGCTGCAGCCATAGCAGATCAAGGAATTTCTGTATACGCAAAAAAAGGTGAGACTCTTGATGAATATTGGCAATATACCCACTATATCCTTGACTGGGGTTCAGACTCTCCAAATATGATTCTTGATGATGGGGGAGATGCAACTGGCTTATTGATTCTCGGCAGTAAAGCAGAAAAAGATTTATCTGTTTTAGATAATCCCGGTAATGAAGAAGAAATTGCTTTATTTAATTCTATTAAGTCTAAGTTGAAAAATGATAGTGACTTCTATTCTAGAATTAAGAGTAATATCATTGGTGTAACTGAAGAAACTACAACGGGGGTTGCAAGACTTTATCAACTGCAAAAGCAAAATGCTTTACCTTTCCCTGCTATCAACGTTAATGATTCGGTAACTAAGAGCAAATTTGATAATTTATATGGCTGTCGCGAATCTTTAGTGGATAGTATAAAGCGCGCAACTGATGTGATGATTGCTGGGAAAGTTGCTTTGGTAATGGGTTTTGGAGATGTAGGTAAAGGTTCAGCCCAGTCTCTTAGAGGACTTGGGGCAATAGTAAAAGTTGCTGAAGTTGATCCAATTTGTGCTCTTCAAGCGGCAATGGAAGGTTTTAGCGTTGTTAGGTTAGACGATGTTGTGGAAGATATAGATATCTTTGTTACAGCAACTGGGAACTATAAAGTAATTACAAACGAAAATCTCGTTAAGATGAAAGATGAGGCTATAGTTTGTAATATTGGACATTTCGATAATGAAATTGATGTGGCTTCATTGAAAGATTATCCATGGGAAAATATTAAGCCGCAGGTTGATCACATAACTCTGCCAAGTGGCAATAAAATAATTCTTTTAGCCGAAGGTAGATTAGTTAACTTAGGTTGTGCCACTGGACATCCAAGTTTTGTTATGAGTAATTCTTTTACTAACCAAGTATTAGCTCAAATCGAACTTTTCAATAAGTCAGAAAAATATGCTAAGGAGGTTTATGTTTTACCAAAGCATTTAGATGAAATGGTAGCTAGATTACATCTTGATAAAATTGGTGCAAAATTAACAAAATTAACTAACGAACAAGCTGACTATATTAATGTCTCTGTTGAAGGACCTTACAAACCAGAGCTTTATAGATACTAATTTTGAGTTTGATTTTTGTAAATTTTCTTACTTCAATTCCCGACTATATTAGTTTGGCTGTTGAAAAGAATTCAACAATTGCATACCTTACTATTTGTTTGGCTATGTTTTTGGAAAACATAATACCTCCAATTCCTTCGGAAATAATAATGCCATTAGGAGGTTTTTTTGTTTATCAACAAAAATTAAATTTCTATATTTTAGTTTTTTGGGGATTACTTGGAACTATTTTAGGATCATTGCCTTGGTACTATTTAGGTAGATTAGTAAATGAAAAAAGACTTTCAAATTTTCTAGATAAAAAGGGAAAATATCTGGGTATTTCTCCTAGTGATTTAAGTAAAAGTAAAAGGTGGTTTGATAAATACGGTGTTTCTTTAGTTTTTTGGGGCAGATTAGTACCAGGTATAAGAACTTTAATCTCTGTTCCTGCTGGCATAGAACTTATGCCATTAAGAAAATTTTTGCTTTGGACTACATTTGGGAGCCTGATATGGATAGCACTTCTCACTTATTCAGGTTATTTATTTGGTGAAAATTATCTAATGATTCAAACTTATTTAGATCAAATCAAATATGTTGTAAAGCCAATTTTAATTTTAATTTTCTTATATTTTTTTATAAGAATACTTATTAGATTTCTTAAAAAAAATAGAGCTTAAAAAGGAATTTCACTTGAATTATTGCTGTTGGAATATTGGCTATTATCAGAATCCTTTCGTGATCCTAGTAAGTTTAATCTATCTACCCTAACAACTGGTTTAAATCTATCTTCTCCAGTATTTTTATCTTTCCAGCTATCAATTTTAAAGCTTCCTGTAATTCCAATTAATGATCCTTTTTTCACATAATCTGCGGCTATTTGTGCTTGCTTGCCCCATATTTCTAAATTAAACCAATCTGGCTCTTCATCTCTGCTTCTTCTGTTAACTGCAATTGTGAAATTCGCTACTATACTGCCTGATTCAAAATATCTGACATCTGGTTCTCTTCCTGCTCTGCCAACAAGGTTAATTGTGTTGATTTCCATAATTTTTTTTTTTTATAATACTCATATTTTCAGTTTCTGCTCAAAGTTTTACGTGCTATTCATAACTAAACGTCAGAATTCCAAGAGCTTATCAAAAAATAGATATAGTATTTAAAAAAAGAAATTCTTATTGTGATTTTTAACAGATTTAAATTTTCTCGTGATATTGGCATAGATTTGGGAACGGCCAATACTCTTATACATGTATCAGGAAAAGGCGTTGTTTTACAGGAACCTTCAGTGGTAGCTATGGATTTAGAAGAAGGGATTCCATTAGCTGTTGGTAAAGAAGCAAAGTTAATGCTTGGGAGGACCCCTGGCAATATAAGAGCTGTAAGACCACTAAGAGATGGAGTTATCGCAGATTTTGATGCTGCAGAACAAATGATAAAAACATTTATTCAAAAATGTAATGAAGGCAAGGGGATAGTAGCTCCAAGGATAGTGATTGGAATTCCAAGTGGAGTTACTAGCGTTGAGCGAAGAGCAGTAAGAGAAGCTGGATTAGCGGGAGCTAGAGAAGTTCATTTAATAGATGAACCTGTCGCAGCAGCAATAGGAGCATCATTACCAGTAACTGAGCCAATTGGAACAATGATTGTTGATATTGGTGGAGGTACTACTGAGGTTGCAGTATTAAGTTTAGGAGGAACTGTTTTGAGTGAATCTGTTCGTATAGCAGGTGATGAAATAAATGAGTCAATTGCGCTTTATCTTAAAAAAGTTCACAATTTAGTTGTTGGAGAGAGAACTGCAGAAGATATTAAGATAAAAATTGGATCTGCATTTCCAGATGATGATTTTGATAAAACTACTTTAGAGGTCAGAGGTTTACATCTTTTATCTGGTCTACCTAGATCAGTCACTTTGACATCAGGAGAAATCAGAGAAGCTATGGCTGAAACACTTAGCAAAATAGTCGAAGCTGTAAAAAGAACTTTAGAGCGCACCCCTCCTGAACTTGCCGCAGATATTGTTGATAGAGGGATTATGCTTGCAGGTGGTGGAGCTTTAGTGAGAGGCATTAATGATTTATTGAGCGATGAAACAGGAATTTTTACTCACATAGCAGAAAACCCACTGCTTTGCGTAGTGAATGGTTGTGGAGAGGTGTTGGATGATTTTAAAAAACTCAAAAGAGTTGTTGACACTCCAGAATTCATAAGGAATGCCATAAGAGATTAATGTTATGTTAGGTATCCGACGAATTTCTAATAGTCGTTGGTGGCATAAAAAGAAAAATTGGCTATTTTTTGCAATTTTTTTATTTTTGGTTTTTGTAAGAATATCAAAAGGAGCTTTTTATAAAGATTTTTATTATTTTATTTCAAAACCTTTTTGGCCTGGTCAATTTCAAAAAGAAATTGTTCTTGAAAGTATTGATCAAGAATATTTAATAAAGTTAAATCTTCTTACAAAAGATAATATAAGATTGCGACAAATCTTATCTCTTCAAGAATCATCTAATGATGAAAATATTTCAGCTGCAGTTATTTCGCGAAAAACAGGAGGTTGGTGGAGACAAATAATTTTAAACAAAGGTTCAAAGGATGGAGTAGAAATTGGCAATATTGTGATTGGTCCTGGTGGATTATTAGGTAGAGTAAAGAATACTTCTTTATTCACTTCGTCTGTAACTTTAATAACTTCTCCAGAAAGTAAGTTAGGCGTTTGGGTGGATAGAATTCAAATCAATGGATTACTAGTCGGTTTAGGAGATGATTACCCTAGCCTAATACTTTATTCAAAAGATGCCGACATTAAAGTTGGAGATTTTATATCATCATCTCCTGCTAGTACGTTATTACCTCCAAATATCCCTATTGGTATTGTCCAATCTATAGATGAGACGTTGAAATCAAATAAAACGGCAAAAATTTCACTTCTAGCAAAACCTCATGTAATTGATTGGGTACAAATTTTGAAAGTAAATATTTAATGAATAAATTTTTTACCAAAAAATTATCCATTATAAGCTTTATTTTTATCCCAATTATTTTTTTGTGGCACCCCAATTGGCTTGGATTTTTAGGTGTTCAGCCTTATTGGCCGTTATTTTGGTTATTGCCTTGGGCAATGATTAATGGATCAATTAATGGAGTAGTATTTGGTTTGTTTTTAGGTCTCATCTTAGATTCTCTAACTTTAAATGAAGGTTTTACTCAAATTCCAGGCCTTATTTTTTGTGGATTTTTCTTTGGGAGAATTAAATCACAAAGTGATATTTTGGTGGGACATTTTAGGTATGGTTTAATTTGTTCTTTTGGAAGTTTTTTATGCGGTACTCTTTATCTTGCACAAATTTTGTTTAGAAATTTTTCAGATGGTAATTTTTTAATGTTTATTCCAGGTGTAAAAAATATCTTAGCTGAAGTTTTTTTGACAGGTTTGTTTGCTCCCTTTATTTGCTCCCAACTTATAAGGATGTTTAAATTTTCAAGAAGAAAATTGTGGTAATAAATTTTGCCAAGAGGAAAAAATGCTTGAAAAATTTTTATATTTTTAATTAATTTAAAATGTTTGTAAACCTTAGGAATATCTCTTTGAGGGTTCGTAATGTTATATTTTTAATTGTTAGAATAAAAGTTCAATGCAATAGTTCTTTGCTTTGAAATATCGAGAAATCTTTTTTTAACTATGTCAAAAGCAAGAATTTTAGTTGTTGATGATGAACCAGCTGTTTTGAAGGTATTAGTTACGAGGCTTCAACTAGCAGGATATCAGGTATATTCAGCTACTAACGGAGAAGAAGCTCTTGAGTCTTTTCACAGGGATTCCCCAGATTTGATAGTTCTTGATGTTATGCTTCCAAAAATGGATGGATTTGCTGTTTGTAGAAGAATTAGAGCTGAGTCAGTAGTACCAATAATATTTTTAACCGCTCTAGAGGCTATTTCAGAGAGAGTTGCTGGTTTGGATTTAGGAGCTGATGATTACTTATCTAAACCATTTAGCCCAAAAGAGTTAGAGGCCAGAATAGCTACAATTTTGAGAAGAATGGGGCCAACTGTATCGGTTACTGAAACCAAAGAAGTTCCTTCAGGCAAAGGAGTTATGAAATTTGGAAGTTTAGTTGTTGATACTAATCGCAGACAAGTTTCTAGAGCTGGAGATAGAATTAGTCTAACTTATACTGAATTTAGTCTCTTAGAGTTATTATTTGACGAACCAGGTAAGGTTGTTCCTCGAGCAGAAATTTTGGAACAGCTGTGGGGCTATCCTCCTCGTAGAGCGGCAGATTTAAGAGTTGTAGATGTATATGTTGCAAGGCTAAGAGGTAAATTGGAACCAGATCCAAGAAATCCAGAATTAATATTAACTGTTAGAGGGATTGGTTACGCATCTCAGAGAGTTGGCGAAACAGCAACATCTTTGGCAAGTTGATCAATAGTCTGATAATTTTATTAAATAAAACAAATATATTTAAATAAATTTTGTCTGAAATAAAAGAAGCGCGCTTACAAAAAGCTAGTTCACTCATGACTAAAGGATTTGCTTCTTACGCACAGAGCTTTAAGGTATCACATACTACTAGTTTTCTTATTCAAAAATTTGATCATCTAGAAAATGGTCAAGAGGAAGACTTCGGTGTTTCTATTGCTGGTAGAGTTCTGGCAAAAAGGGTAATGGGCAAAATTGCCTTTTTTACAATAAGCGATCAAGATGGTCAGATTCAGCTTTATCTAGATAAAAGGATTATTAATTTAAATTTAGAAAAACAAAAATTACTTTCTTTTGAAGATCTTAAGGAAATAGTAGATATTGGTGATTGGATAGGAGTCTATGGAACTATTAAAAAAACTAATAAAGGTGAGCTTTCAATTAAAGTAGAAAAATGGGAAATGTTATCCAAATCATTACAACCTCTCCCAGATAAATGGCATGGATTGACTGATATTGAAAAAAGATATAGACAACGTTATTTAGATTTAATAGTAAATCCTCACTCTAAAAATGTATTTAAAACCAGAGCGAAATGTATAAGTTTTATAAGAAAATGGCTAGATAATAGAAATTTCTTAGAGATAGAGACTCCAATTCTGCAATCTGAAGCTGGTGGTGCTGAAGCAAGACCATTTATAACTCATCACAATACATTAGATATTCCGTTGTATTTAAGAATAGCTACAGAATTACATTTAAAGAGAATGGTTGTTGGAGGTTTTGAGAAAGTCTATGAATTGGGAAGAATATTCCGTAATGAGGGGATAAGTACAAGGCATAATCCAGAATTTACCTCAGTGGAAATTTATGAAGCTTATTCTGATTATGTAGATATGATGAATTTAACTGAAGAATTGATTAAAGATATCGTAGCTAATGCATGTGGGTCTTTAATTATAAATTATCAAAATAAAGAAATTGATTTTTCTAAGCCTTGGTCAAGAATATCCATGAAAGCTATTGTCAAAAAATATACAGGGATTGATTTTGATTCTTTCAGTGGAGACTTTCTAGCAGCAAAAGAAGCTGTTAAAAATATCAATGTTGATTGTTCTAATAAAGTAAATACTATGGGAAGACTTCTAAATGAGGTCTTCGAGCAAAAAGTAGAATCAAAACTTATAGAACCCACTTTTGTTATTGATTATCCTGTTGAGATTTCTCCTTTAGCTAGGCCTCATCATGATAATAAAGAAATAGTTCAGAGATTTGAATTATTCATTGTTGGTCGCGAACTGGCAAATGCGTTTAGTGAATTGATAGATCCAGTAGATCAAAGAGAAAGAATGCAATTACAGCAATCTCTTAGAGATGAAGGAGATCTTGAGGCTCACTGTATAGATGAAGATTTTTTAAATGCTTTAGAGATTGGCATGCCGCCTACGGGAGGATTAGGTATAGGCATTGATAGGCTAATTATGTTAATTACTAATAGCGCATCGATTAGAGATGTAATCCCTTTCCCATTGTTAAAACCAGAAATAACTTCCAAAAAAAGTTAAAAATTACCCTCGAATGAAGTAAAATAGTTAAATTGATCCAATACGAAATTTTTTAAATGAGTGGTGAACGTGTTGGTTTCCGTTTCAAACATGCGGATGCAGTAGTAAAAAGAAATCCTCAAGGCCGATCAAGAAGAGGATGGGTTATTGAACCAGTAGAGCAAACTACAAGTAGAGGTACAAAAATGCCTGCATACAAAATTCGCTGGAGAGATAGTGAGAGGCCAGAAACTGTATTGCAGCATATGCTAATTGCAGATCCAGATCCTTCCCCACCTCCAACTTCTGTAAGTTTAGATTGATACTTTCAATAATTCTGACTAATCTATTTTATCTTTTTAGTGCAGAGTTGATTTCTTTTTTTATGCTTTTTTGTTTTTCATCTTGTCGTTTGTCATGTAATTTTTTCCCTTTACCAATTCCAATAGTTAGTTTTATCCATGAGCCTTTTAAATAAAGAGATAATGGAACAATAGTCATTCCTTTTTTTTCAGTATTAGATTTCATTTTTATTATTTCTTTTTTATGTAGTAGCAACTTTCTATTTCTTAGTGGATCATGATTAAAGAAAGACCCTACATTTTTATGTGGTGAAATGTGAACATTTAATAATAAGATCTCACCATCTCTGAATGAACAGTATCCGTCTCTTAAATTTGCTTTTCCGTTTCTAATGGACTTTACTTCAGTCCCTAAAAGCTCAATTCCAGCTTCGATTGTTTCAGATATTGCATATTGAAATTTTGCATATCTATTATCAGCTAGAAGTTTAAAATTATTTGCTTTATTAGTATTTTTTTTCACTCTGTTTGAATTTTTTGCCATTTTAGTTGTAAAAAATCTTTCTACTTAGAACAATTGCAATTAACCTTTCATTATGGCAATAATTTCTTCCAATATAGGCGATAATGACTTTTCTTTTCGTAAAAAAGAACTTAGGCTAGTTGATTCAAAAAATATTCCAGAAGAAAAGAGAAATAATAATTTGAACTTAGCCCGGCCACTTAATTTAAAAGAATTTATTGGCCAAGAACAACTTAAATCTTCTTTAAGAATAGCTATAGATGCTTCAATTATTAGAAAAGAACCTTTGGAGCATACTCTTTTATATGGACAGCCTGGTCTAGGTAAGACTACTCTTGCTTTTTTGATAGCCCACGAATTGAATACAAAATGTAGGATTGCGACTGCACCAGCAATTGAAAGACCAAGAGATATTGTAGGTTTACTTCTTGGATTAAAAGAAGGTGAAGTTTTATTTATCGATGAGATACATCGCTTAAATAGGTTAACTGAAGAGTTGTTATATTCTGCAATGGAGGATTTTAGACTTGACTTAACTATGGGAGCTAATAGAGGAGCCCGTTGCAGAACAATTAATCTTCCTAGGTTTACTCTGATTGGCGCGACAACTAAATTAGCTTCAATAAGTGCACCTCTAAGAGACAGATTTGGGATATCTCAGAAAATTGAATTCTATACATGTGATGAATTAAAACAAATTATTGTTAATTTCTCACGATTAATAAACCTCAATTTAGAAGATAAAGCATCTTATGATTTGGCAAAAATATCTCGAGGGACTCCAAGAATTGCTTTAAGATTATTAAGACGAGTTAGAGATTATGCTCAAGTTGTTATGAAAACTAATATTGTCTCAGTGAATTTAATAAAAAAAGCTTTAAATTCTTACCAAATAGACGAAAAAGGATTGGATTCTTTAGATAGACACTATTTATCTTTTCTTAACCAAAACAATAATATACCAACTGGCCTTGATTCAATTGCATCTGGGTTGGGCGATGATCCTTCAATGTTAGAATTTGTTGTTGAGCCATATCTTATTAAAATTGGTTTTCTCACGAGAACTCCTCGAGGAAGATTGCTGACTGCTATAGGAAAAAAGTACATTGATTCAAAAGATGATAACTTTTAAAAAAGTTAAGGTTTGTTTTTTATTAATTTTTGTTTTTTTCAGTATTTTTTATATTGCACCATGCTATTCATTATCTTCGAGAGAGGATTTGTTTAAAAATGCGTTAGATCTTAGTTCAGCCGGAAAATTTAATCTCGCTTTACAAGAATGGAATCAATATCTCAATTTTTATCCTGATGATGCTGCAGGTTTTAGCAATAGAGGAAATGTAAGACTTGTTGTAGGAGATGTTAAGGGATCAATAGATGACCAAAATAAGGCAATAAGTTTGAATCCTAGTGAAATAGATCCTTACATTAATAGGGGTATTGCTGAGGAAGCATTGGGTTTATGGTCGCAAGCGAAAAAGGATTATATGTTCGTTATTTCCCTAGATAGTGAAAATTTCTCTGCATTATATAATTTAGCTAACGTCGAAGGATCTACATCCCATTGGGATAAAGCAAGAGATTTATTCTCAAAAGCTGCTTTATATAATCCAGGATTTGCCATGGCTAGGTCAAGTTTGGCGTTAGCAGATTTCCAGTTGGGAAATATTGATGAAGCTGAAAAAGAATTAATAAAGTTAATTAGACGGTATCCAACTTTTGCAGATGCTAGGGCAGCTTTAACAGCTTTGAATTGGTCTAATGGTGAAGCTGGTAAAGCAGAGAGTAATTGGATAGCGGTAACTGAATTAGATCCTAGATATAGTGATGAAGAATGGTTAAAAAAAATAAGAAGATGGCCTCCTCAACCAATTAAAGATTTAATGAATTTTATCGATTTAAAATAAGTAATGAATAGAGATCAGTTACATAAAAAAATTGATTCGTTTAATGATGAACTAATTAACTTAAGAAGACATATCCATGAACATCCGGAATTAAGTGGACTTGAAAATCAAACAGCGATCTTGATCAGTGGTTTTTTAAAAGATATTGGTTGGAATGTTAGAGAATCTATAGGGAGGACTGGAGTTATAGCTGATTTTGGCCCTCTAGATAAAGGTATTATAGGTTTAAGAGTGGATATGGATGCTTTGCCAATATTTGAGGAAACTAAATTAAGTTTTTCTTCAAAAGTAGATGGTGTTATGCATGCCTGTGGTCACGATTTGCATATCTCGATTGGATTGGGTGTCGCAAAAATTATTAAGGATTTAAAACTAAATTTTGGGACTCGGATAATTTTTCAGCCTGCTGAAGAAATTGCGAGTGGAGCTAGATGGATGATTAAGGATGGTGCAACTAATGGTTTAACCCATATTTTGGGAGTTCATGTCTACCCCGATTTATCCGTAGGGACTATTGGCATTAAAGAGGGAAGTTTAACTGCTGCTGCCGGAGAACTTAATGTTGAGATTAAAGGAAAATCAGGCCATGGTGCTCGACCTCATGAAGGAGTTGATGCTATTTGGGCGGCCTCAAAAGTTATCTCGGGAATTCAAGAATCAATAACACGGAAGTTAGACCCTCTAGATCCAGTAGTAATAACTTTTGGGAAAATAAATGGTGGCAATGCATTCAATGTTCTCGCAGAAAAGGTTAATTTAATTGGTACTGTTAGATGCACTAATCGTAAAGTATTTACGAATATTGGTAATTGGCTCAATGAAAATATCACTTCTTTAGCTAATAGTTGCGGAGCTGAAGCAAAAGTAAGATTTAGAGAAATCACTCCGGCAGTTAATAATAATCTTGAAATCAATAGAGTCCTCAGAGATTCGGGAATTAAGGTTTTGGGTCAAAAAAATGTAATCGAATTACAAAAACCATCATTAGGAGCTGAGGATTTCGCTGAATTCTTAAATGAAATTCCTGGAGCTATGTTTAGGCTTGGGGTTTCTAGTTCCAATGGATGTGCTCCTCTTCATAGTTCTAAATTTGATCCGGATGAAAGAGCTATTGCTGTTGGAATTAAAGTGATAACAGAATCCATAGTAAAATTAAACAATGAAAAAATTAATACTATTGGCAAATGAAAATTAATAAAAGATATATTTTGTCTTTTGTAGCACCTTTCATGATTTTTATATCTGCCATCGGATTAATATTTAGGAATAATTCCAAGAAGATTTTTTATTTACCTATTGGCTTAATGGGGATTGTAATTATTTTGGAGAGGGGTATAAGTAGACAATTGGATAGAAAAAATATTTTAAAAAAGATAAAGTCTTATCAAAAAAATAAATAAAACAATTTTATTTATTTTCACGCAATATGAGATGACTTATTTTTAGAAAAGAGCTATTAATAAGATAAATACTAGGGGTGCTAAGAAATTTTACTTAGCTGAGATCATACCCTTTGAACCTGAATCATTAATTTCGATGCAGGGAAGTTGAGATTTGATCAAACTTTAGTAATAACACTTTTAAAAAATTAAGAAATTATGAGAAGTTCTTGGATTAAGCCTCGCCTTGGGAAAGACAATGTAACTCAGATGAACTTTGCGAGAAATGGATATATCACGGAAGAAATGGATTTTGTTGCTAAAAAAGAGAATCTTCCTTCTTCTTTAATAATGGAAGAAGTGGCAAGAGGAAGATTAATTATTCCAGCTAATATTAACCATTTGAATCTTGAGCCAATGTCTATAGGTATTGCTTCTAGATGCAAAGTTAATGCCAATATAGGTGCTTCCCCTAATGCAAGTGATATCAATGAAGAAGTAGAAAAGCTAAAACTGGCAGTTAAATATGGTGCTGATACGGTTATGGATCTTTCTACGGGAGGAGTAAATTTAGATGAAGTACGACAAGCAATTATTCAAGAATCTCCTGTTCCCATAGGAACAGTACCTGTGTATCAAGCTTTAGAAAGTGTTCATGGTTCAATAGATAGACTAACAGAGGACGATTTTCTTCATATTATTGAAAAACATTGTCAGCAGGGCGTAGATTATCAAACTATTCATGCTGGTCTATTAATAGAGCATTTGCCAAAAGTTAAAGGAAGAATTACTGGGATTGTCAGTAGGGGGGGAGGTATTTTAGCCCAATGGATGTTACATCATTTTAAGCAAAATCCCTTGTACACAAGGTTTGATGACATTTGTGAGATTTTTAAGAAATATGATTGTACTTTTTCTCTAGGAGATTCATTAAGACCTGGATGCTTGCATGATGCTTCTGATGATGCTCAGCTAGCTGAATTGAAGACCCTAGGCGAGCTTACTCGAAGAGCATGGAAACATAATGTTCAAGTAATGGTTGAGGGTCCTGGTCATGTACCTATGGACCAAATTGAGTTTAATGTAAGAAAGCAAATGGAAGAATGTTCAGAGGCACCATTTTATGTGCTTGGTCCATTAGTGACAGATATTTCTCCTGGTTATGACCATATATCAAGTGCTATCGGCGCGGCTATGGCAGGGTGGTATGGGACTTCTATGTTATGTTATGTAACTCCTAAAGAACATCTAGGTCTGCCAAATGCAGAAGATGTAAGAGAAGGCTTAATTGCTTATAAAATAGCTGCTCATGCTGCTGATATAGCAAGACATAGAGCTGGAGCTCGTGATCGAGATGATGAACTTAGTCATGCAAGGTATAACTTTGATTGGAACAAACAATTCGAACTTTCATTAGATCCTGAAAGGGCAAAGCAGTACCATGATGAGACACTGCCAGAAGAAATCTTTAAAAAAGCCGAGTTTTGTTCGATGTGTGGCCCGAAACACTGCCCAATGAATTCAAAGATTTCTGATGAATCTCTTGACCAGTTAAAAGATAAGCTTGAAGAATGTAATACTTCAGCATAGTTTCAAGTAGTAGTTATAGAATTTCTTTCGTCTTATTTACTACGTTTTCTACCGTAAATCCAAAATTTTTCATACATTCTCCACCTGGCGCTGATGCACCGAATCTGTCCATTGTAATACAAATTCCTTCAAAACCTGTGTATTTATGCCAACCAAATGAATGGGCAGCTTCTACTACAACTCTCTTTTTAACACTACTAGGTAAAACACTTTCTTTGTAAGATTCTTCTTGCTCTTCAAAAAGTTCTACACAAGGCATAGAAACAACTCTGATTTTTTTACCTAAGCTTGTAATTTCTTTACTTGCTTCAATGCAAAGATTAAGTTCGCTTCCAGTACCAATAAATATTAGATCCGGAGTTCCTTCGCAATCGGAAACTACGTATCCTCCTAGAGCAACTTTGTCAATTGAGGTATTTTCTTGATTTGGCATACCTTGTCTACTTAAACATAGGGCAGAAGGTCTTTTTCGATTTTGAATAGCAAGCTTATAAGCTCCACTTGTTTCATTCCCATCTCCTGGTCTGAAAACTAGCATGTTAGGCATGGCCCGAAGAGAAGGGATGGTTTCAATAGGTTGATGTGTTGGGCCGTCTTCCCCTACACCAATTGAATCATGGGTTAATACATAGATAACTCCTAATTCGCTGAGTGCTGAAAGTCTCATTGAACCTCTCATATAATCAGCGAAAACAAGAAAAGTTCCACCATAAGGAATAAGACCACTATTGTGATAGGCAATGCCATTTAGTACAGCTGCCATAGCATGCTCTCGTACACCAAAATGTAAATATCTTTTTTCAGGACTATGAGGCTGGAATGATCCAGTTTCTCCCTGGATATCTGTGTAATTAGAGTGTGTTAAATCCGCAGATCCACCAATTAATTCAGGTAGGTTAGGTCCTAAAGCACCTAAACATATTTGTGAATGCTTTCTAGTAGCCAATCCTTTATCATCAGGAGTATAAGAGGGGAGATCTGAATCCCAATTCTCAGGTAATTGGCCTTTCAACATTCTGTCTAACTCCGCTCCTTCAGAGGGATATTTTGCTTGATATTCTTCAAATTTAGCATCCCATTCTTTCTCTAAATTTTCACCTTTGCCTATTGATTTTCTAAAATGTGTATATACTTCGTCTGGTATTTCAAATGGAGGATATTCCCAATTTAGAAACTCTCTAGTTAATACAGCTTCTTCTTCTCCAACAGCTGCTCCATGAATCCCTGCAGTATCTGATTTATTGGGCGAACCATAGCCTATGGTTGTAGAAATTTTTATAATTGAAGGCTTGTCTGTAATTAATTTTGCTTTTTCGATAGCTTCAGTGATTCCTTTAACATCATGATTCCCATCTTCAACATGTTGTACATGCCATCCATAAGCCTCGTATCTTTTTAAAACATCTTCAGTGAAAGAAACATCGGTTCTCCCATCAATTGTAATTTGATTATCGTCATAGAGTGCAATTAATTTTCCAAGCTTAAGATGACCAGCTAATGAGCAGGCTTCTGATGCAATACCTTCTTGGTTACAACCGTCGCCCATTATTACATAAGTATAGTGATCAACGATATTGCAATCAGGCTTATTAAATTTAGCTGCTAAGTGAGTTTCAGCTATTGCTAAACCAACTGCATTTGAAATTCCGGCTCCAAGAGGACCAGCTGTAACTTCAACACCTTCAGTTTCAAATGTTTCTGGATGTCCAGGAGTTTTTGATCCCCATTGCCTAAATTCTTTAATATCTTCTATGGAAACTGATTTATATCCTGTCAAATGAAGCAAGGAATATAACAGCATACAGCCATGACCAGCTGATAATACAAAACGATCTCTATTGAACCATTTTGGATTATTTGGGTTGTGATTAAGTATGTTTTGCCATAATGCGTAACCCATAGGGGCACATCCCATTGGCAATCCAGGATGTCCGCTATTAGATTTATTTACTGCATCTACAGCAAGCATTCTTATACTATTTACACAAAGTGATTCTAATGAAACAGATGCAGCAACCATTGTTTTTAAATAAGTTAAGTTGGAAATACAGAATTGGTTGTCTTCAATTCATTTTGCTGAAAGCAAGGCAAACATTGTGACCACCAAAGCCGAAAGAATTAGAAAGAGCAACTCCTAATTGAGCTTCTCTTGCATTATTTGGTACATAATCAAGATCACAGTCAGGATCTCGATTGACGTAGTTAATTGTAGGAGGGATAAAATTATGTGTCAAAGAAAGTATACAAGCCACAGCTTCTATACCTCCAGAGCCTCCTAAGAGATGACCAGTCATCGACTTAGTAGAGCTTACAGGAATGAGGTAAGATCTGTCTTTAAAAATAGATTTAATTGCAGAAGTTTCATTTTTGTCATTAGCTGATGTACTTGTTCCATGAGCATTTATATAATCAACTTTTTCAATGCTAAGACAAGCTTCTTCAATTGCTAATTTAATAGCTTCGGCGCCTCCAACCCCGCCTGGAGATGGAGCAGTAATATGATGAGCATCACATGTTGTTCCATATCCAACTATTTCTGCATAAATTCTTGCATTCCTTTTTTGTGCATTTTCTAAAGTTTCTAAAACAAGAATTCCAGATCCCTCTCCAATAACAAATCCATCTCTTTCTGCATCAAAAGGTCTGCTAGCAGTTTGAGGGCTTTCATTTCTGGAAGAAAGAGCTTTGGCACTGGCAAAACCTGCTACTCCGAGAGGCGTAATACTTGCTTCAGCTCCCCCACAGATCATTGCATCTGCTTTTCCAAGTTGGAGTAATCTAAAAGAATCACCAATTGCATTCGAACCAGCAGCGCAAGCGGTGGAAACAGAAGAACTTGGTCCTTTTGCACCTAACGCGATCGCAGCCAATCCAGTAGCCATGTTAGGAATCATCATTGGAACCGTAAATGGACTTACTCTTTTAGGTCCTTTATGACTCAATATTTGAGCTTGACTTTCCATAGTTAGTAAGCCTCCAACACCAGAGCCAATAATTACTCCAATCCTTGATGCATTAGCTTCAGTAATTTCAAGTCCAGAATCATTAAAGGCTTGCTTTGCAGCAATAACTCCAAACTGGGAAAACCGATCCCATCTTTTGGATTCTTTAGCTTCAAGAAAATTTTCAGATTGAAGATTTTTTACTTCTGCAGCAAATTTGCAAGGATGTTGTTCAGGATCAAAGAGAGTAATATTTGATACCCCATTAGTACCTGTTTGAAGACCGACTAAATATTCATCAATGTTATTACCAATTGGAGTTACTGCTCCGATACCAGTAATAACTACTCGATGGAAATTTGGCATTCTTTATTAACCTTTTTTTTCTTCGATGAATTTTACTGCATCGCCAACAGTTGCAATTCCTTCAGCTGCTTCATCAGGAATTTCAATATCAAATGCTTCTTCTAAAGCCATTACGAGTTCAACAGTATCTAGAGAATCTGCACCTAAATCATTTTGGAAATTTGAATCTGATTTTACTTCTCCTGCTTCAACGCTTAATTGTTCTGAAACAATAGAACAGACTTTTTCGAGGATTTCTTGTGACATAATTTATGTAAATTACTAATTATCTATATGATTTTATGCCCTAGAGTTAACAAGAGTGAAGCATATCTTAATTTTTTTAATTTCTTTGTAAGACAATAGTATTATATAACGAGGTTCAAAAGACAATTTTTACATGTCACACGCAGTTAAAATTTATGACACTTGCATTGGTTGTACCCAATGTGTAAGGGCTTGCCCACTTGATGTTTTAGAGATGGTTCCTTGGGACGGATGTAAAGCTGGCCAAATAGCTTCATCTCCTAGAACAGAAGATTGTGTAGGTTGCAAAAGATGTGAAACGGCATGTCCCACAGATTTCTTAAGTATTCGTGTTTATTTAGGAGATGAGACTTCTAGAAGTATGGGCCTAGCATATTAATTTTTATAGTGCAGTTTTAAGAGAGTCCATGTTTTAGTAAATACGCGTTTCATTTCAATATAATTGAAAAAAAAATTCGTATGTGTGGAATAGTTGCCGTAACTGGATATAAAAAAGCTTTACCATTATTAATTAATGGTCTAGAAAAACTCGAATACAGAGGTTATGATTCTGCGGGCATTGCAATAATAAATTCCGAAACAAATTGTATTTCTTGTAATAAAGCAAAAGGAAAACTCAAGAATTTAATAAGTAATCTTAATGATCATAATATTCCTGGAACTGTTGGTATAGGTCATACCAGATGGGCAACACATGGAAAGCCTGAGGTTAAAAATGCACATCCTCATACCGATAGTTCAGGAAACATAGCAGTTGTTCAAAATGGCATTATTGAAAATTTCCAAGATTTGAAAAATAAATTAGAGGAAGAGGGTATTATTTTTAATTCTGATACAGATACAGAGGTAATTCCCCATCTAATTCAAAGAGAGTTGAATACATTAAGTAAACTGAATCTTGAGAATAATGGTTCAACATTATTAGTAGCTGTGAGAAATGTAATATCTGATTTAGAAGGATCTTATGCTTTAGCTGTTTTATGGTCTGGTGCTCCAACCTCTTTGGTAGTTGCAAGAAGGCAAGCTCCTTTGATTATTGGTTTGGGTGAAGGAGAATTTATTTGTGCTAGTGATACTCCAGCGATTGCAAACTTTACGAATATTATTTTGCCTATGGAGGATGATGAAATAGCTTTGTTGACTCCGCTTGGAATTGAAATATATGACTCAAGCAACGAGAGACAATATCGAAATCCAGTTTCTTTAAAAGTCTCAGAGCAAATAATGGATAAGATGAATTTCAAACACTACATGTTAAAAGAGATATATGATCAACCACAGACTGCAAAAAACTGGTTGGAAAATTATTTAATTAAGAATTTAGAGAATGGTCAATATCAAATCAATTATCCATTTGATACAGAGTTTTTTGAATCAATAGAAAGAATTGAAATTATTGCTTGTGGCACAAGTAAACATGCTGCAATGGTGGGCAGTTTTTTATTAGAACAATTTTCAGGTATCCCTACAAATGTTTTTTTTGCAAGCGAATTTCGATATTCACCACCTCCACTATTGCCAAATACATTAACTATTGGAGTCACTCAATCTGGAGAAACTGCCGATACAATTGCAGCTATTGATATGGAAATTAAAAGACGTTCTTCAGTTGAAGATAACAAATTTAAACCCAATCTTATTGCAATAACAAACAGAAAAGAGAGTTCAATAGGAAGGCAGATCTCAAATATAATTGATATCTGTGCAGGAATAGAAGTTGGAGTCGCAGCAACAAAAACTTTTTTAGCTCAATTACTTTCTTTTTATGGATTAGCCATAAAATTTGCTCAAGTTAAGGGTAATCAAAGTCCTGATGAAATAAGTAAATTAATAAACGAACTTATAAAACTTCCGCCACTACTGGAAGATCTCTTAGAGAAACATAATAAATCTTCAGAAAAGCTAGCACATGATTTTTTTAATATTAAAGACGTTATTTTTTTAGGAAGAGGAATAAATTATCCAATTGCTCTTGAAGGCGCTTTAAAACTTAAAGAAATTAGTTATATACATGCAGCTGGGTATCCTGCTGGTGAAATGAAACATGGTCCAATAGCTTTATTAGATAAAAAAGTACCTGTCATTTCAATTGCCTCTCCTGGTGAGGTTTTTGATAAAGTTATCAGTAATGCTCAAGAAGCAAAAGCTAGAGATTCCTATTTGATTGGGATTGCACCTGAATGTAATGGAACTGAAATCTTTGATTATTTAATGAAAGTTCCCTCCTCTAATGAATGGATTTCACCTCTACTAAATATATTGCCTTTACAGTTATTGAGTTACCATATCGCAGCTCATAGGGGACTTGACGTGGATCAACCAAGAAATCTAGCTAAAAGTGTAACTGTGGAATGATAAGTTTCTTACAAATTTTTATTTTTTTTACTTTATAGCTCTAAAAGTCCATTTGGAGGATTGATGATTAGAAAATTATTGTTTATATCAACTAATGGGACTATTTCTTTAACAAATGGTATGAGAACTTTTTTTTGTTTTTTAAATAGTTCAATAACAAGTAAATTATTTTTTTCATTTTCTAAATTGATAACTTTGCCAATTGTTTTTAATTCATCATTTTCTAAAATCTTGACCTCGAGATTTATAAGTTCTAATAAGTGAAATTCTTCCTTTTTTAATTTGGGTAGTTTATCGGTTTTTACAAGAATTTTAAATTTTTTCAGTTGCTCTGCATGATTTCTTGTATTTATTCCTTGGAACTTAACTATGTAGGTTTCTTTACCAGGTTGTTGGAAACCAGATGTAAGTTCTATTTTTGAAGGAGGTTCATTTTCTTTTTGTAACCATCTCATTCCCGGTTTTAAAAATCTTTCTTCAAAATCACTTAAGGATTTAACCTTTACCTGTCCATTAATGCCATGACATGATGTTATTAATCCAACAGTCAACCATTCATTTTTAATTATCATATATTGTATTAGATAAAGTTTTTTATGGAATTATCTACTAAACCCATTCTTCCTGGTTCTTTTGTAATTGTAAAAGATGCTAACTCTATATATAGAGGATATAAAGGGTTTGTACAAAGAGTTACAAAAAAAAGAGCAGCAGTTCTGTTTGAAGGAGGTAATTGGGATAAACTCATAACTTTTCAGCTAACGAATTTAGAAATAGTTTAAAAATTAGATTCTACCTATAGTTATAAATTTTTCTATCAAAATAATTGCTGCATTTGTTTCCGCTTGTTTATGGGACTTGCCATATGCAGTTGATTCTTTTGAACCTTCGATAAATATATCGCAAGAAAATCTTTTAGGGTCCCCATTTTTATTTGAGACTTCAATTATTTTATATACTGGCAAATCATAACCTTTACTTTGACACCACTCTTGCAAAACTGTCTTAGATTTAAATTTATATGGAGCTTTTAAAAAGATTTCTGAATCTCTCTCCCAAATATCATCTAACCAAAGATTCACTTCCTGAATTGAATTAAAGCACTTGTAAACAGCACCTATTAAAGCTTCTGTAGATTCACATATAATAGTATTTTTTGAATTGTCATCACCGAGAGCTTTAGGTCCTCTAACTATCAATTTCTCTATATCAATTTTTTTCCCTAATTTAGTTAACCATTCATCACTTACAATTTGCGCTCTTAGCTCTGATCTTTCTCCTACACTCATTTGAGGATATTTTTTTTCAATAAAATTAGAAGCAGCTAATCTGAGTACTGCATCTCCGAAAAATTCTAGTTTTTCGTAATTTATTATTTTGTCCTCGGAGGAATGGATAAATGCTTTATTAAAATCTTGAAAAACTGAAATATTTTGAGTTCTAATTATTTCAGAAAATCTTTTTGATTTAATATTTAAAGACTTTAAAAAAGTAGTTATTTGATTAATTCTGTTCGCGTTTATAATAGTCGTCATCTGATTTGAATAATCACAACAATTAGAAAGCAGGTCATAAGCCGGGTTCTGTTCATCTTAATTAAGATGGGCAATCATCTATCTAGGACTGGAATTACTTCATAGTCTCGAGCGGCGCTGAAAAGTAGATTGTGTAATGGTCATAAATCTACTAAGCCTTGCTCCCAGCCGGGGTTTACCTAGCCAACACTTCTCAATGTTGCTGGTGCGCTCTTACCGCACCCTTGCACCCTTGCCATACGTAAGTATTAGGCGGTATGTTTCTGTGGCACTATCCTCACGGTTGCCCGCACTGGGAGTTACCCAGCAAGCCTGACCATTTGGGAGCCCGGACTTTCCTCAAGAAGGTTATATTTTGTTTCCAAAATAAAACTTTCTTGCGATCGCCTCGCCTGCTTTCATTTAGCATAATCCCTAATCCTCCAAAAATCATCTATTGGGGCTGTAGCTCAGCAGGATAGAGCAACGGTTTCCTAAACCGTAGGTCGTGGGTTCGACTCCCGCCAGTCCCGTAAAATAAAAAACTATATGTAGTATGTGTGCAAAGTTGCTACTCTCTAGCTAGCGTATAGTTAGTAATAAATCTTTTATGGCTAAGTTGCATGATATGCGTTTAAAGCTCTTAATTCAACAAGAGCATGAACGCATTTCTAAATCCCAACCTAATGATTTAGATCTTTCAATAGTTCAAGCAAGATGCCTTTGCTGGCTTGCTTTATTGGCGGAAGCTCACGAAGATCAAGCAAATGATGCTGAAAAAAGAGGCGATGCCGAGCAAGCAATGGGATGGTTTGCCGATTCTATGAGATTAAGAGATGTTATTAATT
This sequence comes from Prochlorococcus marinus, assembly GCA_001180285.1. Classification (GTDB taxonomy): domain Bacteria; phylum Cyanobacteriota; class Cyanobacteriia; order PCC-6307; family Cyanobiaceae; genus Prochlorococcus_A; species Prochlorococcus_A marinus_C. The sequence continues at coordinate 55,335 of CVSY01000200.1, read as the reverse complement.
TGGTTACTAGTATTGAGATACCTTTGCCAGATAGTCCTGATTCACTTGATGAAAATGACGAATTATTGGATGGCCCTACAATTTTGCCCAAATAATGAGATGATATAAAAAGAGTTATATTTTCTTTTGGCTGAAGAACCATGTCAATGCTCTGATTGTCAGCGATTTTATAAAGAGCATGATCGTCTGATTAGAGAATTTCCCACTTTTAAGCAGCAACAAGAATTGAATTGGGCATCTATTCAATCTTTCAGAACTCTTTGTACTAAGATTACCGATGAATTGCAGAGAGAATTATCTGAAAGAGAATCAAATGAAGATATCAGTCCAGAAGAAAATCATATTTCTGATATAGAAATTACTCAAGCTTTAGATGAACTGGAAAGTGTTAATGCCTATTTATATTCAATTGAAGCATTAATGGAAAGAATATTTGATATAAAAATTTCAAACAATATTGAATCAAAATTTAAAGAAATTGCAAATGAATTAGCCCCAGATCCATTAAATATGGATCGCTTAATTTTGAATAGATTATTTCATCAAACCCCAGATTCAACAGATAAAGAAAATATTAATTAGTTAATTCTTCGACATCACAATTAATTTCAACTGGCATTGGAGAGACTTTCCAAATAGATTTACAGTACTCTCTAATAGATCTATCTGAAGAAAAATATCCTGATCTAGCAGTATTTAATAATGCCATTTTATTCCAAGATTTTTTATTATTCCAGTATTCACTGACTACATCCTGTTGGTTTAAGTAGTCTTCAAAGTCAGCCATAACAAAAAATGGGTCATGTCCAGTTAGGCTATTTAATAGGGGTTTAAATAATTCTTTATCTCCATTACTAAAGTGGCCAATTTCAACTAGGCGGATAACCTCTTTAAGTTCTGGGCATTGATTAATAAAAGTTTTTGGAGAGTAATTGTTGTTTTTTAGATCCATAATTTCGCTTTCAGTTTTTCCAAAAAGAAAGAAATTTTCTTTTTTCACAAGATCTCTTAATTCCACATTTGCTCCATCTAAGGTACCAATTGTTAATGCTCCATTCATGGCAAACTTCATATTGCCAGTACCAGATGCTTCTTTTCCAGCAGTTGAAATTTGTTCTGAAAGATCAGTTGCGGGATAAACTAATTCACCAAGTTTAACGTTATAGTCTGGTAGAAAAACAACTCTCAATAAACCATCCATATCTGGATCAGAATTAACTACATCAGCAATACCATTAATAAATCTAATCATTAGCTTTGCCATAAAGTAACCTGGTGCAGCCTTACCTCCGAATATTATTGTTCTAGGAACTTCATAATTGTTTGTACCATTTTTAATTCTTAAATATTGAGCAATAATTTGTAGGGCGTTCAAATGTTGTCTTTTGTATTGATGAATTCTTTTTACTTGAACATCAAATAAACTTGATGGATCAACAAGTATTCCAGTTTTTGAGTGGATAAAACTAGCTAATTTTCTTTTGCCATTTAGTTTAGTTTCCTCAAATCTTTGTAAAAAATTGTTGTCATCTTTTTTTTCTTCTAACTTCTTAAGAAGTTCCATGTTAGTTATCCAATTTGGACCAACTTCTTCTTCTAGAAGGTTCGATAATGATGGATTAGATAGGGCAACCCATCTTCTTGGAGTAACACCATTAGTTACATTTGTAAATTTTTCAGGCCATAGAGCTGCAAATTCAGGAAGAAGTTGTCTTTTTATTAAATCTGAGTGAAGGGCTGCAACACCATTAATGTGATGTGCCCCAATAGTAGCCAAATGAGCCATCCGAACTGATTTTGAACCTTCTTCATCAATTATTGAGAGTTTTTGAAGGATTTTGTCATCACCTGGATAACGAAGTCTTAATTGTTGAAGAAATCTCCAATTAATTTCATAAATAATTTCTAGATGGCGAGGAAGAAGATCATTAAATAAACCTAAATCCCATTTTTCTAAAGCTTCTGGTAATAGTGTGTGGTTTGTATAAGCAACCGAGGAGGTAGTTATATTCCAAGCTTTATCCCAACCTATTTGATATTGGTCAATGAGAAGTCTCATTAATTCTGCAACTGCAATAGCAGGATGCGTATCATTTAATTGAACAGTCCAATGATTAGAGAATTCTGTTACTGGTATAGATCTTTTTTCAAGGCTTTTCAACATATCCTGAAGAGAACAACTAACAAAAAAGTGTTGCTGTTTAAGTCTTAATCTTCTACCTTCGTCAGTTCCATCATTGGGATATAAAACTTTTGAAAGAGTTTCAGATGCAACTTTTTCTTCTACTGCACCATAATAATCACCAATATTGAATGCATAAAAGTCAAAACTTTCAGTTGCATCAGCTCTCCATAATCTTAATCTGTCACATGTATTTACTCTGTATCCTAAAACTGGAACATCATGAGGTACTCCAATCGCGTGTTCCGAAGGGATCCATCTTGATCGGTAGTTTCCTTTATCATCTCTATAACTTTCAGTTCTGCCTCCAAAACCAACGAAACATGATTCGTCAGGTTGTGGAAGTTCCCATGGCCATCCACCCTTTAACCATTTGTCAGTTACTTCAACTTGCCAACCATCCCTTATTAACTGATTGAATATGCCAAATTCATATCTAATACCATATCCAACTGCTGGAACTTGTAGAGATGCTAATGATTCCATATAACATGCAGCAAGTCTGCCAAGTCCACCATTGCCTAATCCAGGCTCCTCTTCAACTTCAAGAATTGTTGACAATGATTCAATGCCAAATCTTTTTAAAGCATCTTCTGCTTCTTGAGTTATTCCAAGATTGAGGAGGTTATTACTTAATTGAGGGCCTATTAAGAATTCTGCAGATAAGTAGGCGACTGTTTTTTGCGGTTTTTTTCTTATAACTTCTTGGCTGGCTAAATATCTTGTCATTAGCCTATCTTTAACTGCATAACTTAAAGCCATGTACAAGTCGTGAGGACTTGCAGCAGTAGCTAACTTTCCAAGTGTATAAAAGAGATGGGCTGTCATTCCTTGAAAAACAGCATCAGAATCCATTCCAGCTTTCTCAGGATCTAAATAGCAACCTGGGGTAGGCAAACGTAGATCAAAGGGTTCGTTGGAATTCATTGGATTAGCCATATAACAGACAATAGCCACTTTTTAGAAAATTTCTTTGTTGTAACTTCAGATCCACACTTGTTGAGTATTTTTGCTTTTTTCTTACATATTCATTAAAGTGGGCCCTCAATAAACTATCTTCCAATGTAGGTAGTTTATTTTTCTCTCATTTTATATGTATTCTTTACTTGCTGAATTAAGTGCACATGATTTAGAAGTTGCTGAAACGTTGATAGGAGTTATAAGATTTCTATTGATATTTTTAGCTGCAAGAGCTTTAGCAGAAGTTTTAGTAAGACTAAGTTTGCCAACTATAGTAGGTGAGCTTCTTGCAGGGGTTGTGATAGGTGCATCAGGATTCCATTTGTTGATACCACCTTCAGCTGGAACCGAATTAAATGAAGGACTAGTAAATGTTATTAGCTCATTAGCATCGATCCCCCCAGAAGCTGTACCTGATGTTTATTTTGAAAGCTTTCCCTCGCTCCAAGCAGTAGCAACACTTGGTTTATATGCACTTTTATTTTTAACAGGCTTAGAAAGTGAGTTAGAGGAATTGGTAGCTGTCGGTGCTCAGGCTTTTACTGTTGCTATGGCTGGGGTAATTTTACCGTTTGCGTTTGGAACTCTTGGATTAATGTTTATTTTCCAAGTAGATCTAATTCCAGCAGTCTTTGCTGGAGCATCTATGACAGCCACAAGTATAGGAATTACTGCAAGTGTTTTCGGTGAATTAGGATATTTGAAAACTAGAGAAGGACAGATTGTTATTGGTGCTGCAGTGTTAGACGATATTTTGGGAATTGTTATTCTGGCAGTTGTAGTCGCCCTTGCTGCCGGAGGTACTTTAGAAATTGCTCCTATTGTTAGATTAGTTGCAGCAGCTGTAGTCTTTGTTATTGCTGCTATCGCATTAAGTAGAACAGCTGCTCCAGGTTTTGATTGGTTATTAGATAGATTAAAGGCTCCTGGAGCCGTGGTGGTAGCTTCTTTTGTGATACTTGTATTGTGTTGTTTCGTAGCAACAGCCATTGGATTGGAAGCAGCTTTAGGGGCTTTTGCAGCTGGATTGATTCTTAGTAGTTCTAAAAATAATCATGCAATACAACAATCTGTTTTACCTTTAGTTTCCTTATTCGCGACTATTTTCTTTGTATTAGTTGGAGCTGGAATGGATCTATCTGTTATCAATCCACTTGACCCAACAAGCAGATCAGCTCTTGTAGTTGCAGGATTTTTATTAGTTGTTGCGATTATTGGAAAAATTGCAGCTGGATGGGTATTTTCAAGTGATAAACCTACAAATAGATTAGTTGTAGGCTTAGGTATGATGCCTAGAGGAGAGGTTGGTTTAATTTTTCTTGGGCTAGGAACAAGTGCTAAGTTATTAACTCCTTCTCTTGAAGCCGCTATTTTATTAATGGTTATAGGAACTACATTTCTTGCACCTGTACTCTTAAGAATTGTTCTAAAAGATAAGCCCCCAAATGACGGTAATAAAATTTCAGATGATGTTGCAGCTGATCCTGTGGGCCTTCTTTAGGAAATAAGTTTATTAGAATCCTTTAAGATAGAATTTTCAATGAATGGAAAAGTCAGCTCTTATAGATAGTGATGTAAATTATAATTGGAATTTTTTAAATTACCCAATTCATACAGTTTCCGCTAAACCCGAGCAAACATCAAAAGAATGTGCAATTTTATTAATTCATGGTTTTGGTGCTTCTACGGATCATTGGAGATTTAATATCCCTGTTTTGAGTGCAAAATACGAAGTTCATGCTATTGATTTACTTGGTTTTGGAAAAAGTCCTAAGCCTCAAGACGTCGAATACTCAGGATCTTTATGGAAAGATCAGGTTGTCGCTTATGTAAAAGAGAAAATAAAAAAACCTACAATTGTTGTTGGAAATTCATTAGGGGGTTATGCCGCATTAGCAGCTGGTGCAGAATTAAATGAGCTAAACGCAGGAGTGATCTTACTTAATGCTGCTGGATATTTTAGTGAAGAAAAAACTATCAAAAAGAATATGTTGCAAACTTCAATTGAAACAGTTGCCGGCATATTTTTGAAAAATATTGTTCTTCAACGCTTGATTTTTGAAAATATGAGAAATCCAAAAAATATTAAAAAAACTTTGAATCAAGTTTATGTTGATAAAAAAAATGTTGATGATTTTTTAGTTGAATCAATAAGGAAGCCTTCTCTAGATTTCGGGGCTTTTAATGTTTTTAGAAGTGTATTTAACCCATCGGGTCCTCAGGGATTGCCATTGGATAAGCTATTCGCAAAACTAAATGCACCATTATTACTTCTTTGGGGAGGGAAAGATCCATGGATGAACACTCCAAAAAAAAGAAATCTTTATAAAAAATTTACACCAAATAATACAAAAGAAATTATTCTTGACGCAGGACATTGTCCTCATGATGAGATACCTGAATTAGTTAATCAGCATATTTTGGATTGGGTTGATTCCCTTTGAGTAATAATCGTGAAACTTGAATCATCTAATAAGGAACAAGGAATTTTCGTCTTTCAATTAGATAAAAATAATTACATTAAATTTTGTCCTGAAAGAGGAGGTGTTGTTACAAATTGGGTTTCGGATGGTAATGAAATACTTTATTTCGATGAAACAAGATTTATGGATAAGACAAAAAGTATTAGGGGAGGCATACCAATATTGTTTCCAATTTGTGGAAATCTCAATACCTCTAGTTCAGTATTTGGAAATGGTTATTTGGAATTACCACAACATGGTTTTGCTAGGGATTTGCAATGGCAATACTCTTTCAATGAAAATGAAAAACTTTTATACTTATTCTTAAATTCATCAAAAGAAACCAAAAAATATTATCCTTTCGATTTCGAACTAAAAATACAAGTTGCCTTAAAAATTAACTCTTTAGAATTTGAAATTACAATCCATAACAAAACAGACCTTGCTATGCCTATAAATCTTGGTTTGCATCCTTATTTTAATATTTCAGATTTCAAAAATATAGAGTTTGTTGATAATCCACTTAATTGTCAGGATCAAGAAAGAAATACTATAAGTAATACTTTGGATGAATTAAACAAAATTAATTTAGGAGTTGATCTACTTATGTATACTTCCGGTAGAAGCTCTTTTCGAGATAAAATTTTTAAAAGAGAGGTAACTTTAAATCATCCATATCCTTTTGATTTAGGCGTTATTTGGAGTGAACCTCCAAGAAGAATGATATGTCTCGAACCTTGGACTAGTCCCCGAAATTCTTTTGTTGATGGATTTAGAAACATTATGATTCCTTCAAATGATAGTCAAAGGTTAAATGCCTCAATACAAATAAAATCTCTTAAGTAATTTTGCAATACTTATGAAATTTGTTGTTATAGATGATGATCCCACAGGCTCTCAAACCGTTCATGATTGCTTATTACTGCTTAAGTGGGACTGCTCAACTTTAGTCAAAGGTTTTGAATCTAAATCTAATTTATTTTTTATTTTGGCTAATACAAGGTCACTATCGGAAAATGATGCGAAATTAACAATAGAGGAAATTTGCAAAAATCTTAAGACTGTAATTACTTCTCGAGCCTATGAAGAAGAAATTATTTTTATAAGTAGAGGAGACTCTACTCTTCGAGGACATAACTATTTAGAGCCAATTGCTCTAAATAGTTGCTTAGGTCCTTTTGATGCTACTTTTCATATTCCAGCTTTCATAGAGGGTAAAAGATTAACAATTAATGGATCTCATTTTGTTGATAAAACTCCTATTAGTCAAACAATATTTGCAAAAGATAAAATTTTTGGATATGAGACAAGTAATGTTAAGAATCTTTTATTTCAGCAGAGTAAATCGCAAATAAATTTTGAAGATATTCAAAATCTTTTATTGTCAGATATTGAAATGCTAAATGATAAAGAAAATAATATTGTTTTTAAAACACTAAATAACTTGAAGAATAATAAACATGTAGTTGTAGATGTAGAAAATTATTCCCACCTAAAAAAATTTTCTTTAGTAATTAAAAAATTAATTAAACAAAAAAAATTCCTTTTTCGAACTGCAGCAAGTTTTATAAGTTCAATTTCTGAGAAAAAAAGTGTCTCTCAGAGTGAAATATTTTTCTCTAATTTAAGAATAAGAAATAAAGAAAAGAGTTTTCTTCCTGGACTGATAATTGTTGGATCTTATGTAGAACTTTCAACAATACAATTGATTAATTTATTAGAGATAAGTAATTGCAATCCAGTTGAATTAGATGTTTTTGAATTCTTCAAAATTACTTCATCAGATAATAATCAAAAGCGATGGAATTTGTTTAAAAATAAATTTTTAAAAGAAATTAGATTTTCTTTTGACAAAGGAAAAACTCCTGTTTTGTTTACTTCAAGAAAATTTATGTCTTTAGATTCTTCTGAATTATTTAATTTTTATAATTTACTTGCTTGTTTTATTGCTGAATTAGTCGCAGATTTGAAGTATGAAATAGGATATTTGATTTCAAAAGGTGGAATAACAACAAATTTGATTCTCAGTAAAGGACTTAATGCAGATTATGTTTATCTTGAAGGACAAATTTTAACTGGCATTTCAGTGGTGACTTACAACCTAAAAAATGGCGAAAAACTTCCAATTGTTACCCATCCTGGAAATATTGGCACTAAAGATTCACTGGTTAATATTTGGAAAGTTTTTGAAAATAAAAATAATTTTTAAAATTAGAAATTTGAGATAATTTCTTCAGCAAAACTACTGCAGGATAAGGGTTCTACTTTTGGTTCCATTAAGCGTGCTAGATCATAGGTGACTTTTTTTTGCTCTATTGCCTTACTTAAACCATTAGTAATTAAGTTAGCTGCCTCATCCCAACCAAAATATTCAAGCATCATTACACCACTAAGAATTACTGAGCCTGGATTTATCTTATTTAAACCTGCATGTTTTGGCGCAGTACCATGCGTAGCTTCGAAAATTGCTGCATTATCTCCAATATTTGCACCAGGAGCCATACCTAGGCCACCAACAATTGCTGCAGCTGCATCAGAAACATAGTCTCCATTGAGATTTAAGGTTGCAAGAATTGAATATTCTTGAGGTCTGGTTTGAATTTGTTGGAATATACTATCAGCTATCCGATCATCAACAAGAATAAGTTCTCTCCATTTTCCGTCTCCGTGAGAATTTGCTATTGATGCGACAACTTCTTTAATTTCTTCGCAAATGAATGCTTTTTTGTTATTTGTAAGCTTGTCAAAACCTGGTTCAATTTTTCGAGCATTATTTTCAATAGTAATTTCTGGATTTTTCTGAATATTATCTAAAATCCAGCTTTCTCTTTCTGTAATGCAATCTTCTCTAAATTCATTTACTGCTAATTCATATCCCCAATCTCTAAATGCACCTTCTGTATATTTCATAATATTCCCTTTATGTACAAGAGTCACATGCCTTTTATCTCCTGATAATCTTTTGGCATGTTCAATAGCTTTTCTAATATGCCTTTGGCTACCAAACTTACTCACTGGTTTTATTCCAATACCTGAACCGTCTGGTATGGATCTATTTTTTAAATTTTTACTTTTTGGTATGACAATGTTATTTAAGTGATTAATTAATTCAAGACAATTATTATCCTCCGCTTCCCATTCAATTCCCATATAGATATCCTCAGTATTTTCTCTATAAACAATAACGTCTAAATTTTGGGGATTTTTGTGAGGGCTTGGAGTTCCTGAATAATATTTGCATGGTCTAACACAGCTATATAAATCAAATATTTGCCTTAATGCAACATTAAGAGATCTAATACCTCCACCGATGGGTGTCGTTAAAGGACCTTTGATGGCTACACCAAAGTGTTTGATGGCTTCAATAGTATCTTGAGGGAGGTAGTTATATGTTCCATAAAGTTCACAAGCTTCATCTCCTGCATAGACTTTAAACCAATTAATTTTTCTTTCATCTCCATAGCTTTTTTTAATAGCTGAATCAAGAACGATTTGAGTTGCAGGCCAAATATCAACTCCAGTTCCATCACCCCTAATAAATGGGACAATTGGATTATTAGGAACATTAGGTTTGCCTTGATTAAAAGTTATTATCTCGCCTTCATTAGGTAAAGTTAATTTTTCAAATTTTGGCATAGCATTGAATTGATAAAAGATAACTCATTGAAGTTCCTCGTATTGTAATTTGCGATGAGTTATTTTCTTTAAAACCTAGAAATTTATTATTCAAATGTGAATAGAGAATAGTTTATTGATCAGCATTTCAACATCTTTATTAAAAGAAAAAGTAGTTAATAAGCAAGTTAAAGCAAATTATGTCATTTTCAAAAAAATGCTCAGCTACTTATGAATGCGAGTTCAAATGTAAGTAATGTTGAAATAGCTAATAAAATTGCTTCCACTGCAGCTTTGTTTCGGAAATATTTTCCAGATGCAAGCGTAAACTTTAGTCCCTGGGACAATTCTAATAATGAATCCATGCAAGATACTATTGATTTTGCGTTTCATTTCCCTGGTTGGAGTCCTCTTATTGAATGTAGAGCAATACTCTTACAATTAAGAATTGAAAATGATAATAATGGCAGAGTTCCAAAATTATTGGGAATAATAATGCGAGGTATGATTGTTCCCTCCGAGAGATGGAGAGTAGCTACTATCGGTGAATGGGAAATGACTGGTACTCATTTACCGCAAAAGGAACAAAAAGATAACCTTTTTTTGGTTTGTAAAGAACTTTATAAGTTATTCTCTACAACATCTGCTGGTAACAAAAATTAGCTGTTTTATGTATTTTCCTTGTAGATTAAATACACTTACAAAAATAATTCTAAATATATGGCAGTCGCTCTTGCAGGACAATTAAGAGAAGGGACAAAAAAATCCCATACTATGGCAGAAAATACTGGCTTTGTGGCTTGTTTTTTAAAAGGAGTTGTTGAAAAAAAATCTTATAGAAAATTAATTAGTGATTTATATTTTGTTTATGAAGCTATGGAAGAAGAAATTGAAAGACTGGTTAATGAGGAACATCCAGTAATAAAACCTATAGGTTTTAAATCATTATTCAGGAAAGAAACTCTTGTGAATGATCTGAAATTTTATTTTGGTGAAAACTGGAAGAACGAAATTAATATTTCTCACTCAGCAAAAGAATATGTTGAAAGAATCCGCGAGGTGGCAAAAAATTCGCCAGAGCTATTGGTTGGTCACCACTATACACGCTATATAGGAGATTTATCTGGGGGACAAATTTTGAAAAGGATCGCTAAAAAAGCATTAAATTTGCAGGGAAATGATGGTTTAAATTTTTATGAGTTTGAATTAATTGCTGATGAAAAAAAATTCAAGGAAGAATATTCTCTTACTTTGAATCAACTTCCAATAAATCAAAATACTGCTGATCAAATTATTGATGAAGCTAATCAAGCTTTTACTTACAATATGAAAATGTTTAAGGAGCTTGAGGGTAACTTGATTGCTGTTTTAGGCAAGATTGTATTTAATTACATTACAAAAAAAGTAAGGAAAGGAAGCACTGAGACTTAGTAATTTATGTTTGATTCATTAGTTGATTTCCTTAAAACCAATATTGATGAATTAAATGGTCATGAAGTTCAAATATCTAGTGAATTCAAAGAACATCACAATGAAGACTCAAAATATATTATTAAAAATTGGCTTTTTTCAACTCCGGAATATAGAAAGTGGAGAATAACAAGATTAGATGGCGGCAAAAAACTGCAAGTGTTTAATACGGTCGTATATCCAAATTTTGATAGTGAAATGCCTATTTTAGGAGCAGATATTTTGTGGTTTGGAACTTCTCAAAAGTTATTAGCAATACTTGATTATCAACCTTTAATTCAGGAGGGGAAGTATCTTGAAAAATATTGTTCAAGTTTAGGTAGTATTAAGAAAAAATATTCTGAATTTGATAATAATAAAATGAAAAATATATATGATTCAAATAAGTATTTTTCACCATGGGTGATTATATGTAGAGGAAATAAATTAAATCTCGATAGAGATTTAAATAATATATTCCATTCATTCGTAAATAATTATTTGAAAATTTATAAATTGAATTCTGGTAATCAATTTTTAAATGCAGAAGAAATAAAGATTAATCAAATTAATTATGATAAGTACAGTTTTGAAAAAGACCCTGCAGATAAATTGTTTAAATCTTTTTTTGGAGAAAAATGGACAAAAAAATTTATTAATAAATTTCTTTTTACATTAAATAATGAGAATATTCATTGAATGTTAATACAAGATACTATTTTTTACAGGTCAGATTGGAGATGGCATAATTTTCTAAAATATTTAACTAATAATTTAAGTAAATATAACTGTTTAGAAAAAATAATACCCTCGAAATATTCATATAGAGATTCAACTTATGGTTCAATAAAATCAAAAAAAAATGTGAATCTCTCTACTTGGGGGGTAACGCATAAAAAAAGAATTCAATTCGCAAGAGCAGTGTGTATTAATAGTCCAAATTATTCTGTTTTAAATTTCTTAATTATTCCTAATACGATTTATAACGTCCCATTTTTTGGAGTAGATTTTGTTTCTCTACCTAAAAGTTATTTATTAGTATTAGATTTTCAGCCTTCATTAAAAATACAAAATCAATACAACAATGAGTTATTAGAAAAACTTGTAAAACTGAAAAATCATTGTCATTCATCACTTCCATTAGCTGAAAAAATGTCTTCAGATGTAGCAAGATTTTTTTCTCCAGGAGTAATCTGGTCAAAATTACCAAAAGAAGAAAGAAGTGATTTTTTAATTGCTAATGTACTTTATCCCTCATTTAAGGAATACCTTGATTTGTATTTGAAAATTCTTTTTGAAAGCAAAGAAGCCAATATGGAACTTCAAAAAGAATTGATAAGTGGACAAAATAATTATTTGAAATATAGAAGAGATAACGATCCAGCAAGGCCAATGTTGTCGAGTTTGTTTGGTAAAGAATTTACTGAATCTTTAATTAAAGAAGTTTTATTTACTACTTAAAAGTCTTATAATTCATATAACTTTGAAAACATATGAAAAAAATTTCTGTTCTTTTTGTATGTTTGGGAAATATTTGTAGGTCTCCTGCAGCAGAAGCTATCTTTAGAAGTCTACTTGAAAAGAAAGGATTATCCGATTGCTTTATTGTAGATTCTGCTGGAACTGGGAGTTGGCATATTGGGAAAAAAGCTGACTCCAGGATGAGAATTGCGGCAGAAAGAAGAGATATAAATATCTTAAGTAGGGCTCGTCAAATTAGTAGCAAAGATTTTGACGAATTTAACTATATTCTTGCGATGGACGATTCAAATTTTAGAAATATTCAAGATCTTAAAAAGAGTACCGCTTCAACTGGTCTTGCATCAATAAAAAAAATACAAGATTTTAGATCAGCTTTTAATGAGCAAGAAGTTCCTGACCCATATTTTGGAGGTGATGAGGGCTTTGATTATGTTCTTGATATTTTAGAAGACTCTGTAAACGGTTTTTTGGAAAATATTTCTTGAATTTATTTGATCTCAGTCTCTTTAGGTATCTTGTCATTATATAGATCAATAATTTTATCCACTACCTCATTAATTGAATATCCATCAGTAATAATTTCTATTGCGTCGTTCGCTTTTATTAGGGGTGAAATTTTCCTATTAGAATCTTCAAAATCTCTTTTTTTTATAAGTTCTTTTATTGTATGTAGGTCTATTTCTTGTGAGTCTTTACTATTTTTATCAGATTTTCTTCTTTTTGCTCTTTCATCGATGCTAGCAGTCAGAAAAATTTTAAGTTCTGCATGAGGAAAAACTGTAGTTCCTATATCTCTTCCCTCAGCTACAAGTCCGCCTGATTCTCCAATTTTTCTTTGTTCTTCTACTAAGAATTTTCTGACTTCTTTTATTGAAGAAATTTTAGAAACGATGGAACTTATATTTTGCGACCTGATTTCTTCAGTAACACAGTAGTTATTAACATAAACGTCTTGATGTGAATTTGTATTCGACTTGAAAACAATAGATATATCCTTTAGGAAATTCTGTAATTTTTTTTCTTTTTTATAATCAATATTTTCTTTTATCAAAAGCCAACTCAATGCTCTATACATTGCTCCAGTATCTAAATATAAAAGTTTAAGTTTATTCGCTATTAACTTTGTTACGGTACTTTTACCTGACCCTGCAGGGCCATCAATTGCAATAATCGGCCTTCTTTTCATTAGAAAAACGTGATCTATTAATCTTGTCTCTCCACATCTTATCGCACCAGCTAGTAACGAAATATTATCCTCAAGTCTTGCTTTTTGGAGTGTATGAGGGTGCAAATGTTCTAAATATTCAATTGAAATTTTTTTTGCTGATAGCTTTTTAATTATTTCTTTTAAATTAATTTTTTTTTCTTTTTGAAAAATTTTTTTCGCTTCCAATAACTCACTTGAAAAAAAACTAATCAATTTTCTTTCATTTTTTGATAAATGTACATTACGTGAACTTAAAGGAATTCCATCAAAATCTCTTTGTGTAGGAATAGATTTAATAGCAACATTTAATTTCTTTTTTAGGACAAGATTTTTTAAAATTATAAGTTGTTGCCAATCTTTTTCTCCTAAGTAAAGATTTTTTGGCTTTATGAGATTAAGTAATCTATAAATTACTGTACAAACGCCATCAAAGTGCCCAATTCGATTTAATCCACATAATGTAGAAGATAATTCTTTTGGAGCTTTTAGGAATTTAATATTTGTATTATTAGGCGGATATATATCTTCATTACTTGGAATGAAGATGGCATCCGCGCCATTTGAAAAGGAGATTTTTATATCATTATCAATTGTTTTAGGGTAATTCTCTAAATCTAACTTGTTATCGAATTGAAGTGGGTTTATAAAAATACTTACTAAATTAACATTAGCATTGTCATTTTTTGCTGTTGATATTAATTTTATATGTCCATTATGAAGATTACCCATTGTTGGAATAAAGTTAATTTCACTATTTATATTTCTCCTCCAATTTTCTATTTCTTCAGTTTTCCTTATTATTACTTTCTTCACTTTGTTTTTAAAAAATAAATCTATTTGATAAATAATTACTGGACAAAAGTAATCTTAGGAGGAATATCTATATAGGGAGATTCTATCATTTTTATTTCATGGATTACAAAACATCAGGTGTTGATATAGAAGCTGGACGAGAATTTGTTTCCGAAATTAAACAGGCAGTTGAAGGAACTCATACATCTAATGTGATTGAGGGTATTGGCGGGTTTGGAGGCTTGTTTAGGATACCTATCGATAGTTTTAAAAAACCAGTTCTTGTTTCAGGGACAGATGGTGTTGGAACAAAATTAGAATTAGCCCAAAGTAAAAACTTTCACTTTGAGGTTGGTATTGATTTAGTTGCTATGTGCATGAACGATATCATTACTAGTGGTGCAAAACCGTTATTTTTTCTGGATTATATTGCTACTGGTAAGCTTGATAAGAAACAATTATTGAGGGTTGTTCAGGGAATTTCACATGGCTGCGGAGAAAATAACTGTGCATTACTCGGCGGAGAAACTGCTGAAATGCCAGGATTTTATTCAAAAAATAAGTATGATCTTGCAGGATTTTGTGTTGGAATAGTCGATGAGGATAAGCTTATTAATGGTAAAAAAGTATCTGAAAATGACTTAATAATTGCTTTAAAAAGTAATGGAGTTCATAGTAATGGCTTTAGTTTAGTAAGAAAAATTATCCAAAACAATAATCAAATAGAAAAGGAATTTGAAAAAGTTTCTCACTTAAGTTTTTATGATGAGTTATTGCAACCTACAAAAATTTACAATAATGTGATTAACCAAATGTTATCTGAAAATATAGAAATTAAAGCAATGTCTCATATAACTGGGGGAGGAATTCCAGAAAATTTACCAAGATGTATTCCTTCTGATTTTATTCCTTATATCAATACCAGTTCTTGGGAAATACCTATTTTATTTAAATTCCTTAAAGAAAAAGGATCTGTTCCTGAAAAAGATTTTTGGAATACTTTCAATCTTGGAGTTGGATTTTGTTTAATTATTGATAAAAAATTTAAGGACGCGATATTTAGTATCTGTAAAGATTATGATATAGATAGTTGGGAAATTGGAAAGATAGTTCGAAAAAATAATTCAACAATTAGTAAATTTTTGCCAGAAATTTTAACTTAAATTTTTTATCTTTTTTAAACGAGTTTTAAAAAATTATTTTTTATACCCAAATGAAAAAGTTAGGTGTAATATAATAAAATTACCGCCGAATTATATCGGAAGTTTAAGTATTAAGATTTAACCTTTATTCAATGCCCTTTGCAAATAATCAAAGAATTACACGTAGACGTAGTTCAGCTGGCCCTACACCTCCAAAAAGACCAATAGGTAATAATTCCGAATCAAATGGTAGACAGGCTCAAGGCCCAAGACCAACTTTCTTGACATTAAGGGATCATGGGAAAGTTTTTGTTGCTGATTTACCTAATTTGTCTGATGGTCAATTAGCGCATATTAGTAAAGAAGCTAATGAAGTTTTGAATAGTTTGGAAAAAAGACTTAGTGATCTTGAAAATGAACCTAACGTTAGTAATCCGGAAAACGATACGCTGATAAAAGCTTCTACTAAAAGAGACGTCACATTGAGGTTTATTAAATCAATAGAAGAAGAACAAGAACATAGAAAGAATAATCCTGCTTTACGAGACGCTGCATCTGAATCGTTACCGAGAACTTTTCTTGAGGTTGCTAGACATAGATTGCCTGGAGCAACTTTTGATTCACTTCTTAGAGAGGCTCTTGAAGCTTGTGCAGTTGATGAGAGTGCTAAAGAAAATCAAGTTATTGATGAGCCTAAAGAAACTGTAAAAATTATGGATATACCCTCTTCCAACACTAATGCTTCACTTGTTGTTAATATCGATTCAAGTGATGATTCTAAGAATGACTCTATTTGATTCAACACAAGAGTTAATAAGCTTTAAAGACCAAAATAATTCAAAAATTAATCTTACTTCAGAGAAAGATCCCATTTTATGTAATCATTGCAAAAGGACTGCATCAAATGGTGTTAGATGTTTAGGAATGTGTGTAGCAGATAATGATTACTAAAAAATTCAAATTTTTTATATAAATAATCTGATGAAAATAATTAATAAATTAATTAAATTTTATTTATTAATAGATATCCGGTATTATTTATCAATAAATAAAGAAAAGATCATTTTTCTATATATCAATAAGTAATTGAAACTTTATACCTTTTATTTCAAATTGAAGTTCTTAGAAAACTTCATAATTAAATGTGTAAAAAAATTAAATAAGGCGGCACCCAGATTCGAACTGGGGATAAAGGATTTGCAATCCTCTGCCTTACCACTTGGCCATGCCGCCGATAAAGATTCGATTGAGTCTTTTTATGATCTTAACAGTAAGGTGTCTCATTCTCTATTATTTATATGCAATGGTCATGGAGAAGATGTAATCGCATCGGAGATAATAAAAAGATTACTAAAAAAAATAAAAAATAAAAATATTGAAGTTTTGCCGTTAGTAGGAAATGGAGATGTATTTAATTCCATAAAATCAAAGAATTTTCGCAAAATAGGATTTTTAAAAGAGCTGCCTAGTGGAGGTTTTAGTAATCAAAGTCTTAAGGGATTTGTGCTTGATTTTTTTGCAGGATTTTTAATCGATAATTTTAGAAATTTTCTAATTGTAAAACAGAAGTCAAAACATAACTGCAAAATTATCGCAGTAGGCGATTTCTTGCCATTACTCTACGCTTGGAGTTCAGAATGCGAATTCAGTTTCATTGGAACTCCCAAAAGTGATCATACTTGGAGTAGTGGTCCTGGTTGGGATTTAAGCGATTTTTATCATAAGTTGAAAGGTTCTGAATGGGATCCATGGGAAATGTTTTTAATGAAATCTCCAAGATGTAAAAATATAATTATGAGAGATAAAATTACAGCTAATAATTTGAATAAAAAAAATATTGATGCAAAATATTTGGGTAATCCAATGATGGACTTTGTTAATGCAACAAACGATAAAATATCAAATATTATTTCTTTTAAAAGGATTATTTTATTAGTTGGAAGTAGATATCCAGAAGCTCTTAAAAATCTTGATAATTTTCTAAATTGTTTGCAAGATTTTCATTTATCAAAGGATTTGGTTATTCTTTTGCCTTTGAGTATTAATGCAAATGTGATTCAAATTCAAAATTATTTAAATAAATATGGTTTTATAAAACAGAGTAAAGTTAAATTTCTAATTAACGAAGATTCAGTATGGAAAAAGAAAGATCAATATGTAGTGATTGGAAAAGGTAAATTCAATTCATGGGCTAATATGGCAGAAGTCGGCTTGTCTAATGCAGGAACTGCTACAGAGCAAATTGCTGGCCTTGGAATTCCATCTCTCTCTCTACCGGGACCTGGACCACAATTTACAAAATCATTCGCAAAAAGGCAATCAAGACTATTGGGCGGTAGTGTTTTAGTTTGCAAGAACAAAAAAATTCTTTTAAAACGTTTAAGTTTACTATTGAAAGAAAAAGTTGAAAGGTTAGAACAAGCAAAAATAGGCAAAAAAAGAATGGGGGAATCCGGAGCAAGTAAGAAAATCGTAGATGCCATAAACCTTTATTTGTTATCTTAGTAAATGGCACTAGCTTATTAATTATTAATTCTTTTATGTATCCAATAAATGATCGGCAATATCTAAAAATTTGTGCAGAGATTGCAAAACTTATGAGTATAAGCTTATCTTCTGCTAAAAAGAAAGTAGAAATTCAAATTGCAAAAGAAGGCTCGAAAACTATTCAAGAAAAAATACAAGTTGCGCAAAATGTTTTAAAAATTTGTGAAAAAAATGATGGAGATAAATTAAGTTCTTCAAGAATACTTGATAAGCTTATGGAAACTCTTGATGGTGAAGATAATTTTTTAACTGAAGATTGATTATTAATGTTCAAATATGTTTGAGAATTTTAGTATGTCTAAATCAGCATGTACAGAAACTGTTTCGAAACATTTTTGAGCTAATTCATATCTATTCTCTCTTTCTAAGATAACTTTTAATTTATGCATAGCTTCAATTAAGTATCTAACATCATTTGCTGCATAATCTAATTGATCTTTTGTTAAATCTTCGTTGCTACCCCAATCACTACTTTGCGAGCTTTTGTCCAGTTCTATACCTAACAATTCATTAATTAAATCCTTTAAACCGTGCTTATTTGTATAGGTTCTTGCCAACTTACTAGCAATTTTTGTACAAAAAATATTTTTTGTATTAATTTCAAGATTGCATTTGAGAGCTGCTACATCAAATCTCGCATAGTGAAATATTTTAGTAATTTTGTCATCTTCAAGAAGTTTTTTTAAATGAGGTGAAGAAGATGTATTAAGTTCGATTTTTATACAGCATGTTCTTTTAAATTCATTGCATATTTGTACTAAACAGAGTCTATCTCTTCCATGGATTAAACCCATTGCTTCAGTGTCAATAGCTAGGTAGGATGATTTTTTATAAAAATTGTATAAATCTACTGTTAAATCGTTATAAAGAAGATCAATATTTTTACTTTCAATAGTCATTTTTAATAAGTTTTAAGAAAATTTAAGATTTAGAATATTACTTAAGATTTTATTTAATTAAGAATTTTTATCTAATAGGACTATTTTACAGAATAATTTTAAAAAATTATAATATGATGTAACTTTAATTTTTATTCTCGAGTTACTAGAAAAAATTATTTAATGTCATATTCCTTAAATTCAACATTATTACTGACAATTCTCTTGGCCATAGGTTTATTTTTTTTTCTTAGGGCTTCCAGTAAAGATAGAACAACTATCGTTGAGATTTCATCTTCTCAGCAGCCAATTAAGGTTTTAAATGGTTTATGTGAATGGCTCAATTTGAGGGGATGGAAGCAAACAGGAGGAGATTTTGAACAAAGAATTTTAATATTCAAGGGTCAAGTTGTTTCTAGTAAATTTTTAGCAATTTTTTTAGGTTTTCTTGGCGGTTTTGGTTCTTGTGCTTTGGGATTAGTAATTATTCAAATATATCCTGAATTAGGTTGGTGGCCTATTCTTTTGGGATTAATTGGTGGACCTTTGTCTGGAATTGTTTATTTTAAAAAATCAGCAAGAGAGGAGAAATTTGAATTAAGGTTGATCAACGAAAATGAAAATGATTCAACTTTCATGAGACTAAGAGCGCATAGGGATGAATTAATCTCTTTAGAAAATGAACTTGGAGAAAAACTTCAATTGAAAAGTGACGGTTCTTTATTTAAAACACCTATTTAAGATACTTTAAAATTTTACTAGATAATTTTTAATCAAAAATATTATTCTCTATACAGAATTTCTCTAAATCTTTATCATTTAACCAATCTTGGGGTTTTGTAAAAATTGAAGTGAGAAATTCCTCTCGAGAATCCTTTTTAGCTTTATAACCATATTCCCATCTAGCTAAAGGCGGTAAGGACATTAATATAGATTCAGTTCTGCCATTTGTTTGTAGCCCAAAAATTGTCCCTCTATCCCAAACTAAATTGAATTCGACATATCTACCTCTGCGATATAGCTGAAATTCTCTTTCCTTAGATGAATATGTTTGAGAAGCTCTTTTTTCAACAATGGGCAAATATGAAGGGAGGAACGCCTGCCCACAGTTTTCGGCTAAGGAAAATAAATTATCCCAATTTAAATTAGAATTGCTAATATTTTGTGAAGCTTTTGATGCTTCTCCATTTTGATTATTTCCTCTATAAATATTTCCTGAACCATCTTGATAATCATAAAAAATACCTCCTATGCCTCTAGATTCATTTCTGTGCTTCAAGAAGAAATATTCATCACACCATGGTTTGAAAACTTTATGCAAATCTTGATCAACTTTCTCGCAAGCTTTTTTATGCTCATTATGAAAATTCCTTACATCAGAAAGATAAGGATAAAAAGGGGTTAAGTCTGCACCTCCCCCAAACCACCAAACAGGACCAGCTTCGAAATATCGATAATTTAGATGAACTGTAGGAATATAGGGATTCTTAGGATGCAAAACCATAGAAGTTCCCGTAGCAAACCATTCATGACCTTTTGCTTCGGGCCTTTGAGAGATTATAGATTGAGGTAATTCTTTTCCCTGTACTTCCGAGAAATTCACGCCTGCTTGTTCAAAAATAGAACCATTTTTCAATACTCTTGATCTTCCACCGCCACCTTCTTCTCTTAGCCAGGATTCTTCTGTAAATTTCCCTTTGCCATCAACATTTTCCAGCCCTGAACAAATTTTGTCTTGTAGAGTTAATAAGAGATTTTTAGTTTTTTCTCTCGAGTTTTTAGGAGGTTCTTTCAACATGTATTTAGTAAATCTTGAAGAAAAAAATTTTTTTGGTTAATTATAAGTTTCTCTTTATAATTTCTCTTAGGGGGTCCTTATTGCCTATTATTTGATAGTTCGACATAGTTCTTAATCTTTTAAACAGTCGACTACCTTGTCAAAATATTTAAAAATTTAATGACCACAATAGAAGATGCGAATTTTGCTTTACAAAAAGTTCTAGATGCTGGATCACAGAAAAATGTAATTGAATTAGCTTGGATTAAAAATGTAAGAGTAACTATACCGAGAGTAATCGTAACATTATCATTACCATCGTTTGCAAATTCTCAGAGAGATAGAATTGTAAAAGAAGCTAGAGAGTTACTACTGGATTTTGAAGATATTGATGATGTTCAAATAGAAATAGATAATAATCCTGCCAAAACAGAATCTCAAAATCAAAGTAATGCGCCTGATTTGCAGAAGATTGATGGGATTCGGCATATTATTGCTGTTAGTAGTGGTAAAGGCGGAGTTGGAAAAAGTACCATTGCAGTAAATCTCGCTTGTTCCCTAGCTAAATTAGGATTAAAAACTGGTTTGCTGGATGCGGATATATATGGACCTAATACTCCATCAATGATGGGAGTTGCCGAACAGAATCCAAAGGTTACAGAAGGTAGTGGCAGTGATCAAAGGTTAATACCAATAAATAAATATGGAATTTCATTGGTCTCAATGGGTTTCCTCATAGAAGAAGGTCAGCCAGTCATATGGAGAGGACCAATGCTTAATAGTATTATCAGACAATTTTTGTACCAAGTTGAATGGAATAATCTTGACTTTTTGGTTATTGATTTGCCTCCAGGAACAGGAGACGCTCAAATATCCCTTTCTCAATCTGTGCCTATTTCTGGCGCAATAGTTGTCACTACTCCTCAACAAGTATCTTTGCAAGATGCAAGGAGGGGATTAGCAATGTTTAAACAACTCGGAGTACCTTTACTGGGAATTGTAGAAAATATGTCAGTATTTATTCCGCCAGATATGCCAGGTAAAAAATATGAAATCTTTGGTAAAGGTGGTGGACAAACATTAGCTAACGAAAATGACTTACCATTATTAGCTCAAATTCCTATTGAAATCCCTCTCGTTGATGATAGTAATAAAGGTGTACCAATCTCAATAAGCCAGCCCAACAAAGAAAGCTCTGTCGTATTTGGTAATTTAGCTCAATTAATTAAGAAACAATTTGTTAATACCTATTGATGTTTAAGAGAATTTCTTTATTAAATAACAGAGGATTTTTACAAAAAAAAGATAACTTTAATAGAGGTTTTTTATTTTCTCCGCTACTTATTATTCCCCTGTTTTTAGTTATTATTTCGGGTTTTTTGATAAAAAGTATTCAGGGTGATTTTTTGGTATCGAACTATCTAGGTCATATCGTTACTGGTTTTTTAGGTTATTTCTTAGCATTTTTTATTTCTTATATACCGTTAGAGAGAATTAGAAAGTATGTGGTTCCATTTTATTTTTGTACTCTAATATCCTTATTACTAATTTATTATTTTGGGATTTCAGTTTCTGGAGCTCAAAGATGGCTAAATTTGGGCATCTTTTCTTTTCAGCCTTCAGAGGTAGCTAAACTTAGTAGTGTATTAACTCTTGCTTTAGTACTCGACAAAAAAATAATCCTAACTATAAGAGATTTAATATTGCCCTTATTAGTAGTAGTTATTCCTTGGTTATTAATTTTCTTTCAACCGGACTTAGGTACCTCTTTAGTTTTAATTTTTTTAACAGGTGTGATGCTCTATTGGTCTCAAATGCCCATAGAGTGGATTTTGATATTAGTGTTTTGTATTATCACTCCAATATTATATCTAACCTTACCAACTCTTCTTATTTTCTGGATTCCAGTTATAGGATATCTTGCTTATAGATCTTCCAAGAAAAAAATTATTTCTTCTGCTCTGGCCATTTCGTTTCATTTATTAGTGGCAAAATTTACACCAATTTTGTGGCAATATGGCTTAAAAGAATATCAAAAAGATAGATTAGTTTTATTTTTAGATCCAAGTAGAGATCCATTAGGTGGCGGATATCATTTGATACAGAGTAAAATTGCAATTGGTTCTGGAGGATTATTTGGGACTGGTTTACTACAAGGTAAGCTGACTAATTTGCAATTTATACCTGAACAACATACTGATTTTATATTCAGTGCTTTAGGGGAAGAATTAGGTTTTGTGGGGTGCGTTATAGTTTTATTTTTGTTCTTTTTTTTGATAAAAAAAATTATTAATACTGCAACAATGGCTAGGACTAACTTTGAATCTCTAATTGTTATTGGAATAGCCTCAACTTTTTTATTTCAAATAATTATTAACTTATTCATGACTATTGGATTAGGACCAGTTACTGGGATTCCCCTTCCTTTTATGAGCTATGGTCGAACGTCATTGGTGACTAATTTTATATCTATTGGATTTGTTTTATCTATATTGAAACGTTCTAGATCACTAAGAAGTTGATGAAATCACAAATAACTATAAAAAAAATTCAGGAGCTTTTGATTAAAGGAGTTAAAACCATACATGTGGATGATGATACATCCAGAAGAATGTGGTGGGCTTCTCTAGAAGTGATTCAAAAAGATTTTCTTTCTCAGAATTATAGACAGGGGGGGATATGGATTGCCTCACCTTTGCCAGCTTTTAATGATAAAAAATTTTTAAATCAACTTCATGGATGGCTTTGGTCTCCTGAGGGGTTTCCATACTTTCAAAATGAGAATGCAGGTTTTTTACCAGTCAATAATTCAGAAAAGATAAAAAAAGATTTTGATTTAGTTAGTAATTATAAAGTCTTAAGTCTTAGTCAAGAAGATGGCTATGAACCTTTTTTGATGATAATCACTCCAAATTTTCAATGCGTATTATCAATTGTAGGAGAAAAAGATAAGAAAATTCTATTAATGAAATGTGATGAAGAAAGCCTTAAACTTTCAATTGAATTAATGCATGCAAAATTAAATCAAGAAAACTATGAGGAAGGAGTAAAATTTCGAAATGCAATTAATAATTTAGGTACTCTTAATATAAATAATCAATTTGAAAAATTATTTTGGCCAATACTATCGGCAAAATTAGCAAATATTACTCCAACCCATAATATACAGAATTCTTTGAAAAATGATGAAAAAAATGTGCAAATAACTGAAGCAAAATTATTACGCGCAATTTCACATGAAGTAAGAACTCCTTTGGCAACAATAAGAACCTTAATAAGTTCTACTTTAAAAAAATATAAAATGGATGAATCAATGAGAAATCGTTTAATTCAAATAGATAATGAATGTAATGAACAAATTGATAGGTTTGGTTTAATCTTTAATGCAGCAGAATTAGTTGATAATGAAGTACCATCATTGAATAACTTGGCGAAAATTAATTTAGCCGAAATTTTCAAAAAGCTTGCTCCTTTATGGAATAAACAATTAAACCGACGTGGTATTTCTTTGAAGATAGATATCCCCAAACAACTTCCACAAATTTTGAGTGATTCTGAAAAATTAGAATTAATGTTAAGAGGATTAATTGATAAAAATACTAGAGGTTTAAAGGAAGGTAGTACATTAGTTTTAGAATTAAGACCAGCTGGTCAAAAACTCAAACTTCAACTCAAAGTTCAAAAATTAGACAACAAACAAAAAGAAATTCTAAAAAAAGATAACGGTTCTGATATCGGTCCTGTTTTAAATTGGGACCCTCAAACTGGAAGTTTACAACTTAGTCAAAATGCCACTCAAAAGTTGTTAGCTAGTTTAGGAGGGCATGTCACACAAAGACGTGATACAGGTTTGACGGTATTTTTTCCGATTTCAGATTCAAAATAAACGAGAAACAAGTTTTCCATATATTAAATAATGTAGAAAATTTTCTATTAATTTTGAATTTTGCAAAATATGAATGCTAGTTTCTTATAAGAAATAACTCAAAATCAAGGATGACTGAAACTTTAGTTGGTCAATTTCCAAAGCATATAGGAAGTACTGGGGGTTTATTAAACTCAGCAGAAACCGAAGAAAAATATGCAATTGTATGGAAAAGTTCCAAGGAACAAGCGTTTGAATTACCTACCGGTGGAGCGGCCATAATGCATGAAGGTGATAATTTAATGTACTTTGCAAGAAAAGAACAATGCCTTGCATTAGGGACACAATTAAGAGCCTTCAAACCAAGAATTGAAGATTTTAAAATCTACCGAATTTTCCCAGGTGGTGATGTTGAATTTTTACACCCCAAAGATGGTGTTTTCCCTGAAAAAGTTAATGAAGGCAGAGAGAAAGTAGGTCATAATCCTAGAAGAATAGGTGAGAATCCTAATCCAGCAGGTTTGAAATTTACAACTAAGAATACTTTTGATTAACTTCTTTAAAGTTGATATAAAAGAAGAAAATAATTATAATTTGGGCTGACATTATTAATATGATCAGCTCACAAAAAGATAGTTTTTTAAAGGCTTACAAGGAAGGTAAAAATTTCATACCTATCGTTGAAACTTGGCCAGCAGATTTAGAGACTCCATTATCGACTTGGTTAAAATTATCTTCAAAAGATTCCCATGGTGTTTTTCTTGAATCTGTTGAAGGTGGGGAGAACTTAGGTAGGTGGAGCATTGTTGCCACTAAACCTCTTTGGGAAGCCGTTTGTTATGGAGAAGAAATAATTAAAACTTGGAATAATGGCAAAACTGAAACTCACAAAGGTGATCCTTTTGATGTTTTGAGAAGTTGGACAAACGAATACAAGTCAACCATGCTTGATGACTTACCATCAATTGGACAGTTATATGGCTCTTGGGGTTATGAATTAATCAATCGAATAGAACCAAGTGTTCCAATAAATGAAACATTAGAAAATAATATCCCTTATGGCTCCTGGATGTTTTTTGATCAGTTAGTTGTTTTTGATCAAATAAAAAGATGTATTACTGCAGTGGTTTATGCAGATACAACTTCTTCAAAAGAGTGCGGAATTGAAGAGTTGTATCTAAATTCAATTTCTAAAATTAAGAAAACTAGAAATTTAATGAGAGTTCCTCTAAAAGAAAATGAGTTTTTAGATTGGAATGAAAATGAGAGTTTGAATTTAGATATAGAAAGTAATTGGGAGAAAACAGATTTTGAGGATGCAGTTCTCTCTGCAAAAGAATACATAAGAAAGGGAGATATCTTTCAAATAGTTATTAGTCAGAGATTCCACACTAAAGTTAATAATGATCCATTTAATTTATATAGAAGTTTGAGGATGGTTAATCCATCGCCTTACATGTCATTTTTTGATTTTGGCTCATGGTATCTGATAGGTTCAAGTCCTGAAGTAATGGTTAAAGCAGAAAAAAATAAAAATAGTCAGATTGTTGCAAGCTTAAGACCAATAGCAGGCACTAGACCTAGAGGTATTGATAATCAGCAAGACTTGGCATTAGAAAAGGAATTATTAAAAGATCCCAAAGAGATAGCTGAGCATGTAATGCTAATTGATCTTGGGAGAAATGATCTTGGGAGAGTTTGTGAAATTGGTACTGTCAAGGTTAAGGATTTAATGGTTATTGAGAAATATTCACATGTTATGCATATAGTCAGTCAAGTTGAGGGAATCTTAAAAAACAATGCTGATGTATGGGATTTGCTCAAAGCATCCTTTCCCGCTGGGACAGTAACTGGCGCTCCAAAAATAAGAGCTATGCAATTGATTAAGCACTTTGAAAAAGATGCTAGAGGACCTTATGCTGGTGTATACGGTTCTATTGATATAAATGGCGCATTAAATACAGCAATTACAATAAGAACAATGATAGTTAAACCCTCAATAGATGGGAAATATGATGTTTCAGTGCAAGCAGGAGCTGGAATAGTTGCTGATTCTTTTCCTGAAAACGAATATCAAGAGACAATAAATAAAGCAAAGGGGATACTAAAAGCATTAGCCTGTTTGGATAAATAAATGAGTCAAAATAATCTTTATAAAGGTTTTGAGGTGGAACTTTTTACAGGTTCTTTAAATTCTCATATTGGTGTTTCGGCTGAAATTGAGAAAAAATTTCCTGATTTTGTAAAAGAGCCAGATAACAGAAACGTTGAATACATAACAACACCGGAAAAAGACTACGGCTCTTTATATGAGAAATTAATAACTCCAAGAAAAAAGTTGAGGAAGTGGCTAAATACTAAAAATTTAACCATCATTCCTTCATCCACTCTTTGTTTTAAACACGATATTCAATTTCAAAGATCTGATATTGACAATATTTATCATCAATTTATACAAGATAATTATGGAACCTCTATTGCAACTTCAAGTGTACATATAAACATAGGAATAGATGATTTAGATAAGCTCTTTGCGGCGATTAGACTAATAAGATCTGAGGCGGCTTTATATCTGTCCCTAAGTGCTAGTTCACCTTTTTTAAATAATCAAATTATGAATAATCACTCTCAGAGATGGATCCAGTTTCCTAAAACACCAAGAAGGGTACCTTTTTTTGTAAATCATAAATCTTATATCGACTGGATAGAAGAAAATATATCTAATAAAAACATGCAAAATATTAGGCATTTTTGGTCTTCAATCCGGCCCAATGGTCCCCAAAGACCTTTAATTCTTGATCGTTTGGAATTAAGAATTTGTGATTTTGTTCACGATATTAATCTTCTTTTGGGGATAACGGCCATGATAGAACTAAGGATTTTAAATCTTTTTGAAAATCTAAATAGCTTAGATCCTATGAATGCTAGTGTTTTTTCTATGGATGAGTTGTCAGAAATATGTGATCAAAATGAAATTAATGCTGCTAGAGATAGTCTGAATTCAGAGTTGATTCACTGGCAAGATGGTAAAAAAGTTATTTGTAAAGAATGGATTCAAAACTTATTATCAGATTTATCATCCAAAGCAGAAGATTTTGGTATGAAACATCTTTTAGATCCTATCTATAAAGTGCTTGAAGAAGGCAATCAATCTATGAAATGGATAAATCAATATAAAAAAGGTCTTTCTATTGAGCAGATAATGAAAATTTCTATTGAAGATATGATTAGGAGTGAGTCCAAGAATGTTTGATTATTTAAATAAACTTTGATCTGAATATTTTCACTTGTGACATAATGATTATATGGAATCTTTTCGACAGATAAAAAATAATAATAATGTGGATCTGATAAGTAACAATGATCCTCTTGATAAAAATCGTCTTTTAATTGAAGACCTCTGGGAATCTGTGCTCAGAGAAGAATGTCCAGATGATCAAGCAGAAAGATTGATACAGCTTAAAGAATTAAGTTATTCAAAACAAATTGATGGAGATAGTTCAAAAACTTTTAAAAATGAAATAGTTGATATTGTAAATTCTATGGATTTAGCAGAATCTATAGCAGCAGCAAGGGCATTTTCATTGTATTTCCAACTCGTGAATATTTTGGAACAAAGAGTTGAGGAAGATAGATATATTCAAAGCTTTACCAATAAGGATGTTCAAAAATCGCCCGACAATCTTGATCCTTTTGCCCCAGCTTTGGCTAGGCAAAATGCTCCAGTAACTTTTAGAGAATTATTTTATAGGCTGAGGAAATTAAATGTACCTCCAGGAAAATTAGAGGAGTTATTGCAGGAAATGGATATTCGTTTAGTTTTTACTGCGCATCCGACGGAGATTGTAAGACATACGATTAGACATAAGCAAACAAGAGTAGCAAATTTGTTAAAAAAAATACAGGTTGAGCAATTTCTAACAAAAGAAGAAAAAAATTCTTTAAAAACCCAATTAAAAGAGGAAGTAAGACTTTGGTGGAGAACAGATGAATTGCATCAATTTAAACCTTCAGTTTTAGATGAGGTTGATTATGCCTTACATTATTTTCAGCAAGTTTTATTTAATGCGATGCCTCAACTGAGGGGTAGAATCGCTGAAGCACTTACCGAAAATTATCCAGATGTTCAGATGCCCCCTGAATCTTTTTGTAACTTCGGTTCTTGGGTAGGCTCTGATAGGGACGGTAATCCATCTGTTACTCCTGATATAACATGGAGAACTGCATGCTACCAACGGCAGTTGATGTTAGAAAGATATATTATTGCGACGTCTAATCTTAGAGATCAATTAAGTGTCTCGATGCAATGGAGTCAAGTCAGTTCCTCTTTATTAGAATCACTCGAAACTGATAGGGTTAAGTTCCCTGAAATATATGAAGCTAGAGCTACAAGGTATAGATCAGAACCCTACAGATTGAAATTAAGCTATATTTTAGAAAAATTACGGTTAACACAAGAAAGAAATAATTTATTAGCTGATAGTGGGTGGAAATTTGCCTTAGAAGGAGAAATAGATAACAAAAATCTAGATAAAGTTGAAAACTTATATTACAAGTCAGTAAACGAATTTACTTATGATCTCGAACTTATTAAAAATAGCTTGATTAGTACAGATTTAACTTGTGAGTCAGTAAATAACTTACTTACTCAAGTTCATATTTTTGGATTTTCTTTAGCAAGTTTAGATATTCGTCAAGAAAGTACAAGGCATAGTGACGCAATACAAGAACTTACAAATTATCTTGATTTATCTGTTCAATATGACCAAATGTCTGAGGAAGAGAAAATTAAATGGCTTATAGAAGAATTAAATACAAAAAGGCCTTTAATTCCATCTGACTTTAACTGGACAAAAACTACAGAAGAAACTTTTTCAGTTTTTAAAATGGTTAAGAGACTACAGCAAGAATTTGGAAGTCGCATTTGCCATTCTTATGTAATTTCAATGAGTCATAGTGCATCTGATTTGCTTGAAGTTCTCTTACTGGCAAAAGAAATGGGACTTCTTGATCAAAATTCACAAAAGTCAAAATTATTAGTTGTTCCTCTTTTTGAAACAGTTGAGGACCTTAAAAGAGCACCTGAAGTAATGGAAAAGTTGTTTAAATTGGATTTCTACAGATCATTATTGCCAAAAGTAGGAGAATCTTTTAAACCTCTGCAAGAATTAATGCTTGGATATTCTGATAGCAATAAAGATTCGGGGTTTGTTTCTAGTAATTGGGAAATTCATAGAGCCCAAATAGCTCTTCAAAATCTTGCAAGTAGAAATAATATATTGCTAAGACTTTTTCATGGAAGAGGTGGTTCTGTAGGGAGAGGAGGAGGACCAGCCTATCAGGCAATATTGGCTCAACCAAGTGGCACCCTAAAAGGAAGAATAAAAATAACAGAACAAGGCGAAGTTTTAGCTTCTAAATATAGTCTTCCCGAACTGGCTTTGTACAATCTTGAGACTGTCACTACAGCAGTAATTCAAAATAGTTTGGTCAATAACAGACTTGACGCTACTCCAGAATGGAATCAATTAATGTCAAGGTTGGCAGAAACATCAAGGTCTCATTACAGAAAATTAGTGCATGAGAATCCTGATTTGTTAAATTTCTTTCAAGAGGTAACTCCAATAGAAGAAATAAGCAAATTACAGATATCTAGTAGGCCTGCTAGAAGAAAAAAAGGTGCAAAAGATTTATCAAGTTTAAGAGCTATCCCATGGGTATTTGGTTGGACACAAAGTAGATTTCTTTTGCCAAGTTGGTTTGGAGTCGGCACTGCATTATCATCTGAATTAAATTCTGATCCACAACAAATTGAATTATTAAGAGTTCTGCATCAAAGATGGCCATTTTTTAGGATGCTCATATCTAAGGTTGAAATGACATTATCTAAAGTGGATTTGGAAGTTGCTAGATATTATGTTGATACTCTTGGCAGTAAAGAAAATAAAGATTCTTTTGATGATATTTTTGAAGTAATTTCTAAAGAATATAATCTTACAAAATCTTTAATACTTGAAATTACTGGGAAAAATAAGCTCTTAGAATCTGACAGAGACTTGAAATCATCAGTAAGCTTGAGAAATAAGACAATTATTCCATTAGGTTTTTTGCAGGTTTCACTTCTAAGAAGACTAAGAGACCAGACAAGACAACCCCCAATAAGCGAATTTATTATAGATAAAGATGAATCTAGAAGAGCTTACAGCAGAAGTGAACTATTAAGGGGAGCACTTTTAACTATAAATGGGATAGCAGCTGGCATGAGAAATACAGGTTGATCATTGCAATATTTTTCTAAAAAAAAACTTGTTCTTCCAGAAGGTTATTTTGTTAATTCTTCTCAAATCCCATTAGCTAAAGAAGTTAATAAACTTTTAGCGAATTGTGGTTGTGAGACATTTCCAATAAAACCTCTTTCTGAGGCTATTCAGAAAAGTAACTTCTTTTTTACTATACAGAGTAAATTAAAAAATAAATTATTTGGCTTTGTAAGGGTTACTTCCGACAAGGGGTTGAATGCTAACTTGTGGAATTTAAGCGCATTGTCAGGTGATAATCAGAAACTTTATTATTCAATATTGCTTCAAGTGACTCTCGAGAAAATAAATAGAGAAATGCCTGGATGCAGTATTTCTGTACAGGCTCCATTATCTTCGTTTAAAAGTTTAGAGGAAAATGGATTTATATTAGATCCAAATGGGATAAGAGTAATGGGATATAAACTCTAAAAATCATTTTACGAGCATGGAGGGATTCGAACCCCCGACTCTCAGAACCGGAATCTGATGCTCTATCCAACTGAGCTACATGCCCTTTAATTTTTCAATTTCTTTAAAGAGAATCTAAATATTTTAAACTTAGCTAATTTAATTAATGAATGCACAAAAAAAATTTTTTTAAATAAACTAAAAATTAAAAATTTTCGGAACCATAAAAGTTTTGAAATTGATCTAAAAGAGCAAAGAGCAATAGTTCTTGGCTGCAATGGTATTGGCAAGTCAAATTTACTTGAATCGGTTGAATTTTTAAGTCAATTAAAATCTAATAGAGCACTAAGCGATAAAGATTTAATAGAGAACGACAGTGATATGGCTGTAGTTATAGGTCAGATAAATTTTAAAGACGATTTAAAGTTAAATTTATTCCGAAAAGGGCCGAAAAGAATTTATGTCAATGAATCAATCTTAAAAAAACAGAGTGAAATAAAGAATTATATTCGGAGTGTCTGTTTCTGTTCTAATGATATAGATATTGTTAGAAGTGAACCCAGTTATCGAAGAACATGGATTGATAAAGTCGTATCTCAGCTTGAACCAGTATATTTAGACCTGATAAGTAGATTTAATAGGCTTTTAAAACAAAGAAGTCATTATTGGCGTTCGGATAGTTTCTTAAAAACCCAATCCACAGATATTGTTGAAAGCTTTGATATTCAAATGTCAATAATAAGTACAAGAATTTTTAGGCGTAGAAGAAGAGCTTTATTAAAAATAAAACCATATGTTGAATATTGGCATAATCATTTAAGTAAATCTCAAGAGCAAATAGACATAAATTATCTTTCGGGGATACAAAATATAAGTCCAGAAGAAGAAGAAGAAGAAGTTATTAGTAAAAAAATAGCAGAACAACTCTTAAATCAGCGCTCAATAGAAGCATTGACTGGTAAATGTAATTTTGGACCTCATCGTGATGATGTTGAGTTTCTAATCAATAATGTTTCAGTTAGAAAATATGGTTCCTCCGGACAGCAAAGGACTTTTATTTTGGCTTTAAAGATGGCTGAACTCGATTTATTAACTAAAACATTAAATGTTCCTCCAATACTTATATTGGATGATGTCTTAGCGGAATTAGATTTAACCAGACAAAATTTGTTATTAAATTCAGTTGGTAAAGATAGTCAATGTTTTATAAGTGCGACACATTTAGATAAATTTAATCAGTCCCTCTTAGGCTCGTCACAAATGATTCACTTATAATTTTAAAAGGCATGATTTTTAGCTAATCTTAATTTTATATAAATTTCTTAAATGGAAATCCACAAAAAAAGTCAAATTTTAAGTTCGTTAAGTGATGAGCAAAAATTAAGTCATCAAAGTAAACACCTTTTGTTGGAACTTTATAGATGCGATCGCGAAAAATTAAATGACGAATCATTTTTGCGCTGTATTTTAAATAGATCTGCCAAATTGGCAAATGCAACAGTTTTGAATTTGATAAGTAATAAATTTGATCCTCAGGGGGTTACGGCAATTGCATTACTGGCAGAATCTCATATTTCAATACATACATGGCCTGAATCTAATTATTCGGCAGTCGATATTTTTACATGTGGTCAAAATATGATGCCTGAACTAGCTAGTCAATATTTAATTGAATCTTTGATGGCTAAAGAACATTCTTTGCGTGTCATTGAGCGAAATCCACCTTCAGCAGTTTCTAAACAGATCAGAACAGTTGTTTGACAATATTTACCTATTTAATTTTCCGCTTACTAGACCCTCAAGATCTAAACTTGTGCAATTAAATCCTAAATTAGAAAAATATTGAACCAACTCACTAAAATTATATTTGTTAAAAAATTGCTTTAATTCATCTTTGGGAACTTCTATTCTTGCAGTTGAACCTTGGCATCTAACCCTAACCTCCGATAATCCATATTCTTTAAGATATTCTTCTGCTTTCTCAACCATTTTTAGCCTCTCACTAGTAATTTCTTGGCCATAAGGAAATCTTGATGATAAGCAAGGTTGAGCAGGTTTGTCCCACCAAGGAAAACCCAATGCTCTTGATATATCTCTAATGTCTTGTTTTGAGACTTTAAATTTTGCAAGGGGAGAGACAACTCCTGCTCGTTTTGAGGCTTTTATACCTGGTCTGTAATCTTTAAGATCATCCAGATTGACTCCATCTAAAACAGTCTTGTAATTAAGTTTTTTAGAGATGTAGGTTGTATGTTTATGGAGCTCTTTTTTGCATGCAAAGCACCTATCCTTGGGATTTTCCCTATAACTTGATTGGTCTAATTCTGATGTTTTAATTTCTAAATGCTTTACTCCAATCCATTTTGCCTGTCTTCTTGCTTCTTCACGAAGACTATTGGCTAATGCAGGAGAAATACCTGTTATAGCAATTGCTTTGCTACCTAATTGCTCGAATGCTAATGATGCTACTAATGTACTGTCAACACCTCCGGAATAAGCAATACAAACACTACCAAGATTCTTAATGTATCTTCTAATTGTATAAAGCTTTTCACTTTGTTCATCAGAGAGAATTTCTAGTTGATTGAACATGCTAATTACTTTAAAATTCAAATTACCTATGAATAGGTTGAATTTATTATTAAATATTTAATAATATTCTTAAACTATATCTTAGATTAAATTTACTAATTTTGTTCAATTGACGAATACAAGTAGAAATAGAGGAATTGGAATTGTCACAGCAAGTGACAGTCAAGAGAGATCAAAAGGTCAATTACATATTTATGATGGAGAGGGTAAGGGAAAAAGTCAGGCTGCATTAGGAGTAGTTCTCAGAACAATAGGATTAGGAATATGCGAAAAAAGACAGTCAAGAGTTTTACTTCTAAGATTTTTAAAAGGCCCTGAGAGGCCATATGACGAGGATTCAGCTATAGAGGCTTTACAAAGAGGCTTTCCACATTTAATTGACCATGTAAGGACAGGAAGATCTGAATTCTTTACTGCTGACCAAGTTACAAAGTTTGATGTTGGTGAGGCCGAAAGAGGTTGGAATATTGCTAAAGGAGCAATTGCTAGTTCTCTTTATTCGGTAGTTGTACTGGATGAGTTAAATCCAGTTCTTGATTTAGGAATGCTTGATATCAATGAAGTAGTTGACTCTCTTCAAAATCGTCCAGATGGATTAGAAATAATTATTACTGGAAGGGCAGCCCCGCCCTCTTTGGTAAGAATATCTCAACTCCATTCAGAAATGAGACCACGATTGATAGGAGACTTATCAGAATTAACCAAACAAAGTAGTTCTAGTGGTGGAATTGAGATTTATACCGGTGAAGGAAAGGGTAAATCCACAAGTGCACTCGGAAAGGCTCTTCAAGCTATTGGTAAAGGAATATCTCAAGATAAAAGTCATAGAGTTTTAATATTACAGTGGTTAAAAGGTGGAAATGGATATACCGAAGATGCTGCCATAGAAGCTTTGAGAGAGAGTTACCCTCATTTAGTAGATCATTTGCGTTCAGGCAGAGATGCCATTGTATGGAGAGGTCAGCAACAACCAATTGATTATATTGAGGCTGAAAGAGCATGGGAAATTGCTAAAGCTGCTATTTTGTCTGGCTTGTATAAAACAATTATTTTAGATGAATTGAATCCAACTGTTGATTTAGAGTTATTATCGGTGGAATCAATACATCAAACGCTCTTAAAAAAACCAGCAGATACAGAAGTTGTAATTACTGGGAGGTGTAAAAATGAACCTTCATACTTTGAACTAGCTGATGTTTACTCTGAAATGGTTTGTCATAAGCATTATGCAAATGTTGGAGTTGATTTGAAAAGAGGTGTAGATTACTAACTTATTCTTAAAAATTAATTACATAATATTTTTTTTATCTTTTCAATGCCGCCTTCAATAGATCTTGAATGAATTTTGAATTTAGACAAGATTCTTGAAGCTTTTTCAGAACGTTTTCCCGATTTACATATAGTGAAAACTTCTTTATTTAAACCTTCTTTTTGAATAAATTTTAAGTAAGATTCTTGGTTTAAATGACTTAAGGGAATTGAGATAGATCCCTCTATTGCAGATTTAGAAAATTCTTCATTTTCTCTAACATCAATTAAAAGAATTTTGTTAGGTTTTGATTTGTATAAAATATTAAAGTCATTAGCGTTAATACTTTTAATTTTATCGTTTTTCTCACAATATTCATCATTATTATAAAAGCTCTCAAACTGAGAAAGATTTCTTATTCGGTTATTTAACTGATCTCTTTTTAGTTGTAATTTTTTCATATTCATATTCAATAGATTAAAAATTAAAATCTTCCCATCTAAAATTTCACCTTTTTTCAAAATGATTTTGATAATTTCATTAACCTGAAGAATTCCTATTAAACCTGTTGAAACACCCACAACCCCGTATTCTGCACAACTAGGGGCAGCATTTTTTGAAGGTGATTCTGGAAGTAAGTCTCTTAAATTAGGACTATTTTTATGTAAATTGAAAACACTCACTTGCCCTTCAAAGCCTTGCACACTCCCAAAGACTAGGGGTTTATTCAATATTAGGCATGAATCATTTATTAAATATCTTGTACCAAAGTTATCCGAGCAATCACAAATAACATCAAACTTCTCTATTAATTCAAGAGCATTTTTAGGATTAATTCTCTTTGAAAAGGTTAATATTTCACAATTAGGATTGAATTTTTTAATTCTTTCTCTGGCAGAATCAATTTTAAGATTACCAATATTATTTGTTTCATGAATTATTTGTCTCTGGAGATTAGACTTTTCAACTTGATCGTTATCAACTATTCCAATTCTCCCAATTCCTGCTGCAGCTAAATAAAGCAAAACGGAAGACCCAAGCCCACCTGCACCAATGCATAATACTGAGCTGTTTTTAAGATATAGTTGACCCTCATAACCTATCTCTTTTAAAGTTAAATGTTTTTGATATCTCTCTTCTTCATCAGGGTTTAAAAAATTAAATTTGATATCTTTGGACATTTCGATCCCTTAATGTTTGCAAGCTAAACTATGAGAACATAATAATTAAAATAAAAATTTTAGCCTTTTAAATTTTTCTTATTACTGGGATTTATTAATGTTTTTGTTAGAACAAGACGATAATGTGAAGATTTTATAAATCAATTTTAAGTTTAAATATCTTCAGAAACCCTTTATACCAAAGCCTTTAAAAAATACAAAATGTTTCGGTTCGGAATTTTGCACAACAAAAAGGTAGTCAATAGACGTTTTTTCCGATACTGTCTGGTTCATATATTAAGTTTACTGAATTCATGAGTGATACCACTCCAGAGTCAAACCAAGACTCCGGCTCCGATACAAGCTCAGAAACCAAAAGTTTTTCAGAGAAGTACTCTGATGTTATGGGAAAAGTCAACGAAACCCTTGGTAATGTTGATTGGACTCAAATGGGTAAGTACGGCAAGGCGGCAGGCATAATTGCTGTTGTCGTAATAGCTCAGATAATAATTAAAGTTGTCATTGACACGATAAACTTTTTCCCAATTCTCCCTGGTTTACTAGAACTACTAGGCGTAATTGTTGTTGGTCAATGGAGCTGGCAAAATCTTCGTACCAGTGAAAATCGTGAAGCTGTTCTAGATAAGGTACAAAATCTTAAGAAAACATATTTAGGGTAGTTAAAGATTACATATTGAGTATTGCTTTTACGTAATCTTTAACTTGTTTTAAGTACCCTCCTCCAAACATATTGGCGTGATTCAATATGTGATAGAAATTATAAATAATAATTCTTTTTTCAAATCCCTTTTTTATGGGAAAAACTCTATGATATTCTTCATAAAATTCTTTTCTAAAACCTCCAAATAACTTTGTCATAGCTATATCTACTTCATTATCTGCCCACCAAGATGCCGGGTCAAAAACAACCCCCTTTCCACTTTTGTCTATTCCTGCATTGCCTGACCACAAATCACCATGAACTAGAGCATTTATTGGTTTGTGATTCAGCAACTCTGATTTAATTTTTTCTTTAACTTTATTTATAATTTCTTTATCTAAAGTCGTTGATTTTAGAATTAATAGTTGAGGTATTATCCTTAAGTTTAAAAAACAATCTATCCAATTTTCTTCCATGCCTTTCTTCTGATCTGTTGTTCCGATAAAACCCTCAACTGGGAAACCAAACTTTTTTGGATTAGATTCAGCTGATTTTAAATGCAATTCACCTAAACCTTTTCCAAGCTTTTTTTGGTCAAAGTTATTCATATCTATCCATTCAATTAAAAGAATCTCTGTATTGTTTATATTTTTATATGCAATAACTTCAGGAATAACTAAATTTTCTTGATTAATATATTTTCTTAAATTTTGGAGACAATATTTTTCAAATTCAAGAAATTTTTTGTTTCTAATGTTTCTTTTAAGGAATAACTTTTTGTTTGGGAATTCTATTTGCCAGGCACTATGAATATCACCCCCATTTACTTGTTCAATACTTTTTGGATAAGTTTCACCTAATTCTTCACAAATTTCGTTAATTTCAATAGGGGATAATTTTTGCATTTTAATGAGAAATTCTGAAGTTATTGTTGTAGGCGCCGGTATAGCAGGACTAACTTCTGCAGCGATTTTATCAAAACAAGGCTTATCAGTGACTTTAATCGAATCTCATACTCAAGCAGGAGGATGTGCAGGTACTTTTAAAAGAAAGAATTATATTTTTGATGTTGGCGCAAC
This sequence comes from Prochlorococcus marinus, assembly GCA_001180285.1. Classification (GTDB taxonomy): domain Bacteria; phylum Cyanobacteriota; class Cyanobacteriia; order PCC-6307; family Cyanobiaceae; genus Prochlorococcus_A; species Prochlorococcus_A marinus_C. Next base: position 17,529 of record CVSY01000200.1, on the reverse strand, counting down.
TCAAGTTGCGGGTTTAGAGAAGGGAGGCATACATTCTAGAATTTTTGATTTTTTAGATATTCCATCCCCAGAAGCCACAATTTTAGACCCTGCTTGCATTGTTGATTTAAATGATGGTAGTAATCCTATACCTATTTGGTATGAAAAAAGTAAATGGATTGCAGAACGAGAAATGCAGTTTCCTGGGAGTCAAAGATTTTGGCAACTTTGTACCCTCATACATGAAAGTAATTGGATATTTGCTAATAATAATCCTGTATTACCAATAAGTAATTTTTGGGATTTTTCTCAACTTCTTAAAGCTCTAGTCCCTTCAAACCTTGTCACAGGTATCTTACTTAAATCTACTATCTTTGATTTATTACGTATATGTGGATTATCTAAGCATGAGCGCTTGATAAAATTCTTAAATCTTCAACTAAAACTTTATTCTCAAGAGGACGTTTATAATACTGCAGCATTATATGGATCTACTGTTCTTCAGATGTGTCAACAGCCACATGGTCTGTGGCATCTTAAAAAATCTATGCAGTCTTTAAGTGAATCATTAGAAAGTTCATTGATTAAAACTGGAGTTAATTTAATTTTTGGGCAAGAAGTTAATTCTATAACTTTTGACAACACAAAAATGTGTTGGAAAGTATCTGCTAATTCGAAAAAAAAATCTTTTGTCTACCAAGCAAAAGATGTAATTTATACCGCACCTCCACAATCTTTGCTCAAGCATTTGAAAGATCCTTTAGAAAGAAAAAAAAATTATGAAAATCGACTTAATAATTTGCCAGATCCTAGTGGAGCTTTAGTTTTTTATTCAGCATTAAAAAAAGAACATCTTAAAAAAACATTCTCAAATCACTATCAATTTGTTTCGAAAGAATTTTGTTCGTTATTTGTATCAATAAGTGATGATGGTGATGGAAGAGCACCAAAAGGTGAAGTAACTTTAATTGCTAGTATCTTTACTAAAACTAAAGATTGGTTTGATCTAGATAAACAAACTTACTTAAAAAAGAAAAATGATTTCATGAAAAAAATATCGCTAGAATTGGAAAGTCAATTTGATATTGATCCTGAAAATTGGCTACATAGGGAATTAGCAACTCCATTGGGTTTTCAAAAATGGACAAATAGACCTAATGGAATAGTAGGTGGGCTTGGTCAAAATCCAGATATTTTTGGTTTATTTGGATTATCAAGTAGGACACCTTTTGAAGGTTTATGGCTATGTGGAGATTCGATTTATCCAGGAGAGGGCACTGCAGGTGTTAGTCAGTCTGCATTAATGGTTTCAAGGCAAATTTTAGCTTCCAAAGGTACAGAGAATTTTAGTTTATAAAATTTTGTCTGATTTCTTTCGCTTCAGCAAGTTTGTCAGAAAGTAACTCCCAATTTTTTTCTTTAATGAGAGATTCCAGTATATTCAGCTTTTTTTTAAAATTATTTATGGAATTTAAAATATTAATCTGATTATTAATAGCTAAATCTAAGCCTAGTTGTTCATTGCCGCCCCCAACTCTCGAAGTGTCAGCAAATCCTGTAGAAGCCAATTTTTGCGTGAGATCTAACAAAGATTGATTATTTTTTGTATGCGCAGTTTCAATTAGGGCAGAAGCTAAAAATATAGGCAAATGAGAAATTAGAGATACAGCTTTATCATGCTCTTTTGGCGAAGCTTGGCAAATTTCACAATCCATTGATTTTATGAGCTCGGAAATAGTTCTGACTGCATTTAAATTACTATTTTGTGTTGGGGTGATAATCCATTTTGAATTTTTAAAAAGACCTTCAAAACCTGAATCAACTCCTTTTTTTTCTGTTCCTGCCATTGGATGAGATCCAACAAAAAGAGGATGTAAATTTTCCCAGGTATTTACAATTGGTTCTTTAACAGAGCCTACATCAGTTAGGATTGTCTCCTGAGGTATTGATGCTACTAATTGTTGAGACGGACTAATCAAATCTTTGATAGGTAATGCCAAAATTATTAGCTCACAATTTTTTAATAAGCTCAGATCACAGCTAACAAAATTTGCAAGTTTTTTATCCCTAGCTTTTTTTTCATTAAATTCATTATTTGCTATTCCATAAATTGTATGATTAAGACTTTGGAGTTTTAATCCCAAAGAACCGCCAATTAAACCTAATCCTACTATTCCAATTTTCATAGATTAACTAATTCAAGACCCTCCTATATTGATACCAATTTTTTGTATATTAGGTTCATAGAATTTTGTATATATTTGAAAATAAATTAATTATAAATGCTTGAAATTTTAAGTCATCAATATTTGAAAAATTTTTTGAGAGATCAAAGTATTAGGTGGGAACACATATATTCTTTTGGGAGAATAATTTCCAAATGTATTGAAAATGATTCTACCTATCTAATTAATTCAGAAATTTTCTCTAGCTATGATTGGTTACCTCCAATTTTAATTCCTTTATTTTTAAAGGAGGAGGATTCAACTTTTATTTTATCTAAAGAAAAAATTCAATTTATAACCCAATTTCAGATTGATACATTGAGAAATCTAGGCTTTAATTTTATTTTGAAAAATGATCAACTTATTTTTGCAAATCATCATATTCGTTTGATAACAATCCAAAATTTACTGAATGATCCCAATTCTCGTAATCTTAGAAATCATCGAATAGTTTATTCTGGAATTGAGGATATAAAACAGGATTTAGAAAATCATTTTAGGATTTCTTTGCTTAAAAAGGAATGGACAAAAAATTTTAATGGATTTGAATTAATTAATCAAAAATTTATAAAAGTATATGATTCATTGAACAAAAAGTTCTTTATGAGAAAGGTCTTAGGAAGTAGTTATATCAATTTAAACGAAAAAGAAATTAATTTTTTATCAAACTTTTTTCATGAAAATTCTTTTTTTTCTGAAAAATTTTTAAAGGTTAACAAAGCATTATCTAAAGGTTGGGCGTGCTGGGTAAAGTTAAACGATACAAATTTAGATTGGACTTTGTATTTGCAGCCAATAGATGAACTTTCTCATATTAAGGAATTTTTTTCAAATAATAAATTTGTTTTTTTATCAGCATTGAGAAAAGATAATTTCTTCCAAATGTACTTTAAAAAACACAGTTTAGATATTGATTTGGTTATTAATTTTAAAAGTAATTTTGAAGAGAAAAAGATTTCATTATATATACCTTCTAAACAGTTGCTTCCCAATAATCCCCTTTTTACCAATTCAATTTTGGATAAATGCAAAAAGTTAATACTTTTTAGAAAGGGTTTAACTTTAGTTTTGTCTGATGATAATGATTTAAAAACTAACGTTGCAACAGAATTAGCTTCTGAGTACGGGAAGAGAGTATTGCTAGAGACAATTCCCTCTGGTAAAAATGAAATTCTTTGCTCTAGTTTTGACTGGTGGATTATGAATTCTTATTTAATTCAAATCCCAGAACAAATTATCATTCCTTTACTTCCTATTCCGAATATGTCAGAACCTATTAATAAAATTACAGTCTCGCACAAAAATAAGCTTTCTCAAGATTGGTTCAGAGACTTCTTTCTTCCTCAAGCTAGAATTAAACTTGAAAGATCTATTTCTCCTTTGAGAAGAAATTCAGGAAAGTTAATAATCTTAGATGGAAGAGCAAATAAAAGACACTGGGGACGATTACTTTTGCAAAACATTCAACCCTCAAAAAAAATTAACTATATGCTACCTTTTGATTAGATTATGATTTTGTAAATAACTAAATAAATATGGGAGAAGCAAAAAGACGTAAAACACTTGGTTTACCTCCAAAAAAAAATAATAATAAAACTAAAATTGATGAGTCTCCAAGATTATTTGAATGGCTTCCCTTTACAATTAATCAAAGAGATAACCTAATTAAATTAAGTATAAAGGCCAGTTGGATTGGAATCGGAGGGTTAGTTATCTTATGGATTGTAGTGAGATTTATAGGTCCTGCTGCTGGGTGGTGGACTTTAGCTGATTCTTTATAAATCTAAGCTACTGTTTTTATATCATTGACAGCGATTGTATTAGCTGGATTGCTATTTAATGCTTTCATTGAATTAGAACTGACTTCAGTCCCTTCTGTTAATTTAGCTTTAACTATAGATTCTACTTTATTCCTGATTTCTAAGTTTTGATCAAGCCAAATAATTGTATTATCTCTTCCTTGTCCAATATTTTCTCCTTCATAACTATACCAAGCACCTCTCCTTATTATGATATTAGTCTCTTCTGCTAAATCTAATAAACATCCTGTTGTACTAATACCTTTTCCGAAGAGAATATCAAACTCTGCAATTCTAAATGGTGGCGCAACTTTGTTTTTTGCTACTTTTACTTTTGCTCTTATGCCATATTCTTCAGTACCTCTTTTAAGAGTTTGAATCCTTCTGATATCAAGTCTCACTGAGGCGTAAAATTTTAATGCATTACCTCCTGTGGTTGTTTCTGGATTGCCGTACGTAACGCCAATTTTTAGGCGTAATTGATTCAGGAATATTACCGTACATCCAGATTTGCCAATATTCCCTGTTATTTTCCTCATTGCTTGGCTCATTAGCCTTGCTTGGCTTCCAATTACGTGATCTCCCATCTCTCCTTCTATCTCAGCTCTTGGGGTAAGTGCTGCAACCGAGTCAACAACAACAAGATCTACTGCACTTGATCTTATAAGTTGGTCAACTATTTCCAAAGCCATTTCACCTGTATCTGGTTGTGAAACTAACAAATTTTCAACATCAACTCCTAAAGAGGCTGCATAAACTGGATCGAGTGCATGCTCAGCATCAACAAATGCTGCTACTCCTCCATTCTTTTGGACTTCCGCAATCGCGTGCAGCGTTAATGTAGTTTTTCCTGAACTTTCTGGTCCGTAAACTTCTACTACTCTTCCTTTTGGATAGCCTCCTCCTAATGCTAAATCTAAGGTGAGCGCTCCAGTCGATATTGTTTCTACTTTCATTCTGGACGCGTCGCCAAGTCTCATTATTGATCCTCGTCCAAAATTTCTTTCAATTTGACCTAAGACAAGACTTAATGCTTTATCTTTTTCTTTTGATTCAGTTTTTTTCTTTTCTTCAAGGCTCATTGTTTGATTTATCGGTTAAAGATCTTGTAATTATTCTAAATTTGGAAATTTTTATTTAAACCAAACTTCATAAATACAAATTATAGTACATCTGTACTCTAACTGATTATCTTCAAATTGCAACTAATTCCTCAAGGTTACCTAATTTTAATAATTTAATTTCATTACTTAAATTATACTTATCTGATACTTTCAAATATCCCCAATCTGCAAGGTAACAGGGAATGTGAGAAGTTTCTGAATTTTGTTTAATATCTATTAGAGTTTTTTTTCTATCTTCTATAAAGCCTAATATTTCATAAGTTTGTGTAAGCTTCTCAGCTATTTTGACTTTTGTTCCGGATTCATAACCAAAAATAAATTCTGGAAAAATATTTAATTCTTTAAGAAGTTTTTCTGCAAATATTTTCCCTTTAGTTGTTATGACTCCAGTCTTTATTCCTTTTTTCCTTAATTCTTTCATAAAATTTATAATTTCAAAAAAAGGAGTATGTAAATTTACCCACGATTTAAAATCTTTATCAATTTGGTACTTTCGCGACTGATCTAACATTTTTTGTAAATCTTTTGCAATCCAAGAATTTTCATTTAATATCCTCTGGCAATTTTGATGATAATTATTAATGAAATCATCTTTATTATCATTTTTTAATGGATTTTTTGTTTTTATAATTTCGTGAACAATTAGGATCATTTCCCAACCATATTTAACCCAAGGCCTAATTTCTTTGAAAGAATTTGGTACTCTTTTATAAAGTTTTTGATCAACAGCGATGCAGGGTGAATTTAAATATCTTTCGCAGGCAAGCAAGGAACTATGCCAATATTCTTGCATTCCATCGACTATTACTCCATCGAAATCAAATAGAAATATTTTTTGAAAAGACACCTATTGAATATTAGAACTGGGCCGCTAGGATTCGAACCTAGGAATGTCGAGACCAAAACCCGATGCCTTACCACTTGGCGACGGCCCATTGATTTTTTATTTTAATACATGAAAAGATTTTTTTCTATCCAAAAAATACAAAGTTTTGATAAACATGGCGCTAGTTTTAAAAATAAAAATATTATTTGAAGGAGCTCGATTTCCATGGCTCTAGAAATTTCTTAGCTTTGTTGATCGCTAAAGCCATTCTTTCAGGATACTGATAGAGTTTTTTGTTGTTTTTGTGAGCAAATTCAATAAGGGGCTGCATAATTTTTCTTGCAGCACTTCCAAATGCTATTCCGTCTGGGAGATTGTTTGAATTCAAAAATTCATGAGTTTTTTCGTTTGTTCCTCCTGCCAATTGAATTAATCCAGGTGGAAGATCAGAACCGATTTTTTTAAATAACTTAACAGCATCTCTACTTGTTGAAGGAGCAAGATCTCCAGACATTGGCCTTCCATCTAGCTGCCAAATAAGGGGAATATCAAGTTTTTTAAGAATTTCATATCTTTCCCAAAGAGCTTTCAAAAGATCTTCGGGCTCTTGTGATTTTTTAAAAGATTGATTTAATCCACAACTGATAGATATCTTGTCTAATTTCATTCCAGAACTTTTAAGGATACTGACAACTTTTGCAAAAGAATCCAGGCGATTGATTTCTGTATGAATTTCTACTGCATTAGGCTTAATTTTCTGAAGGGTTGATCCTAAATCATCTTTTGACAAATTATATTCATATTCACTAATTAGATTTAGGGGACAGCTAGTCAAACATCTTCCACATCCATAACATTTACTTTTTTTGATCCCAGAATTATCAATTGCGAAGGTGGGGCATACTTTTTCGCATGGTCTTGGACAATTAGGGGGACATTTTAATGGATCAAATTTTGCTTTACGAAAGTGGATATCATCTCCATCACTAATGCTTATCATTAATCCAGGGGAGTTTTTAAAGTCCTTTTTTGCCCACTCGATTCCTTTTTTTGCTGCATGGACTATGGATTCTTCTGCGGCAACATCTATGTAATCGACACCAGCAGCAGTATAAATTGCACATAAATCTTCTATGGCAACAATATCTTCATTACTTGCACCACAAATTAATTTAATCCATTTATCTTTTTGATTCTTAGTTGTAAGCAAGCAATTTAACTTTCATATTCATCTAAAATATAATTACTTAGCGGCTTCCATTCAAGTCTTCTTGACCCCCCCATTTCAACAACTATCGTTAGTTTACTATCGTTATTGCAAATCTCTATTAAGCTCTCTAATTCAGATTGAGACAGTACTTGACCTTCTAATAACCAAAGTAATTTATTTTTATCATTTTCATTAAATAACTCTGAAGCTTGTGGAATAACTTGTTGAACTTCCCCGAGTGCTCCATTTCTTCCTACGCTTTGATGACCAAGGTGCGGTGGTCTAACGCCATGCAATTTGAGCAAGAAGACTTCTGGATCTCCAAGACCTCTTGCTGAGGTTATAAAAGTTTTAAAGCCCTTGGCCCTCATTCTCCTCAAAAGACGAGTTTCATAACCACCTTCAAGAGGAGCAAAGATTGCAAGACATTTGTTAGTTTTTAAATCGTTATGAAACTTTTTCCCTGTGAGAAATAATGGCATAAAAATTTCCTTTATTTATATTTTATTTTATTTTATGGTACTTGATGATGTACAATTGTAATTCAGTGAATTTTTAAGCTCGCAAGCTAGCCGAGCCTCTGAAAACTTCACATTTTTTAGCGTTTCGTTAAAAAACACAGGTGGGTTTATCCCAGGAGAAACTATCTATTTTTTCAGATAAGTCTCAACCTTAATGAATTGTTTTTTTATTAACTTCACCTTGATAACTGACAGGTCTAGATAATTTAAAAATCATTACGAGCTAGCCTAATTTAGTCTTATGTCTATAGGAATTTTAGGAAAGAAATTGGGCATGTCCCAACTTTTCGACGACAAAGGTAATTCTGTACCAGTTACTCTTATTGAAGCTGGTCCTTGCCGTATTACTCAATTGAAAACACCCGCTTTGGATGGTTATACTGCCGTTCAAATAGGTTATGGCTTGTCCAAAGATAAGCATATCAGTAAGCCTGAAAAGGGACATTTGTTGAAATCAGGTGAAGAACTTTTAAAGCATTTGAAAGAATATAGGGTTGAAGAAACTTCATCTTATGAAATCGGAAATCAAATAACTGTAAAAAACTTTGAGGTTGGTCAAAAAGTTGATATCAGTGGCAAATCTATGGGTAGAGGTTTTGCTGGTTATCAGAAAAGACATGGTTTTAGCAGAGGTCCTATGAGTCATGGTTCAAAAAACCATAGATTACCTGGATCTACAGGTGCAGGAACAACTCCAGGCAGAATTTATCCTGGAAAAAGAATGGCAGGAAGATATGGTGGAAAACAGATTACTACTAAAGGTTTGTTAGTTCTAAAAATTGATGATCAGAAAAATTTGCTTGTAGTTAAGGGTTCTGTCCCAGGTAAGCCCGGCTCAATTGTAAACATTAAGCCAAACAATGTTGTAGGCAAAAAAGGAGGTGAAAAATCATGACAACACTCGAAACTCTTAAGTGGGATGGTAAAAAATCCGGCAAAGTCTCTCTTGATTTAGCAGTTGCTAAAGAAACTTCTTCGGCAGACTTAATACATAGAGCAGTTCTCAGGCAGCTAGCAAATAAGAGACAGGGGACAGCATCAACTTTGACAAGATCGGAAGTGCGTGGGGGAGGAAGAAAGCCATACAAACAGAAAGGTACAGGAAGAGCACGTCAAGGATCAATAAGGACACCTTTAAGACCTGGTGGCGGAATAATTTTTGGACCGAAGCCACGTTCTTACAATCTTGATATGAATCGTAAGGAACGTAGATTAGCTCTTAGAACTGCACTCATGTCTAGAGTATCTGATATGAAGGCCGTTGAAGATTTTGGATCTACTCTAAAGCAGCCTAAAACAAGTGACATCATCAATGGTCTTTCTCGATTAGGTATACAAAAAACTGAAAAAGTTTTGGTTATTCTTGATAGTCCGTCCGATGTTATAAAAAAATCCATTAATAATATTGAAAAAGTAAAATTAATTGCTGCAGATCAATTAAATGTATTTGATATCCTCAATGCTAATAAATTGGTCATAGGGCAATCAGCGATAGATAAAATTCAGGAGGTTTATGCATCATGAGTAAATTATTCGATTCTCGTTTAGCTGATGTAATACGAAAGCCAGTTATTACTGAGAAAGCTACAAATGCGCTAGATCTCAACCAATATACTTTTGAAGTAGATCATAGAGCGGCAAAACCACAAATAAAGGCAGCTGTTGAAGCCTTATTCAGTGTTAAAGTTGTAGGAGTTAACACTATGAATCCTCCTAGGAGAACAAGAAGAGTCGGGAAATTTTCCGGTAAACGTTCTCAAGTTAAGAAGGCAATAGTGCGTCTTGCTGAAGGAGACAAAATCCAACTATTTCCAGAATCTTAAGGAGTTTTAATCATGGCAATCCGTAAATTTAAACCTTATACCCCTGGTACTAGGCAGAGAGTAGTTACTGACTTTAGTGAAATAACAAGTGCAAAACCCGAAAGATCACTAATAGTTTCAAAACATAGAGTTAAAGGCAGGAATAATCGTGGAGTTATTACTTGTCGTCATCGTGGAGGTGGTCACAAAAGGCAATATAGATTAGTTGACTTTAGAAGAGATAAAAGAAATATCAACGCTAAAGTTGCAGCTATACACTACGATCCTCATAGAAATGCAAGGCTGGCACTTTTATTCTACGAAGATGGGGAAAAAAGATATATTATCGCTCCAGCAGGAGTAAAAGTTGGACAAAATGTCATATCTGGAGAAAGTGTTCCAATTGAAGATGGTAATGCAATGCCACTTTCTGTTATGCCATTAGGATCAAGTGTTCATTGTGTTGAGTTATATGCAGGTAGGGGTGCTCAGATGGTTAGATCCGCAGGAGCTAGTGCTCAAGTTATGGCAAAAGAGGGAGATTATGTTGCTTTAAAACTCCCATCTACCGAGGTAAGACTTGTAAGAAAAGAATGCTACGCAACTCTTGGTGAAGTTGGTAATTCTGAAATAAGAAATACTAGCTTAGGTAAAGCAGGAAGAAGAAGATGGCTTGGCAGAAGGCCACAAGTAAGAGGAAGTGTAATGAACCCATGTGATCATCCACATGGAGGAGGAGAGGGAAAAGCACCAATTGGTAGAGCAGGTCCAGTTACTCCTTGGGGTAAGCCAGCTCTTGGACTAAAGACACGTAAAAAGAACAAACCAAGTAATAAATTAGTAGTTCGAAGACGTCGTCGAGTTTCTAAGAGGAGTAGAGGAGGAAGAGACTCTTGATTACTTCATCTATTATTTCAATTTCTTTTACATAATCATGGGACGTTCACTAAAAAAAGGACCCTTCATAGCAGATAGCCTGCTCAAGAAGGTAGAAAAACAAAATACAGATAATGACAAGTCTGTTATCAAAACTTGGTCGAGATCCTCTACGATTTTACCAGTGATGATTGGTCACACAATCGCCGTACATAATGGCAAAACTCATATTCCAGTTTTTATTACTGAACAAATGATTGGTCATAAACTTGGTGAATTTGCTCCCACACGCACTTACCGAGGTCATATAAGAGATAAGAAAGGAGCAAAATCATGACAAAAACACCGGAAACACAAAAAATAGCAATTGCTCATGGCAATTATGTGCGCGGATCAGCTTCTAAAGTGAGAAGAGTTCTGGACCAGATAAGGGGTAGGTCTTATAGAGATGCATTGATTATGTTGGAATTTATGCCTTACAGATCTACAGACCCCATTACTAAAGTTTTAAGATCTGCGGTTGCCAATGCAGAACACAACTTTGGGATGGATCCATCTACTCTAGTGATCTCCTCTGCATGGGCTAATAATGGCCCTGTAATGAAAAGATATAGGCCCAGAGCTCAAGGTCGGGCTTTTTCAATTAAAAAGATTAAAGCAGATGCAAATATAATAGGCATTACTCCTCCTGCATTTAATTTCAAAGGTAAATAACTTTGTCTTGTAGGAAGAAGTGTTGAATTTCCTATTTGCCTTTTTGCACTAACAATAGGAATACGTCTTGCTCCCTCTTGGACAAAAATGATCCCAACAATAGTCAGTAAAAATACTCCAAGTAAAACTGCTATACCTAAAACATCTCCTCGATCGCCAGTTTGAGCTTTTTCAATGGTTGAACTTAAAGCCTTTGGTAAAGATGAAACAATATTTAAGAAAATTACAAGTGAAGCTCCTTGACCTATCCCTTTCTCCGTAATAATTTCACTAAACCACATGACTAACATTGAACCCGTGACTAAAGCAATAGAGGTTTGTAAGACAAATGTAGTTTCGCTAATCCCCTGAATAGCATATTGCCTGAGAATTAAGGAAAAAATTATACTTTGCAAAAATCCCCATCCCAAAGCAACATATCTTGTTATTTGAGCAATTTTTCTTCTTCCCGCTTCTCCTTCATTTTTTTGTAGATCTTCAAGCACAGGCAAAGAGGCTGTGAGAAGCTGAATAATAATTGAAGCATTGATAAAAGGAAGTATACCTAATGCGAATATTCCAAGGGTTGAGATTCCTCCTCCAGTAAAAATATCTAAAAAACCTATTAATTGCCCCCCCTGATCTATAAAACTTTTAAAAGCAACCCTATCAATACCAGGCATAGGGATATATATACCAAGTCTTACTAAAAGGAGGAGACCTAGAGTGGTTAAAACTCTACTCCTTAGCTCTTTATTTAAAAATAATTGGGAAAGTATTTCAGAAGCGCTTGGATTTCTACTTTTGTTGACAAACATTTTGAAGCTTACCTAAATTTTTAATAAATTTATTTATTATTTATAAGCTCGCAGGATCCACCAGCTTCCTCAATTTTTTGTTTTGCAACTTTTGTAAATGCATGAGCTTGGACTTTTACTTTTACATTAAGTTTTCCGTTACCAAGGATTTTCAAAGGAAATTTGGGCTTGAAAATTAATCCTTTCTTAACTAGTGAATCTAGGTTAACAGTATCATTATCTTTGAAGTCATTTAATTTTTCTAGATTAATTATGGAAAAGTTCTTTTGATTAATTATTTCAAAGTGCTTTAATTTTGGAACTCTTCTATATAAAGGCATTTGGCCACCTTCAAAACCAGGACGTGTAGGTCTGCCAGAACGTGACTTTTGTCCTCTCATTCCAAAACCACATGATGCACCCTGACCGGCTGCAATTCCTCTACCCTTTCTTAATTTTTTCTTTCTTGAGCCAGAGTTTGATTTAAGTGTATTTAATGTTGAAGTCATAATTTTAAGAATAGAGCTGTTCAAGTGAGATGCCTCTCTCCCTGGAGGCAGATTTGTGTGTTCTTAATTGAGAAAGAGCTACCATAGCAGCTCTAGCATTATTCAAAGGTGTTTTACTACCCAATCTTTTTGCTAAAACATTTTTTATGCCGGCTAATTCTAAAACTGTTCTTATTGAACCACCAGCAATTACACCGGTACCTGGGGCAGCAGGTCTAATTAGAACATTAGCAGCACCATCTCGACCTAAAGATAAAGTCGGTATTGAATTATTTGGGGTTAAAGGAACCCTAACAAGATTCTTTTTACCATCTGAAACTCCCTTTCTCACCGCACCAATAACATCCCCTGCTTTGCCAACTCCAACTCCAACTTGACCTTTTTCGTTACCTACTACAACAATTGCTCTAAAACTCATTTTTTTTCCACCCTTAACAGTCTTAGAAACGCGTCGAATTTGAACAACTCTTTCTTGCCAATCAGAATCTCTCTCTAGATTTTTTGAATCACCTCTTCTATTTCTTTTTCGATCATTACGATTATTCTTTTTTTGTTCTACGGGGTTAGCTCCAGGAACATTATCGTTCTTGGATTGAATTTCTTGTTTTGTTGGAGTGTCAGTCATAGTAAAAAATTAAGAGTTAGAATTCTAGGCCAGCTTCACGAGCAGCATCTGCAAGTGCCTTTACTCTACCGTGATATAAATTACCTCCACGGTCAAAAATTACTTGCTTGATACCTTTTTTTATCGCTCTCTTTGCTAATAATTTTCCAACAATGGAAGAAGAATTACAATCAGAAGGTAATTTCTCAGATTTTTCTCTTAGTTCTTTATCAACAGTTGAAGCTGAGCAAATAGTTGATTGAGCGCTATCATCTATAACCTGAGCATAAATATGGTTATTAGAGCGAAAAACAGACAATCTTGGACGAGTTGCATCTCCAATTAAGAATCTCCTTAATCTTCTATGTCTTTTTTGGGTTTGTAATTTCCTGGAAAGTTTGGTCATTTTTTTAATTGGAATTATTTTTTGCCAGATTTACCAGCTTTTCTGAGAATTCTCTCATCATGATATTTAATTCCTTTACCTTTATATGGTTCTGGAGGTCTAATTGATCTGATTTTTGCTGCTTCATTACCAACAATTTCCTTATCAATTCCAGATACAGTAACGTTTGTATTACTCTCAACCTTGTATGTTATACCATCAGGGGGGATCATTTCTATAGGATGACTATATCCTGCACTAACAACTAGATTTTTACCTTTTACTTGTGCTCTCGATCCAACGCCTACAATTTCAAGTTTTTTTGAAAAACCTTGACTAACCCCTTCAACCATATTTGCAATTAAAGCTCTACATAAACCATGTCTTTGCCTTGAGAATATTTTGGTAGTAGTGGGACTAACGACAACAGTATTATCTTTTTTATCAAAACTAACTCCTTCTGGCATCTGACGTTTTAACTCACCCTTAGGACCTTTAACGATAACTGTTAATCCATCAAAATCAACAGATACTTTATCTGGTATTAGTACTGGTGTTTTTCCAATTCTTGACATGATTAATCCTCCTTAATAAACATAGCAAAGTACTTCACCACCAATACCTTGCTTCCTAGCATCACGATCACTCATGACACCTTTAGAAGTAGATATAATAGCAACTCCGAGACCTCCTAGAACTTTTGGTAGAGCTCTAGTATTTTTGTAAATTCTTAAACCAGGTTTACTAACTCTTTGCATGGATCGAATAGTAGGGAATTTATTCTTGCCACTATATTTCAGACCAAGTATTATTTGTGACTTATAGCCTTCACCTTCTTCATTAATGTCAGAAATGAAACCCTCTTTTTGAAGCACTTTTGCAATACTTAGGGACATTTTTGAACTTGGGATTGATGTGGTTGTATGCTTTTTTTGACTCGCATTTCTAATTCGAGTAAGCATATCTGAAATAGGATCGTGATTTGACATAGTTTTAATTTAATTCTTACTAAAAGGCATTCCTAACTCTTGCAAGAGAGCTTTACCCTCTTGATCTGATCTCGCACTAGTGACAATAGTAATATCCATACCTCTTATTGAATCTATTTTATCAAAAGAGATTTCAGGAAAAATTAATTGCTCTTTCACTCCAACGGTGTAATTTCCTCTCCCATCAAAGCTTTTTGGATTAACTCCTCTAAAGTCTCTTATTCTTGGTAAAGCTAGATTTATAAATCTCTCTAAAAAGGAATACATCCTGTCACCTCTCAAAGTTACAGTACAACCAATTGGCATACCCTCACGAATTTTAAAACCCGCGATAGCTTTCTTGGCCCTAGTTACTAGTGCCTTTTGCCCTGTAATTGTTGCCATTTCATTCAAGGAAGCCTCTAAAGCTTTTGAATTTGAAGCTGCCTCACCAAGACCTCTGTTAATGTTGACTTTGACAACTTTAGGTACTTGATGAATATTTTTAAGACCAAGGTCTTTTAAAAGTTTTGGTCTAATTGATTCTTTGTAGCGATTTTTTAGAGTCATAATTTTTTGTTAATTCTGGTCTTTGTCAGAATTGATAAATTAGAAAAAGTTTAAATCTGGTTTCTGATGAAAAATTAATCAATTACTTCACCAGTTTTCTTCAGTCTTCTTTTCTTAACTCCCTCTTTATCAATAAAATATTCAATCTTACTTGTAAGATTTTTTTCCTTTGAGAAGAACATTACATTTGATGCATGTAAAGATGCCTCCTCTGTAAGTATTCTTCCAGTTTCCCCTTCCTGAGTAGGTTTTACATGTTTAGTCCTAAGGTTAATTCCCTTAACTACTACTCTATTTTCAAGAGGGATAGTTTTTAAAACCTCTCCAGTTTTGCCCTTTTCCTTGCCATTAATTACTTTTACTAAATCTCCAGTTTTGATTCTCATTTTTATTCTTTGGAAATTCTTCTTTTGTTTTAATGAATCCAACATTTAAATCACCTCCGGAGCAAGAGAAACAATTTTTGTATAATTTTTATCCCGCAGTTCTCTGGCTACAGGACCAAAAACTCTAGTACCTTTTGGATTCATATCCTCATTAATCAAAACAGCAGCATTATCATCAAATCTGATTGAATTACCAGTATTTCTTCTTAATGTTGCTTTTGTTCTAACGATGACAGCTTTCACAACTTCAGATTTCTTAACCCCCATATTCGGAAGAGCATCTTTAACAGTTGCTACAATTACATCCCCAACATGTGCGTATCTTCTATTAGAACCTAAGACCCTAATACATTGGAGTCTTTTCGCTCCGCTGTTATCAGCGACTGTTAAATAGGTTTCTTGTTGAATCATTTTTTAACCTCCTTAGCCTGGCTTGTTTTATTCAGAATCTCTTCAATTGCCCATCTTTTATGAGCGCTAAGCGGTCTAGTTTCTCTTATTTTAACTCGATCACCTAAAACACATGTATTCTCTGGATCATGCGCCTTATATCTCGTAGTTCTACTTACAATTTTTTTATAAGTGGGGTGTGGATATCTATTAATAACAGCAACAACAACTGTTTTATCCATTTTGTCGCTGACAACAGTACCAATTCTTTCTTTAAGTGCCATAACTAATAATTAATCTGAAGTAGTTTTAGAAGCAGATTGACTTTTACTAAGAGTTAGTAATTGCGCAACTTGTTTCTTGATGGTTTTAAATTTATGAGTTTCATTAAGCTGTCTCGTAGCTTGCTTGAATCTCAATTCAAAAAGATCTTTTCTTAATTGGTCAATCTTTTCAGTAATTTGATCGGAATTTAATTTTTTAAATTCTTTAAGAGACTCTGAGTTTTTCATTTTTTAACCTCCTCTTGAGATTTTTTACTAATATTTTTCTTTTCTTGGGAAGCAACTTCTAGATTTTTATCAATGGAGATAAATTTTGTTTTTACAGGAAGTTTGTATTGTGCCAGACGCATAGCTTCCTTTGCAGTTTCCTCAGTGATATCCTCACCACCCATTTCAAAAAGTATTCTTCCCGGTTTTACAACTGCGACCCAAAACTCTGGATTACCTTTACCAGAACCCATTCTAGTTTCAGCAGGTCTCATGGTTACAGGTTTATCAGGAAATATTCTTATCCAGATTTGACCTCCACGTTTAATATATCTTGTCATAGCTCGTCTACTCGCCTCGATTTGTCGTGCAGTGACCCAACCACAGTCTTGAGCTTGGAGAGCAAATTGACCGAATGCAATAGTATTACCTTTTGAGGCTACTCCCCTCATTCTGCCTCTATGCTGTTTACGGAATTTAGTACGTTTTGGACTAAGCATTTTTTTACCTCCTATGAATTCTCATTTGAACGATCCTCAAATTCCTGAGGTCTTCTACTAGCTTTCCTCTTAGGGCTCGCACCCACAGGGATAGTTTGCTCTTCTTTAGGGAGAACTTCACCCTTGAAAACCCAAACTTTAATGCCTAGAACACCGTAAGTTGTATTAGCTTCGCGTGTTGCATAGTCAATTTCAGCTCTCAAAGTATGTAATGGTACTCTACCTTCTCTAGTCCATTCAGTTCTAGCTATTTCAGCACCATTCAACCTTCCCCCAACTTGTATTTTAAGACCTAAGACTCCAGCCCTTTGAGCCCTTTGTAAGGCCATTCTAATAGTTCTTCTAAAGGCGACTCTTTTTTCTAGTTGTTGTGCAATATATTCAGCCAGTAAGAAAGCATCGGCGTCTACGCGTTCAACTTCAACAACATTAATTCTAACTTGCCTTGTCCTATCTCCTATAGTTTTTTGAATCCCAGATCTTAATTCTTCAATACCACTTCCTTGTCTTCCAACAATAACACCTGGTCTTGCTGTTTTTAATTCAAGTTCCAGTTGGTCAGCTTTTCTAGCTATTAAAACATCGCTGATACCCGCTGATCCATATTTTTTTTGTATGAAGGTACGAATTTTAAAATCTTCTTGGAGAAGTATTGGATATGTTTTAGAAGTAGCAAACCACTTAGAACGATGCTCTTGTGTAATTCCTAATCTTAGTCCAGAAGGATGTATTTTTTGTCCCATTAGTTTTGTACCTCCGCATTAGTTTGAGTAGGAGAAGATTCAACAGAAATACTGATATGGCAAGTCTGTTTTTTAATTGAAAAAGCCCGACCTTGAGCTCTGGGCCTATATCTTTTCATTACAGGGCCATT
>CVSY01000199.1:0-745 GCA_001180285.1 Prochlorococcus marinus | reverse complement strand
AAAATATTTTAAAAAGTGTTATAAAAGAATTTAAGCCTGATTATGTTGTCCCAGAAATAGAGGCACTTTCAATTGAAGCCCTAAAAGAACTCGAGGATGAAGGATTCAATATTGTTCCCAACGCAAGAACTGTAGAAATTACAATGAATAGAGATAAAATTAGAGACTTAGCTTCTAAAGATTTAAAAATTAAAACTGCAAAGTTTGATTATATTTTTGAATTTGATGATTTAGAAAAAAAAGCAGATGAAATTGGATTCCCACTTTTACTTAAACCTTTAATGAGCTCTTCAGGAAAAGGGCAGAGTTTGGTTGAAACAAAAAATGATTTACAAAATGCTTGGAATCAGGCACAAGCAAATTCAAGAGGAAAGGTTAAAGGTGTAATTATTGAAGAATTTATTAATTTTGATTTTGAGTTTACTCTTTTAACTGTAAGAACAGAAAATGGTGAAAATATTTTTTGTTTACCAATTGGACATCTGCAATCTAATGGAGACTATCAATGTAGTTGGCAACCTTTAGAGATCAAGGAATCCTTAATTATTGAAGCTAAGAGAATGACAAGTAGAATATTAAATAACCTTAATGGATCTGGATTATACGGAGTAGAATTTTTTATAAGAGGAAGTGAGGTTATATTTTCAGAATTATCTCCAAGACCACACGACACTGGTATGGTTACATTAGTTAGTCAAAATATTAATGAATTTGAATTACATTTAAGGGCTTTTTTAAATTTGCC
>CVSY01000198.1:0-330 GCA_001180285.1 Prochlorococcus marinus | reverse complement strand
AAATTTCTTGCTTTATTAGTTAAAATGTAATTATTTTCTCCTATATCTTTAATATATCCAATCTTAATTTGTTCATTTATTCTTTTTGAAGCAATATTTGTATCTTTCATGTAATTTGAGTCAATAATTTGTTTGAAGTCATTTTCAGTAAATTTTGTGTCTTGATAATGTAAATCTAAATAAGAAAGTGTATATACTGTAATCGACCTCTCAAGAGATACTAATATCAAAGAATGGAAAAGTAGTATTGAAATTGAAGGTAAAGTCGATGAATAAAAATTTAAGATTAGTGATTCTATTAATTTTTTTTTGTATATATAGTAGGAAGCT
>CVSY01000197.1:0-29868 GCA_001180285.1 Prochlorococcus marinus | reverse complement strand
TTTGTAAATAAATGTCATGAAGAGGGCATAGGCGTAATTCTTGATTGGGTGCCTGGTCATTTTCCAAAAGATAAGCATGGTTTAGCATTTTTTGATGGTTGCCATCTTTATGAACATGGAGATTCAAGAATAGGTGAACACAAGGAATGGGGAACCCTAATATTTAATTACAGCAGAAACGAAGTAAGAAATTTCTTAGTAGCCAACCTCGTTTATTGGTTTGAAGAGTTTCATATTGATGGCATAAGAGTAGATGCTGTAGCTTCAATGCTTTACAGAGATTATCTACGTCCAGATGGAGAATGGATACCCAATGAAAATGGTGGGAATGAA
This sequence comes from Prochlorococcus marinus, assembly GCA_001180285.1. Classification (GTDB taxonomy): domain Bacteria; phylum Cyanobacteriota; class Cyanobacteriia; order PCC-6307; family Cyanobiaceae; genus Prochlorococcus_A; species Prochlorococcus_A marinus_C. The sequence continues at coordinate 29,535 of CVSY01000197.1, read as the reverse complement.
AATATAGAAGCCGTTAAATTTCTTCAACAGGCTAATCATGTACTCTTTCAACATTTCCCGGGTGCACTTTCTATCGCTGAAGAATCAACAACTTGGCCAATGGTAACCAAACCAACTGACATGGGAGGGTTAGGGTTTAACTTGAAATGGAATATGGGATGGATGCACGATATGCTTGACTATTTTGAAATAGATCCTTGGTTTAGGCAATTCCATCAAAATAGTGTGACTTTCTCAATAACATATAACTATACAGAGAACTTTATGCTTGCTCTTAGTCATGATGAGGTTGTCCATGGGAAAAGTCATCTTTTGCATAAAATGCCTGGCGATGACTGGAAGAAATATGCAAACACTAGAGCTTTACTAACTTATATGTGGACCCACCCTGGTAAAAAAACGATATTTATGGGGATGGAATTTGGACAAAGACAAGAATGGAATGTCTGGGATGATCTGCAATGGGAGTTACTAGAGTTTGAGCCTCATAAAGGTATCAGAAACTTGATTGATGACCTGAACGCACTTTATAAAAATGAACCTGCATTATGGAAAAATGACTTTGATCCTTATGGATTCCAATGGATTGATTGTAATGACAAATCTAATTCAGTTATAAGTTTCATGAGAAGAGAAAACGATACCAACGAGTGGCTTGTCGTTGTTGCTAACTTTACACCTAATACTCATGGGTCATACAAAGTAGGTGTTCCTGTAGAAGGATTCTATAAAGAAATATTTAATTCAGATAGCTCTAGATACGGGGGTAGTAACAAAGGAAATATGGGGGGTAAAGAAACTTTAAATTACAATATTCATGATTATCAAAATGCTCTAGAACTTGCTTTGCCCCCATTAAGCGTGAGTATCTTCAAGCATCAATCAAAAAAATAAAAAGGCTCATTAAACTTTGTGCTTCATATAAATGTTCATATAACGCTTTTGCTCTGCTTTGCATTGTAAGATTTTTAAGTTGGATTTTAATTTTTTTAAAAAATATCGAATTGAAAAAATGGGTCAAGATTTACCACTACTACTTTCTGCCGCATTAGGTAAAAAAGTAAATAGGCCTCCAGTATGGATGATGAGGCAAGCAGGAAGATATATGAAAATCTATAGAGATTTAAGGGAGCGTTACCCAAGCTTTAGAGAGAGGTCTGAAAATCCAGAACTATCATATGAGATTTCAATGCAGCCTTTTCATGCTTTCAAACCGGATGGTGTGATCCTTTTTTCAGATATTCTCACACCTCTTCCAGGGATGGGCATAAATTTTGAAATAATAGAAAGTAAAGGTCCAATTATTGAGGACCCAATAAGAACTCTCAGCCAGGTTGAAAAATTAAAAGAATTAAATCCAAGTGAGAGTTTAAGTTTTGTTGGGCAAGTTCTTTCTTCACTAAAAAAAGATGTGAATAATGAGGCAACAGTTTTAGGTTTTGTTGGCGCACCTTGGACTCTTGCTGCATATGTTGTTGAAGGTAAAAGCAGTAAAAATTATTCTTTAATAAAATCGATGGCTTTTAATGAACCAGATTTACTTCATAAACTTCTTGATCATTTTGCAAAATCTATTGGTGAATATCTTAAATATCAAATAAAATCTGGAGCTCAAGTAGTACAAATTTTTGATTCATGGGCAGGCCAACTAAGCCCGCAAGATTACGATATCTTTGCTGGGCCGTATCAAAAAAAAGTTGTTGAAATTGTAAAAGCGGAATACCCTGAAACTCCGATAATTCTTTACATTTCAGGAAGTGCTGGGGTACTTGAAAGAATGGCAAAAACTGGAGTAGATATAATCTCATTAGACTGGACAGTAGATATTGAAGAGGCTTGTAAAAGAATCCCTAGGGGGATAGGAATTCAAGGTAATGTTGACCCTGGCATTTTATTCGGAAACAAAGAATCAATAAAAGAAAGGATAGATAATACTTTCAGTAAAATTAAAGACAGAAAATATATTCTTAACTTGGGTCATGGGATTTTACCTGGGACTCCGGAGGAAAATGCTCAAACATTTTTTGAACACGGGAAAAAACTCACTTACTAGTCAAAGTCTTGGTATATAAAAACTTATTAATCACAGGTGCGAATGGATGTGTTGGCCAATATTTAGTTAATTGGTTTTTAAAAAACACAAAATTCAGGCTTTATCTCATGGTAAGAGACAAAAGTAAGTTACCAATTTCTGTACAAGAAAATAAAAAAGTCAAGTTAATGGTTTGTGATATCAGGGAATCAAATAGGTATAAAAGGGAAATTAGTCAAATTAATTACCTAATACATACTGCTACAGCTTGGGGAGATCCAAAAAGAGCCTATGAAGTAAATATTAAAGCTTTTGAAGAATTACTAGAAATGCTTGATATTGAAAAGTTAGAGAAGATTATTTATTTTTCAACAGCTAGTATTCTTGATACCCAAACAGAATTAATGAGGGAATCATTGATTTATGGAACAGAGTACATTCAAACAAAATATGAATGTTTCCAGAGACTTAGAGAAAGCTCATTTGCAGAAAAAACATTCGCTGTTTTCCCTACCTTGGTTTTTGGAGGAGATCTTGGAAAAAAAAGTAAATATCCCGTAAGTTATTTAACTAGTGGATTGAAAGAAATTGGGAAATGGCTTTGGTTAGCAAGATTTTTAAAACTCGATTCTAAATTTCACTTTATACACGCAAATGATATCGCCCAGATTTGCGGGTTTCTAATTAAAAATCATAAAGAAGAGCAATACAAAGGCTTTAGAAAATTTGTGCTGGGTCAAAAATTCATTTCAATTGATGATGCCATAATTACACTTTTAAAGAAACATAATATGAGGAGATTTTTTGCGATACCCCTTACAAAAAATATTCTAAAAATATTATTAAGAATTCTCCCCATCCAAACTACTCCTTGGGATAGCTTCAGTATCAAAAAATATGACTTTAATCATGTCCCCATCACTAATCCTGAGACTTTCAAACTTAAAAGTTATGCCAAATCACTGAATGATATTTTAAGGTTATCAAAGTTACCAAGCTGTAATAACAATTAAAATTCTCGCAGTAAGGTTACCAAAGCCTTGTAATATATATAAATAAGCAAAATTTTTATTATGTTACGTTCAATCTTTGCAGGGTTATTTGCAGTAATTTTAACTCTAGGTCTAGGTATTTCATCAGTTTCAGCTAAGACTGTTGAAGTAAAACTTGGAACAGATGCTGGAATGCTTGCATTTGAACCAAGTACAGTAACCATTAGTGCTGGTGATACAGTTAAATTCGTCAATAATAAACTTGCCCCTCACAATGCTGTTTTTGATGGGCATGAGGAATTAAGTCATGCGGACCTAGCTTTTGCTCCAGGAGAGTCTTGGGAAGAAACATTTGATACTGCTGGAACTTATGATTACTATTGCGAGCCACACAGAGGCGCTGGAATGGTAGGTAAAGTTATTGTTGAATAAATCTTCATAAATAGTTAAACACACTTTTCGACTTAATATTTATTACGGTCATACCCAACTTGATTGATGAAACTAGTTCCAAGCGAATTTTCAAATTCTGCTTGGAATTGTTTTATTTTGGCCAAAGAAATTGCTTATAAAAATCATCAGCAAAATGTAGACTCTGATAATTTATTATTAGCTCTTATAAAAGATGACAATATTACAAAAAAGATTTTAAAAAAAAATAATGTAAATCTAAAAGATCTTGAGAGGGAAATAATTTCTTCATTAAATGCGAAGGCAAAAATGAAAAATAAACAAGATAATTTGTATATCGGTGATACTCTTCACAAAATATTTTTGAAGGCGAATGATATTAAAAATACTTTAAATGATGTAGTGATATCAACAGAACACTTAGTTTACGGTTTGACTTATGATGATAAATATGGATTTCAAATTTTAAATCAAAAAGGTATTCCAGAATTTCTTGAAATTATAAAGAAAATGAAGTCAGATCCAGCAGTAAAAAATGAATTTAATAGTTCTAATGAGTCTTTGGAAAAATATGGTATTGATCTAACTCAATCTGCACGAGATGGGATTTTAGACCCTGTTATTGGTAGGGATGAAGAGATTAGAAGAACAATTCAAATATTGAGTAGAAGAACAAAAAATAATCCAGTTCTTATTGGAGAACCTGGGGTTGGGAAAACAGCCATTGTAGAAGGATTAGCTCAAAGAATTATTAATGGCGATGTACCTTCTGCGCTACAAGATAGGAAACTAATTTCATTAGATATGGGTTCACTTTTAGCTGGAGCAAAATATCGTGGAGAATTTGAAGAAAGAATAAAAAATATTCTAAAGAAAGTGAAAGAATCAGACGGTAAGATTATCCTTTTTATTGATGAAATTCATACGGTAGTTGGTGCAGGCGCTAGTGGAGGTTCTTTAGATGCGAGTAACCTATTAAAACCAATGCTTGCGAGAGGAGAACTTAGATGTATTGGTGCTACAACTATTAATGAACATAAACAAAATATAGAAAAAGATCCTGCTTTAGAACGAAGATTTCAAAAGATAAAAGTTGATGCTCCTTCAGTAGATGATACTGTATCTATTTTAAGAGGATTGAGAGAAAGATACGAAGTTCATCATAGTGTGAGAATTTCTGATAATGCTTTAGTTGCTGCTGCAACCCTTAGCGAAAGATATATTAACGATAGATTTCTTCCTGACAAAGCAATAGATCTAATCGATGAAGCAGCCTCAAGATTAAATATGGTAATAACTTCCAAACCTGAAGAAATTGATGAAATTGATCGAAAAGTTTTACAGTTTGAGATGGAAAAATTATCTTTAAAAAGAGAAACGGATGATTTTTCTATAGAAAGATTAAAAAAAATCAATAATGAACTTATATCCCTTAAAGATAAACAGGCAGAATTAGGAGCTCAATGGAAAAAAGAAAAAGATGAAATTGATGAGATTAGCACCATAAAAGAAGAAATTGAATCTGTTCAATTGCAAATAGATCAAGCCAAAAGGAGTTTTGACCTCAACAAAGCAGCAGAATTAGAATTTGGAACTTTAAATTCTTTGCAAAAAAAATTGAAAGAAAAAAGTGAGTCCCTAGTAAATTCTCAAAAAAATGGAGATACAAGTCTTTTAAGACAAGAGGTAACTTTTGATGATATTGCAGAAGTTGTCTCAAAGTGGACCTCTATTCCAGTACAGAACTTAAACCAGTCAGAAAAAGATAAACTCTTGAGCCTCGAGTCAATCCTTAAAGAAAAAATTATTGGTCAAGATAGTGCAATTAGGGCAGTTGCAGATTCCATTAAAAGATCAAGGACTGGTCTTAATGATCCAAGTAAGCCATTAGCCAGTTTTCTCTTTTTAGGTCCAACTGGTGTTGGGAAAACAGAGCTAAGTAAAGTAACAGCCAAAATAATATTCGATTCAAATTCTTCAATTACAAGACTGGATATGTCTGAATATATGGAAAAGCATTCAGTGAGCAAAATTATAGGTGCGCCTCCTGGATATTTAGGTTTCGAATCAGGCGGTCAACTAACTGAAGCTGTGCGCAAAAATCCTTATTCATTAATACTCCTAGATGAAATAGAGAAAGCTCACAAAGATATTTTAGATATTCTCTTACAGGTTCTTGATGATGGAATCATTACTGATGGTCAAGGTCGTACAATCAATTTCAAAAATTCAATCATTGTTCTCACAAGTAATTTAGGAAGTCAATCAATAAATGATTTATCAGTTAGAAAAGAAGATACAAACGAAATTAAAAAAGTTGTGGATAATGAAATTAAAAAATTTTTCAAGCCTGAGTTTTTAAATCGACTTGATGAAATAGTTATTTTTAATAATTTAGAATTAAATGACGTAAAAGAAATTGCAAAAATCCAGCTTCAACATTTAGAAAAAAGACTTAACAAAAAAAACTTAAAATTCAAAATTACGGATGAAGCAATTAACCAACTTGTCGAAAATAGTTTCGATCATGCCTATGGTGCAAGGCCTTTAAAAAGAATTATTCAAAAACAAATTGAGACAAAAATTTCAAATAATATATTGAATAATCATTACCTTAATAAAGACGAGATTAATATTTATCTGATTAATGGAGAGATAAATGTTGATTAAATATCTAATTAAAGAGTCCTATATGACTTTAAAATTAACAACTTTAATTTAAGCTTTGAACCAATCAGGAATTTCCTCATAACTTGCTTTATTCGATTTATTTTCTTTTGATTCTGTTTTCCAACAACATGTTCTGCCCTGATCCTTATCCTGTAAGTATTCATTAGCCCATCTCCAAATTAATTTAGACGTGAATTCCATCCCCACATTATCCATAATTCTCAGATCTAAAGCATCTAAGTCATGTAATTTTTTCCAGTAATTCAGCAAAGGGTCATCTTTATTTATTAGAAAAGTATGGTCAAATTGCTCCTTTAGTCTATTTTCTAGGGGCTTTAGACTTGAAAAATCTACAACAAAACCATTTAGGTCTAATTTTCTTGCAGTGAACCAAAAGGTGAATGATCTTGAATATCCATGCACAAATCTGCAGTGGCCTTCATGGCGCCATTGCCTATGTGAACAGGGAAAATCCTCGTAACTTTTGCTGCATGAAAATTTCAGAGAATGAATATACATCAATTAACTGTTAGGATAATTTTTAATAAAACACATTGAGCAGGATTTAACATAACGAACATAATGACTTATTCAACTAATTTTTCGATAGAGGATCTACGCTTTGATAATTATGGATTAATCCCTGCAATAGCACAAGATTGGCTTGACGGATCAATTCTTATGCTTGCTTGGATGAACAAAGAATCTTTGACAATGACACTTGAAACCAAAAACGTTCATTATTGGAGTAGATCAAGATCCGAAATTTGGAGAAAAGGAGCTACAAGTGGAAGTACCCAAATACTTAGGGAGATAAGATTCGACTGCGATAATGATGCACTAATCCTTTTGATTGAACAAAATGGTTCAGGAGCATGTCACACTGGGGAAAAAAGTTGTTTTTTCAACGAAATCAAAATTAATCAAAGTGATAAAAAAGAGAAAAAAACAACTCCCTTCTCAAATATTTGCTCTGAATTATTCAATACAATTAACGAAAGATCAATAAATCCATCAGAAAAAAGTTACACAAATCATTTATTAACAAAAGGTAGTAATACTATTTTAAAAAAAATAGGAGAGGAATCTGCAGAATTTATAATGGCTTGCAAAGATAATGATAAAAATTCAATTTCAAATGAAGCTGCTGATTTAATTTATCATCTGCAAGTAGCCCTTATGCATAAAGGCGTTGAGTGGAGAGATGTACTTGCTGTTCTAGAATCAAGAAGAAAAAATTAAATAATCAAAATTTATAATTTATAATTTTTTCAACTTGAAAATTTAAACAATAATGTTAATTAAATATTAATTAATTATTACATGTATGGCTTATTACTGAATTGACTATAAGTTGAATATATTAACAGTGAGGTAAATCGTGAGTTCATTAAGCGATTTTCTTGGTGAAATAGGTCGTCATCAACTTTTGACTCCCGAAAGAGAACTCACGATGGGCAGAAAAGTCCAAGAAATGGTTGTACTTATTAATAGATGTCAAGAGGCAGGAGGGAAAGGGCCCGCTTGTGAATATTCCGAAGCTGAGAGAAAAAAGATCAAAATTGGTGAAAAAGCTAAAAACGAGATGATAACAGCCAACCTAAGACTAGTTGTAAACCTTGCTAAGAGATACCAGGGGAAAGGATTAGAATTACTTGACTTAATTCAAGAGGGAACTTTAGGTCTTACAAGGGCTGTAGAAAAATATGATCCGTCTAGAGGACATCGATTTTCTACCTACGCTTATTGGTGGATTAGGCAAGGTTTAAATAGAGCATTGTCAACTCAAAGTAGAACTATAAGGATTCCTGTTAACATTAATGAAAAACTTACAAAACTAAGATCAGCAAAATCAAAGCTTATGCAACTTAAGGGTATTCCACCTAATAGTGATGAGTTAGCTGAGGAAATGAAAATAACCAAAGAGGAAATTGACGAACTCCTTTCTTGTGAATTAAGAAGCATCACTGTTAGTCTCCAAGGTACTGTTAAATCAAAATCAGATCCTTCCGAATTAGTTGATATTCTTCCAAGTGATCAAACTCCCCCAATGGAATTAGCCGAATTAGCCGAAAGGACTGCCTCGGCTTGGAAGTTATTAGATAAAGCAAATTTAACTGAGAAAGAGAGAAAGATAGTAAGCCTAAGATTTGGTTTAGACGGCTCAAATGAATGGAGAACTTTAGCTGAAGTTGCAAGACATATGAGTTGTAGCAGGGAATATTGCCGACAAGTTGTTCAACGTGCTTTAAGAAAACTTAGAAAAGCAGGAATACAGAATGGATTAGTTGATAGTATTAGCTAAAAAATTCTATTTAAAATATTTAAATTTCATTTATAAGGATGAAAGAGAATTACAAAACTCAAGAAAAAATCTATGATGCTGAAGTTTTAGAAAGTTCAACATTTGATGAAAATATCATTATCAAGATTCTTATTAAAGCTGGAAGAACAATTGCTAAACCTGCCTTAGAAGTTTTGGAGATGGCATTAGATCCTTATACTCCTGCACAAGTTAGAGTTTCATTAATGGCTGCTCTAGCATATTTGATTATGCCATTTGATCTTTTCCCTGACTTTATGCCTTTAGTTGGTTTTAGTGATGATTTTGTAGCCCTCACAGCAGTACTCAGTATATGGAGCAAATACATGACTCCTTCAATAAGAGCAAGAGCAGAGAATAAGCTTAATAAGTTATTTCCTTTTTATTGAATGAGTAAATTATCTTTACAGGAAGAAAAAGAACTCGTCTCCTTCATTAAAGATTGGTTAAAAACGCATGGATTTACCCAAAAAGACTTAGCAAATGAATTAAATATTAAATCGAGTAGAACCTCCGAGATTATTCTCAAAATGAAAGAATTATACAAAAAAGGCGGCATGTTCAATATTGCAAAAAATCTTATAAAGATTGAGCAAAAATGGCTAAACAATATCAAGAACGATTATCTAGAAACAAAACAACCACCACCATATAATCAATTAGATATCGACTCATTAGTAAACCAGATAAATCAAGATACTAGTAAATAAATATTATTTAAAATAATATATTTTTAATTAAAAATTATATAACCTATTAAAACTAATATTTAAACAAATATCGTTTTAACTCCTAGATATGATAAATAATTGAATTATTAAAGCAAAAATATTATTTATTATTACTATATTTGGTTCTTTTTTATTAATAGTTAATAATTACAAAATTTCTTCGTAAAACATATTTAAAATACCTGAATCCAGGGGTAAATATCATAATTAATCCATATACCTTTTTCCCAATATATATCCTCCTCAATGAGATCTTTCAACTCGTTTACATCATTAGCATTAAAAATTCCAAACAAATATTTGGTACATTTTGTTGGCCCTAATGTAACAAGAATATCACTATCTTTTAAGTTTTTAAGTCTATTAAGATGTTGTTTACGAAATGGTTCCCTTTTAGAAATTGCATCTTCACAGTACCGTCCAAAAACTACAAACTTTTCCATTTTAAAATATAAATAATAGAATGAATAGATAATTAATAATTGCATATATTACACGCAGATTGCTATGTTATTTAATACAACTTTCTATTAATTAATTATGCTAACTGGTAGCGATCTCCTTGCAAAAGTTAAAGAACTTGGTGATGTTAGCAAATCTGACCTAGTTCGCGCCTGTGGATATGTTTCCACAAAAAAAAACGGAGGTGAACGCTTAAACTTTACCGCATTTTATGAAGCACTTTTAGAAGCAAAAGGGGTTAATCTTGGTGATTCTGGAGTTGCAGGTATTGGAAAAGGTGGAAGAAAACTTAGTTATATTGCTACAGTTCAAGGCAATGGAAATCTTCTGATTGGGAAAGCATATACAGCACTTCTTGATTTAAAAGCAGGTGATGAATTCAAAATTAAGCTCGGAAGAAAACAAATCAGATTATTACCTACAGAAGAATCTTAAAGACAAAACTAATAAATTAGTTATAACTTTTTTAATTAATTTTCTATAAATAATTCTTTTAATTAATAAATTATCTTTGTTTTTATTTTTTTTGATCAGCAGCTAAACGCATTTCTTTACAAAACTCACCAACATGATCGACAACATCTTTTTCATTTGAGCTAGAGATTCGTTTTACGAATGCACTCCCAATAATTACTCCATCTGCTCCCCACTCACGAACTTTATTAACATGTTCTGGAGTTGATATTCCAAAACCAACAGCAATTGGATTACTATTTACATCTTTTAATTTAGCAATAAGATTTTCTACTCTATTTTCCATTTTGTTTCTCTCACCAGTGACACCTGTAACACTTACTAAATAAGTAAAGCCTTTTGTATGATTTGATATTTGTTTCATTCTTTCAAAAGGAGTAGTTGGCGCTACCAATAAAATTAAGTCCATAGAATGGTTACTAACTATTTTAGAAAATTTATAAGCTTCCTCCAAAGGGAGGTCAGGAACTATTAGTCCAGAAACTCCAGCATCAGATGCCATCTCACAAAACCTTTCAAAGCCAAAACATAGTAATGGATTCAAGTAAGAAAAAAGGATGATGGGGATATTTAATTTACCTTTTAAAGACTCTAAAAGTTTAATTACTTTTCTTAAGCTAGTACCTGACTTTAGGGCGCGAGAGGCCGCCACTTGAATAACAGGTCCATCTGCAAGTGGGTCACTATAAGGGATACCTAATTCAATAAGATCAGCTCCATTTTCTTGTAACTTTAATAAGATCTCAGCCGTTATTCCAATATTGGGATCTCCAGCCATTATAAAAGGCATTAAAGCAAATTTTTTTTTATTTTTTAACTCACAAAACATCTCATCTACCTTAGATAAAGATTCATTTTTAGTAATTTGCATTTTGTTATCTTTCATAATTTTTAGATATTTTTCTATGAAAACTTATGGATTTTTCTCTAAATCTTCCATAAGTTTTTGCTGTTCTTCCTTTGACAATGAGTTGAATTTGGTTTCTAGTTTATCATTAACAACTTTTTCATACTCTTTTCTATAACGCTTCCTTTGTTCCATAAAAGTCATTTTTCCATTTACAACTCTATAAACGTAAGATGTTACCCAAGAAATAACAATCAAAATCAAGATAGAACTTGAAAGAGTAGTGGCTGTTAAATTATCGATACCAATTTGCGGTGCAAATTTATAACTAATTAATCCTATTAATGAAATAAATAAACCTATTTGTATAACTTTTCCTTTAGTCAAATATTTACCCTTTACCACTTCCTTTTAATCTGAGATTCAAAAATGGAGAAAATAAAATTAAACCTGGAAAGAAAAGAAATACAAGGCCATAAATTCCTAATCTTTCAAATTTACCCATAATATTCCATCTATTATTCATCCAGTAAAATAGTAACAATGGGATAACAAATAAATAGGTAGAGATAATTCCGATATAAGCAATTAAAGTAGCGAATGAATTATTGAAAAAACTTTCCATTTTAATTTATGGTTGCTTAGTTAAAACATAACAACTATTGGAAGTTATCGTCAGAACTAAAAATAAATAATTAAAAAATGGGAGTGGGGGGACTTGAACCCCCACGAGCTAAATCGCTCGACGGATTTTAAGTCCGGCGCGTCTACCAATTCCGCCACACTCCCTCTGGAATTTGCGCTATCTAATCGTAGCTGAAAGTAACCCATTTAACCAAGAAAAATTGGAATATTTACACTTTTAATTGTCAGATTAAATCTGATTTTTTTAATTTACTATTCCTTCTACTTGCCATTGTAAAGTTTCACCTGCATGAAATGGTTTTATTTGTCCGACAATATTTTTTTCTTCAACGACATCAATATATTCTTTAATTTTGTTAGGTCTAGAAACTAATTTTAATTTTTCTTTATTTGGTGGGACATTATAAAAACTAGGGCCATTCAAACTTGCAAACTTTTCAAAATTATCTAAAGCATCCTCCTCTTCGAAAACTGTTAAGTAGCTTTCTATTGCTACTGGCGAATTAAAAATACCTGCACATCCACAAAAAGCCTTCCACTTCCTAAGGTGTGGAGCAGAGTCAGTCCCCAAGAAAAAACATTTTTTTCCACTTGTTGCCGCTCTCCTTAAAGCTAGTCTATTATTTTCCCTCTTAGCAACTGGTAAGCAGTAAAAATCACTATTTAAGCCTCCAAAAAACATCGCATTTCTATTTATATGCAAATGATGCGGGGTAATAGTAGCCCCAATGTTATTTTCTTGCACAAAATCCACTGCGTAAGAGGTAGTTATATGCTCTAAAACGATTTTTAGTTTTGGAAATCTTTTGGTTATTTGAGAAAGTTCTTTATCTATAAAAACTTCTTCTCTATCGAATACATCTACTTCAGAATCAGTCACTTCACCATGAATTAAAAGAGGCATTCCAGAATCTTGCATTAATTCAAAGATATTATATAAATTTTCTATTTTCCTAACTCCATAACTGGAATTTGTTGTGGCATTAGCAGGATATAATTTTGCTGCAAAAAAAACATTATTTTTAAAACCATTAATTAGTTCCCCTTTATCAGTGTCATCTGTAAGATAAATTGTCATTAATGGTTCAAACTTAGAACTTTCTGGTAGCGCTTCAACAATAGATTTCCTATAAGAAATAGCGCTATTGATTGATGTTATGGGACTTTTAGTATTTGGCATAACAATAGCTCTTCCAAAATATTCCGAAGTAAACTGAATGATATTTTTTAATACAAGACCTTCTCTTAAATGTAAATGCCAATCATCAGGTTTTATTATGTTTAAAATCTTCAAAATTTTTTCTATTTAATTAATTTTAACAGCAAATTAAAATTGACAATAGATTATAGATATTCGAGGATAGTTATTAACCAATTATGAAAATTTTTATTATCTAAATTAAATCGTTAATATGAGTGATTTTTTATTTCCAATAATAGAAATATTTTTAGGGGTAGTTCTACTTTTTGTTGGAGGAGAGTTCTTTATTCAAGGAGCCATTTTTTTATCTTTAATTTTAGGAATACCTCAAATAGTAATTGGTTTGACAGTTGTTTCTCTTGGAACAAGCTCTCCCGAGTTGTTGGTAAGTTTGAGTTCAATTTTAAAAGGCAGTGATTCGCTTGCGGCAAGCAATGTAATTGGAAGCAATATTTTTAATGTTCTAGTTGTTTTGGGCATAAGTTCATTGATAACACCTCTTAAAGTAAAAAGCAGAATAGTCAGAAGAGATGTGCCTCTTTTAATGGCAATTTCTTGTGCAGTTTGGGCTATGTCATCAACAGGCTTATTAACATTGCAAGCAGGGATATTTCTAATATTTTGTTTAATCTTAAATACAATATGGGAAATCAATACCATCAATGAAACAGGAGAGGAGACAAAAGATGCTGAACCAGAGATAGAAGAATTTAAAAATAACTATAAAGGGAAAATGAATATTTTACTAAAGTTAATATTGGGAATATTTCTTTTAAGCTTTGGTTCAAATATTTTAGTAAATGGTTCTCAAACGCTCGCTACTCTTTTGGGTGTAAATGAAATTGTTATTGGTTTAACTATCGTCTCAACTGGGACATCTTTACCAGAATTAGTAACTTCAATAATTGCTGCATTTAAAGGCAAAACAGATCTTGCGATTGGGAATGTAATAGGAAGTAATTTACTCAATCAACTTTTAATCCTTGGAAGTTGCAGTATTTTTTCAGGATTTAAAGGTTTAGTAATTGAACAGAGTCTAATAAAAGTTGACTTACCTTTTATGGTTTTAACTACCTTTGCATGCTTACCAATTTTCTGGAGCAAAGGGAAAATTACAAGAATTGAAGGATTTATTTTGCTTAATCTTTATATTTTCTACATTCTCGATAAGATACTTTTCCTGAATGAATTTAACTTCCTTTCTGAATTAAGGATAGGTTTATTTGTTTACTTTGCATTACTTGTAGTATTTCTGATTGTTCAAGAAAAATACAAATTTTCTAATTCATAATTTATCCATACATAGTCACAAATTCTTCTGAGATAGTTGGGTGCAAAGCCATAGTAATATCAAAGTCTTTTTTTGTTATCCCTGCATTTAATGAAATTGATACCATTTGAATAATCTCAGACGATGTTTCTCCAAACATATGACATCCGAGAACTTTGTCAGTTAGCTTATGAACTACAATCTTCAACATACATTTTGATTTATTCTTTTTAAAGGTATTAGACATAGGGGTAAATTTGCATTTGAAAATTTTTATATTTTTTTCAGAATAAATCTCTTTAGCTCTTTTCTCACTTAAGCCAACTGTTGAAATTTCTGGAATAGTAAAAACGGCCTTAGGGATATATTCATAATTGACTTTTCTTTTTTGGGCATTAAAAAAATTATCCGAAAAAACTCTCCCTTGTTCTATTGCTACTGGAGTTAAGTTTGGCTTATTTATGATATCGCCAACTGCAAAAATATTTGCGTTGCTTGTTTGATTAAGTTCATCGACATCTAAATATTGGCCATCCATCTTTAGATTTAAAAAATCTAAATTTAAAGGCAAAAGATTTGGTTCTCTTCCTGTAGCAATAAGAATATTATTAGTTAGGAGTTTATCTCCCGAGTTTAGGGTAGATTCCAAATTTCCATTTACTTTTTTGATTGATTCTAATTGAGTATTGGGGATTATATTGATTTCAGTAAAAGTAGGTGATTCCTCTAGGCATGAAGAAAGATCCTCATCAAAACCATTAAGTAGATGTTGACCTCTAATTAATTGAGTTACTTCAGTACCTAAATTTCTGAAAATAGAAGCAAATTCACAAGCAATATATCCACCTCCTACTATTAATATTGATTTAGGAAAGTTTTCTAATTCAAAAATATCATCACTGGTCCATGCCAAATCTACCCCAGGAATATTTAATTTCTTTGGTTTACCGCCAACTGAAATAAGAATTTTTTTTGAACTTATTTTGTTTTTAATTTTCTTTGTTTTTGAACAAATAATTTCTAATTCATTTTGATTAATAAATCTTCCTAATCCTTCAAAAATAGTTATATTCAACTTTTTTAAAGAATTTCTATGTAAATTACTTAATCTAGAAACCTCCTCTCTAACATTCTTCAACAAAATATTTGATTCAAAATTAATACCTTCATTTTTCAATCCATATCCTTCAGAAGAATCTATATTTTTTTTACTTTTAGCTGCATAAACCATTAATTTCTTAGGCACACATCCTCTTATCACACAAGTTCCTCCTATTTGATTTGCTTCTATGATTGCGACTTTTGCTCCATAACTAGCAGCACGTTTAGCCGCCGCGAGTCCTCCAGATCCAGCGCCAACAACAATTAAATCAAATTCAAATTCCAAGACTTTTTTAATCAATTATTATAACGTTAGTTTATAGCTTTAATTCAAATAATGAATAGGATTTTGACATGGGATGATTTAAATAAATTTGAAGTTGAAGATCTCGATAGAGTCCATGGTATAAATAATTCCTACGCAAATTTAAGATTATTTGGACATAGTGAAAATGATGTATTAATTACACTCTATAGGGATAGGCATTCTTGGTGTCCTTACTGTCAGAAGATATGGTTATGGCTTGAATTTAAGAAAATTCCATACAGAGTCAAGAAAATAAATATGTTTTGCTACGGCCAAAAAGAAAGTTGGTTCCTTGAAAAAGTCAGATCGGGGAAATTACCTGCAATTGAATTTAAAGGGCAAGTTATAACTGAAAGCGACGATATCATTGGTTTTTTAGAAAATGAATTTGGAGCACTTGGATCTTTTATTGCATCTAGTCACCTTATAAAAATTCGAGAGTTAGAAAGAGAAATTTTCAGATCCTGGTGTAATTGGCTTTGCCGAGAAAGCTTTAATTTTATAGATAACTCTTTTAGAAAAAAAAGATTTAAAGAATCCATTTCTAAACTCGATGAAATCTTAAGTAGCTCAAAATCAGGGTTTATTGATCCATCAGTTTCTAACACGGGTGATATAGAGCCTGGTGTTGGAGATATAATTTTCATTCCCTATATGGAGAGAATGAATGCATCACTTATTTATTACAAAGGGTTTAATTTAAGATCTAATTATCGTCATGTAGATAACTGGCTTACCCTTTTTGAGGGGACAAGTGCTTATAGAGGCACTCAAGGAGATTTTCATACTCATTCTCATGATTTACCCCCACAAATGGGAGGATGCTATAAAGAAAGCAATGAACAACAGATTACTTTCTCAAAGCTAATAGATACTGGGGAGGGTTTAGGTAATTATGAATTAAACCAAAATTATGATTCAAAATATTATGCAATAATTGCTCTTAAAAGAGTGATAAAGCATAAAGACAATTTACTTAAGATAAACCCATACAATAAAGAATCCTTTGACGAATCATTGAGATCAGCTTTAAGCCATATGATCACAGGTGAAGTATTAATCCCTAAAAAACTTTCAGGAATCTCTTTAAGATACTTAAAAAATAGAATCTCAGTTCCAAGAGATATGCCAATTATTTCGGCAAGGTTATTAAGACAATCATTAAATAAAATTGAATCGCTG
The DNA here is from genome assembly GCA_001180285.1 of Prochlorococcus marinus. Classification (GTDB taxonomy): domain Bacteria; phylum Cyanobacteriota; class Cyanobacteriia; order PCC-6307; family Cyanobiaceae; genus Prochlorococcus_A; species Prochlorococcus_A marinus_C. The sequence continues at coordinate 12,887 of CVSY01000197.1, read as the reverse complement.
AGTGATATTGATGAAATAGATAAGATACCTTTCAGTCATAGATTTGATCAAGATCCTAGAAATTTTGCTTCTAGTTAATATTAGAACTATAAATTTTTTCTTGAATCTATTTGAAGTAAATCTCTTATTTTTTGAACTTGACTTGCAATATTAGGATCAATAGACAACTTTTTCTCTACTTGTTCAATAGCATACATAACTGTTGTATGATCTTTGCCCCCAAACTCATCTCCAATTCTTGGTAGGCTTAGATCAGTTCCATGTCGCATAAGATACATACCTATTTGCCTAGCCTGACTTACTGGTTTTCTTCTACTTGAACTAATCAATTCATCAGTAGAAACTTTAAAGAAATCTGACACTTTATTGATAACTTGTTTTGGAGTAACTACTACTCCTACACTATTTGGATCAAGCATTGGAGCAATTGATTGGACTGTCATTGGCAAGCCTGTTATTGATGCAAATGCAACAGCTCTAGTAAATGCTCCTTCCAATTCTCGAATATTCGAAGTAAATCTTCCTGCTATAAATTGAATTAAATCTCTTGGAAGACTCATCCTCTCTTGTTCTGCCTTTTTTTGAAGGATGGCTGTCCTCGTTTCAAGGTCAGGTGGTTGAATATCTGCGGTCATACCCATTGAAAACCTAGAAATTAATCTCTCTTGAATTCCCGACAATTGATTTGGAGGTCTATCACTTGCGATAACTATTTGACTCCCTGATTCGTGAAGAGCGTTAAAAGTATGAAAGAATTCTTCTTGTGTATACTCTTTGCCTTCTAAGAACTGTATATCGTCTATTAAAATCAAATCTACATTTCTATATTTGTCTCGAATAGCTGTCATTCCATCTCTTCGAATACCACTAATAACATCATTAGTAAAAGTCTCTGTAGATACATATTTAACTTTTGCTTCTGGATCTATTTCTACTCGATAATGGCCTATTGCTTGCATTAAATGAGTTTTACCGAGACCTACTCCTCCACAAATAAATAATGGATTAAATTCTCTACCAGGTGATTCGGCAACTGCCAAAGCCGCGGCATGAGCCAGCCTACTATTTGGACCTACAACAAATCTTTTAAAGACGTAGCGCAGATTAAGACCATTGGGATGTTTGGAACGATTTTTCGAAGAAATATCTTGACTATTGTTGGGAAATGATTTTGTTTTATGATTTACGATCTGTTCATCAAGGTTCTCTTTATTTACTGAATCGCTGCTAATATTTGTTTCAGATTTAAAAACAACTTTTACATCATGGCCGCATATTTCTTTTGCAGCCTTTTCGATAGTTTGACAATAATTCTTTCTTAACCAATCACTGGAAAATGTATTTGGAGCAATTAAAGTTAATAAGCCATTTTCAAAACAATTAAATTTAGCAGGCCTTATCCATGTTTCAAATGAAGGCTTACTTAAAGTTTTTTGAAGTGATTGTTGAACTTCCGTCCAAATAGGATTAATTGCTTGCAAAATTTTATTCTCTAGATTATTAATCTAGTTGGAATTTAATAATTGGCCATTAGGAAATCACAAGATCACGACAAATTTAAAATTACTTAACAAAGCATCATACAAATTTATAAAAAATTTTTTTTCTAAAGGCATATAATTATTTTAAATCTCACTAAATTATTGGATAAAGCATTACTTATCATCATGGCAAAATGGCATGGTTTTGGAAGATGCAAAACAAGATTATCAAAAGATATAGGTAAAGCTAATTCTGCAAAGGTTCAACGTGTAATGACCAATCACACTATTTCAGTCGCCAAATTTCTCCAAGAAAATAAACTAATTGATATTTCTATTGCCATATCTGGTTTAGGAGAAAGTAATTGTAGAAGATGGACTAGAGAATTAGGTATCAAAAAATTTAATTTACAGGGAAAAGGTTGCTTGGGAGAAAAAATGAAGCGGCAAATAATTATCAACAAAAAATTTTGTGCTAGACATAAGATTAAAAATATTATTTTTATTGGTACGGACCTTCCAGATTTATGTCATCAAGATTTATTGAATACTTTTAAAGAGCTTCAACAAAATGATCTTATTTTAGGACCATCTAATGATGGAGGATATTGGCTTATTGGTTTATCAGAAAAAATAATCTCATCGCATATTTATCTACCTTTTATAAATATTAACTGGGGGTCGGAAAAAGTTCTTAAAAATACAATTAATAATTTTGCTTCTACAAAATTGAAATATAAGTTTTTAGATAAAAAAATAGACATAGATACAATTATTGATATTGAAAATAGAAAGTAATCGACTTGTCTAAAATCTCAATTATTATTCCAACTATTAATGAAGCTAATAATTTGCCATTATTGCTTTCAGACTTATCAAGTATTCAGAAAGAGGGGGAGATTATAATTGTTGATTGTGGAAGTGAAGATAAAACTATTGATATAGCAAATATTTATGGAGCGAAAGTATTTATATCCAAAGAAAAGAATCGAGGTTTACAATTAGATATGGGTGCAAAGAATTCAAAAGGAGACTGGCTAATATTCTTACATGCAGATACAAGATTAACTCATGATTGGTTTAGAAAAACTAATTCATTTTTAAAGGAGAGTAATAATAGTATTTACTATTTTAAATTTAAAATTAATCACAAAAAGATAATTTATAGGGTCCTCGAAATTCTCGTAAATATTAGAAGTAAATATTTTAAACAACCGTATGGAGATCAAGGTTTAATAATTCATAGAAATAACTATTTTAAGAATAATGGTTTTAGAAAGATACCTTTAATGGAAGATGTAGATTTTTTAAGAAGATTAAACAATAAAAAAGATTTAAAACAATTAAATTCCCCTATTTTTATAAGTTCTAGGAAATGGGAAAGAACTAATATTTTTCTCCAAGCAATAAAGAACTGGCACTTTAGAAGAAGATGGTTAAATGGCGAATCTTTAGAATCTATATATTCTGACTACTACAAAAAATGATTAATTTGCATACCAAAAAGCGCATTTTGAGCCTCTTGGTTCTAATATCCAACCCTGTCTTTTGTAAAATGAAACTACTTCAGCATCAGCAAAAAGGGTTACTTTAGAAATTCCAATATTTTTTAATTCTTTTAGGATATATTTCATTAATTCTTTCCCCAATCCAAGACCTTGGTAAACAGGGTTAATAGCTACATCCCAAACGGTTGCTTCTAAAATTCCATCTCCAGTACATCTTGCAAATCCTACCAGTCTGGGGAATTTATCATCATGGCGCCATAACCCAACCACCAAAATACTGTAATCCAAAGCTCTTTTCACTCTTCTTATAGGTCTTCTGCTCCAACCAACAGTTTGCAAAAGTTGATCTAGTTCTATTAGATCTAAATCTTTATTTTTACTACATACAAATATTTCTTTTTTAATTTTTTGGGTAAACTCATAAGAATTTGAACCATAGAGATCTATCAGCTCATCTCTTGTTATGCTGTTTGATTTTTTTATTAACGACCCTTGGTTTCTAAAAATCATTTAAAAATTCGCGAATCCTTTTTGTTGAAGCTCAGAGAGCTGAAAATATAAACCCTTTTTCAGTCTTAATTCACTATGTGTTCCCTCTTCAACTAATGATCCCCCTTTTAAGACTAAAATTTTATCAGAACTTTCAATAGTTGCTAACCTGTGAGCTATTACCAATGCTGTTCTTTTTGAGAGAATTCTTTCAAGATCTTTCTGCAAAGTAGCTTCTGTAGAGGGATCCATAAACGCTGTTGCTTCGTCCATTATTAAAACAATAGGATTTCTAATCGCTACTCGAGCTACTGAAAGAAGTTGTCTCTCTCCTGAAGAGAGATTTCCTCCTCTTTCTCTAAGTAAGGTGTTCAAACCCTCTGGTAATTTTTTTAACAAATTGTCTAACCCTAATTCTTTACAAAGATTTTCTAATTTAAGATTGTCCACATTCGAATTTAGTTTTAAATTATCTGCGACATTTCCACTAAAAATAAAGGTATCTTGCAAAACTACTCCCAACATATCTCTAAGAGTTGCAATAGGTATATCTTTTATATCTATATCATCAATTAAAATTTGGCCTGATTGAGGTTCATACAATCTACATAATAATCTTATTATGGTAGTTTTACCTGAACCAGTTGGCCCTACAAAAGCTACATGCTCTCCTGGATTGATAATGAAAGATAAATTCTTTATGATGTGCTCGCCTTCGTTATAGAAAAAATTAACATTCTTGAATTCGATTTTGCCCTTAAATTTCTTTTTTACATTTTCAGCACTTTCTAAAAAATGTTTTGCGGAAATAGAGTCCTTAATCTGTATTTCTTCATCCAATAATTCATTGATTCTTTCTACAGCTGTTAAACCTCCTTGTATCTGAGTAAATCTTTCCGCAAGCTGCCTTAAAGGCTCAAAAAGTCTTTGGGAGTATAAAATAAAAGTTGTTAATGTTCCTAAACCAATATTTCCAGAAGTAACAAGATATCCTCCAACTGCTAAAACCAAGGAAACTGCCGCAAGAGAAATCCATTCTATAAATGCAGAAATACTACTATCGTAAAATATCGTTCCATTTACTGCTTTCTTATAAGCGACTCCGGTTTTGGAAAACTTTTTGCTATTGAGAGCCTCTCTTCTGAACATCTGAACAACTTCTAAACCTTGAAGATTCTCTTGAAAATCAGAGTTTAGTTGAGACAATTCTTCCCTTACTTGATAATTGGCTCTTCTGTAACGTTTTTGAAGCCAAATAATAAAATATGAAACAGGGATTTGAGTCAAAAGTAATAAAATAGCAAGTCCTCGATCAATAGATAGCATTGTCAAAGCAATTACTATCAGACTGACGAAGTCAGCAATTACTCCTACTGCCCCACTACCAAAAACCTCCGCTAAAGCGTCAACATCATTTGTTAATCTCGTTAATAATTTACCGACAGGCATTTTATCGTGATATCTCAGAGATAAAGATATTGAATGATCAAAAAGTTCTCTTCTTATTCTCGCTGTCAAACGTTGTCCCACTGATTGGATATTGTATGTTTGGTATCCCTGCAGAACTAATCTGAATAATACAGTTATAAATAAAGTTAGGATTATGGCATTTATTGACTGTCCAAAGAAAGTTTTACTTAGCCAAACATCTGTAGTTTCATTCTTTAAAATGGTAATTGCTTGACCAACTAATAATGGTTGAATTGCTCCAGAGAAAGAAACAGGTAACAAAACTATCAAGATTAGATAGATTGTTTTTTTATCTTTAGTTAAATATTTACCTAACTTTTTAATCCTTCTAAAATCTTTAAAAAACATTTAGCTAATCTTCTATAAAGCATTAGTTGATTCTATTGATAAAATAGTATCTCTGAGATGATTATCATCTAACCTCATAGATAAAGGATTTCCAATTAATCTTGCAGTCGAGTAATAAAGTTCATCTATTTTAATTAAACCATTTTCTTTAAGAGTCTTTCCCGTTGCCACCAAATCAACTATTGCCTCTGCCATACCTGTAATAGGACCAAGCTCGACTGATCCTTTCAAATGAACTATTTCTACAGGAATATTTAATTCTTCAAAATAAGATCTTGATGTTTTTATAAATTTACTTGCTATTTTACAATTGGCTGGGAGATCAGTTGGTTTTGAATAATTACTATTTTTCTTAACCGCTAATGACATATGACATCCACCAAATCCTAAATCTAATAACTTTGCGACTTTTAATTCAGATTCTCGTAAAACGTCATACCCAACAATCCCTAAATCAGCCTGACCATAACTTACATAAACAGGCACATCCCCATTTCTTACTAGTAAAGCTTTTGCCCGTTTGCAATTTGATTCAAAGGTTAATGATCTATTATTTTCTTCCAACGCATCAGAGAAATCTAACCCAGCTTTTTTAAAAGTTGAAATTGAATCTTTTAACAGAGCTCCTTTTGGTAAAGCTATAGTAATCATAGATCAATTTCTTCCAAGGATTCTTCATTCTAATTTAACAATGGAATTTAATAAAGCTCGAAATATAATCGGACTTAGAGTTTTAAGTGATAACGTCATTTGGTTGTGGGTAAAAGATAAATCCGTTGTAGTTGTAGATCCATCTGTTCACGAACCAGTTATTAGATATATAAATGAAAACAATTTTCACTTAGAAGCTATTTTGCAAACTCATCATCATTCAGACCATATTGGAGGGACGAAGTCTCTTATTGAAAAATGGCCAAATGTAAAAGTGATTGCTTCCTCCAAAGAAAAAAAGCGAATCCCTTTTCAAAATGTATCTGTTGAAGATGGAGAAACTTTAAACATTTTAGGGGAAGAAGTAAAAATAATTGAAGTATTAGGTCATACAAGCTCACATATTTCCTTCTTTTTGAATGGGGAAAATCCTGTTCTTTTTATTGGTGACACATTATTTTCTGGAGGCTGTGGAAGAATTTTTGAGGGAACTTATCAACAAATGTATTCTTCACTAGAAAAAATCAAATCTTTACCAAAAAATACTCTCATATATTGTGCACATGAATATACAAAGGGGAATATATTGTGGGCATTGAATCTTAAGCCAGAAGATCAAGATATAAAAAATAAACTTTCGGAAGTTGAAAAAAAACTTTCACTAAATGAATTGACAATTCCATTTTTACTTGATGAAGAGATGAAAATAAACCTTTTCTTAAGAGCAAAAAATATAGAAGAATTTACTTTTTTAAGAGCAAATAAAGATTTATGGGTTTAAATAGATAGGTATCTTCTTAAACAAATGTCCCCCAAACAAGTAATTAAAACATCAAATGCTCCAGATCCAGTAGGACCTTATAATCAAGCAATAAAAGCTGGGGATTTTATCTATTGTTCTGGTCAAATTGCTATAGACCCAGCTTTAAATGAAATAACATGTTTAGGTGATATAGAGAAGGAAACTATTCAAGTTTTAAAAAATCTTGGAGAAGTTCTTAAAGCTGGTGGAGCCAAAATAGAGGATGTAATAAAAACAACTATTTACTTAACGGACTTAAGTAATTTTCAAATTGTCAATAAAATATATAGTGATTTTTTTAATATAGATAATCCTCCAGCAAGGGCCTGTGTGGAAGTTTCATCTCTACCAAAAGGAGTTTTAGTTGAAATAGATTGCGTAGCATTTCTAGATTAATTTCTAATTATTGAGAAATTTGAAATATGAACCAATTGTGCACCATAGTTGTATAGATTATTAGTTGATAATTCATCTTTGATCTATGTCAGCAGCAAAGCTTAATATAGATGAACTAGAAGCAGGTTATCCTTTATTTTGCAAAGCTCTTAGACTATTAATCTTAAAAGGAAACTCAGTTAAAGATATAGAAAAGACAGTGTGTTGGAGTCATCTTGAGACTTTAAATAGATGTCTACCTGGTAGATATAAAGCCCCAACATATTTAATGGCTTTAATCAAAAGAGATATTGCAAAGCCTAATAATTATTAAAAAGGACTAATCCTCTAAATAAAATTTATCAATATCCATTGAAAAGTCTTTTTCCTTTTCTGATATTTCTTTATTATCTAAAAATATGGAAAGACTTACAAAATTCTTACCGAAGCTGATATTTGGATAGATATCTCTTTCTTTGCATAATTTCTCTATTTCCCCCATGAATTTACTAATTTTTGAGTATTGATCAAATTCAAATCTTTTTTCAATCCTCAAAGGTGATTCTCTTTCATTCCACATTACATTCTTTATTCAAGACTAATTACACTATACATTCAACAAAGTTTCTCAATAAATTTTTGAAGTTAAAATTTTTAGTCACTCTCCCAATAATCAATAATACCGCCAATTGTTAAATCGGTTTGAACTTCTGGATTAGGGCATGCAAATCTAGCGGCAGAGCCACTAGCAGTAAAAACCCAGTTACCTTCTCTTGCTCCAACAGGATCAACAGCAACTACTTTCTTTCCTTTATTATTTTCTAAAATTCGTAAATTCATATGACCTAAGCCAGCGACTCTTTGAGTGCATACCATCCTTCCTAGTACCTTCATAATTTCCACAATTTATATCCTCCTTTTTTATGACTTGTCTGGATCCCAATGATCAATAATTCCAACAATCGTTAAATCACTTGGATAAGATTTGCTTCCCGCAGCTTCTCTAGCAGCAGAACTTCCAACACAAATAACCCAATCTCCTGGCTTACAGCCAACAGCATCAACTGCCACTTTATTAGAAGAACCATCTAATACAACCTGCAGATGTTTATGTTCAAAACCAGGAATCCTATTGGTAGAAACAAGTGGTTTTACAACCTTGCAAATTAACATAATTAGTGAGCCTCCTCTGTTTTTTTATCTAAAGACATTCCAATAATTTCGGCGGAATGAATGTTGTCTCTATCTCTAATAGTAGAGCAAGTATGCAACAAACCTTGATCAACTAAATTTTTATATCTAATTGATATCGCATTATTAACTCTTTCACAATCATTTATTGCCCTCTCTTTTGCGCCGGGTACTTTGCCGGAGTAATCAAATCTTATTACTACAGGAATAGGTAGATCTTGAGAAACATTTAATCCAGTAAAAATCTTCACTCCTACATCTAAATCTGGAGCCCCTTCTTCGACTGTATCTAAATGAGCAAAATAAGTTAAATTCCTGAGATGTACTTCTTTAAAACCTATACCTACTCCAATAAACCTCTCTGCATGTCCAATATCTTCATAAGAACCATTATGAAAACCCTTAACATAATCAATTTGAGAAATATTATTGACAATTAATTTATACGTAAATTTTTCCACTCCACTTAGTTTATCTTTTGAAGATTGCTTAGAAATTGTCTGGCAAATTTCTCTTTCCGCATCCTCTTTTGAAAAATTTATTGTTGAATTATAAATTTCTAATGTAGAAATAGTTTTATCTAAATCTATACCGCCATCTCTAGTTGATAAATGTATTTTTAATGAATCAGTGTCTGTATCAAGTCCAATTAACATTAAATCCACAGAAGCCCCGCAGCAAAAGCTATTCTCTACAGCCTCTTTGAAAGCATATAATTTATTTCTACCTTCTGCTGCCGCTAACTCGTCATTACTCCCATGGGCTGCGCATCCCTGATGCAAAGGATCTACTGAACTAAAATGATAAGTTACAACTTTTAAGTACCTAGTATCTTTATGAGCTTCATTAGGAACATTCTCTCTATATCTCTTATGTTCAGTTTTTACCCATCGATTAACGGTATTTTCAATATCAAACAATGCTCCAGCATGGGATCTTCTTCTTACTGAACTAAAAGGTATTCTCATTACATAAGCAACTGAATGAGCTAACCTTCCATCTGAACAAGGAGTTATATCAAGTAAATGAATTCCACAATCTAAGAGAAATTTTTCAAAATCTTCCGCATCCCTACTTCCAGCAGCACCTTCAAGTGGATCATTGTTAAAAAAATTGTCGCTAAGTTTCTCATGCTGTTTGAAAGCACACCATGCATATAAAGCTCTCATATCAAGAGGTTTAACCCAAGATTTATCTAATACATGGAGAGGTAAGTCTATTCCTAAATTTTTTCTTGATATTTTCTGTGCCTTATTTATAAAATCTTCGTGATGTTGGATTCGAGCAATTTCCTTGAGAGTTGGAACAATTTTGTCAAAATCACTTTTTATTTTGCTTTCATACCTAAATAGATTTTCATTTTGAATATTATTGGTTAATTTATGAGTCTTTCCAGAATTTCGTAAATTATTTGATTCTTTGGTTTGTATATGGATATTTTCAGTAAAAGTTTTCATTGGAGCGGTTGGCCCCAATGTGAAGTTCTTGGCTTTAGCCAGTCCTCTTAAAGGCATTATTTACTTAACCTCTTGCACCACCTGAAAAGGTAACAAGTTGTCCTTCACGAGTATTTCCACTAGATCCAGTTATCAAGAAATCTGGTTTTTCTGTTTCCTCATTCCTTTTAACTTCCATAGGGGGCATTGCGCTCATGAATCCTGCTCTTGATGGATTTCGCTTTCTAGAAGAAGCTCCCTCTGTGCCTGTTACCTTATCACCGCGATCCCAATCATCACCAGTTACGTTTCCCACTGATTGTCCTTCTCCAGTAATCCTTGATGCGACTCTTTTTTCTGGTGTCTTTGCAGCACGATCTGCCTCTTCAATTTCCATTTTTTGTTTATAAGTAATATTTTTATTAGGTTCAAATCTAAATTTTTCAGTGCCAGTGACCTTATCAACTGCCATATCAAAAGGCCCTGTCACCTTTGAACCATTTTCATATTTATTACCCGTAACACCTTGAGTATTTTTTTCAGAATATTTGTCTCTTGATGGTGATTTAACAGAGAATTCGTTCCAAGAGTTGCCTGCTGACTTTTCCGGATTCGCATAAGCAGTATCATGTGGAGGATTATCACAAGCCTGTGAGAACTGATCTCCTCCAACATAAGGAGTCCCTGTTAGGTTTTTACAGGCACCTTTCTTAGCACCTGTCATTACTCCGCCAATTCCTGGTTGTTGTCCTGTTAGTCTGGCATTTGAATTATTTCCTGAATTAACTGTTGATCGAGATTTCATATCTTCAGAAATCTCTGTACTACAATTATCATTTATCTGATCTAAGCCTGCGTATGGTGTTCCTGTTAGCACTTTGCATGAACCTGGTTCATCTCCAGTTACTATTTTTGACCTTCCTGTCATAGTTCCGCTTATTAAATTTGACTTTGAAGAAAGGCTTAAACCTACTTTTCTAGCTTCTGGTTTTGGTTTTGAACTACAAAACTTCTCATATTGTTGAGATCCTATGTACTCATCACCAGTTACATTCTTGCAACTCCCATGTTCATTGCCTGTCATATGGTCTGATCTCCCTACCCCTGTACCAGTTACATTATTCCCATTAAGAGTGTTGTAACTGCCAACTTTTTCAAATGCTTTACCTTTTGGATTTGGCTCTGAGCCAAGATATTGATCTCCAGTTAACTGATGTCCAGAACCTGATTCATCTCCAGTAACCAGAGTGGATCTACCTGGAAGTGAGCCAGATACTTTTAATCCATCAGTTGTAGTACTATGTTTAACCTTTGAAGGATTTTTTGGAACATCACCACAATACTTCTGTGATTGATTAGCAGATACATATTCAGTACCTGTAAGGTTTTTACAAGTCCCAGGCTCATCGCCAGTGACCCTCTCAGATCTACCAACTTCATTTCCAGTTACTTTATTACCTGATGTTGTAGAGGTAACAGTAGATCTAAGTGGTTGTTTATAACTTGGTCTATCTTGACAAAATTGATCAATAACTTCTGCTCCCATATATTGGGTACCAGTTACAGTTCTGCATGTACTTGCTTCATTACCTGTAGTTTTTACAGATCTATTTGCTTGTGTTCCAGTAACTATTTGACCTGAATCAGTCTCACTTTTACCAACTTTCCAGCTAGCATCAGCAATATTTTGTTTGGCTCCATTTTTATTTGGACCACATGGTCTACATTTACCATTACCTTTTTTGCCTGTGGCACCAGTTTTACTTCTTAGCTCTCTCACTCTTTGAGAAATTTCTCTACTACTTAAATCTGGGTCTCCTCTTCTAGCTAAAGAAGCTGCACTGGTATTTTGTTTAGTTGCTGATTTACCATGCTTAGATTGAGCTTCTCTTCTCGCCAAAACAATATCTCTACTCGTATTAGTAATAGGCTTTCTCTTTTGATTAATTCTTCTTTTAACGTTTGGTTTTGATGTTTTAATTTCTTTATTATGTGAGTTTTGAACTTCCTGATTTTTGCTTGTGGAAGTTTTAACTGTGTTTACAGGACTTCCTTTTTGAACATCAGTACGAGTTCTATCAGATGAAGTTATTGCTGATTTCCCATGAGTAGACATTGCTTTTCTTCTCTCTATTACTAACTCTTTACTAGTTAAAGTTGTTGAAGAAGACTTTCTACTTACCTGAGTTTTTGGGATATGTTTTGCTACTGGTTTAGTAATACTTTGATTATTCGAAGAAGCCTGAGTACCAGAAATCTGTATATCTTGAGAAGATCGAACTCTATCTTTAGTAGTTGAAGAATAAGCAGCAGCTTTTTTGCCGCTATCACTCATCGCCTTTCTTCTTTCTAGTGCAATTTCTCTACTGGTTTTTTTTGACATAATCTTCAAATGTGAAACTCTTTTGAAAAACTTTCTCCAAAAATAATTTTTGGAGAAAGATATTTACTACATAAAAGTAGATTTAACGTCCTTGGAAAACTACAAAAGCTGTTCCTTGGCTTTGAGTGTAAGCATCGTATCCGATGATTCTCACATGATGATCAGGGTATGCTCTATGACATGCCTCTAATTCACTTACAACCAAGTTAAGGTCTTTTTCCCCAAAGAATGGGAGCTTCCAATAAGACCAATAAGTTTGCATACTTCCACTGGGATGGACATGCTCAATAACAGGACTCCAGCCTTGTGCAATTATGTATGCAATTTGATCGTATATTTCCTCCTGGGTCATCGGTGGTAAGAAACCGAATGTTTCCAGGGTTGCAACTGTTTGATAGTCGCCTACTGTGCTCTGGAAAGGCATAATTAATTTAAATGTGAATGAAATTACTCGTAATAGAACGAGATTTATAGAAGTTTGAGGAGAAGAATCTCCTCAATTATGAAATCTGGTTTAACCTTGAACGTCTAGTTTGTCGACGGTATCAAATTCAAACTTAATTTCCTTCCAAGTTTCAAGAGCGATAGCTAATTCAGGACTGTGTTTAGCAGCTTCCATAAGAATGTCTCTACTCTCTTTTTCGATTTCGCGACCAGCATTACGTGCTTTTACACAAGCTTCTAAAGCAACTCTGTTGGCTGCAGCTCCAGCAGCTGAACCCCATGGATGACCATGTGTTCCTCCACCAAACT
>CVSY01000196.1:0-201 GCA_001180285.1 Prochlorococcus marinus | reverse complement strand
AGACCCACTTACTGAAATTATTAATTCCGGTCAAGGTTTTTCACCTGCAATTGCTTTAGAAAGAATTATTTGGGCAATGATTGGAATCTTTTTTTTAGGAGCAATTTCAACATCAATAACTAATAGCATTCGAAGTCAAAATTGGTATGGTAAAAATTTTTTATTTGGTTTTTCTAAAGATAAAAAAATTACAGATGATAC
>CVSY01000195.1:0-22849 GCA_001180285.1 Prochlorococcus marinus | reverse complement strand
ATAGATGTTATCGTTCACTGACGTTCATCCAAGTTTTTATCTCTGGACGCATGAAATGGGAGTAGGGAACGGGATTCTCATTAACTGCAAAAGACCATGAATAACCTCTTACAAATAAGAGAAAAAATCAAAAGATCCAATAGGCTATATGAAGCCCAAATTTTGGCTACTAAAAATGGAGAAGTTACTCCATACAGAAGATCCGTCTTTGAAGAAAGAATCAGGAAAACACAAAAAGAAATGAAATTGAAAGACTCAAAAAATTAAATTCTTTTTGAAACTTATCAATAAAGAGGGGGTTTTATCCCTCTCTTTTTTTCTATAAAAACAATCTAATTATTAATTTATTTTTCGATTATCGATTATTAAAAAGAACATAATATTTATACTTTTACTTTTGATTTAAATTATATAAATGGCAAATTTAATTCAATAATTAAGAGGAAAATAAATATGTTTAAAAAAATAAACAAATTAAAACTTCACCTGATAAATAAAATTTAGATCAAGTTTTAAGGTTTATAGAAAATTATTTGCCCCAAAAGAGAGATCGAGGTGTTCAAAAAAAATTGTATATGGATAATCTAGAAGCAGAGACTATTAAGATATTTTCTAAATTATCCTCTACACGTTCTAAAACATTATTACCAACTACAAAAAATACAACAATCTCTTTTACCTTTGGTAATTGGGCCCTACATTATCTGAAATTGCTTAAGAAAATAGGAAAAGCTAAGTAAGAAAATTGTGATCTGCTAGAACTAGATTTATCCCTCAAATAAAAAAAATAAAGATTAAAAAGTCACAGAAAGTTATTTTCGAAATTTAAGGAGGATTACTTACTTTACATAAAAAATACAATTGCTAAGTTAAAAATAAGAGATCTATTGATTATGTTTCTAAATTATCTGCCTAGTGAGATGGTTGAAATTGTTGGTTTGACAATGATTTTTTCATTTCTAGTTGGAACTATATTAATTTTGTTATTTACATCAGATCAGGCAAATACAAAGAATCTATATTTAAAGAAGGCTAAATAAATTTTAAATAATTTGTTTATCTATAAAGGACCTCTGTTCTTAATAAAGTTAACTCGCAGGTGTGGTACATAATTTTTAATATTGATACATAAACAAATTTAAGATTATGGGCGAAGCTAAAAGAAGAGAAGAATTAGGATTGCCACCTAGGCAAAAAAATGAATTAAATAAATCTGATAGATATTTTTCATGGCTTCCAATTACTAAATCAAGAATTAAGAAATACCCCTATATGGGTGTAGCAACAATGGCACTAGGAGCGATAATTTTCTTAGTAAGTGGGGGCGCAAATAGTATTAATTAGTAAGATTTTGGCTTAACTGAGAATATATCTAAGATTTTTTTTGTAATAGTTTAATGCCAGATATTATTGAGATTATTGAAGCCATACCAAGAAATATCGAGTAAAAAGGTTGCAAATTAATAATGCCAAAATTACCTGTATGCCATTTTATTAACCAAAAAGAATCTATTCCAAGTGGTTGAAGAATACTATAAATAGTCCCAGATACAATAGTAATTAGCAAAGGGATTGCTGAAATTGCGGTTATTTTCCTGTGAATTTTTCTTTGATTTGTTTTTAATTTTTTCATCTATTTCCTCAAATAGATATGTAATTCTTTTTCGTTTTTGCATGGCATCCATTTATCTTTATTCTTATGTATTCCTTTGCAACCAAGTTCTAAAGATCTATTTTCAGCGTCCTCTTCAGAAAGAAATGTACCACGCATATGTGCATGCAAATAACTGTTGAAATTTAGAGATAAGGTAAATAAAAAAATAAAAAATTTAAAATTTCTAAGAAAAATATACATTATTTCAAAAAAGTATTTTTATTAAGGAGAGATTTTATCAAATATTTTTGTTTTGCCAGTTTTACTAAATGAAACTACTTTGTAGTTCTCATAATCATGAGAGTGCGAATCGTGAGAATGCATTTCCATCCCTGGAGAGCCAAGTGGCATGCCCGGAACTGCTATCCCATTTATATTTGGTTTTTCTCTAAAAAGTTTGTTGATTGATTCAATCGGGACATGTCCTTCAATCATATAGTTAGCTATTTGAGCAGAGTGACATGATCTCAGATTATTGGGAATTTGATATTGGTTTTTAATTACTGAAACATCCTCCACTATATTATCAACAACTTCTAATCCATTATCTCTTAAATGATTGATCCATTTTTTACAACAACCGCATGATGCTGATCTGTAAGAAACAACTTTTGGGATATCTATATTTTCTTGAGATAAAGCAATACTCTTATTTGGATTAATTATATTTGTAAAAAGAATTCCAGAAAAAATTAGATAATTTAAAAATCCTCTTTTTTTAAATATTTTATTAAGTGCCATACTAATTACGACGATTAAATTTAATATTTAAATTAACCATAAATGAAAATTTATTATATCGCTATTTAATAAAAATTAAGACGCTCATAATTGCCATTAAAAGATTTTCGATAAAACTAATAATTCCCAAGGGAGTTTTTGCATATCCACCAATACATGCACAATTTAATTTTAATTTATCCAAATAAACGGCCTTAAATACTGAAATCATTCCAGAAATGCCTAAAATTAGTGCAATAAAAATAATTAAAGAGGGTGGAGAAGAATTAAGAAAACTTATTCCAATTAATAATTCGCAAAAAGGATAAATATATATCCAGCCATCAAATTTAGAAGATATTAAATCATATTTCTTATAACTTGTTCCAAAAGCTTCAATATCCATAAGCTTGAGCATCGCTAAAAGACAAATTGATATCCCCATAAAAATTTGGAAACTTTTAAGCAATGTAATGGTTATCAGAAATGAAGTGCCAAAGACTATAATTAAAGGCGTAAATGACTTGATCTTCATTTTTAACTTTTAAGGACAGAATCGCAAATACTAGATGGATTTGCTTGTTTAACTATTTTTAGTCTTTTGATAAGTTCGTCTCGATCTATTTGATGTTTTAAATATTTAAAACATAAATTTTTTTCCTGATATATCTCTGCTATTGGAGTAATCTTTAAAGCAATTGCAAAAGTACCAATAACTAAAAGAATGTTTGTAGCAAGTCGAATATTTGGTCGAAAATTAGATCTCATTCGTATTCTTTATTTCTGTCAATAACTTCCCTTAAATATATATCTTTTAGCTCATCATTGTATCCATTTTCTTTCGCAACTTTCTCTAATTCCTTCAACTCTTTTTCTGTCATTAAGCAGATTTGGATATATTGTTTTTCATATCTTCAATTTGATTGATTAATTCATCTAACCATTTTGTATTTTTTTCGGATCTTTGCTGAAAATATCTAATTTTAGGTTGATTGATTTCTAGCGTCTCATAATCTCCACTCATAAATTACCCCTAAATTTATACTCTGCATAATTTATCTAGAGAAATTATCCACATCAATAGGCTCTAATACTTATTTGAAGGTTGCCATGGGTAACAAGTCGCTTTTTTAATAGTATAAATATCAAGGAATTTATCTTTTAAAAATATGGCAACTAATGAAGAACTAGAAAAAAGAATTGAGACTTTAGAAAAAGAAGTACAACATTTAAAAGCTGTTCTGCAATATCAAATGAGAAATAAGAAAAAGTGATTGTTATTTCATAGCAATTACTTTTGGTCAGATAAGCATTTTTACTTGGTTGTTTTAGGTACCTAATGAAAAAGCTAAATATTAAAAATTAGTCCATGATTAATCACTTTTTGAAAAAATAACTTTAGTCATTGATATTTAGAACATATTTGTTTTTATATATATAAAACTACTTGGTATGATCAACTCAATAGCTATTACATTGTTATTATTGGGCTCTTTAGTCGCTTACAAAAGACTCAAAAGAAAGAAAAGGCAATTTCACGCACCACCTACAAATCAGCTTCCTAGTTGAAGATTAAATTCCGTCTTCGTCTTCTCCAAAAGGATTGTATCTAATATCCCAAATGAGAAATACTGCTATAGATAAAAGCAATAGACCAAAAATAACTTGAGGAGGTGGAAATAACATCAATGAAATATAACAATTATCAATAAGCTTTAATTATCAAATTTTAAAGGGAAATCGATATTGTTTGGTTCTAAATGTTTTAAATAACATGCTGTTGTGCAATCTACTCCCTCACTATTGATACTACAAGAAGTTATGCATTCAAAAAAACTTTCCAAAGCATCTGAATCTTTAATATTTGAAAAAATATCATTTTTCATGTTCAATCATCATTCTGAAGCTTATCTAGCAATTAATTTTAAATAATGTCAAATTTAGGTAAAGTACCTATTCACCATTTTTTTTTATTGAATCTTTAAGCTTTCCCCCACCCTTCCTCTAATAGTATTTTATATTCGTTTCTAGCTTCTTCAATAGATTCAAACCTAGAGCCTTTCATAAATGGCTTACTTGACGCTTAAAAAGCAACCATAAGATATGCAATTAGCATTAAGCATAGAAGAGTTCTTAGTACTATCTTAAAAAGGTTCAAATACTTTAATCCTCGATCTGGCTTTATTGATTAAAGTAAATTTTGCATAAAAAAAGGGCGTTAGCTTCGCCCAAATCGAAAAGCGGGATAATCCCCATCACCCAGCCTTTTTAAAATGTTAGCACTATATATGGTGTTTGTAAGTATTTAAAATTACCTATTGATGGGGTTGTTTGTTTCTGTTTAATTTGTCATTATAGGAGTCCCCATCACCTAGGCTCGTAAGAGTCTTTTTTTTTGCTATTTTCCCTTTTAGACTTAAGCCCTTTTTAATTAGTATTTAAAGACTTTTTATTTAATTTTTAAATTCGATAATTAATAATAAAAAAAATAATTTTACTCATGCAAACTTACATCGTTCACTGGCAATTCCCAGATCAAGAAAGTCATATGCAAGGGGCTGAAGCTTTTGCAGGTTTTGTTGAAGGAGGATGCGAAGGTGATGAATTTGATGGGTTTAAGGTTCTTAATCGAGTAGTA
This sequence comes from Prochlorococcus marinus, assembly GCA_001180285.1. Classification (GTDB taxonomy): domain Bacteria; phylum Cyanobacteriota; class Cyanobacteriia; order PCC-6307; family Cyanobiaceae; genus Prochlorococcus_A; species Prochlorococcus_A marinus_C. Next base: position 17,837 of record CVSY01000195.1, on the reverse strand, counting down.
AATCCTGAGGGAGCTAATGGTTGGGCAATAGTTGAATCTTCAAACCATCAGAACATTTGGAAATGGAGTAGTATCTGGGTCGATAATTTTGGTGTAGAAATTGAAGTTACACCAGTTCTAACGGATAAAGAATTTCTGTCCGTCCATAAAGAAATTGCAGCAGTCTCTAACTAATAGTTAATCTTTTGTGTTTTAGATTCTTGATTTAATATAAAAGGGTAGTTCATATTTTTTATGGGAAAATTTTCTTCTGAAGAAATTGAAAGTCAATACAATTTAATAAAAATGCTTTTAGCTGAACCCGAAAAGTATAGAGATGCCATTAATGCAATAAAAAAAGATATTGCATATATGCCTTTAGAGCTTAAAAAAAAACTTGAGGAAGAAAATATTACTTTATGAATGAATGGTAAATCGCATTATTTATAATCGTTAATTTTTAAAAATTAGTAAATAAGCGTTCTCTTAAACTAACCGAGAGAGTCTAAATCTCTACGATGGTGAACTGTATTTGCGTAATCTTGTGGGACTTTCTGTTCTCTCATTAAGTCTGCAATTGTTGGGTAATCTTTTGCATTATCAAGATCTCTTGCATTTTTATCTTGAATTGCGAATGGTGATCTTTTTAAATTCATAATTAATTTCCTCAAAATTTTTGTTGGATTCTTACCACAGATCCTGGATTATCATGTACGTAAGTGTTGAATTCTCTCGCAAGCATTAGGCAATCGAATGCATCGCGAGCGTAGAAGCCAACTTCATGCGTCTTATTTGTTGAATCTTTGTAACTCAACACATATTTATTACAAGATTTTATTGGTGTTGAAGGCATTTAATCTAACTAAGTTACAACTAAGTTCTAACTAGGCACGCTTATCAATTGACTAATAAAAATGTACGGTTTAAGGCACAAACATATACGGATAGAGGATCAACAATTTAATTTAAAAATAAATATAATGGCATAGTGATTTCGCAAATAAAGACAATATTTTCATTACTAATATAAAACTATCTTCAGTGATAGGGTTTTTTGCAAGAAATTATTTGTAGATAATGATTTTTTGTAAAGAAATCAACTATCTTGATAAATAAGTTTGTTCGAGATTATAAATATATTTTTCTCCATCATCATCGCCATCGTCATCATCATGGAAGGAAGAGATTAATACATAAACTCCTCCAAGTCCCAAAAACATAGATAAATAGAGAATTGAATCTGACATAACTTAATCTTGAAACATTCAAATTAAATATGAGGGAGCTTTTTAATATCTATATTTTCTTTTAATTATTAAGATAAAAAACTTTCTAAGATTAAAAATTGTTTTTTATTTGAGAAAACTAAAAGTAGATCTAAAATAAGGAAAATTGGCTTTTTTTTTTAAATTAGTTTTTAAAAGATTTTAAAATTAAATGTGCGGAAGATTTGAGCTGAAAACTAAATTTGAGAATTTGCCAAAGGTTTTGAAACAAGACTATCCAAATGGACTTGATTCTAAATATGAGACTCAAAATCTAATAAGACCTTATGATCCTGTTCTTGTAATTAAAAATGAAGGAAGAATTAAAACTACTTTTATGACGTGGGGGTTTATTTCTCCTTGGGCGAGAGACCCATTTGATAAAAAGAGACCAAGACCATTTAATGCAAGATCAGAAACTGTAGAAGAAAAAAAATTATTTAGTGGAAGTTGGAAAAATAAAAGATGCCTAATACCTGCGAGTGGTTTTTATGAAAAAAAATATCGTGTTCGAAAAACTAATTATGAGACTTTTTGGTTGGGAGGAATTTGGAGTAAGTGGATCTCACCAGATGGAGCAGAACTAGAGAGTTGCTGCGTTTTAACAACTGAACCAAACGATTTAATTAAACCTTTACATAACCGAATGCCTGTGATTATACCCAATGGATATGAAAAACAATGGACAGAGCAAGTGAAAGATGTAGATGAATTACAAGGATTATTCCCAATCATGATGAGTTGGTCACCTGACGGTTGGCTAGTAGAAGATTTAAAGAAAAAAGAAACTGATCAAATGAGTTTGTTTTAAATGGAAAGCTTACTAAATCCAAGGTTAAATTAATGGCTAAATCTTATTGGTTGATTAATTTAAAAAGGTCAGAAGTTAAAAGATTTATGAAAAACGAAAAGAGCATTGATGGAGTATTTGAGTATATGTTTATAGATACTGGAAAAATAGCGGGAGGATTAGCTAACAAGCCACCATTAATGACAAATTCAGTTTGTGTTGAAATAGATTTGGCTAGAGAAATTTATGAAAGATTGCTTTCCCAGGGTTGGGAGAAAACTGAAGAAGTTTGGGCCTAAAATAAGAAATAATAGAATTCGAACCTCCAAAGAAATACACCAAAAGAATCTTCAAGAATCAAAAAAACTTAAAATATAATCTTGCTATTAAGGTCAATAAAAGTTTTTTCTTTTTAAAAAAGATTTTTATAGATTTAATTATTTAAAATTCTTACGTTTGGATCTAACCTAAGTAATCTGACATCTCCAACCCATGCTGAGTCTCCCCATGGACGCTCCAAAATATATTCTACCTTTTGCAGTAAATTAATTTTCTTTAAATGTTTCCAAACAACTCTATGGTAAGAAGGGGCTATAGTACCCCCCGTTTCTTTATTATTTAAATCCTCAAGGCTTTCAATATGATCATAAGATTCAACTAGTTTTTTCATATTATGCTTATTTGCGATGAAAAATAAATCATTGATTTTCCCATCTGCTGCAGGTCCTGCTGCATATATCTTAGTCTTATCTAGGTTGTTGAAATTAATAGATTTAAACCAAGCCAAATCAAATCTTGTTAAGACAATAAAATCATATTCTTTATCATGATCAAGTGCTAATTTAACTGAAGATTTTCTAGTATAACCCTGACTCATTATTGCAAAACTTTTGGGATTTTGATATTTAAAGTCTATTTGCTTTTCAAAAAAAGAATTTACAGGTTTGTATAATTTACATAATTCCTTTTCATATTTCTTACTCCAAGAATGTATGAAAATATCTGTATTAGCATTTCTTATTATGGCTTTTTTTAAATGTTTATAGCCTTCGTAGAAGTCGAGATCATTCCCCTTACCCCAGCGTTCTACTGATCCTACTACTCCAGATAAACATAAAGCTATTTTCTTTTTTCTTCTAAATTTAGATATTACCTGTTTGACAAAAGGTTTTACGTGATTCATTTTTTGTAAGTTTTTATGTAATCGCTACAAATACCAGAACATTTTGATAAATTATCATTATTAATTTCTGGTAATACAGCTATGCTTCCCATTATGGGTTGTTTACCTGGATATGCCCAGATATAATTTTTGCTAGTTAAGGTTAAGGTATCTTTTTCATGCCAAAAATAATTTAATTTTTTTGATAAATTATATTCTTTTTTAAACTGGATTAATGCATCTATATTCTTACAATGAACCCATAATTTTTTATAGAAATTTGATAGCAAATTAATAGGGAGTTCATATTGTGGCTTATCATGTCCTAAGAAAAAACGTTCATTTTCATACCAAACATCTATCTCGACATCATAATCTTTATCTAAAGCAGCAAGTATATAGTCAGGATTATTTTCTGAAAATGGTTCTCTACCATTTATATTGCCTCTGTGAGATATCAATATCATTTATAGTTATCTATATAATTTTTTAAATCCTCTGGTGTGCCTAAACCCCACATTTTTTTAATATTAAATATCCTAATTTTTTTGTTATCTTCAATAGCTTGATTGAATACTGGACACACATAAAATTCATTATTTACACGAATATTTTTTTCTATCATTTGTTCAGCATACTTAACAAAATCAGAACCACGCTTCCAGAAATAAAAACCAACTGTGGCGATATCTGATATGGGATTTTTTTCGGCAACCTCAGTTACTAATCCTTGTTCATTTATTTTTGCAAAACTCCACTTTGGATGAGTAGCTTTAAAAGTAACAATTCCTCCATCAGATTCAGTTTCATTCATTTTGTATAAAAATTCTGTTGAATCCCACTCAACAAATTGATCAGAATTAGCAAAAAATAGAGGGGCTTCAGAATCAATATGTTTCTTAGCCAAAAGAGCTGTACATGCTGCACCTTCAGTTATGCCATTCACTTCTATTATTTTGCATTTAGGAGTTATGAGATTTAGGAGTGTATCTAAATTATATTTTTTTCTGTGTTCCTTTTGAACAACATAAATATAGTTGGCTTGAATGTTTAAATTTTCAACTACAACTTGAATCATAGGTTTCCCTTTTACCTCTATTAAGGGTTTTGGGAATGTATAACCAGCTTTTGCGAATCTACTACCTGCTCCAGCCATTGGAATTAATATATTTAATTTTTCATCTTGCCATGATGGTGATATGTGTTTTTGTCCTTTATTGAGGCTATTTATTTTTCTGGTGAGATTATCTAAAGTTACTTCTGAAGGGTTTTTTACTCTTAGTATGTGAGAGTTACTTCTATCGGCTGCAAGTAGTCCATAAGGAGAATCCTCTACTATTAAAGTCTCCTCTGGTAAGCAACTCATCATTGATATAGCTTTCCAAAACATTTCAGGATGTGGTTTTGAATTTTGAACATCTTCATTTGATATAACCAAGTCCATATTCTCCACAATACCTAATTTTGATAATACTGTTAAACATGTTTTTCTAGTAGAGTTTGAGCAAAGGGCAATTTTATATTCTTCTGATAATTTTGATGTTATGTTCTGCAATTTTTCACAAGGCTTTAGTTCTTTTAGCTTTTGTATTGTAATCCTTTGTTTTTTATTCCAAATTTCAGTATGTAAATCTTCGGGCAGTCCTTTGCTTTCAGATAACATTTTGAGTTTTTGAATAGTTTTTAGTCCATCATATGTACTTAAATGTTCGTCCCAACTAATAGCATATGAATCTAGGGCCTCATTGAAAGCTCTAAAATGTATATTTTTAGCCTCAACCAATACACCATCTAGGTCAAAAATTATTAGTTTAATCATCTAAATCCTTTTTTATAAAGTTATCATAAACGTAATAAACTCCAAAATCTTTTAAAAGATCTTTAATGAATTCTTGCATTAAAAAGACATAAAAAAGTGAGTTGATTACTCTTTCATTTGGATCTATATTTAGAAAATATTATCTGTAATTTTAAGAATTTGTTTATAGATAATAAAACAGATTCATAAATTTTCAAGTTATGTCTTATTTGATGAGAAAGGGTTAGAATCTGCGACCGATTGGTTCATAATCAATTATGCTCATCAAACTTATTAACTCGAAGCTATATTTTTAATGATTCACACCCAATCATTAATAATAGTTCAATGGTAATTTAGGGAAGACAATAAGAGAAATATTCAAAATGGCTACCAGAATCAATAAATATTTAAGCGAAGTCGGTTATTGTTCCAGAAGAGAAGCAGATAGATTAATTTTAGAAGGAAAGGTAACCATTAATGGCAAAATTCCAGAAATTGGCACCAAGGTAGAAGAAAGTGATCAAGTAGAAGTTAAAGGTCAAAGAATAGAAAAATCAACGGGGAGGGGGAATATATACTTGGCTTTTAATAAACCTGTAGGAATTGTTTGCACAACAGATAGAGAAGTAGAACCCAATAATGTAATAGATTTCATTAAATATCCCAAAAGAATTTTCCCTATCGGAAGATTAGATAAGCTTAGCGAGGGATTAATTTTTTTAACTAATGATGGAGATATCGTAAATAAAATACTTAGAGCAAGAAATAATCATGAAAAAGAATATATTGTAATAGTTAATCGTCAGATTAATAGAGACTTTATTAAAAGCATGAGTAATGGAGTTGAGATATTAGGTACAAAAACTAGGAATTGTTGCGTAAGACAATTGGGCCCAAAAAAATTTAAAATAATATTGACTCAGGGACTTAACCGTCAGATTAGAAGGATGTGTGAGGCCTTAGGCTATAGAGTACGATCATTAAAACGTGTGAGAATTATGAATATTAGGTTAGACGTCCCAACAGGAGAATATAGAGAACTTAGTGAAGAAGAACTCTACGAATTAAATGGATTACTAGAAAACTCCTCAAAAACATATGACTAAGCAAAAACCAATAAAAGTAATTGGGAAGTTAATGTAAATTGAATGGCAAAAATGCAAGATTTTTCCTTTTAAACTTCGGTAGAAATAACTTAAATAGTATGAAATGCTTAGTACTTGCTACCCCATTAGTTAGTAATTGAGCATTATTTGACCATCTATTAAGGATTACCAGGCCTATCCCTCCTTTTTTCCAATCTTCATCGGTTCTTCGCCAATCCCGAACAATTAAATTTTTATATTCTTCTCTGGCTGCATCTTTCTGTAATCCTTTTCTGGTTTTTATGACAGGTGGTTTTTTGTCCTATGTATAAGTAACCTTCCCTGAATAAATAAACAAATTTTTAAAAATTGATCTTTGTTATTTGTATTTTTGATAAAACTTTTTACCTTTGATTTATTTGGATTAACCAAAAAGTAAAACCTAGTAGAAATTACTTTTTTAAGGATAAAAGTCAACTTTCCAACGCATCACGCAATAACCTAATGGGTTATATCCATTACAATTCCAGAACTTAAATATTTTTACAGAGAATTTATGGAAATTAGCATCATTGAAAAATGCCCAGCCAAAATAAATAGCAAATGCAGTTACAACAAACGCAGCATATTGAAGCCAGTGTGTCCCAGATTTATCTACACCATTTTTGTCAAAATTAGAATTACTCATTTAAAGGATTGGATAAGCTATCCATCCAAATAAGGTGTAATTAATAATGACAGCCATAAAACCTATCATTGCAAGCCTTCCATTTGTTCTTTCAGCAATAAACCAATAAGTATTTGGCCATTCAAAATTCCCTCCAATATTCAATTTTTGATCTTCTGAAATTCGCTCCTCTTTAGGAGTATTATTCTGGTCAAGATAATAATTGCTATCTGGGTAAAAGCTTTCGCTTGAAAAGTTATCTTTAAATTTACTCATTTTATTAAAATTGAAATTTTACATATCTTAAAAAATAAAAATGCTAAATAGGTTAAAAAAGGTATTTTATCAACTACATTTTTTTATCTTTTTCAGGCCATTTGATAGGAACAAATCCACCAAGTTCTACTAAAACACTTGCCAGCTATAGTTCAGAACTAGGTTTTTAGGCTATATCTAATTATTTGTTTGGTTCTGGGAAGTTTGTCCTAAAAAATAAAGTAATATTTGTCCGAAAATATTAGTTAATAAAAATTTAACTAGCATTTTATACAAGATATTGATCTATTTAAATCAATAAAAATTTGAGAGATGGAATATAGTTTTGGGTAATTACGAGCAAAAATTTTGGAATCATTTGATTACTTTGAATATCTAAATTCAATATCATTTCATCCACCTGTAATGATAATAACTACATTAGTATTCTTTTATATAAGAAGAAAAATTTTATTAGCTGGCAAAAAACATTAGCAATCTATTTAATATTTATAATTTTTAATGAGTCAAAAATTAAATAAACAAAACAAGTAATAAAAACAATTGAATATAAAGATTCCATTTAACTTACCGTTGTTATTGAACTGCTTAATCCATAAGTTAGAAAAATAAAACTAGCAAAAGTAACTCCAATCATTACTGTTGTGTAGAGTTTATTTAGTTTGAAATTATTACTTGCAAATGAAAAGTCAGCAATAACCAAACTTTTCATTGAATATTTATCTCTATTTTGGAAATTATTGCTGTTAAGCAAACTGCCTAAAATTGGATCTGTAGAAACTTTTATTTCTTGATTGATAACAGAATTTAAACCTTTATCTTCATTGAAGAATCTTGGGAACATGTATGTATGCCATAAAGCTATTATTGACACCCAAAAAACTACACTAACCCCTGCAAAACCAAAAAGTAAGAATCTAAAAGTTTCCATATTTTTTTTTAATTAACTAAAATCTACATCAAAAAAATATCTAGATATCGCAATCCAAATAAATATACTTTAAATAAATCAATTAATCATTTCATGATGTTACTAATGATAAGAAACAATGTTATTAGGGGTTTTTCTTTAAATATAAGTTAATGATCAAATCATTTATTTAACTAAAAAAGACAAAATAATAATCAAATTTATTATTACTTATTAGAAATGGATTTCAGGATTTTACTTGTTATTACACCAATAATATTCTCATGGATATTTACAGTATTTTGGTTAGGTAGGTGGGATGTATTTAGATTAACGCCACTAGGATTACCAAAGAAGGGAATAGCTCCTTTTAAAAATTATCAAGTATGGGAAGATTCAGCATTAATTCCTGCTACTGGAAGACCAGCAGAAGGTTATCCAGTATTTACTGTAAGAACCGCAGCAGTCAATGCCCTGGGAATTCCAACCGTTTTCTTCCTTGGAGCAATATTGGCAATGCAGTTTAAATCTTATTAATAGGAAATTTTGATGGATATTAGATTTTTAATTGTTGGAGCACCATTTTTTATCGCATTTTTTTATACCTTATTTTGGCTAAAAAAATGGGGTGCTTTTAATTCTACGAATAATAATTTGCCAAGAAAAATTTCTCTTAAAAATGAATCAGTAGAACAAAATTATATTTTAGAGAATATCTTTTTAACAAAAAATTAATCAAATTTTCCTTACCTTTAAATTAATACCTTCTCATGATTCCAATAGAACAGTATCTATTTTTTGCACTTTCTCTTTATGCATTTTTTTATCTTTCAATAACTATAGTCAGTACATTAATTAACTTTTCCTAAGCAATAGTTACATAAAATATTAAACACATATTTGTATAAAATTAATCTTCCTGTATTTAAAAACTCATTATATAAATATATAAGTAGATATTAGGGCAATCTACTAACCGCTAGCTTTGATAAAGCGGTTCGTATTGAGAACCTCCCTTTGACCTCATTTTCTTTTTCGCAATCTTTGAAAATGAGGTTTAAATATTTTTTTTAATATTCATGAATACTAAATTTTTTAATTAAAGCTCTTAATTATTAAATTTTATTCCTTCGTATGTATATTATTTACTTTTTAAAAAATAGTTTTTTATTTATAAATAATATGTAGATATTTGGCGAATCTGCAACGGTATAGATTCCGTCTTTATGAACCTAGCCAAAGAAAATATTCCTAACTACGTTTTAGTTATTTTAGTAGTTAGGAATATTTTTATTTATTAAACCTTTTAAAGTAAATTTTCCTGAAAATCAAATGATCAATAAATCAAGTAATGAATCTACATTAGAAAAAATTTATAAGAATTTGGAATCTGGAATGCCAGAGAATAAATCAATCAAAGAGTATGCTCTGCCTAATGCGAGACAGTGGCTTGGAGAAAGATTCGTTGCTGTATGGGTTTTACCTATTTATTTTTTAAGAAAAATTGCAAAGTTTTCTGCTTCTTCAGCCTTTGTTAGGCCATATTCTCCTTCTGTAAATGGGCCATCTTATAAGCAACCAGAAACTCTATTTACTTCTTTACGAAGTGTTTTCATGGGTGAAGATCATTTAAGATTTTTTGATCATAGATTTATTGGTATTTGGGTATTGCCTATTGCTTTGACCGGAATTGTTTTTGAAATATTATTAATAGCTCCAACTAATAACACTTCACCCTTCAATTAAGGAGCTTTTGTCACCAATTTGTCCACATTTGATAATGGCGATTAAATATTAATTTAGTTAGTTATTTTATTTATTTTTTCTAAATTCCATTTATCAAATATTAATTTCATTTCTCTTTCGTAGTATCTTACTTTCTTTGCGAAAGGTAGTTGTTGAATAATTATCCCAAAGGGGAATTTAAAAAAAGAAGAAACATAAACAATATAAAACTCGACAAAAAATGGTTTTTTTGGAAGCGCTAAATTTTTTACATATGCCCACTCAATGCAAGGTTTTAGTTGCTTATCACTAGCGATAATATTTTTTTTACATCTCCACCAAGAAAATAGATAAATGCAAATAAAAATCGGTAACGGAAGCAGTCGAAACATTTTACTTAGTTGTATCTAATAAAAAAATATAAATCCTCAACAATACTACTGTAGCTGCACCTACACCAATAACTACATTTGGTTGATTATTCCAAAGATTAGTTAAAAATCTCATATTAAAATTACAGGAAATTAACTTCTTTACGAGTCCTAATTATTATCTGCATCTAAGAATATCTACGAACAACTAAGAAAAGACACGCAAATGCCATCAAATTGACATCAAGAGAGCGATGTCAATAATTACCCAATAAAAAAGACAGGCTGGGAAACCTTTCTGTGAATTGGATTATTAGAGTCGGGGCGGCAGGATTCGAACCTGCGACCTAGTGCTCCCAAAGCACCCAGTACGCAATTTGCGACAGTACCCATTAGAACGAAGTGAGGCTATAGCTTATTAGTTGGTATGATTAGAATTAATATGAGTCTCATAATGCAGCAAGGTTATGCGAAGTTATGCATTTAATCGCTAAATAATCGCTAAAAACTTTTAATTGATTTTTAAATGATAATCAAAATTTGTTTAAAACATTATTTGAGTACTTTTTATTCAGTAATAACGCTCATATCAAAATAATTGCTATTAAATTGTATGGAGTCACAATCGTCATCAAATCCCACTCCTTTTGAAAAGTCAAAATATAACTGAACAATACCTTTTGATCCTTCTTCAACAGTAACAGATTGAGACAGTTCTCCAATATATAGAGCTCTATCTCTTGTAGAAGAAGCAGGATATTCGTTTAAAGGTGTATTCTCGGCAATATAGGAATATGGATTAGTGCTATTTGTTAAGTACAAGTTCATTGACTTGACTTCTACTCCTCCAACAGAGATGGTTGTTGATGGTGTAGCTGGCCCATAATTTCCAATAAAATCTGGCTCACCGTTATTACCAACTCCATAAGCTTGCTCTGTAATAATCGCTTCCCCGAAATCACTTAAACTAGAAGTGGCAGCGTAATATCCATCAGTATCATAAGTACAACCATCGCATGTGTCTGGTATCCCATCCTTAAAATATGTTTTATAGTTATATGACTCGTTTGATAGTTTATAGCTTCCTGATTTGGTATAACAACCATTTGATGATCCCTTTACTTTATAAGTATTAGAAATTACTGCATAAAAGTGAGTATAAGTTCCAGGGTTAGCGTCTACACCAGTAACAAGATTATTTACAGCATTTGGATCGGCTATATTAGATTCAACTCCAATAGGATTATTCAAGACTGAGAAAACATTTGATAAATCAGCATTAGATAAACCTATCTCATAAAAAGTCACTTTTAGAGAATCAGGTCTAAAACTATTTTCTCCATATTGTTCATTACCACCTATAGCAGGCATTGTTGATAACAAAGATAGAGAAAATAAAGAAGAAATAGTTGCAGCTGTTTTAATAATTAAGTTTTTCATTTTTTTGGTTTGAAATTTGTACATTACTTAGATTCTTATTTTGTTTTTACTCTGGCAGTCCAGCCGTCTGTTGATGCGGACCTTTCCAATAAAACATCATATTTACGTTTTACAGGTTGGATCATTTGAGTGATCATATTTTTCTTGTAATTTGCTGTCTCAAACTTCACTGGCTTTCCCGAGATGTTCATCCTTAAACCAAAGAAAGTTTCATCTGTGCCAGGAAGAGAAGTATTTACGGTGGTAGATGCTGCCGCAATTTCATTAGAGACATATGCTTCTAAACCTACATGAGGTGTAGCTTGCCAACTGACAGATCCCTCTATTCCGGAATTGTCTTGTGTATTTTTATAGTCCCAGTTAAATCCTCTTACAAAAAATGCAATCTCGGGATTGTTGGGCAATCTATAACCAACTTCTACATCCCATCCTGGAACTACTCTTTCTGAGTAGGAGGTGCCATCAACTGTGACGGATTTTTCATCTGTTATGGACACATACCAGTTATTTCTTAATTCAAAATCTTTCCAAAAATATTCTCCACCAAGTCCCAGTCTGCTATGAGCATCACTGTAATCGGTCATTCTGTAATCCCAGAAAGCATTGGCTCCAACCATCGATACATCATCCGGACGATGTCTTATCCCTAAACCTAAGTTTGTTGTGGATCCATCTGCATTAGTCGCAGTTGCAAATCTGGCTTGAGAAAAGGCAAGAGTTTTAAGATCGCCTTCATTATCTTTTGCAAGTTCTCCAAGTTTCATCAAGCTATTAACTGAGAAACTTGTATCTGATTCTGTTCCGCCAGAAATATTAAAGGTTGTTTGAGCAAAAAATGGAATCTTTTGGATCTGACTATTAGCAGTTGAATTTGCAAAGTTAAATCCAGCATCAACTAATTTTCTTTTACCATCATTAGCCATGATGTTTGTATATTCACTTCCTTCTGCGCCATTATTCATTAATGGAACAAATTTTGTGGCATAAATAGATGCATCAATAATATATTTATCTAATTTGTCTTTTGGTACATATATGTCTTGCTTATATTCAACTTGATCAAATTTGTATTCGTTAGCTGATAGGGGCAATATAGAACCAAAAATTAAATATAAAAATGCGAATAATTTTGGCGACTTCAATTTGAAAAAAAATTTTTTATTTAAAGTATCATTTTAATAAAAAAATTACAAGATAAATCAATGCAAAAATAGTTTTAATGCAGCAGGGTTATGCAAATAATCGCTATATAATCGCTAAGTCTCAGGTTTCTTATTTACGATCATAAAAAAAGACAGGCTGGGAAACCTGTCTTCAACTTGGATTATAAGAGTAGGGGCGACAGGATTCGAACCTGCGACCTAGTGCTCCCAAAGCACTTGTATGTAACTTTGAGAAAAATATAAGAACTTAGATTATAACTAGGCTTTTCTATTGTGTTGGAACGTATTTGAGTCTCAAATTTATGCCCTGCGATCGCAAGAATTCGCATATGATCGTCACTTAGCTACCCCTCTAGCTACCCCTTTTACACCCGAGTGCCTTCTTGTAGTTATCAAACTGAAAATAATTGACAGTCGATATAAAATAAACAGCAATAAGTTCTTTTTTTTTATGACTAAAAAGTGGAAGCAATCTGAGTTAAATAGAATTTACAGAGATAATCCTGAATTAAAGAAAGCGCCCTTAGTTGGTCTAGATGTGATAGTTGTTGAATTTTTAAAATTACATGATGTAGAAGCAAGACCACCTAAAAATACAAGCAGGCGTGATGGAGCTATCGCTGGCGCGATAGGTGGACTGGCAGGGGCTGATGTAGCTGGAGATGCCTTTATTATGCAAGGTCAAGCGAAACAAACTGCACTTCAAGAATGGACATCATGGAAACAATGGGCTTTAAGTCATAAAGATTTTCCAGAATATAAAGCCAATTTTAATGGTGAAGCAGAAGCAAAAAATAAGGAAATTGATAAGACATTGGCTGATCCTGCTTTTATAGAAAAATGGGAGGCTTATTTTAAAGAGGCTCGCGATAAAGAATTCGTGAAAAAACAAAAAGCTATGAAGTCAAGAGCTTATGCGTTGATAGCATTATTTGTAATTATTGGAACATTGATTGGAATTGGAAACTCACCAGAAGCCAAAAAGTTTTTAAATATCGAAGGTAGTGAATATAAAAGATATTAATTAATGAAACTCTTCCTAATTGCACCGCTTGAATTATGAGTTGGAAATTAAGATGGGCTGGTTGGAATAGAGGTAAGAAAAGGATCTATAGGGAAGATGGTAGTTTCTTTTATGATGATCCAAGCAAATATCAACCTCAATATACAGAAGAAGAAAAAAGACGACTTAAAGAGCTAGAAGAGGAAACAAGAAAATCTCAAGAAAAAATAGAAAAGTATCAATTGCAAATTAAACAATACGAAGAAGAGCTTAAAAAATTAGATGAGCAAGAAAAGCTAGAAAAAAAACGAGAAAAATTGAGAAAATGGAGAAAAAAGAATACAAAAAATAAATGAAACGCTTACTAATTGCATATGAATACATATATGAAGGGAGCTATTGAGTTCCAAGAAGAAAGAATTAATGCTTTGGAAGGTAGAAGAATTATTGATGTAGAAGCTAATTAAAAAGTACTTTATATTTAAGGAATAAGGTAAAAAAATGTCTAGAAATATAATAAAAATTCTTGAAAAAAACTTTTCAGGCTTAAAAGCTGGGCAGAAAATGCTTATTTCTTCCCCAGAAAAGATAGCTGAATACATTAAGAATATTCCAGAAGGCACACATAAGACTTCAAAAGAAATGAGATTAGATTTAGCAAAAGTAATGGGCGCGGATAATTCTTGTCCAGTCTCAACAGGAATCTTCCTCAGGAAAGCAATTGAAGAACATGGGAAAGAGATTCCTTTTTGGAGATTGATTGATGAAAATCATCCATTAGTCAAAAAATTAAATTTAGACCCTAAAGAAATAAAATATATGAGAAATCTTGAGGGAATTGATTAATATTGAGTTGGAGTAATTTTTAATGAGTAGAGATCCTAAATAAATGACCCTTGTAAATCCTTTAGTACTTGGAAAAGTCTTAAATAAATATAAGTTAACCCCTAAGAACAAACAGCAAGTAGTCCTATTGTCTAAACGGAAAACCGCAACTTGGTCAGCCATTCATAGACTTGCAAGAAAACTAGAATTTCAACAGACAGTAACCCAGTAAGAGCAACAGCAAAAACAGTAAATGGAGTATTTAACTGACCTTTGGAATAATCAACCAAATATATTTATCGGTGTAGGTGTAGCAACCGCAGTATTGTTGGGGATTTATATTTTCTTACTCAATACATATCAGTAAGTGGAGAAATTTACTCTTATTAATAAGGACAGAAACAGAATAAAAGTCTTTGAACCATTTGAAGATGTATCGAAACCATCTCCGAGTATTGATGCAATGATGGTTAGTTATGGTTGTGTATATAAAAGGAGTAGTAAACCAGTTATGAAAGGTTCGAGGGTAGAAACTGTTGAAGCTGCAAGAGAAGAATATAAGAAGTTACTACAGGAGGGTTGGAAGAAAACTTCTATATTTAATAGCTACTTCTAAGGCACTAGAAAAGTAATCCACGACCGCAACAACTGTATCCTAGCTACCCCTCTAGCTACCTTTTCTTAATATGAGACTACAAATAATAAAAAAGCGAGTCTGGGTAACTCGCTAGTATGACTTGGATTTGATTGAGTCGGGGCGACAGGATTCGAACCTGCGACCTAGTGCTCCCAAAGCACCCGCGCTACCAAGCTGCGCCACGCCCCGCTCATAAGATCTTAGTTCATAACAGACATCTATAAAAGACCAAATTCCTAAATTTTTTATAAAAAATCACTTTTGAGGTAAGAAAATGAGTTTTGTCACTTTTTTGTCACTAGAAAAATAGCTTTTTTGTCACTAGAAATTAGTCTTTTTTAGCGACAGAAATCATCTCAGAACTGGATTTAAACTTTAAAGCGATATTTTCTAATTTCTCTAATCTCGCTAAAAGTTTTTGATTTTGAGTAATTATCTCATCATTTTTAGCTTTTAAATCTTTTACTTCTTTTTTTAATTCATTAGATTCGTGAAAACTTATTTGAGTTGGTTTATTCAATTCTCCCAATTTAAAAACAAAACCTGCTTTTACGACTCCACTATCTAATGTTCCTCCTCCATATGATTTAGACCCTCCAAAAACATAAGATCCGCCAGCATTAACATCAATTCTTTCACTGACCTTTGAAGCGCAACCAAAACCAACTGCATATCTACTGCTATATGCACCAGTCCCTACACCACAAGTTGTTTTAGATTCTTTTGATATTTGAGGTAGTGCAGATAATGCTGCTGTGAGTGCCGTTGAACCAGCAACTCCCTCTCCTAAACTATTAATGTTTGAGGTGTTTGTATTAATTTTGTTTGTATTAGCTGTGATATCGGCTGAGCTGCTTGAACCTTGAAGGGTTTCTATCGCAGAAGCATTGGTAGAAATGTTTGAAGTATTAGTAGAGATATTTGAAGTATTAGTAGAGATATTTGAAGTATTAGTAGAGATATTTGAAGTATTACTATTTATCTCTGAATTATTATTATCAATGGCTTTATATTGGTTATATTCACAAGTTCCATAAAGTTCTGAATAAGTGTTGTAGGTGGCTCCTGGGTAGTATCCAAACAAATTATTTATTAGAGATTGATAAGTATTATCTCCTCCATAGGCTCCGGTACTACAAATCGGATTATCTTCTAACGTTGTTAATGCTTCATTTGAGTTTGCTTCAAGGGGAACTACTAGTTGGAGGATTATCCAGAAAATTAAATACTTTTTAAGTTTTAACATTAAGAAATTGCAGTTAAATGAAATATATACAATTATTTTTTTTCTTTCTAAATTAAATTCAAAAAGAGAGTATTTTGAGAGCACCCGCGCTAGTAAAATTTTGTCACTTTCCGTCACTATATAGTTTGTTATAAAAGTAAGAAAGTCAGTTATTGCAATCGATCTTGTTAGTAAAAAGGTATGCTCCCAAAGCACCCGCGCTACCAAGCTGCGCCACGCCCCGCTCATAAGATCTTAGTTCATAACAGACATCTATAAAAGACCAAATTCCTAAATTTTTTATAAAAAATCACTTTTGAGGCTAGAAAATGAGTTTTGTCACTATTTTGTCACTAGAAAAACAGATGTTTTGTCACTAGAAATTAGTCTTTTGTAGCGACAGAAATCATCTCTGGACTTGATTGAATCTTTAAAGAGAGTGCTATTTTTTCAAGTTTTTCTAATCTAGTATTTTGCAGTGCAATAAGACTTTTAAGTTCTTTATTTTCTGTTTGTAAATTAGTTACTTTTTGATCTAATTGATTTTCCTTTTTACTAATTAACTTATCTTTATTTATATTGCCTAATTTAAAAACAAATCCTGCTCTTGCTGAATAAGAATTATCAGTACCTTGATAGTCTTGACCTGGAACAAATGATGCAGCAGCGTTAAAAGATAATTTTTCATTTACTTTTGAAGCGCAACCTCCTGAAAAAGCATAATTTCCACTATGAGTACCTGTTCCAATTCCACAAGCAATTGGCGAATCTGTTGGAACTGTTGGCAATGCTGTTAAAGCAGCACTAAGAGCTCCAACATTATCAATTGATTGTTCAACATCTCTGCCATTAATAAGAAGTTTGCTTCCATTAGTGATATTGATTGGAACTATTTGCCCACTTGAATTTGTTCCCCATAATTGTTGCTCCGTAGCCGTCTCTTTAAGTTTTAAGGAGTTTTCTCCAATACTTATTATTCCACTTGAATCCTTGGTTAATAATCTTTTTTCAAAACTACCCGTATACGTATCCTTCCAATCATCTGGCTCAGTTAACTGATTTGTGACTGGATCATATTTAAAGTATCTGGTAGTTACGTAATCTCCAGTTGTACCCATAATCACAAGTTCATTATTGTTATTTAAATAGCTGCCTCCAATATCCCAACCCCTCCCAGGAGTTGATTTAGAAGCTTTCTCTGTACAAGTACCAGTACTATTAACACAGGTATAGACTGAGAATCCTCCATCAATATTATTTTTAATCGCATAGTGATCAAAATCAGCCTTTGCAGAAGAGCTATAAATTAGGGAACCAAATATAGTCATTAATAATACTTTCGAGAAGTTTTTCATAAAGAAATAATTACTTTTATTTAGAGATTAATAATCTATTAGAAAATATCAACTAGAGATCTATAAATTCATGTAAAAAAGCGGGTGTCTTGAGAGCACCCGCGCTTGTAAAGCGTTGTCACTTTCCATCACTATAAAGTTTGTTATAAAAGTAAGAA
>CVSY01000194.1:0-226 GCA_001180285.1 Prochlorococcus marinus | reverse complement strand
AAGATTATTTCTTCTTCCTGAATCGCAACTGGAGATATCTTTGGCAAGATTTTTGCATAATGAATGCGAAATGGATCTTCTAGAGGTGGGCACTCCTTACCTAAATAAAGATTTAATGAAAGAGGAGATTAATTTATTACCTGATAATACAAAAATTGTCGAAGGACAACATGTAGAAAAACAATTAGATCGAGTAAGGGAATCTAATCCAGACTTAGTAGTTTGT
>CVSY01000193.1:0-214 GCA_001180285.1 Prochlorococcus marinus | reverse complement strand
ACCATCGCTAATAGCTTTGCTTTCAGACTTACTTCCTTTATATAATCCAACAATTACATCCATACCGCTATCTTTAAGGTTTAGGGCATGTGCATGACCTTGAGAACCATATCCAATAATCGCTATTGTTTTATTATTTAAAAGACTTAGATCTGCATCTGTGTCGTAAAAGAGTTGGGTCATTAGTTGTAGCTTCTTTGCATTTGAAAATTAA
>CVSY01000192.1:0-250 GCA_001180285.1 Prochlorococcus marinus | reverse complement strand
TTAAAGAATCACTTGCTCTTTTGACAAATATTGTCTTTGCTCCAGATTTTAATCTTGATGAATTTATAAAAGAAAAAGGGGTAGTTATTGATGAAATAAAACAACAAAATGATCAGCCTGAAGAAAGACTATTTAATTATTTTTTGAAAAGGGTTTGGTTAAGCCCGAATTATGCCAATTCGATTCTGGGAACTGAACATAGTATTAAAAACCTAGAGATAAATGATCTTGTGAAATTTCATAGCAAACA
>CVSY01000191.1:0-200 GCA_001180285.1 Prochlorococcus marinus | reverse complement strand
TAAAATTATTGAAATTATGCAGGGCATGGCAAATGAAAAAATATTTTTTAAAAGGCTTCTTTTCTTTTCTTTTATATCTATTTCAGATATGGTTAAAATCCCAAGAACAAAAACACTGAATGGTGAAGTTAAACCTATCCATAGAATTAGTATTAAGATACATGTCAGATTAAAAACACGAAAACTAAAAAAATTTATTT
>CVSY01000190.1:0-838 GCA_001180285.1 Prochlorococcus marinus | reverse complement strand
AGAAATCATAATTATTCAACAACAAAATTAAAAAAAAGTATTTATCAATCAATAAAGTTTAAAAATTTAGATAAAAATCCATAATTTGTTTTTTTTAATGTTTAACTTTAAAATTAACTCATTATTGATTTTACCGAATGATTAAATCCTTAGTTACAGGAGGTGCAGGTTTTATAGGCTCTCATGTAGTTGATAGGTTAATCTCTCTTGGACATGATGTAATTTGTATTGATAATGAATACGCTGATAATGAAAAGTTTTATTGGAACAATAAGGCAAGAAATTTTAAGTTAGATATAACTAATTATGATGAAATTGAATTTTTATTTGAATCAGTTGACTTTGTTTTTCATTTGGCTGCAGAGTCAAGAATTGGTCC
Source organism: Prochlorococcus marinus (assembly GCA_001180285.1). Lineage (GTDB taxonomy): Bacteria > Cyanobacteriota > Cyanobacteriia > PCC-6307 > Cyanobiaceae > Prochlorococcus_A > Prochlorococcus_A marinus_C. The sequence goes on along the minus strand of CVSY01000190.1, from coordinate 459 downwards.
TGCAATTAAAAATCCATTAAAAGCATTTGAAATTAATATTTTGGGTACCACCAATGTCTTACAATGTTCCCGACAATATAAAATAAAAAGATTAATTTATTCATCCACCTCTTCTGGTTATGGTTTAAATACTACCCCAAATATAGAAACTCAGTCAGATGATTGTCTTAATCCATATTCGGTTTCAAAAATAGCAGCTGAGAAAATCTGTAAGATGTATTCAGATTTTTATAACTTACCCACTATAATTTTTAGATATTTTAATGTCTATGGTGAAAGAGCTCCATCAAAAGGTCAATATGCTCCAGTTATTGGCATTTTTCTTAGACAAAAAGCAGCGGGGCAAAAGCTAACTATTGTTGGAGATGGGGAACAAAAAAGAGATTTTATTTATGTTGGAGATGTTGTTGAAGCTAATATAAACGCAGCCTTAAATAATATTAATAGTTCATTTTTTGG
>CVSY01000189.1:0-248 GCA_001180285.1 Prochlorococcus marinus | reverse complement strand
CACAGGTGCTATAAGCACTTCTAAAAGGATCATTATTATGTAAGTTATCCATGATCCTTCAGGAGTGTTATTTAAAATCCAACCATAAGGAATCCTAGAAGGTTCAGGAGAGTAAAAATAAAAAAATGGAGTTGCACTAATTAATAATAGAAAAATAAAGTAACCTGCTTTAAATTTAATTTGATTAAATTTAGTAATCAACTTTAAGTCTTCTTTCTTGAAAATAAAAGGTATTATTCCAATTGATG
>CVSY01000188.1:0-204 GCA_001180285.1 Prochlorococcus marinus | reverse complement strand
ACAACCGAGATATAACTATCAAATAAAAAATCCTAGTGAAACAGTAAATTTAGTTAATACTTTTGAGAGTGGATCAATCGCTATGGTTAAAAGCGGTAAGGAAAAGTCTTCATCTACTGAATTTTTTTTTGTAACGACTAAGATCCCAGAACTAGATGGAAGATATTCGATTTTTGGAAAGATTATTAAAGGATTAGACGTACT
>CVSY01000187.1:0-504 GCA_001180285.1 Prochlorococcus marinus | reverse complement strand
TTTATTTTAGAGAAGTCGCTCGTAACAAATAAAGATTCATTTATTTGTATTCCTTATCATTCTTTCAGAGATAAATTAATTGATGAGTTTAATATATGTGCCAGTGAGAATTTGGATAATCAATCTAAGTTCCTAGAACAACTGAAAGATTATATACTAAGCAATAATTCTATTTTTGAAAATAAACCTTTTTGGGGAGGCCTATTATTAAGAAGTCACAACAATAAGAATGTAATCAATTTTTCAGAGACATGGTTTGCACATACTAATAGATATTCTAGAAGAGATCAGCTTTCAATATTACATTCTGCTGCACAAGTAAATTATAAATTAAATGGATTCGAAATTGATAACCATAACTCAAATTATCATCAATGGCCAATCGCTAAAGAAGAAAGACTTTATAGAAAAGTAAAAAACAATTATCTTGATCTCATACCTTATAACTTATACCAGGAATTGAAATTAAATTTAAAAATTATTCAAGAAAAAAAAATATCTTTC
>CVSY01000186.1:0-64916 GCA_001180285.1 Prochlorococcus marinus | reverse complement strand
AAGCTTGCCCTGCTTTATAAGTTAAAACACTTGCAAAAACTGAATAATTAAGTTCAAGAAGCCTATTAGCTATTACAGGTCCATCCGAAGTTCCTGATAGGATCCAAACATTTTTATAGCAATTTTCTTGATTCTGCATCAGTATGTCTTTAATTAAATAGTAAGTAATGAATCATTGTTTAATTCAGGCGGTCATTAATAGCGCTCCCCAAATGAGGTATACCAAAGAAAACCAAACTCCAATTGCAGAAATGATTGTTAATTTTAAAGGATTACGTAGTGAAGATCCAACCAGAGATCTCAAGATCATAGGATGGGGAAATATTGCCCAAGAAATGGTAGATGAACTAAAGGAGGGGCAAAATATTGTTATTGAGGGACGTCTAAAGATGAATTCTGTCACTAGAAAAGACGGAACGAAAGAAAAGCAACCAGAACTAACAGCTTCAAAAATTCATCAAATCTCGCCGGTTGATGTTATTAAGTCTGATCAAAAAGAAAATAATGAGTCATTTGAAAATAAAGAAACCGCCAAAAAATCTAGTTGGGATAGTTCACCTTTAGTACCTGAAGTGGACGAAATACCTTTCTAAATCAAATATCAACATTATTTTCTTGAACACTTATAATTAATTTGCTTATTTTTCTTTCAAGCGCGGCAAGTTCGCTTCTGATTTCTGGCCATTTACCCTTATCAAGATTTTCTAGTAGCCATGCTCTATCTTGATCAAGTTTAAAAATTAAATCTCCTTGATCTGCAGTATTAGGATCTTGCATTATACTTGTTAGCCTATTCAAAACTCATTCTACTAAATCAAAATGAAGAAATACTTATCGCCTGGAAACTTAATCGTAACCGCTGGGGGTATATTAGCTTTTGTTGGAATGACGGCTTATTTTACAGACTCAGTGAATTTAAGTGTACCTACTTTTTTTTATGGAGTACCTATTTTCCTAATTGGCTTAGGCTTAAAGACTTCCGAAATACCTCCTGTAGAGTTATTTGACAAGACAAATTTTGCGATAAATAAATTTAATAGACCAAAAGAACTAACAGCACTAGTTAAAGATGTTACAAGATGGAGGTATGGGATAAAAGCTCATCTTGAATCGTCATTAGAATCTTTAAATTTGTGGGACGAGGATAACCCCCCTCAATTAAAAGAAATAGAAGAAATTACAAAGGAAGAAAAAAATGGTCTCAGAATGCGTTTCGAATTAAACGCTGTCCCTCTTGAAAAATGGATTGAAAAACAAGAAAGATTAAATAGATTTTTTGTCAAAGGTCTTGAATCAGAATTTATTATCGACGATAATAAAAAAGAATTTGATTTTATTCTCTTTTATTGAATATAGGGATATATTTGTAAAAACCTAATTTCTCAATTCAATCAAGTTTTAATGAATTTTAATAATGAATGATTCTCAAAGAGTATCAATATTAAGCGAAGCACTTCCATATATACAAAGTTTCTCAGGTAGAAAAATTGTTATCAAGTATGGTGGTTCTGTTATGGAGAATGATAATTTAAAAAATGCTTTTTTTAGAGACATTGCACTTTTAGCAACCGTTGGGGTTTGTCCGATAGTAATTCATGGAGGTGGACCAGAGATTAATCATTGGTTAAAGAAATTAGAAATATCTCCTAAATTCGAAAATGGATTAAGAATTACTGATCAAAAAACAATGGAAATTGTAGAGATGGTTCTAATGGGTAGAGTTAACAAACAAATTGTAAAAGGGATTAATAAAACTGGATCCTTAGCTGTGGGAATATCAGGTCTTGATGGCAACTTAATTCAATCTAGAGAACTAGGAGATGGTAGCCATGGGTTAGTGGGAGAGGTTACAAAAATCAATCCTGAAATATTAGATCCTCTTATTTCTAAAGGATACATCCCAATTATTTCTAGCATTGGATCAACCTTGGAGGGTATTTCCCATAACATTAATGCAGATTTTGTTGCTGGCGAAATTGCTGCTGCAATAAATGCAGAAAAACTTATTCTTCTTACTGATACTCAAGGGATTTTAAAAGAAAAAGATAACAAAAATAGTCTTGTTGAAAAAACTAATCTCAAAGAGGCAAGGGATTTTATTGATAAAAAAATTGTGACTGAAGGTATGATTCCAAAGACAGAATGCTGTATAAGAGCTTTAGCCCAAGGAGTCAAAGCAGCTCACATAATTGATGGAAGAATAGAACATTCATTACTTCTTGAGATTTTTACAAATTCCGGAATAGGTACAATGATAGTCGCCTAACCCATGAAAACTTATGAGCAAGTTTTAGAAAAAGTAGAACTTGCTTTAGCTAAAGGTGAGTATCATTATTGCATTGAATTCCTTTTGCCCTTAATCGAATCATTTCCTTTATCAAGCAAAGAGGGGGTAAATTTAAGAACAATCTTAATTACTGCTTTATGTGGTATCAATAAAAGGGAGGAGGCTAAAAGGTTTTGTAAAGAGCTTCTAAAATCTTACGATAATAAGACGAGAGAAAATGCAAAATATTTGATGGAAGTTATAGACTCTCCTGACATTAAAAAGCCAGAAAATTGGAACGTACAGTTTGAAAGCGACCCATCACTCAATAAAAAATCTCTTAACTCACTGCGCAAAAAAAGAGAAGTATTGAAGAAAAAAAAATTTATTAATGTAACTGAGACACCAACTGGTGAAACAAAACCCTTTCAGAAAGGCTTTTCACTGATCATTTTTTTAATACTAATATTATTAATTCCACTTTTAAGTGGCTGCGTAAAAATTGAGGATACCCTTGATCTTAGTGAACTTGATTCAATAACTAATAATTTAGTGATAGAGAGTAAATATATAAAGAAATTTCCTTGGCAATTAAAATTTGAAGAGAAGATGAAAGATATTTTTCCTGACGCAGAAATTGAACAAGACGAATCAACCTTTTCTTTGAAACATAAAAACCTCAATTTAGAGGATACAGAGCAAGTTCTTAAAATCACCCAAAATACAGCTGGTGAATTAGCGGGAGAATCACCAAATATAGAAATTAATACTTCTCAAAAAAACTTCATTTTTTTTAAAAAATACTTTTACAGGTTAGATTTGGATCTAAATTCTATTAAAGGCATTGATAATTTAGAACTCATTTTCAAAATTATTCACCCTAATAAAGCTATCCTTACCGAGAAAAATAATTCAAATTTAGAAATCACAAAAAATCTAATAATTTGGGATTTAAATCAAGGGCAGATAAATACTCTTGAATTTTCTTTCTGGCGCCTCAACAAACTCTTGATTGGGATATCTATTATTTTAATAATTATAATATTGGCTTATTTATTAAGATTCTATAGATTTAAATTAGGTTCAGATTTACCTCAACTTCCATCAAAGTAATTACAACTCTGCTGGATTAACATCTATTGTTAAAAAGACATTTTTTGGAATAAGTTTCCATAATATTGATCTATCAGGTAAAGGTATCTTTGTTCCTTCAGGACCATGTATTAATATCTGCCATCTAAACTTTTTACCGACTTTGGCTATTAAACTTGGGGCAGGACCAATTAATTTCCAGTTCTTTTTCTCACACAAACTGAGTAGATATTTTGCTAATTTTATTGCAATTGACTCAGTTAATTCATAATTTTCACCTGATAATTTAAGTAGGCAAATTTTGCAAAATGGAAATAAATTAGCATCCTTTCTCAATCTCGAGTTTTCAATTAAGAATCTTTCATAATCTCTTTTTTGAAGATACGAAATCACCGGGTGGTTAGGTTTATATGTTTGAAAAATGACTTTCCCTCTTTTTTGTGCCCTACCGGCCCTTCCTGCTACTTGCAAAAATAATTGTAATGATTTTTCTTCTGCTGAAATATCTGGGCGATGAAGTAACCCATCTGCTGCAATAACTACTGAAAGAGTAATATTGGGGATGTCAATACCTTTTGCCAACATCTGAGTACCCACAAGAATATCAGCATCACCTTTAGAAAACTTTGAAAGAATATCTCTATGACCATCCTTTCCTGAAGTTGTATCTCTATCAAAGCGAAGTACTCTTAAGTCAGGAAATTCTTCATTTAAAAACTCTATTACCCTTTGCGTACCAATTCCAAAAGGTTTGAAAGCAGTTGAATGACAATCTGGGCAACGATTGATCAATCTTGATTTATGATCACACCAATGACACCTTAACCATTTTTTTCCTTGTGATCCAAGATGAACCGATAAAGGGACGTCACAGTTGGGGCAATTTATTAAATATCCGCAATTTCTACAACTTAAAAATCCACTATGCCCCCTCCTAGGGATCAAAATTATTGCTTGCTCTTTTTTTAAGCGTAGTTGAGGAAGCAATTGTAATAATTCATTGGAAAAAATTTTCATATTTCCCTTCTTGAACTCATCCCGCATATCAATAATTTTTATTTCAGGAGTCTCTTTACTGGATATCCTTTGAATCATTCTTACCAATTTAAAACTCCTTTCAAAAATACACTTTTTCCAAGTCTTCATTGATGGGGTTGCACTACCAAAAATTAACTTTGCAGAATTCCTTTTTACTATTTCAATAGCAATCTCTCTTGCGTCATAGCAAGGCATAGGACTATCTTGCTTATAAGAAACATCATGCTCTTCATCGATTATTATTAATCCCAGATTTTTGATTGGAAGAAAAACTGCCGACCTTGTACCTATTACTATTAAAGGTTCATTAGCATTAATAATTTTCTTCCAAACTAAAGTTCTATGATCGGGAGAACAATTACTATGATATTCGTAAACAACATTATTAAATCGCCTACAAAACCTATCAATAAGTTGAGGAATTAATCCAATTTCTGGGGCTAGTATCAAACAACTTTTTTTCTTAAGAAATTGATCTTCAGCAATTCTCATGTACACTTCTGTTTTACCTGAACCTGTTTCGCCCCAAAGAAGTAATGAGTCTCCTGGTTTCATTGTTTGAAATTCTTGAAATGCAATTTTTTGCTCATTTGTAAGATTTGGTTTTTTCGTTGCAATATGATCTTCTAAAAAGGAATTTAATTTACTATTTATATTTTTTTTTCTTTTAGATTTAGCAAGACAATTTTTACTGACCATTGAGTTAATTAGATTGTAATTAAAACCAGACTTTATTAATTCACTTTGCCAATTACCTTTTTTAGATAAAGTATTCATTAAAAAAAATTCTTTTTTGGTTAATCCATTTTTCTTAATATCAAATTCTTTTTTAGTTTCAATCCATATTTGATCTTTTAAACCTTTAGAGAAATTTTTATATTTACCAATCCAGCCAGGAGGAAATGCAGTTTTAAACATTTTTAAATTACTAACCATATAAAAAGAGGCTAGGGAGTCTATCAATTCTCTCCAAGATTCATCAATTATTTTTTTCTGCAAAATACTTTCAACAGACAAATATCTTATGCTTTTTCCTCCAGTAATAATTGATTCATCATTATTGATTATCGAAAAGTCTTTTTTGGAGATCACCAACCCATTCAATAATCTCCCTCTTAGTTTCACACTTACAATATCTCCAACTTCTACTCCAAGATTATTTCCATCCAGATAGTAAAAGCTTTCATTACTACTACCTATATCAAGCAAAATTTCCAATTTATAGGAGATATTTAATAACTGATTACTTGCCGGCTTCAAAACTTTTTCTTAGTATTGGATTGTTGAACATTCCACAAAGTGTTTTTTGCACATTGTAAGTATCCTGCTCTTAAGGGAGACATGAAGCTCTGATCATTGACTGAAAATTCAAAAATGATCTGCCTGTCTGAGAAATCCCAAGACTTTTTACTTTAGGTAATCTATAGCACTATTTAAATTTTTCAACAATTTAGAAAACTTTTCTTATTCTCATTTTGTGAAAAAGTTTTTTAAACATTAAGGGGACTTTACTACTAAATGTTCAAATTAGCCCTAAATAAAATTTTATCTAGTTAAATTCACCGTAGAAAGGAGTCAATTATGTGTCCAGTCGCAGCAGAATCAAAGAATTACAAGCCTAGTTCCAAAAAAAAGATCAATAAAAAAATTAATACAAATTTAGAAACAATAGTTGAAGAAGATAGTAATAAAAATAAGCAAACTTTACAGAAATCTGCTGAGTTAAACGAAAGCAATATTGAAAATAACAATAATGAATTTGGTGATTCTGAAGAAGATAAAGGTCTCGGGAATATAAAGCTTGGGCCAAAAGGTATCTACACTGAAGATTCAATAAGAGTTTATCTCCAAGAAATTGGAAGAATTAGACTTTTAAGACCAGATGAAGAAATTGAGCTTGCAAGAAAAATTGCTGACTTACTCCAATTAGAAGAGCTAGCAACTCAATATGAGTCAGAAAAAGGGCATTTCCCATCTGTAAGAGAATGGGCCGAGTTAATAGATATGCCACTCCCTAAATTTAGAAGAAGACTTCTCTTAGGGCGCAGAGCTAAAGAAAAAATGGTTCAATCAAATTTAAGGTTAGTTGTTTCCATTGCTAAAAAATATATGAACAGAGGTTTATCATTTCAAGATTTAATCCAAGAAGGAAGTTTGGGTTTAATTAGGGCAGCGGAAAAATTTGATCATGAAAAAGGTTATAAGTTCTCTACATATGCAACTTGGTGGATTCGCCAAGCCATTACAAGAGCAATTGCGGATCAAAGTAGAACTATTAGATTGCCAGTTCACTTATACGAGACAATATCCAGAATTAAAAAAACCACAAAAGTTCTTAGCCAAGAATTTGGCAGGAAACCTAGTGAAGAAGAAATCGCTGAGAGTATGGAAATGACAATCGAAAAATTAAGATTTATAGCTAAAAGTGCGCAACTTCCTATTTCTTTAGAAACTCCAATAGGGAAAGAAGAAGACTCAAGACTAGGAGACTTTATAGAGGCTGATATAGAAAATCCAGAACAAGATGTTTCTAAAACTTTACTAAGAGAAGATTTGGAAGGAGTATTAGCCACTCTTAGTCCAAGAGAAAGAGATGTTCTCAGATTGAGATATGGAATTGATGATGGAAGAATGAAAACTCTTGAAGAAATTGGCCAGATTTTTGATGTGACAAGAGAAAGAATTAGACAAATAGAGGCAAAAGCTCTAAGAAAACTTAGACATCCAAATCGAAATGGGGTTTTAAAAGAATATATAAAATAAAAAAAGTTAAATATAATATTCAGCTTTAAAAACTGGCAAAATAATATCTTAAGATAGATTCGACTTAATTTTTAATTCAAACTCAAAATAATATTTAATGACTGATTTTAAGCTAAAAATAGCTAGTAGAAGAAGTAAGCTAGCAATGGTTCAAACTTTATGGGTTAAAGATCAACTAGAAAGGAATATTCCCAATTTAGAGGTATCTATAGAAGCTATGGCAACTCAAGGTGACAAAATCCTTGATGTAGCCTTAGCAAAAATCGGCGACAAAGGCTTATTTACAAAAGAACTTGAAGCACAAATGCTCGTAGGCCATGCAGATATAGCTGTACATTCTCTGAAAGATTTACCAACCAATTTGCCTAATGGCCTTAAATTAGGATGCATTACAAAAAGGGAGGATCCTGCAGATGCTTTAGTAGTAAACAAAAAAAATGATTGTTATAAACTAGAAACCTTACCTGAAGGTTCGATTGTTGGAACAAGCTCTCTAAGAAGACTTGCACAATTAAGAAATAAGTACCCACATCTTGTTTTCAAAGATATCAGGGGAAATGTTATTACAAGAATTGAAAAATTAGATGCAGGAGAATTTGATTGTATAATTCTTGCGGCCGCTGGTTTAAAGAGATTAGGCTTTGAATCAAGAATTCACCAGATTATCCCAAGTGAAATTTCCCTTCATGCTGTTGGCCAAGGAGCACTAGGCATTGAATGTAAATCTGATGATAAAAAAGTTTTAGAAATTATAAATATTTTAGAAGATAAACCCACCAGTCAAAGATGTCTAGCAGAAAGGGCTTTTTTAAGAGAGCTTGAAGGTGGATGCCAAGTCCCAATAGGTGTGAATAGTAAAATTCAGAATGAACAACTTTGCCTTACTGGTATGGTTGCATCTCTTGATGGAGAAAGGCTTATTAAAGATCAATATATTGGCAATATTAATGATCCCGAAGAAGTAGGCAAAGAACTAGCTAAAAAATTAAAGCAGCAAGGTGCCGAAGAAATACTAAGCGAAATATTTGAAAAATTTAGAGAAAAATAAAATTTGTTAATTTACTAATTTAGGATCAATTTCTTTTTTGTATCTCTCTTCACAATCTTTAATCACTTTAACAGCTTCTTCTATTCCAAAAAAACCATTTACAGTACATGTTCCTGGTTTTTTAAGATCTTTGTAGTGCTCCCAATAATACTTTGTTTCTTTTAACCAATGATCTCCAAGGTCTTCATAACTTAAGATATGATCCATTCTTTTATCATCCGCGAGAACTGCTATTACCTTATCATCGACCTCTCCACCATCATCAAATTTCATCACCCCAATAATCCTTGCTTCCACAATAGAGCCTGGTATCAATGGCTCAGTTACTCCAACAATTTCTACATCAAGTGGATCTCCATCTTCATCCCATGTCCTTGGAATACATCCATAAGCAAAAGGATACGCAAGTGATGAATAACCTACCCTATCAAGTTTAAGATGACCCGTTTCTGTAATTAATTCATATTTATTTATGGTATTAGAGTTCAATTCAACAATGGTGTTTATTATTGTATTTGAGCTATCAGTGAAAGCATTTAGTATGTGCAATAAATTGGGAGTAACCCTGCTTGGGGGCTGATTTAGATTTGCCATCAAGAAATTATTTTTGTTTATCTTACATCCTCACACCTAACAAAATTCTTTAAAAGTAATGATTCAGCAAAAATCATTTATTTTATTCCTTAAATGATTAATAAAATAGTTTGGCGATAGTTCTTCATTAGTTACAGCTCTTACCAACTCCATACAATTAACTGATCTGCCATATTCATGTATATTATTTTTTAACCAAAAGATAATCTTTTGATATTCACCATTTTCAATTAAGTTGTCAATCAAACCTATGTCTCTTTCCATTTGAAAAGATATTTGCGCACTTATAACATGTCCTAACAAATATGAGGGGAAATATCCAAACGCCCCTTCACTCCAATGAACATCTTGAAGACAACCTTCTGAATCACTAGATGGTTTAATTCCTAGTAGTTCATCATATCTTTTATTCCATTCTGTTGGAATATCTTCAGTAGGTAACCCTCTTTCAATTAAATCTATTTCAAGTTCGGTTCTTATCAATATGTGTAAGCCATAAGTCAATTCATCCGCTTCAACCCTATTTAATCCAGCCTCCAAATGATTAATAGATTTCCATAGTTCTAAATAATTATTAAGAGAACATCCAGCCGAAACAAATTTGTTAAAAAATCTTTTTGCAAAAGATTTGGATTTAACTATTCTATTTTCCCAAAATAAAGATTGACTTTCATGAATACCCATAGAGGTTGCTTGACCTAAAGGCCAAGCAAACCATTGATGACTTTGAGATGGCAAACCCTGCTCATAAATAGAATGCCCCCACTCATGCGCAGTTGCTAAAAAACTTGATAATGGTTCACCTTCAACAATTCTTGTCGTAATCCTGTAATCATTAGGCCCTAATGTAATCGAAAAAGGATGGGGAGATTTACCAACAACAACTAAATCTTTATCTCTCCCAAACTCATCAAGTAATTGAGAACATAAATTATGTTGAGATTCAGGGCTCAAATCCCAGTGATATTTCTTAAATTTATTAATCCCTCTAATCAACTCTGGGAGAGTTTCTTTCAAAGGCTGAAACATTTTATTCAGCCACTTTAAATTTAATTCTGGCTCAAAGGGTTGGGCTAAAGTTTCCCATGGTGAATATTGATCTGATATTTGTTTTGCCTCTTCAATCCGCAATTTAACTAACTCTTCAAAGAAAGGAAGAAAAATTTTAAAATCTGATTTCTCCTTAGCTTCTTGCCAGCTTTCATACCCTTTAGATTTTGCCTTTGCTAGAGACTCAACTAATTTAGGATCTAAATTTCTTTCTCTATTAAATTCCTTCAATAAAAGACTAATATTTCTTTCTTTATCTTTTATGAACAGTTGATTATCGGAATTTCGTTCAATATCTGCTAGTTCATTTTTAGCAGATTGTATTAAATTAGAAAATTCCTCGGAAGAATTTCTTTCATGCAAAACTTTTGCAATATAAGTAAGTTGTTCAGACCTCCAAGAAGCACCTTTCTTTGGCATTCCAGTATTCTGATCCCAATAAAGTGTATTTTGGATTGAACCTAATATTTGTGTTTTTTTAAGGTAAGCACCCAGCTTATTCCAATTAGTTTCAGCCAAAGATTTAAATGGAAATTAAATTTATCTTAAGATAAAAATTTTAATGTCTGCTGTAAAACATGCATTTTTATCCATAATAGGATATTGATTAATAAAGTTTTAACTGATATGGAACAAATATTTTCAAAATTAAAATTCATAACCCATGGCGAGGGTTTTATTGATATCACATATGATTTAAATTTATGTGTTGAAAAAAATAATTTTCATTCTGGAATTTTAAATTTAACTTCACTTCATACAAGTTGCAGTTTAACTATTAATGAGAACGCAGATCCAAATGTACTGAGGGACCTAAAAAAGTATATGCAATCGATAGTTCCCTATAATTCCTACTTAACCTTATCAAAAAATAGAGAAGAAATATCCTATAAACATCATCAAGAGGGAGCTGACGATATGCCAGCACATATTAAAACATCCCTAACAAACACTTGTTTATCTTTGAGTTTTCAAGACGGGAAAATTATACTAGGTACATGGCAAGCAGTTTATTTATGGGAACATCGATTTGATCAAAAGGAAAGAATCATTAATGTACATATAATTGGTGAAAAAAAGTAAGATATTTATAATGTAATAAGTCAGATTTCGTATTTTATGGAACCCTACATTTTGCAAGATGAAGAATTGAATGAATTAGTTGTCAAAATACCTGGCTGGGAAATTAAATCTAAACAAATACAAAGAGAATTTAACTTCGCTAATTTTATTGAAGCCTTTGCTTTTATGACTAAGGTTGCTTTAATCTGTGAAAAATATAATCATCATCCTAACTGGGAGAATGTTTATGCAAAAGTAATAATTAAATTAAATACACATGATCTAGGAGGTATTACAAATTTGGATCAAACATTAGCTTCGGAAATCAATAAAATTTTCGATCAATAAAAATATAAACTTGTTATTAACTATTCAAAATGTCTAAAAATTTATTACCAGTTACTATTATTAGTGGATTTTTAGGTTCTGGCAAAACTACACTTCTTAATCATATTTTAAAAAATCAAGTTGGTATCAAAACAGCTGTTTTAGTAAACGAATTTGGAGAGATCGGAATAGATAATGACTTAATAATAGAAGGCTCAGAAGATATGATCGAATTAAATAATGGATGCATATGTTGCTCTATCAATGGTGAATTATTAAATACCGTATCCAAAGTTTTAGAGAGAGCTGAAAAATTAGACTATTTGATTGTTGAGACAACTGGATTAGCAGATCCATTACCAGTAGCCATGACTTTTGCGGCTGGCGATCTTAGAGAAAAAGTAAGATTAGATTCGATAATCACTGTCATTGATGGCGAAAATTTTGATTTTGAAATCAACAATACAAGTGTCGCCTATTCTCAAATTTTATATGGAGATATCCTCCTTCTAAATAAATCTGATCTAGTAAATGAAAAACAATTAAAGAAAATAGAGGAGTTTCTAAATAAAATAAAAAAAGAACCAAGGATTTTGAGATCAACTAATAGTGAAGTTGCATTACATACAATAATGAGCGTGGGTCTATTTGAGACAGATACTTTTGAATTCGAGAAAAATAAGAAAAATATAGAACAAAATTCCCACGATCACTCTTCTCATTCCCACGATCACTCTTCTCATTCCCACGATCACTCTTCTCATTCCCACGATCACTCTTCTCATTCCCACGATTTGATCAATAATATCGAAGGTTTTACCTCAGTTTCATATGAGACATTTGAACCATTTTCTTTAAGGAAGTTCCAATATTTCTTAGATAATCAAATCTCACAAAATGTATTTAGAGCAAAAGGAATATTATGGTTTATGGAAAGTGAAAGAAAACACATTTTTCACCTATCTGGAAAGCGGTTTTCTCTAGATGATGAGGAATGGACAAAAGAAAAATCCAACAAGATAGTATTAATTGGGAAAAACTTAGATCACCAAACTATTAAAAATCAACTGTCATCATGTAGATTTAATTCAGATTAGAGTTCATATTAGGATTTAATTAATTTTTGAAAATAAACTTTAAAGAGTTCAAAAAAACATTAACAGAATTAAATTTTCTTTATTTCACTTCGTTTATTGTTTCACTCTTAGTAATCATTCCAATTTCCAATTTTCTTCTAGAGGGAATTGTTCACATTATTAGTGGAAATTTTTCATTAGGTATTGCTGGAGGAGAAGAGGTATTAGGCACTTTAAAAGTTCTAATATTGACTAGTTTTTTTGGCGGCGGGTTAGGAACTTTAAATGGATGGTTACTTTCAAATTGTGATTTTAAATTCAGAAAAGTTCTCCGTATTTGTCAGCTAGTTCCACTAGCTGCCCCAGCATATCTAATAACAGCTATTTTGCAGGATTTAGGAAGTATTTTTGGGTATCAAGTAACTGGTTTATGGTGGGGGGTATTAATACTTTCAATTTCTACTTATCCATATGTCTTCATTCTTGCTAACGAAAGTTTTAATAAATTTGGAGTTAATCAAATCAATGCTAGTAGAGGTTTAGGAGTAGGGCCTTGGAGCAGCTTCTTTAAAATCGCTTTCCCAATGGCGTTACCAGCACTAATAACAGGAATAAGTTTAATGTGTATGGAAGTAATGAATGAGCTAGGAACATTTGCATTATTAAACATACCAAGTATTTCTACCGGTATAGCTGAAAATTGGATAATTGAGGGTAGTCCAAAAAGTGCTATTGGATTATCTTTGGTAGCCTTATTAATAATTTTCACTTTAATTATTTTCGAAAAGTTATCAAGAAAAAGATCAAAGAGGTGGAGTGAAAATCCTGCATCAAAAGATTCTCAAGGATGGGAATTAAACAAAACTAGAGCTTTTTTAGCAATAATCCTATCTTTATTTCCTCCAATTTTCTCTTTTGGGATTCCATGTTTTTGGGTTCTACTCAATATAGATCTAATTCAAAAAGGGTTATCTATAGAATTACTTAGCCTATCATTACGGACTATAAGTCTAGGACTTTTAACTGCATTAATAGCGATGCTATTCTCCTTAATAATTTCTTTAGTCAGACGCGCAAATAAAAGCTTTTTACTAAAACTAATAACAAATCTTGCCGGAATAGGTTACGCAATCCCTGGTACTGTATTAGCTTTATCTTTAATAAGCATTTCTTCTTCAAAATTTAATTTTATTGCTATTTGCTTACTAATTTGGGGTTATCTTGTCCGATTTCTAACTATCTCTAAGGGTTCTATTGATTCAAGTCTTGAGAGAATTTCTCCTAGTCTTGATGAAGCAGCACTTGGACTAGGAGAGAATTGGCTAGGGATCATCAAAAGAATTCATCTACCTCTTCTCCAAGGACCAATATTCGTAGGATCACTTTTAGTTTTTGTTGACACGATAAAAGAATTACCCATTACCTTTATTTTAAGACCATTCGATTTCGATACATTATCTGTGAGAATATATCAATATGCTGGAGATGAAAGAATGGTAGAGGCAATATTACCGGCCATTCTTATCATGACTTTAGGCCTTATTGCATCAATGACATTGATACCAAGTTTAGAGAAAAAACACTAAATTCTTTTAGACACTTTTCTTATTAAGAAAGGTAAGCTTAGCAACAAATCTGCCGATGTAGATATAAACCTAAAATAAACTAAACTTATAAGAATTATATTTTCTGGAATACTTTTTCCAACAAATAAAAGGAGGCAAGCCTCAAAAACGCCAACTCCTCCTGGAGCTGCTGGGACTACCAAGCCTATGGACCATGACAAAGAAAAAATTACTAATAAAAATATGATGTTCAGGGTATTATTTGTATAAAAAGTATTTAAGCAAATGTAAAACCCAATAAATTTTGATAAAACAAAACCAATTTCAAGAAATAAAGCTCTAGAAGGGAAAAAAGAAACTATATTTATTCTCTCTTCAAATTGGTTCTTTGAATTTGGAAGTCTCAAAACCTCAAATACTTTCACCTTAAGAGAACCTAATATTTTTAATATGAAAAAAATGAATTTTCTATTTAAGAATAATAAAGGAAAAATTAAAAAAAAATAAAGTGGTGAAAAAATTAATCCCATTGATGCCAAGAGAAAAGATCCACTCAACATAAAATAAGGTTCTATAAGCGTCGAATATAAAGCAATCTGTGGATTACTTATTTTTTTTATAAAGTTAAATCTTTCAACAAAATGCCAAACCCCTCCCGGAACATATTTAAGAATATTGGTTAAAACATAGAAGGAAACTAAATTATTACTTTTAAATTCTTTCCCGAACCATTTAACAATATATTTCCATGCATAAGCGTTCAAGTAAATACTAAAAACACAAAATAAAAATGATAAAAATAGATTAATTCCATTACTTTCTAAATTGATATCAAAAGAAATTTGATCAATATTATCAAAAAAATAGATGCAAAAATATAACAAGCTTGAAATAAAGAAAATACTCTTTAAACCACCAAAATTAATTTTTCTAAGGAATTTCAAATATGTTTGATTACTTGTATTAAATCTCATTTCCAGTTTTCAAATGCTTTAAATTTTTTACTTGACTCTTTTATTATTTTTCTTATTTCGTGCGTTGATATTTTATGCTTTAGTTTTAATCTCAAAACCTCATCATTTTCTGGTTTCATATTTATTGAGCCATCTGGTTTCAAAGTTTGTTTAACTTTTATATTTCCAAAAGTCGTTGAACATTCTCCTCTACGTCTAAGTAATATCCACCTAGATTGGGTCCTTTCACGAACCCCAATAGTGTTGGAATAATCAAACCATAATCGCCTAAAATATTCTTTTTTCTCTATAGGCAAGATTGCTTGAATAGAAAATCCAATTCTATTCTTTTTCATATTGATAGCTTGATAGGATACGTCGTAGGCGCCCTCAATTCTCAGTTTCTCCACAAAATTAGATATATCTTCGGGTGTTTGGTCATCAATCCATGCTTCTTGAATAGATATCTCTTCACACTTTGGACTGATTTGTGCATTTTCATTAATAGAAGGTTCCTCAAATGAAGTAATTTTATAAACTCTTACCAAATTAGGGAAGGGAAATTTTAAATTACCAATGCCTACTCCATAAGAGTTAATAGAATATTTTGAAGGGCTTTCTTGATAGTCGACTAAATTAGCAAGTAAAGCAACGCCTGTTGGTGTTGAAAGTTCACCCTCTATTGAGTCACGACTTGATAAAACTCTAATATTTTTTTGTCTTATTAACTCTATTACAGCAGGAGGTGGTACAGATAATTTTCCATGTTCAGTTTGAACAAAACCTTTCCCCAACATTGGTTCATTACAATAAACCCTCTTTGGATTTAAGTAATTCAATGCAGCACATACTCCAATGATATCCACCAATGAATCTATAGCTCCAATTTCATGAAAATGAACATCATCACATTTAATGCCATGAACTTTTCCTTCCGCAATAGCTAAAGATTCAAATACTTCATAAATTATTTTTTTTAATTTATCTTCTAAGTTGCCATTTAAAATCAGTTCCTTAATATTTCTCCAAGTTCTTTTGATAGGTCTACACTCAATATTCTCAACCTTTACCTTGATGCCTCGGATTGAACAACTTTTTGATTCTATAAAGTTTAGTTGATATAGATCCTTTAATCCAAGATCAATAAGAGGCTTTTCAATAACTTTTTTAGGAACCCCTAAATCATAAAATGCTCCTAACAACATATCTCCAGAGATACCAGGAGAAGATTCAATTAAAACATCAACCATAAATCAAAGATTTTTTAACTGGTAAAATTACAGTACAAATTAATCTTTCATTCTAATTATTTTTAGAAAGATTTTTTTCAATAACTTCGTAATTTATTAATTGCAAAGAATTGCCATCTCTGTTGATATCTAAACTTACAAAGCTATTCAGAAGTTCAAGAGAAAGCTCTCCTTTTATAACTAATTTAAAATTTTTATTTTTTAAATTTTTTGAATTTATAGCGGGAATTATTTTAATAACTATTTCTTTCTTTTGAGTGTTAACAAAAACTAATTCTCCTCTAACAGAGAAATAATTATCTTTTAGGTCTAATTCTTCTAATAATTTAGAGAAGTTGGTTTTTGAAGAATCATTTGGGAAATCATTCAATTGATAAGGATCCCAAATACCTGCAACCTGTAAATGCAAGATTTGAGTATTTTTATTCTTTGGATAAACAATCCAATAATAACTTTTCTTTAAATCAATATGCTTTTTTAAAAGTGATAAAGCTTTACCTAGTACTACCGTTTCAATTTTTTCGCCTTTATTGTCAATTAAAAAACCTCTATTTAATTGCTCGCTTCCATGGGGAATAAATTTACCATTAATAATTCCGATTGCTCTGTGCTGCAATTGGTTATTAACTTTTGGAATAGGGTTTTTTAACATATTTGAAATTTGAAAATAAAAATTTATCGTATTGAATTTCTTATTTTTCCTCCAAACTATTAAAAGACTTTAACGCATCATCAATAGCATCAGAAGGTTTGGTCGCATCATTCATACTATTTTGTCTCCGAATCATTTCCACAAGTTCAAAAGGGTTGGATGGAATAACAGAACTATCCTCTTCTGTTTTAGTTGAGCTATTGATTTCTAATTCTTTGAATAGATATTCAGCATTTAGGTAATCACTTTTTAAGGAAATTAATAAAATAAAAAAAATTACAACCGTAATTGGTTTAAAAACGCTTTTGTAAAAGTAATTTTTCATTTTATTTAATTTCAAAATTCTTTAACGCCAAAATTTTTTTGCTATTTTAATTTTACATAATTTGGTAGAAATTTGTTAATAGCGACTTGGAATGTTAACTCTATAAGAACCAGACTCTCACAAATATTAGATTGGATTAATCAATCCAATCCAGATATTCTATGTTTGCAGGAAACGAAAGTGATGGATGATAGTTTCCCTGTTGAACCTTTTGAAAAATTAGGATACTCAATAGAGATCTATGGGCAAAAATCATACAATGGTGTGGCTATAATTTCCAAAATAAAGCCAGAAAATGTAAAAAAAGGATTCTACGGTTGTAATGACTATAATCAAAATATCGAAATTTTCCTTGATCAAAAAAGATTGATTTCTGCTGATATTAATGGAATAAAAATCATAAATGTCTATGTCCCAAACGGATCTTCTCTAGAATCTAGTAAGTTCGAATACAAAATTAATTGGTTGAATTGTTTAGCTTCATTTTTGGATGAGCAAGAAAAAAAAGGGAAATTAATTTGTCTTATGGGTGATTTTAATGTTGCTCCATCTAACTTGGATATACATGATCCAAAGAAATATGAAGGAGGAATAATGGCATCTGAGATAGAGAGAAGTGCACTAAATAATGTTCTAAAAAAAAGATTAATAGATTCGTTCAGGATTTATGAACAAAATACTGGCCATTGGAGTTGGTGGGATTACCGTAACAACGCATTTGAATTAAATAAAGGTTGGAGAATAGACCATATATATATCAGCAAAGAACTGTCATCAAAACTTAAAAGTTGTGTCATAGACAGCTCCCCAAGAGGTAATTTACGTCCAAGTGATCATGCCCCTGTAATGATAGATCTTAACTTAAACGAAATAAATTCAGATTTTTTTGAGGATGAGGATAATTTCTTCGAAATATAAATAAAAATAAATTGAATTTCTTTAATGCTTGAAAACGCTTATTAATAAAGAGTTATCTAAAGTAAATTTGTTTTTTATCATGATTTCTTAAAAATTAATAATTTACAATCCAAACTATCGCAATAAAAATATCATAATGTAGAATTTCAATCTGATTGACAAAGTTTTTACTTATTTCTAATTTAGAACATGACTAGATTTTTCTCAAAACATCATTTAGCTAAATTGTGACTGACATATTAAATTACACAAAATCAGAAGAAATTTTCTCTGCCGCCCAACAGTTAATGCCAGGAGGAGTGAGCTCTCCAGTAAGAGCTTTTAAGTCTGTTGGAGGACAGCCTATTGTTTTTGATAGAGTCAAAGGTCCTTTTGCTTGGGATATTGATGGAAATAGATATATTGACTACATAGGAAGCTGGGGGCCTGCTATATGTGGACATGCCCACCCAGAAGTTACAACGGCATTACAGGAAGCAATTGAGAAAGGCACAAGTTTTGGTGCTCCATGCGTTCTAGAAAACCAACTTGCTGAAATGGTAATAGATGCAGTCCCATCTGTAGAAATGGTTAGATTTGTCAATAGTGGAACTGAAGCATGCATGGCTGTTTTGAGACTTATGCGAGCATTTACTGGAAGAGATAAAGTTATTAAATTTGATGGTTGTTACCACGGTCATGCAGATATGTTTTTAGTAAAAGCAGGATCAGGTGTGGCCACTCTGGGTTTGCCAGATTCTCCTGGTGTTCCACGTACAACAACTGCCAACACTCTTACTGCTCCCTACAATGACCTTGAAGCAGTAAAAAAATTATTTTCTGAAAATCCTGATGCCATTTCGGGGGTTATTCTTGAGCCTATTGTTGGTAATGCTGGATTTATTACTCCTGAACCTGGATTCTTGGAGGGATTAAGGGAATTAACCACTGAGAATGGATCCTTATTAGTTTTTGACGAAGTAATGACTGGATTCAGAATAAGTTATGGGGGAGCTCAAGAAAAGTTTGGGGTTACTCCTGATTTAACAACCCTTGGAAAAGTAATTGGTGGAGGATTGCCTGTTGGAGCTTATGGAGGCAAGAAAGAAATAATGTCAATGGTAGCTCCTTCAGGGCCGGTATACCAAGCAGGCACTTTGAGCGGCAATCCACTTGCAATGACTGCTGGAATTAAAACTCTTGAACTGCTCAAACAAGATGGTACGTACGATAAACTTGATTCAACAACTTCTAGATTAATTGAAGGAATAATTCAATCTGCAGAAAATAATGGTATCGCTATTAACGGTGGGAGTGTAAGCGCTATGTTTGGATTTTTCTTATGCGATGGGCCAGTTAGGAACTTTGATGAAGCCAAAACAAATGATGCCGAACTTTTTGGCAAGTTGCATAGAGAAATGCTTCGACGAGGGATTTACCTAGCACCAAGTCCTTTCGAAGCTGGTTTCACATCACTAGCTCACAGCGAAGAAGAAATTGATAAAACCATTGAAGCTTTTGACCAATCTTTTAGTGTGATAAAAAAATAATCATCTACTTATTTTGTTTTAAGGAAAATAAGTAAATGATTAAAACTTTGATAAAAATTATTTCTAAATAATTATCTTCTACCACCAACTATTACAGGAGGGCTACCCCCTTCTGAACCTGGTAAGCCAGGAACAACTTGAGTACTGCCATCCCATTTGTCAAGAAATAATTTGAAAAGTACTTGATCGTCGAGACTCCTATTTAATGTCTCATATCTAAGTGCTTCTTGTTCAGCAATTTCAACTTCAGTCTTTGCTCTAAGTAATTGCTGACCAGCTATTTGCTTTTGTTCAATCGCAGCTCTATATTCTTCAGCGATCTCTAATCCAGTAAGATCTAAACTTTTAACATCTACATAATCGAATGAATTTAATTCTTGTGCAACGGTGTCGCCTACTTTTTCGGAAATTACTGCAAATTCAGTAGCAATTGTTTCTAGCTCGTATTGAGAGAAGACTGATTTTAGAGCTTTTAGCAAAGATGGCTGAACAATTTTCTGATAAACATCGCTATTTCTGCTTGCTATTGTTGCGAAGATCCTACCTGCCTCGTTGGGTTTTACTGAATACTTAACAGTCGCTGTAGCTCTAATAACTTGAAGATCTTTAGTAAGCGTTTCAAATTTTTCAGGCTGAACTTGAGTTTTTATATCAAATGGATATACAGACTGAATAAATGGAAGTTTAAAATTTAAACCAGCTCTCCTGGAGGGGCCACTTACTTTTCCTAGTGTTGTAACAACTGCAACCTGTCCAGAAGGTACAACAAATAATGATTGGGTGAGCAAAAGAAAACCAGTAAAAGACAATACAATCAATAATGTTGCTGTCCCACCAGGACCTGTTGGCGTTACATTTTTAAAGGATGTTGACATTAAATTTATTCTTTTAATTAATCATATTTAAATAGATTAATTAGTGCATTAGAAGACATTTAATTAAAATATTTTTTTAATAATTGTAAATTTAGGTATAAATTTTAATTAATAGATATTTGATTTAAATTCTTGCAAAAGTTCTAAATAAAGATCCTCATCTATCTCCCTGACATCATATTCAGAGGGTAACACACCATGCTTATGCTCATGTACCGCCATCCAACAAAATTTCTCTATTTCTTCTTTTGAAAAACGAGGGTATTCTTGTACATTCTTAATCAAAGAGTTAATGAGAGATTTTGAATAATCTGCCATATTTTAAAAATTATCCTAATAAAGATCTTATCTAAAGTTATTAGCTTTTAGAGGAATGTTCAAAGACTCCTCCAACTCACTAACAAGCTTAATTGCCAATTGAAGATCATTTTTGCTCTTACTAGCAACTCTGAGTGTTTCTCCATTGATGCTGACATTTATTTTTTTAATTTGATCTCTAATATTTTTACTGATTTTTTTTGCAATTTCTTGTTTAATGCCTTGTTTTAATAAAATTGTCTGTTTAATTCTATTACCACTTACTATTTCAATGTCACCATAGTCAAATATTTTTAAGGATAAGTTTCTTTTA
Organism: Prochlorococcus marinus; assembly: GCA_001180285.1. Taxonomy (GTDB): domain Bacteria; phylum Cyanobacteriota; class Cyanobacteriia; order PCC-6307; family Cyanobiaceae; genus Prochlorococcus_A; species Prochlorococcus_A marinus_C. The sequence continues at coordinate 43,902 of CVSY01000186.1, read as the reverse complement.
ATTGCCTTTTGTCTAATTATGTCATTAACAGCATTCAAAGTAAGTTCGCTATTGGTGATTATAAAAATATTTTCTTTTTCTAAATCAACTGAAGTATCCGTGCCCTTCAAATCATAACGCTGAGAAATTTCCCTTTTAACTTGATCCAAAGTATTGACTAATTCTTGTCTATCAAAATCAGAAACTACATCAAATGAGAAACTTTCTGCCATGGTTAATTATTAAACGCTAAATATTATTAGCATAAATCATCTTTAAATAAGGGGAAATGGGTTAATTTAATCAAAAAATAACAAACTAACCACTTTGCCCATTTCTTCAGCACATCTACAACTGTTTAGCAAAGTTTCACTATCGTGAAAAGCAAAGCATATTAATTGATCGCACCTAGTAATAATTTCTTGATTACAAAGACTACTGGCAAGTGGTAAAGGTAATTCATCATTTTCACTTTTTTCAACCAAATGCATAACCCTCTCAAGTTGATCCTTTATTTCGGGTAATTGTCTATCAAGACTTTGTGGTAACAAAACAGTTAATAATGATGGATTAATATCTAATACTGCTCGAATAACAGCTGCATTAACACCTTGAGATCCAGAAGTAAGGATATTATGTCCTTCCTCTGCTAACGACCTTGCTATCAACTCAATTAAGTGGATATCAACAACCGGTACGTGTCTACTACCTAAAAAAGCAATTCTCCTTTTCCCATTATCTTGGAGTTTTGCAAGTTCTTGAGCTAAGGCATCAACACCTTCAGTTGTTGGTAGATCTAAAGAGCGACTCAAAATAATAAAGTTCCTATATTTGAAATTAGCATTTATCTGAAAAATTGCAGGGAAAATCTATCTTTTCGAGAATTCTTTTTAGATTTACATTCTCATGTACTAATTGAATAGCGTAAGAAGCTTTTATTGATTCATGTATTCTGACATGACCAAAAGCTTGTTCAATAATTTCTACGGAGGAAAGAGTATCTAATTCCACCTTCAAAATTGGTACCTCCAATTCCTCCGCTCTATGAATTAATTGTGACAAAGGGTCTCCTAAACCAGTTAAAATTAGGCATTGTGTCGAAGCTTCCAAGGCAGCAAGCTGGATATCAGTTCTATCAGCTCCAGTAACTACAGCCATATTTCTTCTTCTCCTGAAAAATTCCATTGCAGAATTCACCCCCATTGCACCAATACTTAATGTTTCAACAAGCAATTGATCTTTTTCTGGGCAACAAATTACTTGGGCATCTAGTCTTCTTACAAGTTCACCTACAGTGACACTTCTAAGAAGTGGCGATTTAGGCATTACTCCAAACACTTCAATATCCAAATCTTTAAGAGAAGGTATTATTTCATTTTTAACTTTTTCGACTTCTTGCGGCAAAACTCCGTTCAACACAACTCCAGCCAATTTCTCACCTAATTGTTTTTTAGCATCAAGTAATGCATCCACGCTTTTACAATCTTCCCATAGATTCACAATTAAAACTTTCGCATCTAAATCCTTAGCTAGTTGCGGGAGACTTAAGCCATAAATCAAACCTTCATGAAGACTTCCAGCTGCCTCTAAAATATTCAGACCTTCAAAATCATCATTAACCAATCCTTCAATCTGATTAAAACCTTTTCCTGGTAGTAAGTCTTTATTAAAGATTCTTTTTTCGGCTGAAATATTATCCAATAATCCTACTGAAGAAATTAAATTTTCCTCTTCGATATTTAATGTTGATCCAATAAACTTAACATCATCATCTATTAATCCTTCATAAGACATTGAAGGAAGATTAGTAAGTTCAATACATGTTGCTAGCGGTTTTCCAATGCGTACTTTTTTTTTCTCCTCTAAAAGTCTTTTTGCTATCCCAAGAACAATTGCAGACTTACCACTAAATGGCTCACATGAGCCAATTAATAATATATCGCTCATAATTAGTAAAATCCTTTATCCATAGGTTTAACATAATATTTTTTTCAGAACTAAACAAATATTTAGTTATGAGTTTTAATCAAATAAAAATAAACAATTTTTTTTGGTAAATTTATTTTAATTCTTTGGGATCTCATCAAAATCAAGCAAAATGATAAATGCAACCAATAAAGAAAAAACTATAGGGATTACTGGTGCCTCAGGTGCGCTAGGTAAAGAATTAACAAAGTTGTTTCGTCAAAAAGGATATAAAGTAATTGGATTTACTCATAGTAAAACTAATTATGAAATAAATCTTGAATCTCCAAATGAATGGATTAAATGGGAATGTGGGGAGGAGTCATCATTAAAAAAACATTTAGAAAAGATAGATATTTTAATTTTGAACCATGGTATTTATGATTTGAGTAGGGAAAACTCAAATTATGAAAAATCAATTGAAATAAATGCATTAAGCAAATTCAAATTTTTAAACTTATTTGAAGATATTGCTCTAACCAATGAGTCACTGACTACAAAAGAGATTTGGATAAACACATCTGAGGCAGAAATATTACCAGCTCTAAATCCGTCATATGAAATTAGTAAATCTCTTATTGGTCAATTAGTTTCTTTCAAAAAAAATCTTCTGGCCAAAAATACAAAGAAAAAATTAATCATTAAAAAAATCATCTTGGGACCTTTCAAATCAGAACTAAATCCTCTCGGAATAATGAGTCCCAAATTTGTTTCTAAAAAAATTTATGATTTAGCCAATTCAAAAAATTATTTAGTAATAATAAGTCCAAACCCTTTAACCTATATACTTTTCCCATTGAAAGAATTTTTTAATTTTTTGTATTGTCAAATTATCTATAACTACAAATCTTAGGGTCTAGAAATCTCGATCTGTCAATATTTCAATACCATCTTTTAAAACAACTATTGTATGCTCCCATTGGGCAGATAGTTTTCCATCTTTTGTTATTACAGTCCATCTATCATTTAGTGTTTTGCAAAATTTAGTCCCTTCATTAACAATAGGTTCCACTGCTAATGTCATTCCTTCACGAAGGATGACGTTGGGCAATTCTTTGGTTCGAAAATTAAATACCGATGGTTCTTCATGAAGATTTCTCCCAACTCCATGACCTGTGTAGTCTTCTACAACACTAAAGCCATTTTTTAGAACAATGTCTTCTATTTCTCCAGCCACATCTAGAAGTGTATTCCCTGCCTTGATTTTCGAAAGCCCAGCATACAATGCTTTATAAGCTATATCACTAAGTTTTTGAGCCTTTGGACTAACTTCTCCTACACAAATTGATATACAACTATCTCCATGGAAACCATCTAAATATGCCCCTGTATCAATTTTAACCAAGTCACCTTTTTTAATTATTTTATCTTTACTTGGAATCCCATGTACAACCTCATTATTGATACTAGAACAAATACTAGAAGGGAATCCATGGTAACCCTTGAAACTTGGCACAGCTCCAAAACTTTTAATCCTCTTTTCTGCAAAATCATCTAAATCTTTTGTACTCATTCCAGGTTTAATTAAGTCATTAATTTCCCTTAGAACAGTTGCTACAATCCTGCTAGATTTTTTCATCAAATTTATTTCCCGTGAAGACTTTATTTCGATTCCTCTTCTCCTCTGAATAAAAGGAACTTGATCATTAGCTTTGGAATTGTTTTTATTTAACAAAAGATCTGCAAAATGTCTCATTGGAATAAATAATGGTAATAGGTAAATATCTTCAAAATAGCCTTAATGATCTTGGCTACCTTAAATCTATCAATAACAATGGGAAAGAAACAAAAATGAAAACTTTAATTAATTCTAGGCAATTTCATAAGGCTTTGGCGCCCTGGGTTTTTCTTCCATTATTTATATCTTCAATTACTGGTCTTCTTTATAGAGTTTCAAAAGATTTACTAGGTTACTCTAGAGAACAAGTTCATTGGTTAATGTCTCTCCATGAGGGCGAATGGCTTGGAGATAATGGAGAACTTATATACGTAATATTGAATTCCCTTGGAGTTTTATGGATGCTCGTAACAGGATTCCAAATGTTTTCAAAAACAATTTCATTTACCAAAAAGGTTACTAAAGGCGAGTCAAAAGGTTAAGATATAGAACTTGTAGGACAATAAAGACCAAAATGGCCAAAGAGAAACAAGAGAAGGAATTAGAAACCAGTATTAAAGCTGACGCATCAGTTGATGTAACAGTTGAACAAAAAGATAAAAACACGGTTTCTGAGACTACGCAAACCCTTAGTGCATCCAATCTTATTAAGGAATTTGAGAATGAACAATTAAAAAAAGAATTACCTGAAATATATGTTGGGGACACCGTTAAAGTTGGAGTAAAAATTACAGAAGGTAATAAAGAAAGAGTCCAACCTTATGAAGGCGTTGTCATAGCAAAAAGGCATGGAGGTATTAACCAGACTATTACTGTTAGAAGAATTTTCCAGGGTATAGGTGTTGAAAGAGTATTTATGCTACATAGTCCACAGGTTGCCTCTCTAAAAGTTGAACGTAGAGGTAAAGTAAGAAGAGCTAAGTTATTCTATCTGAGAGATAGAGTAGGAAAAGCTACTCGCGTAAAACAACGCTTTGATCGATAAAGTTGTAAATTAATCAACTTATTGGTCACAAAGACGCTTATAATTATTTAAATGCGTCGTTAGTTCAGTTGGTAGAACGCAGGTCTCCAAAACCTGATGTCGGGGGTTCAAGTCCTCCACGACGCGTTTGATCAACATTATGTAAATCATTTTTTCATAAGATGGAGTTAGATCTTCAACCTGGGGACGTAGTTAAAGTCCTCGAATCAGCTGCTTTAGGATGGGTTCGTGCAAGAGTTATCAGAGTTAAGTCTGGTGGGAGAGTTGTCGTACAAAGTGATCAAGGCAGAGAATTTACCGCTAGAGGCAATCAAGTTAGGTTGATAGAGCCTGCTGGTTTTAGACCTCAAAAATAAATAGTTGTTTATACTAAGGCAGTTGAAAAACTAATTATTTCTGTAAATCCTCAAATTAATAAATTTTTTTTATTACAACCCCATAAATTAAGTATTATGATCTGATAATTTTAAGAATGAAGTTCTAAATAAATTTAGAACAAAACTCTGGGACCGTAGTTCAACTGGTTAGAGCACCGCCCTGTCACGGCGGAAGTTGCGGGTTCGAATCCCGTCGGTCCCGTTTTTTCTAAAAGAAATTTGGAAAAACGTTTAAGACTAGCGCCGAGTCCAACGGGTTTATTTCATATTGGTACAGCCCGAACAGCATTATTCAACTGGTTGTATGCACAAAAAATAGGTGGAAAATTTCTTATCAGAATAGAAGATACGGATTTTCTTCGATCTAAATCTGAATATACAAAAAATATTTTAGAGGGCTTGAAATGGCTTGGACTAAAATGGGATGAAGAACCTATAAAGCAAAGTGACCGAATTTCGATTCACAAAAGCTATATCAAAAAGTTATTGGAATGTGGAGCTGCATATAGGTGCTTTACAACAGAAGATGAAATATCTGAATTAAGAGAAGAACAAAAAAAGAAAGGATTACCTCCAAAGCATGATAATAGACACAGAAGTCTTTCAAAAGAAGAAATAGAAAGATTCATATCTCAAGGGAGGACTTCAGTAATAAGGTTTAAGATTGATGAAAAAATTGAAATTAAATGGGTAGATCAGATAAGAGGTGAAATCAAATGGCAAGGGAAGGATTTGGGTGGTGATTTAGTTTTGTCAAGAAGGGCTAAGGGATATGAGATTGGAGATCCTTTGTATAATCTTGCAGTTGTAGTTGATGATAATTTCATGAATATTACGCATGTTGTAAGGGGTGAAGACCATATCTCGAACACTGCAAAACAAATATTAATTTATAAAGCATTAAATTTTAATTTGCCAACTTTTTCGCATACACCTTTAATACTAAACAGCGAAGGGAAAAAATTATCTAAGAGAGATTGCGTTACTTCAATCGACGAATTTAAAGAAATGGGATATTTACCTGAGGCTTTATCAAACTATATGGCCTTTTTAGGTTGGTCCCCAAATTCTGCCGACAGAGAAATACTTTCACTTGAAGAGATATCTGAAATTTTTGAATTATCAGATATAAATAAAGCTGGAGCTAAATTCAGTTGGGAAAAACTCAACTGGATTAATTCTCAATATATAAAGAATATGGAATCAATAAAATTGAGTGAGATTATGAGTAAATATTGGGATGATCATGGTTGGGTGCCGCCATCTCAAGAATGGGCTTATAAATTAGCAATTTTGCTTAGAGACTCTATGACTCTTTTAAAAGATTCAATTGATCAATCAAAACCATTTTTCTTAATACCTACAATTCAAAAAGAAGGTCAAGATTTTCTGGAAAATAAGGATAGTAAAGCATCTCTACAACTAATCTTAAATTATTTAATTGAGCAAAACACTACAAAACTAAATAAAGAGAAAGCCAAAGAAATAATAAACGAAATCTCAAAAATGCATAATGTTAAAAAAGGGATATTAATGAAATCATTAAGAGTGGCCTTTTTTGGATCTCTCAGTGGGCCAGATTTAATTCAAAGTTGGGAGCTTTTCGCTGAGATTAAAACTGATAGAGCTCGAATTAAAAGATGTCTTAAATCAATCTAAATTATTTTTTTGACGTAATTCAAGCCTATTCGCCAAAGGTTTAGCTGAAAGACCTTGTATTCCTACTGTCATCAATATCGTAAGAAAAACTAAACCTTGTAGACGGCCAGCGCCAAGGATACCAGCCTGCTCTAATCTGATAGAAAAAAGAGAAGCTACAGCTGCAGTAACAATACCTCTTGGGGCTAACCAGGCTAAAAATATTTTTTCTTTTAAGTTCAATTCTCTCCCCATTGTTGCTATCCAGATAGAGATTGGACGAACAATTACCATCAACATAAAAACGCAAACAACCCCTCCCCAGCCAAGGGGACTTAATTCACCCCAAGAAACGTCAGCGGCCAAAAGAGGGAAAAGAACTGTTATTGCTAATTGAGCTAATTCACCTATTAGATTATCTAATCTCTCCTTATCTATAACTTCTCTTTTGCCTACAATAAAACCTGCTGCGACTGAAGCCGGCAAGCCTGATTCTGGTAAAAAATATTCACAAATTCCATACACAAGAAAAATAAATCCAAGGGTAACTTGAAGCTCTATACCAAATGAGGCTTCATTTTTTATTTTTTTTAAAATTTCTGATAGTAACCATCCTGCACTTAATCCGATCAAAACTCCGCCCCCTAATCTTTGCATTAATGCTATAAATACATCGTTAATTCCACGAAGGTCCCCTAAAGTAAGTTCTAAAAGCAGTAATGCTAGTACTGCACCAATTGGTTCTAGCAACAACCCCTCAGCTTTTAAAACTTCCGCGAGAGGGGAAGCTAATCTTATTTGTTCGACTAATGGAGAGACAACTGTTGGTCCAGTGGCTAGAATTATGGCACTATATATTCCTGCTACTTGCCATGAGAGGCCAGCCAGCCAATGAGCAATAAAAATTCCAGCTGATAATGAGATAAAAAGTCTTACCAATGAAATTTTCAACACAGTATTTCTTATATTCCCCTCAGGCAGTTTTAAATTTAATCCCCCTTCAAATAGAACCAAACAGACCAAAAGTCCCACAATAGTTTCAAGCCCTTGCCCGAGATCTAAAGGCTCAACAAGTCCTAATCCTGATCTTCCGATGAATAATCCAGAAAGCAATAAAATAACAACACTTGGGAATCCTGTAAAAGAAGAAAATAATCGAGCACAAGCACCTGCAAATACAGTTATCCCCCAAAGTAATCCAAGCCTTTCAGGCGTCATATAAAATTATAAATAATAAAAATATTAACTATTTTGATTAAATCAATAATCTTATCTCAAGTCCAATAATTAGAATACTTTTTAATTTAATTCATTAGCTGAACAAGAGTAATTTTTATTAAATAATTCAAAACTACTTTTAAGAAAATGAATATTATTTCTATTAAGAAAACTGGCTTATTAAAGCAATAATTATAAAAATAATTCCTATACCAACAGTTGCCATTCTTCCATTCCATATTTCAGCTTGAGGGGTAAAACCTCTTTTCCACAAATTCAGTTCCTTTTTGTCAACAAAGTTTTTTGTCTCTTTAATCTCGATTTTAGGTTGTTTGTTCATTGCAGTTAAAAAGGAGGATTTTCTTCATAAAGGGTATTTGCTTGTTCAATTGATAGTCTTCCTGCGACACCTAATTTAAGGGAACTAAAATGATCCTTAAATTTGATCCTGAACAACGCCGCCGCTCCAATCATCGCCGCATTATCTGTACAAAGTTTTAGGGGAGCTAAATGAACTTTAATAGATTTTTTACGCGCTTCACTAATCATCATTTTTCTTAATGTATTGTTAGCAGCTACTCCTCCAACTACAACAATATTATCCAAGCTATGATCTTCTGCACATTTTATTGTTCTCTCTACCAAGACTTCTGCAACCACTCTCTCAAAACTTGCAGCAATATCAGGGGTTGGAATGGTCTTCCCATCCAAATTTATTCTCTCAACTAATCTTAATACGGCAGTCTTTAGACCACTAAAAGAGAAATCATATTTAAGAAATCCACCTTTTTTATCAGAAATCCTACATTTTGGTAAATTAAATTTCATTGGGTCCCCATTTTTAGCAATCTTTTCAATTGCCGGTCCGCCTGGATAACTTAGACCTAATAGTCTTCCAACTTTATCAAAGGCTTCTCCAGCAGCATCATCAAAACTTTTCCCAAGTCTCTGCATTAACCTTCTTTCATCAACCTTTATCAATTCAGTATGTCCGCCGCTAACAAGTAATGTAAGAAATGATTTCTTTGGATAGTTTTCTGAAAATAAAATTGAAGATAAATGGCCCTCCAAATGATGAATTCCCAAAAATGGCTTTGAATGTAAAATGGAAAGTGACCTTGCAGTTATAGAGCCAACTCGTAAACAACCAACCAATCCAGGAGCTACAGTTGATGCAATATAATCAACTTCCTCAATTTTAATTTTTGATTCTTCTAAAGCCTTATCTAAAACAAAAGGTAATAACTCTAAGTGCTTTCTAGCTGCGAGTTCAGGCACAACTCCTCCCCATTTTGAATGATCTTCAATTTGAGATGCGATTATATTTGAATGTATTCTGAAAGTATCTCCAATATTAGAAACTATTGAGACAGATGTCTCATCACAACTTGTTTCAATAGCTAAAACTTTATGCATTTTTGAGTCAACTTGTTCTATTTTAATATTAATTTCTTACTTAACACACTATAAGGAATTAAAGATTGCAACTTATGAAATTCTTTTTTTCAATCATAACCTCAGTTTTTCTGTTCCTCGGAATTACTCCAATTGCTCTAGCTGCAAATGGGCCTGCCTTAAACGCAGATAGAGCTAGCACAGAATATACCGCTTCAGCCCTCACAAAATGCTCTGAAAATCCTAAATTCATTGAGAGAGCAAATTCTGCAACTACTCAAAAAGACATCGCAAGATTTGAAAGATACGGAAAAGCATCATGCGGAGATGATGGTCTTCCACATTTAATAATTGGTCCTCCTCTTGAGCCATGGGGAGCACTTTTAAATAGAGGCCATGAAGGAGATTTACTTATTCCTGGAGTATTGTTCATTTACATTGCTGGAATTATAGGTTGGTCAGGAAGAGAGTATCTAATTGAATCAAAAAAGACTAAGAATCCAGCAGATCTTGAGATCATTATTGATTTAGACTTAGCCAGAAAATGTCTTGTAAAAGGAGCACAATGGCCTCTTCTTGCTAATAAACAAGGCAGAAATGGAGATTTAAGAGAGAAGGATAACAATATTACACTTAATGGTCCTCGCTAAACATCTTTAAAAAAACTTTCATAAAACAAATGTTCAAAATTCTAAACACAAAATTTGTCAGATCTGCTCCAGTGGTAGCAGCAATTTGGCTAAGCCTTACAGCTGGAATAATTATTGAATTTAATAGGTTTTTCCCAGATTTATTATTCCATCCAATGAGTTGACAAAGAGAAAATAATCAGGTTTTTATTAACTTGATTATTTTTTTTGCTGTTTCATCAACATTGTGATTTGTTAATGCAAAATCAAATTCATTAGATACTGAAATCTCATAATTTGCTCTTGAGAGTCTTTTTTTAATTGCCTCTTCTTTTTCTGTACCTCTATTTCTTATTCTTCTCTCTAATTCTTCCTTATCCGGAGGAAGTAAAAATATTGAAAGTGAATTAGGAAACTTATTTTTTATTTGCCTTGCACCCTCTACTTCAATTTCAAGTAGTACGGTAAATCCCTTTTTTATTTTCTGATTAACTGAAAACAAAGGCGTTCCATAGTAGTTTCCAGCAAATTGAGCCCATTCAAGGAAAAGGTTTTGTTCAATCATTTCTTTAAACTTTTCTTGGTTTAAGAAATAATAATTTTCTCCTTCTTTCTCTCCCTCTCTAGGTTTTCTAGTAGTTGCAGATATTGAAAGCCAAAAATTTTTTTCTTTACCCAATATTTCTTTAACAACTGTTCCCTTACCCACCCCGCTTGGTCCAGTAAGGATAATAAGTTTTTTTTGATTTTTCATATTAAATTTTTTACAGTAAGATAAACATCTTGTGAATTAAAAAGAAATAATGCAAAAAGGTGTTCCACAGATAATGGATATTACATCTATTAGATCTGTCTTGCATTATTTGACAAAAAACATCTTACCTACAAAGTTTGAAACTGCCCAACAACCAGAGCCTAATACAATTCAATTATGCTTCAGAGGAGTTGATTCTCAGACATGGTTAGAAGTCTCATGGAATGGAGACTCTCCAAGAATACTAAAGATAAATAAGCCAGAAAAGATTGGGAGAGAAAGCACACTTTCCAAACAACTAAGGTATGGATTAAAGTATATGGCTTTAATTTCGATTGATCAAGATGATTTCGAGAGAGTTATAAAATTTAGTTTTGCAAAAAAACCTGGAGATGCAAGTAATAAGTATTTAATTTTTGAATTAATGGGAAAACATAGTAATATTTTTTATCTGGATGATAAACATAAAATAATTGCCGTTGGTAAACAAATTAAATCAAGTCAATCTAGTTTTAGAACAATTTCAACGGGATCAATTTATTCTGGCCCCCCAGTTAATCTCAAAAAACAACCTAGAGAAGATGAGTCTTTTCAATCATGGAAAGACTCAATTTCAATAGTACCTGAGTCTTTAAAAAACTGTTTAATAAATACCTATCAAGGAGTAAGCCCTATCCTCACAAAACAATTAGAGGTTGTTAGCGCAACTGTTAATTCAGAAATAATGGAAAAAAATATTGATTTCATTAGCAACTCAGACTTAAAGGAGATATTTAAAAATTGGAAGATTTGGATAAACAGGTTTAAAAACAATTACTTTAACTTTTCTACATTCAACAAAGATTTTTATTGCGTTTGGTTTTTTGATAAGGAAATTAATTGCGAAAATAAAATAGATTTATGCACAAGCTTAGAGAATTATTATGATTATCATCTGAAACAAAAAAAAATTGAATTATTGGAAAAAAAAATTGAAGGGGTAATTTTTAAACAGACCAATACTGAGAAAAGGAATTTAAATATTCAATATGATCTTCTGACAAAATCAGAAAACTACGAGATATACAAAGAAAAAGCTGATTTTATATTCTCTTCACATGAAATTAAAAAAAAAGACATTATAGAGGGACAAAAACTATATAAAAAATCAAAAAAACTGAAGAGATCTAAAGAATTAATAAAAGAAAGATTAAGTATTTACAAAACAAATTTAGAGAGATTAGACGAATTCACTACGCTTCTAGAAAATTTAAATTCTTTAAATCATGAAAAACTTTCTATGAAAATCAAACTACTAGATGAAATTATGGAAGAAATTTGTAACGAGTTTAATATCAATATCAAGAAGCAAAGAGAAGATCAGAAAAGTACATATGAGATAGAGTCTTCACCAATTCAAGTTGACACTCCCACAGGATTAAAGCTTCAGGTAGGGCGAAATATGAGGCAAAATGATTTAATAAGCTTTAAGTTCTCCAAAAAAGGCGATTTATGGTTTCATGCACAGGAATCACCAGGCAGTCATGTAGTTTTGAAGTCTTCATCTCAAGTAGCATCTGAACAAGATCTTCAAATAGCTGCAGATTTAGCTGCTCTATTTAGTAAGGCAAAAAGAAACATTAAAGTTCCAATTAATTTAGTAAAGATTAAAGATTTGCAAAAAATCAAAAACGGAGGACCGGGTTGCGTTTCCTTTAAAAATAGTGAAATTATTTGGGGAAATCCTACAAGAGGAGAAGATTACATTAAAAAAAATCTTAAAACAGTAATTTAGTTTATAATAAAAAAAATTTTTAAATCTAAATGTTTGATTTTCTTTTGGGCACTCATGAATTTTTAGGAAATCATAGTTTTCCAGAATTTATTGTTGGATATCTATTTGGTGCTGCATTAATAATTGGAGCTCCTACTGTTTTCTTACTACTTGCCTTCGTAAGCGCTTTAATGAAAACAAATGGGAAAATGGGTGGATATAGAGAATATGAAACTTATGGTGAATCATCTTTAAATGATGCCCCTCCTTTCTTATTACCAGATCCAACAAATCCTAAATTAAGCAAATAATTAATTTTATCGAAAAAAAATTGGACTTTGACAATAGTAGTTTTAAACCTTTTTCTTACACAATTTTTATCAAATAATAATGAGAGGTACAGGTCAAAGTGAAAAAAAGTCATCAAATTCGATGACTTTTAGTGATCATTTAGAGGAGCTTCGTCAAAGGATACTAAACTCAATTTACTCAATACTTATTTCAATATTCTTTAGTTTTCTCATCATAAAGCCATTAATATCTTTTTTAGAAATTCCAGCTGGTGATATTCATTTACTACAACTTGCTCCAGGAGAATTTTTATTTGTCGCTATTAAAGTTGCTGGTTACAGCGGATTGATAGTTTCTATGCCTTATATTTTTTATCAAATAATATTATTCATTTCTCCTGGTTTAACAAAACAAGAAAAAAGCCTTATCTTGCCTGCAGTTTTTGGTTCAGGTCTTCTATTTTTTTTAGGATTAATTTTTTCATGGTGGATATTAGTCCCAGCAGCAATAAATTTCTTCATTAGTTTCGGTGCTGATATTGTTGAACCAACTTGGTCTATAGAAAGATATTTTGATTTTGTTCTCTTATTAATGTCTAGCACTGCAATAGCTTTTCAATTGCCAGTATTACAATTTATTCTTGGTTCTCTTGGAATAATCACAACAGAAAAAATGATTTCGAATTGGAAGATAGTTGTAATTTCCTCTGCAATATTATCTGCAGTGATTACCCCTTCAACTGACCCATTGACTATGTCATTGCTATCTATATCCATTGTGTTTTTATTTTTTGTGGGTACTGGATTAACTTACATATCAGAAAATCTTAAGTCAAAAACTCTTTCATCTTCTCATTAAGATCTAATTGCAAGCTGACAGCTCTACCTAACCTTGGCTTAGCATTGACTTTCTTTAGCCATTCCCTTACTTCTTCTGAATATCCACATCTATTTAAAATCTCGATTTTATCAGCTACTGATTTTTTATATTCATCTTCACTTAGAGGGAATGATTCCTGTCCAAGAAATCCCCACATCATTTGAAAATAAACGAATTTTCCTCTTCTAAAGAGTCTAAAATCATATTTTTTCCCCCAGCGATGAATCAAATAATGGATAACTTCATCTACTAGCAATGGGTTCATTTAAATCAATTAATTAAGACTTCCTAAACTTTTACTTTAAATTATTAAAAGTCCTATCTATTTGCAACAGAAATTGAACTATTTGCTCCATAATAACTAATAAATAACAGAACCAAGTAGCGAATGACTCAATTAAGTTCCAATGATGTCCCTTCAATGGGTCGAAGGCAATTTATGAATCTTCTTACATTTGGTACTGCAACTGGTGTAGCTTTAGGTGCCCTTTACCCTGTAGCGAATTATTTCATGCCTTTAAGAGCAGGCGGTGGAGGTGGTGGAACTTCTGCTAAAGATGAATTAGGGAATCCAATAACTAAGACAGGTTGGTTAGCTACCCATCAAGCAGGAGACAGAAGTCTAGTTCAGGGTTTAAAGGGAGATCCAACTTATTTAATAGTTAATGAGGGTGGGGAAATAGGAGAATTTGGTTTAAATGCAATTTGTACTCATTTAGGTTGTGTTGTCCCATGGGATAGTGGCGCTAATAAATTCATATGCCCTTGTCATGGCAGTCAGTACGATACTAACGGGAAGGTAGTTAGAGGGCCTGCGCCTTTATCTTTAGCTCTAGCTCATGTAGATATTGAAGATGATGCTGTACTCGTCAAACAATGGTCAGAAACTGACTTTAGAACTAATGAAAATCCATGGTGGGCATAAAAAAATGAAAGGTCTTAAAAATCAAATCATGAAAAAAACAAGTTTATTTATTTGTATTATGCTTTTCATTTCAAGCATTGTATTTTATCCAGAGATCAGTTTTGCTTATCCATTTTGGGCTCAGCAAAACTACGAATCCCCAAGAGAAGCCACAGGTAAGATAGTCTGTGCAAATTGTCATCTAGCTCAGATGCCTACAATTGCAGAGGTTCCACAATCTGTTGGAGCAGACAGTGTATTCAAAGCTGTAGTCAAAATACCCTACAAAAATGATTTAAAAGAGATAGGGGCTGATGGTTCGGAAGTTCCATTACAAGTTGGTGCTGTTGTAATGTTGCCTGATGGCTTTAAACTTGCTCCACAAGAAAGATGGACCGAAGAAATAAAAAAGGAGACAGAAGGAGTTTATTTCACTAACTACAGTGAAGAGAAAGATAATATCATTATTGTCGGACCTTTACCTGGCGATACCAATAAAGAAATAGTTTTCCCTGTACTTTCCCCTGACCCATCCACTAATAAAGATTATCACTATGGGAAATACTCGTTACATATTGGAGGCAATAGAGGTAGAGGTCAGGTATATCCAACTGGAGACAAGAGCAATAATGTAGTATTCACTTCTTCCACCGCAGGAACCATAAATTCAATAGAAACAATTGAAGATGGTAGCTATCAAGTCAATATAGAAAACGATAATGGTGAAATAACTACTGAAGCAGTACCTGTTGGTCCTCAACTTATCGTGAAAGCGCAAGACAAAATTAATGTAGGTGACCCTCTTACTAATGATCCCAATGTTGGTGGCTTTGGGCAATTAGATGCTGAGGTTGTACTTCAGAGTCCTTATAGAGTTATTGGATTGATTGCATTCTTCATTGGTGTAGGCTTAACACAAATACTTTTAGTATTAAAGAAAAAACAAGTAGAAAAAGTGCAAGCAGCAGAGGGTATCTAACTTTCTCTAAATGCTTATACTTCAAGCTTTTATACAATCTCCAGGAGAAACTTTTTTAAATTTAGGATTTATAACTATTAGATGGTACGGACTTCTTATTTCGGTTTCAGTTTTAATAGGCCTATTTGTCTCTAAAAAACTAGCAAAGGCAAGAAATATTAACCCAGAGTACATTAGTGAAATACTTCCATCATTAATAATCTCTTCAATAATTGGAGCTAGAGCTTATTACGTAATTTTTGAGTGGAGGCAATATAGCGGAGAGAACTTTTTTACTTCTTTTGAACTATTCAATAACACCATTCAAATTCCTTCTTTTCTTGCAGTTTGGGAAGGAGGCATAGCAATCCATGGAGGTCTAATTGGAGGATTAATATCTATTATATATTTCTGTAAGTCGAAAAAAATTAATTTAAAAACCTTTATAGATATATTAATACCCTCGATTATTCTTGGACAATCAATAGGAAGGTGGGGAAATTTTTTCAATAATGAAGCCTTTGGAGTTCCTACAAATTTGCCTTGGAAATTATTTATACCTTTCCAAAATAGGCCTTTAGAATTTATTAATTATGAATTTTTTCATCCTACATTTCTCTATGAGTCATTGTGGAATCTTTTGATTTTCATCGTCCTTATTATTACCTTTAATAAACAAAATAAAACAGATTTTTTCAGGCCTGGCTTTATTAGCTGTCTTTATTTAATAAGTTATAGCTTTGGACGATTCTGGATTGAAGGTTTAAGAACTGACCCCCTATGCATTGGTGGACTTCCACCTTTCTGTGATGGGGGAATAAGAATGGCTCAATTTATAAGTATTTTTCTATTTTCTTCTGGATTAATTGGAATATTTTTTTTAAGATTGAGAACATATAATGGAAAAAAAAGAAAGAATGGATAACAAAATATCCTTCATTGGTGTTGGTCCAGGCGATCCAGAATTATTAACTTTAAAAGCATTAAAAAAGATAAAAATTGCAGATGTCATTATTTGGACTGATTCTCTAATTCCTGAAAAGATTTTAGATTCTGCTAAAGAAGGTTCTGAAAAAGTAAAAACGAGTTCACTTAACTTAGAGCAAATCACCTCAATTATGATAGAAAAATTTCAGGCAGGGAAAACTGTTGTAAGGTTGCATGATGGAGACCCTTGCCTTTTTGGAGCAATTAAAGAGCAAATCGAAATTTTAAAAAACGAAAAAATTGAAATCGAGGTTGTTCCTGGAGTAAGTGCTTTTCAAGTTGCTGCAGCATATCATGAAGCTGAGTTAACCATCCCTGACGTAACGCAAACAATAATTTTAACTAGAGCAGGAGGTCGAACAGGGATGCCCGAAAAAGAATCTCTGAAAGATCTTGCGAAACACAATTCCTCTATATGTCTATATCTAAGTGCTAGGCATGTGAAAAGGTCTCAAGAAACTTTACTAGAGTTTTACCCTCCAGAGACTAAAGTGATTGTTGGATTTAGAGTATCTTGGGATGATGGTTGGACATCATTAATCGAATTAAAAGATATGGAAAAATTTTCTATTGAGAAAAAACTAATTAGAACAACCATTTACATAATTAGCCCAGCAATTAGTAATTCTCAAAAAAGATCTAATCTTTATAATCCATCTTATAAACATCTCTTTAGGAATAAATAATCTTAAAGTTGATAGAAAAATATTAATTACTATAATTAGTAAAAATTTATTTACTTTGAAAGAAATAAAATCTGTTTCGGGAATCAACAATAAAGGAGGAGATTCCTCTTTAAAGAGAATCGGAAATTTCATTAAAGAGGCTAGGTTAAGTAAAAATCAATCAATTGAAGAATTGGCTTCTGATTTAAAAATTGGAGCTCATCAACTTGAAGCCATAGAGGAAGGTAATGAAGAAAAACTACCTGAAAAAGTATTTATCAAAGCAATGATTAGGCGGATTTCGCAGAAGCTAAGACTTGATACAGAATTTCTAATGGATGAATTCAAGACAGAGAGGAAAGAAGTGAAAATTGAAGAAATAATTGAAGAAGTTTCCAAAAAAAATTATAAATCTAGGCAACCTAAGAATCTTAATCCACTAGGATTCCTAATATTTATTTTAATTTCAGGCTTTCTCGGACTAATCGCCTCATCCTTAATTTTCAATTTATTTTCAGATTCTTCTCAGAATCAAACTCCAAAACAAGAAATTATTAAAAAACCTAAATAACTTTTAAATCCAAATTCTTTATTTCTTTTATTACATTTCGGCATAATCCTAAGTTCCATTTTTCAAGAAGAAGATCATGGTTTTTATTTAAAGGTAAAAGTTGAAATGTAAGATTTTTTTCCTGCAATTTTATTTGAACTGAGGAGATCACCTTGTCAGGTCTTTGATCAAGAGCTGCTGCTAGTCTCAGGATTAATGACATTTCAAGAACTAATGTTTTATCTTCTTTGGATATTAAATTTTGCCAAGACTCATGCCTTTTCTTGGGTAGAGTCTTTCTATGGTACCTAGCAATTGAAGCAATAATATTTGTTTCTGATTCAGAATATCCCAACAACTCACAATTTTTTATTAAGTACCAAGAGTGTTTGTGATATGAACCAACATTCACGTATCTCCCACAATTATAAAGATTAGAGGCTGCCCAAAGAAGTTCTTTGGCTTTAGGGTCATTATCGCTATGAAAGATATTTTTAGTCTGATCGTAGATTTGAAAGGCAATATCGATAACTTTCTCAGCTCTTGTACTATCTACGCCAAACTTTCTGGCCTGATGAACTATGGTTGTTTTTCTAATATTGCTTTGAATATTAAACTCGTTTTTTATTATCCCTTTACGAAGCATCCAATCAACAACTAAACCCTCTCTAAGAGCCCTCTCACTTATAGTTAATTCATTAAAGTTCAACATCTCCATTGCGGTGTTTAATATCAATGCTCCTGGAACAATTATTTCTGCTCTTCTCTCACTTAATGAAGGTATTTTCTTGATTTCCGAAACTGGCAATTTAATTAGTTTTTCCAATACATTCTGTAAACTTTCCCTTTTAAATTTATAACCATGCAACTTTTGTTTTGATTCTCCTAAATCATCTGAAATCAAATTTCCTAATGAGGTTGCAGTGCCACTTGTTGCAATCATAGATAAAGGCTTATCTCCCTTAGATCTACTCATTATTTTTCGAACGGATGGTTCTAAAGATCCTTGAATAAAAGTTGTTAGAAAACTCGTTCTTTCTAAATTTAAAGACTCTTTATTTAAAAAATCATTCTTAAGTCTTACTGCACCAATTCTCGAACTTGTAAGAGCTATTGCATCTTTTTTATCTGCAAGTATTAATTCTGTAGATCCTCCTCCAATATCTATGATTACAAAAGTTTGATCTTCAAAAGCCATACCAGAAAGAACACCAAGATAAATTAATCTGGCTTCCTCAGAACCACTTATCATTTCTATTTGTATATCAGTTTCATCAAGAACTCTTCTAATTAAATCTTGACCGTTTGGAGCTTCCCTAACTGCACTTGTTGCTGCTGTTACTATTTGTTTTACTCCATTACTTTTACAATATTCCTTAAATCGCTTTAGAGTAACTAATGCTCTTTGGATTGATTCTTCAGTAAGATTTCCCTCCTCATCTCTTTCTCCAAGACGAGTAGTTGATTTATCAGTGAATTTTATTGAAAATGATTTTAATTCTAGATTAATTTCTGCTACCAAGAGATGCGTAGAGTTAGTTCCTATATCGATCGAAGCTACTAAAATTTGCTTTTCTGGTGAATATCTTAAATCTTGTTTCTTTATCATTTCTTTTTATAAGGTGCAGATATCTTTAATCCATTAATAAATATACCCAAGATTGATTATTAATTAATAGAAATCATTTAATCCTAGTAAGATTATTTAAAGTTATGAAATATACAATAGGTTATATGCAGAATAAAAATCGACAAATTAAATTAAGTCCTTTTTTTGAATTATTAAGATGGAATAAGCCGACTGGAAGAATGATCTTACTTATACCTGCTGGGTGGAGTTTATATTTAACTCCTGGTGCTAATCCATCATTTTTAATGTTGTTTAGAATAATCGTTGGAGGGCTATTAGTAAGTGGATTAGGCTGCGTAGTTAATGATATTTGGGATAAAAAAATTGATCAAAAAGTTATTAGGACAAAAAATAGACCTCTAGCCTCAAATAAAATCAGTCTTAAAACGGCTTATTCAATTCTTTTCTTTTTAATTTTATGTAGTTTCTTTTTAACTTTGTCACTACCTCAACATGGCAGGATCCTTTCAATTTCACTTGCTTTTTTAGCTTTGCCTATTATTTTAATTTATCCTTCTGCTAAAAGATGGTTTAAATATCCTCAATTAATCTTATCTATATGCTGGGGTTTTGCTGTCTTAATTCCCTGGGCCGCAAATGAAGGCAATTTAAATAGTATTGTTTTATTGTTTTGCTGGCTAGCTACTATTTTTTGGACTTTTGGCTTTGACACGATTTATGCTTTAGCGGATAAAAAATATGATATCAAAATTGGAATAAATAGTTCCGCTGTTAACCTCCAGAACTATACAAAATTAACTATTCAAATTTGTTATTTTTTAACTTCTATTTTTCTCGCATTATGCGGATTTATTAACCAAATGGATTTTATTTTTTGGCCAATTTGGCTTACCACGGCAGTCTTAATGCAGCGAGATATACTAAAAGTATTTCCTGAGGAAAAGCAATCAATAAAAAATATTGGGAATCACTTCAAAAATCAATCAATTTATGGAGGAGTCCTTTTATTAGGAATTATTATTGCCTCGTAAATTCTAAATATGGTTTCCAGATTAAAAAAAGGTGATCTAATAGATATTCTAGCTCCAGGCTCCTTTATTGATGAAGAGGAAAATTTTCAAAAAGGGATAGAAATTTTAAAAAACTGGGGATTGGAAATTAATGAAAATAATTCTCTGTCAAAAAAATTTGGTTATTTTGCAGGTGATGATTCTACTAGATTTGAAGAACTGGAAAAAGCACAAAATAGTAAGCTAATCATTTTTGCAAAAGGAGGTTGGGGTTCAGCAAGATTATTAGAAAAAGAACCTTTTTGGCAACATGGTTTAATGCTTGGATTCTCAGATACATGTTCTTTATTACTATCTAAATATTCTCAAGGATTTATAGGTTCTATTCACGGGCCTATGGTTACTGGCCTTTTCAAAGAGCCAGAGTGGAGTCTTGAGAGATTAAGAAATTTACTTTTTGAGGGCTATGTTGAGGACATAAGAGGAATCCCTTTAAGAGGTGGGAAAGCTAAAGGAGAAATTATCGTTTCTAACTTAACTATTGCCACTTTTTTAATTGGTACTACTCACTTTCCAGATTGCAAAGGAAAAATAATAATTTTTGAAGATATTAATGAAGATATTTATAAAATTGATCGCATGTTGACTTACCTCAGGATGACTAAAACACTTACTGAAATTGCGGGTATTGGATTCGGAAGTTTTTCTGATGATTCCTGCGAACTTGAATGGAAAGATTTACTGAAAAACTGCATTATTGAAAGACTCCAAGAGTTTGATTTTCCTATTCTTTTTGACCTTCCAATAGGCCACATATCGGGAAATGCTTGCATTCCTTTAGGATACGAAGCCACCTTAAATGGCGATGATGGAATTCTTAGTATTGATACACATTTTTAACTAGAGGTTCTTCACAAAAAGTTTTGCTATTTTCAAATCTATAGGGGATGTAATCTTAATATTTGAATAAGTTCCTTCAATAATCTTCACTTTCCAATTAAGCATTTCGAATAGTGAGGCATCATCTGTGACTTTCCATTTTTTATCAATTGCCATCTTATGAGCTTTTTTTAATCTATCTACTAAAAAGCCCTGAGGAGTTTGCGCTGCCCATAAATAATTTCTATCTGGTGTTTCTTTAATAAAACCTTCATTATCAACAATCTTTATTGTGTCAGTTACCTTAGTAGCCAAAATTACAGCTTCATTTTCATCTAATTGCTTGGCACAAAGATCTATCAATTCAGGATTAATTAGACATCTAGCACCATCATGTACTAAAACTTTTGTAGCATCTTTTGGTAGCGCTTTTAAACCATTAAAAACTGACTGTTGTCTGGTGTCACCACCATTAATCCAATGAACTTTTTGGGCAAAATTCTTTGCTGAATTTAATAATAAATTTTTATCTTTCGGTTGCCCAATTATTCCAACCCAGTTTGTAGAGCTTGCAGAAAATACAGATTTAAGTGTCCAATAAATCAAAGACTCTCCCTCTAAATCAATAAGTAATTTATTTTTTCCAGCTTTCATTCTGCTACCACTCCCTGCAGCTGGTATTAAAAAATGCACAATAGAAGGATTTAATATTTTCTAGACAATTATAAATAAAAGCAATATCTTTACACAAATAGTACTACGATTGAAAATTATAAAATTTCATAATGTCCAATACAGATTCATTATCAGGCAAAGTTGCTTTAATTACTGGAGCTAGCAGAGGAATTGGTAAAGCAATTGCTCTAGAACTAAGCCGCTTAGGAGCAGAAGTTTTTATTAATTACTCTTCTTCTGATGAAAAAGCTGAAGAAGTTGTAAATTCAATAAAAAAATCGGGAGGTAAAGCTTATAAATTAAAATTTGATGTATCAAGAGAGGATTCTGTCAGTTCAGCTTTTGAAGAAATCATAAAAATTAATGGCTCCATTGATATTCTTATTAACAATGCTGGTATTACTAGAGATGGACTATTGATGAGAATGAAATCGGAACAATGGGATGATGTATTAAATACAAACTTAAAAGGAGTTTTTCTTTGTACAAAATATGCTTCAAAATTTATGATGAAAAAAAGAAGTGGTAGTATCGTAAATATTTCATCTGTTGTTGGATTAATTGGGAATCCCGGTCAAGCAAATTATTCTGCAGCTAAAGCTGGAGTTATTGGATTCACCAAAACTTGTGCTAAAGAATTTGCTTCAAGAGGTATAAACGTAAATGCAATAGCTCCAGGCTTTATAGAAACAGAGATGACTGAAAAACTTAATACTGAAGATTTACTTAAAGTTATCCCTTTAAGGAAACTTGGAACTTCTACACAAATTGCGAACTTAGTATCGTTCTTAGTTTCAAGTAATGCTGGAAGTTATATTACAGGGCAAACAATAAGTATAGACGGAGGTATGAGTATTTAATTATGTATTTTCATAAGGCTGACCTAATTCATCTCTTAACCTTCTAATTTTCTGTAAAAGTTTAAATCTTCGACTTCTAGCAGTTAACGTCAAGAAAAATCTTAAAGGAAAGTATATTAGTGTCATAGCAATCGCAAGGATTGCGGTAAGAGTAAAAATAAGATTATTTGTTTCTTCCATAACTTAAAGATACCCTTATTTAAGTTAATTTGTATGTCTCATTAAAAGAAATTCGGCTTTCCCCACTTAATTAAATATCCCCTTAAAATGATTCTATGGGAGATTAGAATAAGTATAAAGATTGAGTAAACATGGCTAAACAGTTAAGTTTTTCTAATGAATCAAGAGAAGCGCTAGAAAAAGGTGTGAATTTCGTAGCTAATGCAGTAAAGGTTACTATTGGGCCAAAAGCAAAAAACGTTGTAATAGAGAAGAAATTTGGTTCGCCAGATATAGTAAGAGATGGATCTACAGTTGCTAAAGAGATCGAGATTGAAAACCCTATTTCTAATTTAGGTGCGAAATTAATAGAACAAGTTGCATCCAAGACAAAAGAGAGTGCTGGTGATGGTACAACAACAGCAACCATTTTGACTCAGAAGATGGTTCAGGAGGGATTAAAAAATATTGCTTCTGGCGCCAACCCTATGGAGTTAAAAAAAGGTATGGAGGCAGGCCTAGCTTTTGCCTTAGAAAAATTAATTTCCAAAAGTATTTCATTAAGTGGTTCTGATATCCAAAAAGTTGCAACAGTTAGTGCTGGAGGTGATGAAGAAATTGGATCAACAATTTCGAAAGCAATGGATATTGTTACTTCTGATGGTGTAATAACTGTTGAAGAATCTCAATCACTAGAAACAGAATTAGATATAACTGAAGGAATGTCTTTTGATAGAGGTTATAGTTCTCCATATTTCGTAACAGACCAAGAAAGACAAGTTTGTGAACTTGAAAACCCTAAAATATTAATAACTGATCAAAAAATCTCAACTTTAGTTGATCTAGTTCCAATACTTGAAGATATTCAGAAGACAGGTTCACCTTTTCTAATTATTGCTGAAGATATCGAAGGAGAGGCTTTAACCACTCTGGTTTTAAATAAGAATAGTGGGGTTTTAAATGTTGCTTCCGTGAGAGCGCCTTTATTTGGTGAGAGAAGAAAAGCCGCCCTTGAAGATATTGCAATTCTTACAGGGGCTAAGTTAATTAGCGAAGATAAATCGATGACACTTGATAAAGTATCGATTAATGATTTAGGAAAAGCAAAAAAAATAACTATCACAAAGGATAAAACTACAATTGTAGCCTTCGAAGATACAAAAGATTTAGTTAAAGCGAGAGTAGAGAAATTAAAGAGAGAAGTTAATATTACTGAATCTGAATATGATCAGGATAAAATCAATGAAAGAATAGCCAAACTAGCCGGAGGAGTAGCTCTTATCAAAGTAGGAGCTGCTACAGAAACAGAGATGAAGTATAAAAAGTTGAGAATCGAAGATTCCCTTAATGCTACGAAAGCTGCTATTGAAGAGGGTGTTGTTTCTGGAGGAGGACAAACTTTAATTGAAATATCAGGTGACCTCTTAAATTTAAGTGAAACATCTTCAGATGATTTAAGAACAGGGATAAATATAGTTAAAGAGGCCCTTTTGGAACCTACCAAACAAATAGCAAAAAATGCTGGTTTTAATGGTGATGTAGTTGTCGCTGAAATTCAAAGGCTTAACAAAGGCTTTAATGCTAATTCAGGACAATTTGAGGATTTAAAAGATTCAGGAATATTAGATCCAACCAAAGTAATAAGATTAGCTCTTCAAGATTCAGTATCTATTGCAGCTATGCTCCTCACAACAGAAGTTGCGATGGCGGACATTCCAGAACCTGAAGCCGCTGCCCCTGGAGGACCAGGTGGAGATCCAATGGGAGGAATGGGTGGCATGGGAATGCCAGGAATGGGTGGCATGGGAATGCCAGGAATGGGTGGCATGGGAATGCCAGGAATGGGTGGCATGGGAATGCCGGGAATGGGTGGCATGGGAATGCCGGGTATGATGTAAAAGCTAACTAGCTTTTTTATCGTTATTAATCCACTTTCTTAAATTTTTAATATTAGGAAGAGGTAATTTCTGGATATCAGTAAGTCCTTTTATGTTTTTAGAGTTTTGATCTTTATTAAATATTCCATTACTACTGGAAGTTTCAAGGTGATTTGATTCCCATTTTGTTTCTTCTATATTTTCAAAAGTTTTTGATAATTCAAGCTTAATTTGTTCTTGATTTTCTTCATGTACTTCATCAATTAAAGATATCTTTTCTTGATTTTCTTCATGCATTTCATCAATTAAAGATATCTGTTCTTGATTTTCTTCATGCACTTCATCAATTAAAGATATATGTTCTTGATTTTCTTCATGCACTTCATCAATTAAAGATATATGTTCTTGATTTTCTTCATGCACTTCATCAATTAAAGATATATGTTCTTGATTTTCTTCATGCACTTCATCAATTAAAGATATATGTTCTTGATTTTCTTCATGCACTTCATCAATTAAAGATATATGTTCTTGATTTTCTTCATGCACTTCATCAATTAAAGATATCTGTTCTTGATTTTCTTCATGCACTTCATCAATTAAAGATATATGTTCTTGATTTTCTTCTTCACACTGATTTTCTTTTTGTAGTGAACTATGGATTAATAAATCATTTAATGAATCAATCCCAAATCTATGGACCCACTTAAGAACAACATTTTCTTTAAGCAAAAAATTATTTTCTAAAGAGGCTTTTTTAAAAACTTCTATTAAATGATTTTTTAAAAGCATAAAATTTCTAATTTAACTTTCTATTTAACAGAGGCCTTATAATAATCAAGGAAAAAACTGTTAAAGAAAACAAAATTGAGATACAACTCTTACAAGTTAAATCACCATATGGGGCATGTAAAGCCACTAATTCTAAATCCATAGTTTGTGTATACGCAGTCCTAATAGGTTCAATAGCAAAAGTTAATGGATTTAATGAAGCTAACCAGCCAAGCCAATTTGGCATAAAAGAGATTGGAGCTAAAGCAGTACTCGCAAATAGAAGGGGTAAATTTATTACGAATATAAGAGCGATTAATTCAATATGTCCGGGCAAAACAAACGCTAAACATAAACTTATTGATGTCACAAAAAGAACTAATAAAATTAGTGTTGTAAATACAATTCCTAAACCATATAAGTTGGGCCATCCATAACCCAAAATGTATGAGACAATCATTATTACAATGCTCTGAACAAAGCTCAAGATTGTTATGTAAAAAAAAGAAGATAAAACTATGGATAATCTACTGGTTAAAGGAGCCACAAGTAATCTATTAAGAAATCCAAACTCTCTATCAAACATTAAAGGAAGACCAGAATTTAGGGCTCCGCTAAAAGCAGTAAAAACAATAAGTCCTGCTCCTAAAAAATTACCATAAGAATCAACACCTGGTAAAAAACCTTCAGGAGCTTTAGAGAATAATGCCCCAAATAAAAAAAGCCAAATTATTGGTTGTAATATTCCTGCTAAAAGAGTTGATGGTCTTCTTTTTAATTGAATAAATAATCTCTTTGTTAAGGCAAATGTTTCTTGATATAAAAAAAATAAATTATACTGTTGTAATTCCATAATTAGCCGTAATTAGTATTCATTATAGTTAGTTAACCAAAAGTTTTTTTATCGCATGGATTGCTTTGATTCTTTTTTTAGGTCTCTTTTCCCTGCCATAGAAATTTCAGCATCCAATAATGTTTTCCCAGTTGCCTGAAGATATACATCATCCAAGCTTGGCTGACTTTGGGTAAGAGAAAAAATTTCAAACTTTGAGAAAGCCAATTCCACTTTTAGCTTCGTAAGTAAATCTTTTTGCTTATCTGCTACGAAATTTATCGAGAACCCTTGAGCTTCATTTATGATAATCTGACTAATTCCATCTATTGAAGATAAAATTTTAGATATATTATTTGCTTCTTCCTGATTACTAAATTCTCTTACTTTCAAAGTTACTCTATCTCCTCCTAATTTATTTTTGAGCTCTGCAGGAGTCCCTTTTGCTATAACTCTTCCATCATCAATTATCACTAAACTGTCTGCCAATTTATCTATTTCATCAAGATAGTGACTGCTTAAAATAATGGTCATTCCATTATTTCTCAAATCTTTCAAAAGTTGCCATATAATATTTCTACTTTCAATGTCTAAACCAACTGTAGGTTCATCCAAAATTAATACTTGGGGCAAATGTAAAAGTCCAGCTGCTAGATCTATTCTTCTTTTCATTCCCCCTGAATAAGTTCCGCACTTACGATCAATCCAATCATTCATTTCTAATTGATCTATTAATTTATTTATCCTTTCAAATTTTTTATTTTTGTTGATGTGATATAAATCTGATTGAAAATCCAAAAGCTCTCGTCCAGTTAATATTTTATCAAGTGCAATGTCTTGGGCAACATAACCAATTAATTCTCTAATTTTCCTTGAATTTTTTATCAGATTAATATTATTTATAAAAACTTCTCCACTATCAGGCTCTATTAAAGTAGCAAGTATTTTTATTAGTGTTGATTTGCCAGCACCATTTGGGCCTAATATTCCGAATAATGTGCCAGCTTCAATTTCTATCGCTAAATTTTTTAATGCCTTGATATCTGAATAAGATTTTGAAAGCCCTTTTACTTTTATATAATCCATCAAACTTACAATTTACTTAAAAAACATTTTACATCTAATTTAATTACTAAGCAGGGATACTATAGATAATAATATTTGCATAGATTGCTGCTCAAATTCTACAGATAATTGGGTTCTGGAAATTAATAACAAAAGACAAATACCAAACATATATAGAATAGACCACCTAAAGAGAGACTTTGCTCTTGAAAGATCATCAGGAGATTTCTTTAAGTCATTTATTAATTGCAAAAGTCTTCCATTAAATGGCAATAACATAATTCCGTATAAAAGACCCCCTTCAGGCAAGGCAAAGACTCCCATAAGACTCATTAAAATTGTTGCCCATCCATAACGAGAAATCGCTTTAGCAGTAAAAACAGATCCTTTAACAGAAGGGAGCATAGGAATACCAACAGATGCGTAATCATCCTTCAACAAAATTGCAAGTGCCCAAAAATGAGCTGGGGTCCATAACATTACTAAACCAAACAACCACCAACCACTAAGACCCACATGCCCTGAAGCAGCAGATGCTCCAACTAAAGGTGGTATCGCACCAGCAACTCCTCCGAAAACAATATTTTTTGTTGTACGAGGTTTCAAAATAACTGTATATAAAATTACGTAGCTAAATAAACCAAGAAGAGTTAATCCCGCAGCCAAATAATTTACACCACTTACTAAAAGCATCGAGGCTGCCAAAGTACATGATACGGCAGCTAAAAATACAGTCTCAGATGACAACTTTCCAGCTGGCAAGGCTCTTTTGCTAGTTCTTGTCATTCTCTTATCTAATTCCATTTCCCACAAGCAATTAAGAGCTCCAGCAGCTGCTGCTGCCAAAGCTCCGCCTCCTAAAGTACAGATAAGTTTCGGTGAAGACAAAGGCCATTCTTCAGTTAAAGCCATTCCTCCCAAAGTTGTTGCCAGTAAAAGTGGGATTAATCTGGGTTTTGCTACTTCCAGCCAAGGCGGCAAAGTTATTTTTTTTCTTGAAGGTACAACTTCATCCCTAATTGAAGATTTATAGTTCAAGTTTTCTAAGTTACTACTGTTCATGAATTGATACCAACCATTTGAGAATTTAGGGAGTGGTTTAGACCTTTTTTGGTAAAAGGATTTCTAAAAATTAATGTTGTTAATATCGCAATAAATAAAGAGGCGTTAAGTTGATGACCGATAATAAAAATAGGTTCATTCAAATTTGTTTTAAGACTTAAAACACCCAAAGTAATTTGGGAAAACAATAGAAAAGTAAGTGCTGAGAGATATTTCCAATTTTCATTTAGCAAACTTCTCTTATAAATTGCAGTAGCAATAATCAATAGAATTGAAAAAGCAATTGGAAAAGCAAATAATTTATGAGTATTTAGAATTAGACATTGTTTATTAAAAGATAAACAAATATGTGCTGACCAGGTTGAAGAAAGCCTTACTCCAATAAAAGATTGAATAAGAGTAAGTAAAAGAGGAAAAAACAATAAAAATCTCCACCAAATTAATGGCTCTTGTATATCGTCATTTTCTAAATTTTGATTTATTGAAATTGTTGTGATGAGAAGTAGAAAAGCTATTAAAAGATGACCAGTAACAGTATATGAATCAAGCAAGTTTATTACTGTTAAAGCTCCAAAAGATCCTTGGACAATAACGAGAAAAAGTAATAGTGAATAAGTTTTAGGTAACCAATTTGGAATTTCATTTTTCCATATAATTGAAAGGGAAAATTTAAAAAGAATTAATATGCCTACCAGAAAAGCATCTAGACGATGAAACCACTCTAGAAATACTCTTAGGTTCATATGATTAAAAGGCAAAAAAGATCCATAACATAATGGCCAATCTGGACAGGCAAGTCCAGCCTCCATGACTCTAGTAGCACCTCCAATTACGATTAGTGCGATAAGTGCCAATACACTATGACTTCCCAACCTTTTAAAAATTGTCAGATATTTTGATTTATATAATTGATTATTAATCAAATGGTTAAAACCTATTATTTTGCATAATAAATTAGATTTAAAAACCAAACATTAATTAAAAATTAATATGTTTAATTTAAAAAATAATTTACTAATTTAATCTTTTTTCCCTGACAATTAACTCTAAAAAGTTATTAATAATACGCCTTTTATTTCATAAATCTTAAGAAGTTGTGAATTTAAATGTTTTTCTTTTAACAAAGGATGCAGGATTAAAAAAATTGAATATCTTGAGGATATAAAAACAAATTTTAGAGCTCAATTGTTAAATAAAAACTTTTATTTAATTCTAATTATTTCCCTCGTTTTTGCTATATCTTTTTGGATTGGTTTTAATGTAAATTTGCTCCCAGCTGAAGCAAGTATTAACGCACCAATTTACGATGAACTTTTTAAAATTCTTTTCATCATTGGATTAATCATTTTTATAGGAATGACAATAGCTGTTATATATAGCTTATTTAAGTTTAGGAAAAGAAATGATCAGATAGGCGATGGCATAGCTTTAGAGGGAAATTTAAGCTTAGAAATTGTATGGACAATTATTCCTTCAATAATTGTTTTATTAATAGGTTTATATAGCTACAACATCTACGATCGAATGGGAGGGATGAAAGAACTAAATCATAACCACGAAATGATGAGTTCTAATACTGAAAAAATTTGGGCTGGAATAAGTCAAACTTCTGATAATGAAATAGCAATAAATAATTTATCAATTGAAGTTTCAGCTATGCAATTTGCATTTCTATTCAATTATCCCAAGGGCAATTTCATATCAGGAGAACTACACGTTCCTGTTGATCAAAAAGTATCAATGAAAATGGAATCCAAAGATGTTATTCATGCTTTTTGGGTGCCAGAGTTCAGAATTAAACAGGATATTATTCCTGGGCAGCCTACTATTCTAAATTTCACTCCTACAAAAGTAGGAAAATATCCGATAATTTGCGCAGAATTATGTGGCCCATATCATGGAGGAATGAGAGCCTCCATAATTGTTGAAGAAGAATCTGATTACAACGAATGGTTTAACAAAAATAAAAAACCTGAGGTAAATTTATGACAATATCAATTGATCCACAAAAAACTAATAATGAAAGCCTTCAACCTAAAGGCTGGCTTAGATTCTTTAGTTTTAGCCTTGATCATAAAGTAATTGGGATACAATATTTGGTTTGTGGTTTTCTCTTCTATTTAATAGGAGGAAGCTTAGCGAGCGCTATAAGAATTGAATTAGCCAGTCCAATGTCTGATTTCATGCCAAGAGATGTTTATAACCAAGTTTTAACCTTACACGGAACAATAATGATATTCCTTTGGATAGTGCCAGTAGTAAACGGTGCTTTTGGGAATTATTTAATTCCATTTTATGTAGGCGCTAGAGATATGGCATTCCCAAGATTAAATGCCGTAGCTTTTTGGTTAATTCCTCCTTCAGGTTTGATGTTGGTAGCAAGCTATTTTGTTGAGGGTGCTGCTCAGGCTGGATGGACGGCTTATCCACCTTTAAGCATAACTACTCCTCAATCTGGACAAATTATTTGGATTCTAAGCGTTCTATTACTTGGAGGCAGTTCTATATTTGGTGGAATAAACTTTATAGCCACCATTATCAAATTAAGAAGGCCAGGATTAAAACTAATGCAATTGCCAATGTATTGTTGGGCAATGCTTGGAACAAGTCTATTAGTTGTTTTGTCAACTCCTGTTTTAGCAGGCACTTTAATTCTTCTTAGCTTCGATATCATTGCTAATACAGGGTTTTTCAATCCTGTTTTAGGAGGCAATGTCGTAGTTTATCAGCATTTATTTTGGTTTTATTCTCATCCAGCTGTATACATTATGGTCCTTCCAGCCTTTGGTTTAGTTAGTGAAATACTTCCTGTACATGCTAGAAAACCACTTTTCGGATATACAACAATGGTTTTTTCAATAATGGGGATAGTAGTTTTAGGTTTAGTTGTTTGGGCGCATCACATGTTTACAAGTGGAACGCCCCCTTGGATGAGATTGTTCTTTACAATCGCCACGGCATTTATTGCTGTTCCAACAGGTATAAAATTTTTTAATTGGGTTGCAACATTATGGGGAGGTAAAATTTCTATAAATAGTGCAATGTTATTCTCTTGTGGATTTATTATAAATTTCGTATTTGGAGGTATTACAGGAGTCGCTTTGGCACAGGTACCTTTCGATATTCACGTACATGATACCTATTTCGTTGTCGCCCATTTTCATTACATAGTTTATGGAGGGACTGTTTTTATTATTTTCTCTTCAATTTATCATTGGTTCCCCAAAGTAACTGGGAAAATGCTCAATGAAAAATTAGGAATTTTACATTTTATCATTACCTTTATTGGATTTAACTTGTGCTTTGCGCCTCAACATTGGCTTGGTTTAAATGGAATGCCAAGAAGAGTTGCAGAATATGATCCTCAATTCCAGTTCGTTAATCAAATTAGTAGCCTTGGGGCTCTTTTGATGGCTATAAGTACAATTCCTTTTTTAATTAATGTATTCCTTAGTGTGAGAAATGGAAAAGATTCAGGAGATAACCCTTGGAATGCTCTTACACCTGAGTGGTTAACATCTTCTCCACCTCCAGTTGAAAATTGGGAAGGAGAAGCTCCATTAGTTGAAGAACCCTATGGTTATGGTAAAAAAATTCTGAACGAAAATAAAAACATATGACAACACTAGATAGCTCAAAAGAAATTCAAAAAAATAATTCTGAAGTCAACGAAACACATGAAGACTTCAGAATGTTTGGTCTTATAACTTTCCTAATTGCGGACGGAATGACTTTTGCTGGATTCTTTGCTGCTTATTTAACATACAAAGCAGTAAATCCATTACCTGATGGTGCTATTTATGAATTAGAACTCCCAATACCTACACTCAATACAATTTTGTTACTTGTTAGTAGTGCAACTTTCCACAAAGCAGGCAAAGCACTTTTAAAAGATAAAAACTCTGAAACCCAAAAATGGTTATTTTTTACTGCTTTTCTTGGAATTATATTTTTAATATGTCAATTATTTGAATATTTTCATTTACCTTTTGGATTAACCGATAATTTATTTGCAAGTACTTTTTATGCTCTTACTGGTTTTCATGGATTACATGTCACTTTAGGAACTTTAATGATTTTAATTATTGCTTGGCAATCGAGAATCAATGGTGGAAGATTAACTAGTCAAAATATGTTTCCATTGGAGGCTGTTGAATTGTACTGGCATTTTGTAGATGGAATATGGGTTATTTTATTTATTATTTTGTATCTTTTATAAAAAACTAAAGTTCAAAAATTAAATATATTTTTTATTAATTTATATTGCCACAGTTCTCCTTTTTAGTAAGAATATATAATTAGAAATTTATCAGATAATGCTAGAAGGAAAAGAACTTCTTGAAAAAGCAAAATTATTAAGTAAAAAATCTGAAGATGAGATAGCCAGAGGTTGTGGGTACGTAGGTCCTAGTGGAAGAATCTTAAGAAAAAGTTTTTATAGGGCGCTTATTGAAGCTAAGGGTTACAAAATAGGAAATGGTCGTCAGGGTAAAAATGGTAATAGAGCTTCAAGAGGAAGACAGACAGAATTCAAAACTAAAGTTCATGGCAATGGGAATCTATTAATTGGTCATGCCTACACCAAAAAATTAGGTCTAGAACCTGGTCAGGAATTTAAAATCGATCTTAAAAAAGAATCAAAAACAATTTATCTGATTCCATTAAATTAAAAAATATATTTTACCAACCGTTTTCTTTAAGCCACTCGGAAGAAATATTATTTGAAGATAAATCTTGATTACTATTTTTATTAAATAAAAGTAATTTCTCTACATATTTAATTAGTGCATCTGCCTCAAGGTTTACGCTGTCACCGATATTTAATTTATTCAGATTTGTTTTATACCAAGTGTGAGGAATTATCGCAATAGTAAATATTGCTCCTTCCTGCTCATATTTTGCAATCGTAAGACTTATACCATTTACACAAATACTACCTTTATTAACTACATATTTTGAAAAATTATTATTTTTCCACTTTATTGATAAGAGCCAAGATTTCTCTAATTTTTCTATATTCTCAACTATTCCAAGGCCATCAACATGTCCACTGACTATATGCCCTCCTAGACGATCAGACACCCTAAGAGCGGGCTCCAAATTAACAATCTGATTCAGGTTAGACTTTACTCCTAAAGTTGTTTTTTTTAATGTCTCCTCACTAACATCAACAGTAAATTTATTTTGAAAAATCTCTTTAACTGTTAAACAAATTCCATCAACAGCTATGCTGTCACCAATTGCCATATCAAATAAATTATCTAGAATTTCAATTTCTAAAATATTTTTTTCTTGTCTTAGTTTTCCAACTGATTGAATTATTCCTGTAAACATAGTTTAAAAAAATATTTTTGCAAAATTTTGTATTTACTTTAATTTACTTTAATTCATTTTCAACTATAAATAAATTAAAGAGTAAATAAAAAGAAATTGATCATATTTAGATGATTATTAATTCACAAAAAAGATCATTTGGTAGAGGCGCGAAAGTGAGCTTATTCACTTTGGGGACAATGCGAGCAACTGAAAGTCTCGAAAAAATGCATAGCATAATAAAAAATGCATATTATGTAGGAATTAACCACATAGAAACAGCACCCTCTTATGGTGATGCTGAATCACTTATTGGAAATTCAATAAAAAAATTAGCAATAGAAGAGAATATAAAAGAAAAAAATTGGGTGATTACTTCCAAAGTTTTACCAAAGGGTGATTTTGACTTTTTAAAAAATAATTTTAAAAAGTCTCTTAAAAATTTAAATCGCGAGAAAATTAATAATCTTGCAATTCACGGACTCAACTTAAAACAACATCTAGATTGGGTTCTTTCTGGAGAGGGTAAGAAATTCATTTCTTGGATACTTGAGAAGGAACTAGTTGATCAAGTCGGTTTTAGTTCTCACGGAAGTTATTCACTAATTCAAGATGCAATTAACTGTGAAGTTTTTACTTTTTGTAGTCTTCATTTACATTATTTAGATCAATCTAAGATTGCTTTAGCAGAGGAAGCTATAAATAAAGGTATGGGAGTTTTAGCAATATCACCTGCAGATAAAGGAGGTAGATTGTATTCTCCAAGTGATATTTTGATAGAGGCCTCTAAGCCTTTTCATCCATTAGAATTAGCGTATCGATTTCTTCTCGCAAAAGGCATTACAACATTATCCTTAGGGGCGACAAACAAAAAAGATTTTGAATTTGCGCATAAACTTAGAAACTCATTTGAGAAGCTTACAAAACTTGAAAAAAGCGCCCTTAATAAAATTGAGGAAGTTTCTAATGAAAGATTAAACTCAACCAAATGTGAACAATGTAGATCTTGTCTTCCATGTCCAAATGAAGTGCCTATTCCAGAAATACTTCGTTTAAGAAATATATCTGTTGGTTATGGCCAATTAGAATTTGCAAAAGAAAGATACAATTTAATAGGAAAAGCTGGCCACTGGTGGGAAGAAAAAAATTCCTCATTTTGTCAAGAATGTAATAAATGTGTTCCTAAATGTCCTAGTAAATTAGATATACCAAATTTATTAAAGGAAACTCATAACTTATTAATTGAAAATCCCACAAAAAGATTATGGGGATAAAGACTCATTCCAGATATTTTTAAGATTAATTTTTTGTTCATTTGTTAAGACAGGGAAAGACCAACTATTTTCCCAACATTTCTCAGAAGGTCCTAAGTTGGGGAGCATTTCAGTTTTATATTTACTTTGCAAATAATCACTATTGAATGGAAGATACCAACCCTGGCTTACTAATTTATCTACTATTGATTTATTTTCTAAAGATTTAATCCATTTCATTAATATTGCATTATTTGGATTTGATCGACTAAGTAGAAAATGCCACATCAAAGGTACGCCTTGGCTAGGGAAAACTAAAGAAAGCCTTGGATCTATTTTTAAATATTTTGAACAAAGACTATAAGGAACTATTGCGACAATAGCATCAGAATTAATCAACCAATTGAGCATATTTTTATCATCAAATAACATAGCTTGGCTTTTGATTTTTTTTAAAGAATTAGATGAATTAATTTTTTGAGCAATTGACAATATTATTCTGGGACTTTGAGGAAAAATAATTTTCCCAGTTAATTTTTCAGAAAGAAGAAAATCCCAAGATGTTCTTGCTGAAGTTATTAATTCTTTATTATTTTTAATGATGATTGTATAGGGTACTACGCCAATAGGAAATAATTTACTCCTCTGATTTTGATTAAAGCTTCCCAAAAAATCTATCGATCTCTTATCCAAATTTTCGAACAGTGCATATTCATTTATTTTTTCAAATTCTGAAAAATCTATACTAGAAATCCATCCATCATTTATTAAAGTAAAGTCAGAATTCAAAATTGTGCTTCTATTTTTTTGTGGCTGAATATTTTCAAAATTAATTTTTTCCTGCTTCCAATCTTTTGGAATCGTATCTTTAAAAGATTCTGGATAAAAAGAATTTTGTAATGCAATTTTTACTTTATTAGGTAGATTACTGCAAGAGTTTAAGAAAAATAAAAGCGAAAGCTTACCACAATTTAAAAATTCTCTTCTGGTTGCAAATTTTGAAAACATTCAGCAATCCTTCTCTAAAGAAATTTGACCTAGGCCCTTCATCATTTCCAGATTTTGTTGACACAATGAAACTATTTCTTCATTTTTAAATCCATCTAAGAAAGCAAGCAATGATATTCCACCAGCACCTACACCTTCTTTTACATGACCTAATTCATAATCCTTCAATTCTTTGTATTTTGAAGATTTAAAATTTAAAGGACTGGCTAAACCTAATAATTTGACATCATATTTTTCATTAATTAGATTTACTAAATCATTTAGAGAATTATCTTTCACAAGCCACCCAGATGTCGCAACAAAAACATCTTCAATAAATTCATCTTTATTTTTTTCACCTAAAAATTCTAATACAAGCAAAATGACTGCTAACATCTGACTTCCTCCAGACAATATTACAGGTTGTTCTGCTAACCTGGCACCAATTAATAGACCCATTGAAAAAGCTTGGAAAGGATCACCTACTGCCGCGACGACATCAAAAGAGTCGGAATCAGCCTTAAAATTCGCATTTAAAAGTCCCCTTTTAATTACCTGTCTTCTTAGTTCTCTTGGAGCTTTAAATAAACTACTCCCTACTAAATTAGATACCTGCAAACCAAAAGCTTCCATTACTGCCTGAGCAGTTGTGGTGCCCCCCGGTACAGATTCAGCAATTAAAACTGGTTGTTTTAAGGATTTTCCTATCGCAAGACCTTTCTCATAGAGATTTAAAACTCTCTCTTTAGTCATCGATTTACCAGTAGTAAGACAATTTGATGGGCCCAAATTTCCATCTTCTACAACCAAATGATTAAAATAAGGCTTTGCTCCTATTCCAAGAGGAACAATAACTGGATAAGTATTTATCAGCTTCGAACAAACATGACTAATTAGGGCCGGAGTTACTCCTGCATTGAGAAGAGGCAATTTATATTTATGATCTTTTGAAGCACCCTCAAGTAAAAATTCAGCATCTGCGAGAGCAGTTGTTCGCCTTGATTTTGGATTAATACCTGCTGCGGAAATTCCTGGAATCTGTGATGTATTAGTGCCAGCAATTATAAGAAATATTTTTAAATTTTTTATATTCTTTTTCAGTATTTCTATCTTATTGAGTTGTCTTTTTTTATTGGATTCATTTCCAAAAAAATTTATCCCTAATTCTGTACTGTTCATTCTTACTTTTTTTAATTATTAAAATCAACTAAGCTATTTAACAATCTTGGAGGATCTGGGATGGTTAATTTAAATCTAGGAAACAGAGAATAGGCAACTACATGTACAGTTAAAACATAAACTATTTCTTGAAAAATTATTAATAAAATTGCACCTAGTTGTATACTCAAAATTGAGGGATATAAAGGTAAATTAAATAATCCAATTAACTTTTCTATTAGACCATAACTCGCTCTAGTAATTAACACCCAAAGATTATCTCCAACCAAAGTAGATAATGCTATTACTCTTATTAAGAAGCCAAGGGTTCCAATAACAACTCCCCCAGTTAAACTAAGTTTCCAACTCTTTTCTTTAAACCAACACCAACCTAGCCAAAAAGCCAAAATCCCATAAGGAAATAAAAATAAAGTTCCTCTAACAGGACCCATAATTATGAATAACAGTAGAAATTGTATTAAAAGTCCTTCCAATGCAATTTTACTTCCCCTTCTCAAGTGCAACAAGATCATTGGGAGGGGTAAAATCAACCTTAATAAAGCTCCCCCAATTGGCAGATAATATAATGCAACCCATAATAAAGACGAAAGAGATGCTAAATAAGAGGTCTCGACAATATTTAATGCTTCAGTTTTTGTTGTTATTTTCATTTTTAGTTGAATATTTTTAATTAATTTTTATTCATACTTTTATTTTTTGAATCTAAGATACGTTCAATCTTTTCTATTTCAAAATTTACCTCAGAATTACTCAATATGGAACTCAACTCTTCAGTGGGATCTTTTGGATCTACATCTTTTAAAATGAATATTATTTTGTAAGATTGAAGCTCAATTTTTCTTTTTTTTGAAAGATTCTTAATTTCTTTATTTTTTTTATCATCAAATTTTTTGTTTTCTTTTTCTAAATTTATATCTTTTTTATTTTCTGGAGCATTTTTTGGCTTCACTACTTTTTTAATTTTTTTATTTTTTTTATCATCAAATTTTTTGTTTTCTTTTTCTAAATTTATATCTTTTTTATTTTCTGAAGCATTTTTTGGCTTCACTACTTTTTTAATTTTTTTATTTTTTTTATCATCAAATTTTTTGTTTTCTTTTTCTAAATTTATATCTTTTTTATTTAATAAGTTATTTTGTAAATCTTCATTTTTGCTTGTTTTTTCTAAATGATTAAAACTACTTTCAAGAAAATCTCCAATTCTCCCTCCAGAGCATGATTGCAAGAAAATTAAAAAAATTAATAAAAAAAATTCTTTTTTTTTTAAAATCATATTTTTTCTAACTTTTCTTTTTCCTTGTAGTTTTTTTATTACTAATCTTTGTTTTTTTTAAAATTGCGCCTTTTTTATCTTTTAGTTTTTCTTCTAAAAGAGATACTGCTTCATCTATGGTAAATTTTTCTATGTCAGTATCTTTGGCAATCGAAACATTAGTTTTGCCACATTTTAAATAGACACCATATCTTCCATTTAATATTTGAATTTTTTCTTTAAATTCTTTCGGTTTTCCAAAGTCTTTAAGTACCTCTTGACCACCTCTACCCATTTTTGGCATCGCAAGAATTTCTAATGCTCGTTTTATATCAACAGTAAAAACATCATCCTCTTTCTTTAAGGATCTATTTTCAGATTCAGATTCATTTTTAATCCATTTGATGTAAGGGCCAAATCTTCCTCTATCAGCTTCAACAACTCCTCCTTCAGGATGAACTCCTAACAATCTAGGTAAACTTAAAAGTACAAGCGCCTCATCTAGAGTTAGATCATCAGTTTTCAACTCTTTGGGTAATGAAGCTCTTCTTGGTTTAGCTTTATCTTGATCATTATTTCCCAATTGTACGTAAGGTCCATAAGGGCCAAATCTTAAAAAGACTTTTTCCCCAGTTTTTGGGTCAGTTCCAAGATCTGATGGGCCACTTAAAATTTGATCAACTTGCTTTATATCTAAATCTCCAGGAGTAATATCCATTGGAAGATTACCTTTAGCCTGAATTTCATTACCAGATTCATCAATTTTTGTACCCTCTAGCCAAGGTCCGTTAGAGCCTATTCTGACTACGCAAGGAAGGTCTTCGAAATCAACTTGTCTATAAGCTTTACCATCAATATTACCCTCTGTTTTTTGAACTTTTACCTCCAAACCATTTTTACCT
Organism: Prochlorococcus marinus; assembly: GCA_001180285.1. GTDB lineage: Bacteria > Cyanobacteriota > Cyanobacteriia > PCC-6307 > Cyanobiaceae > Prochlorococcus_A > Prochlorococcus_A marinus_C. The sequence continues at coordinate 4,690 of CVSY01000186.1, read as the reverse complement.
TTATAGAAAGTTTCTAGGTATGGTAGCCACTCAAGATTACCAGAGGATATTTCATCCAATGAAGATTCCATTTTTGCAGTAAAAGTAGTATCAACCAGATCAGGAAAATGTTCTTCTAATAGAGCAGTAACAGCAAAAGCTGTAAACGTTGGAGCCAAAGTATTGGAAGATATATTCGCATAACCTCTATCAACTATGGTCCCAATAATGCTGGCATAGGTAGAAGGTCTCCCAATCCCTTCTTTTTCAAGAACTTTAACTAATGCAGCCTCTGTATATCTTGCAGGAGGTTTAGTTTCATGAAAAGTAGATTCCTTATTAGTAACTTCAAGACATGTTCCAGTTGTTAAGTTTGGGAGAATAATTTCTTGTTGTTCAAGGGATGAACTTGGGTCATCACTTCCCTCGACATAAGCTCTGAAGAATCCTGCGAAATCAATACTTTTTCCGCTCGATTTAAATAATCCATCCCCTACGCTAATTTCAGCATTAATCATTGTTAACCTAGCTTCTGCCATTTGACTAGCTACAGTTCTTTTCCAAATTAAATCGTAAAGTGATAAGTCTCTACCAGTAAGATTAGTTTCCTTTGGTGTTTTAAATACCTCACCTGCCGGCCTAATAGCTTCGTGTGCCTCTTGAGCATTTCTTGCAGTTGAATTAAATTGTCTTGGTGAGTTAGATAAATATTCTTTTCCATACATAGAACTGACACATTCTCTAGCAGCTCTTATGGCTTGTTCGGAGAGATGAACTGAATCAGTTCTCATATATGTTATGAAACCTCTCTCATATAGACCTTGTGCACATCTCATAGTTTCTCTTGCAGACAAACGAAGCTTCCTATTTGCTTCTTGTTGTAATGTGCTAGTTGTAAATGGAGGAACTGGCTTACGAGTGGATGGCTTTTTTTCGATTTTTGAGACTAACCAATCCTCTGAGGAAAAAGTCTTCAATAAATCATTTACTTGTTCTTCTCCAATTATTAAAGATTTGTTTCCTTTTTTTAATTTACCGGTTTGTTCGTCGAAATCGGAACCGTTAGAAATTCTTTGACCGTTTAAACTGAATAATTTAGTTTCGAAAGTAATATTATCTTTTACTAGGGAAGCTTTAATCCCCCAGTAACTAGCTTTTTTAAAGGATCTTCTTTCTCTCTCTCGCCTAACAAGAAGTCTTACAGAAACTGATTGAACACGACCAGCAGATAGTCGGGGGGCTACCTTCTTCCAAAGTAAAGGAGATAATTCATATCCAAAAAGCCTGTCCAAGATTCTTCTTGTTTCTTGCGCCTGAACAAGTTCCATATCAATTTCTCTTGTTTGGTCTAAAGCTTTATTAATTGCCTTTTTTGTGATTTCATGAAAAACCATTCTCTTAGTTGGTATTTTAGGCTTAAGTATTTGCAAGAGATGCCAGCTAATACTCTCTCCCTCTCTATCTTCATCAGTTGCCAGTAATAGCTGGTTCGCACCTTTCAATGCATCTTTTAACTCTTTAACAACCTTTTTCTTATCTTTTGGAACTATATAAAGTGGTTCAAAATCTTCTGTTGTATTAACTCCTATCCTTGACCATTTTTCCTTTTTAACCGCAGCAGGTATTTCAGCAGCTCCTTTTGGAAGATCTCTTACATGTCCCATTGAAGCGAGAACTTCATAATTAGGAGGCAAAAACTTTCTTATAGTTTTTGCTTTGGTGGGACTTTCAACAATAACAAGTGTGTGATCCAAGGTTTATTTCAAAAATTGGTGTTTTTGTTCTGTTAGGGCATATTATGATTATTTGAAGCTTTTTCAAGTATTTTCTTCTGAAAATTTCAAAAAATCATACCCACAAATTATAATCAAGTTAAGATTAACTCTTAGACCCTTACAATCAAACATCTAATTTAATCCAATTTAATAAAGTGCCCAACGAAATCTTTACAATTAATTTAAATGCTCAAGCCATTATTCCAGAGGCTTTTATTTTATTAGGTATTGTTGGAACACTTCTTGTAGATTTAGCTGGAGAAAAAACTGCCTCAAAATGGGCACCAATAATTTGCTATTTATCAATTTGCAGCTCTCTTGTTAGTTTGGCATTGCAATGGAGTAATCCTGTAGAAAGCGCATTTCTTGGGTCCTTTAATTCAGATAATTTGGCAATCGCATTTAGAGCAATAATTTCTTTATCAACCTTAATATCTTTACTTATAAGTTGGCGGTATACAGAACAAAGTGGTAGCCCAATTGGCGAGTTTGCTGCGATAGTTCTTTCGGCCACCCTTGGAGCAATGCTTTTGTGTGGATCTACTGACCTTATTAGTGTATTTATATCTCTGGAAACTTTATCTGTAGCAAGTTACTTGCTTTCTGGTTACCTCAAGAGAGATCCAAGAAGTTCAGAAGCGGCCTTAAAATACCTCCTTGTTGGATCAGCTGCTGCTGCGGTCTATTTGTATGGATCCTCTTTTCTTTATGGATTAAGTGGTTCAACAAACTTAACGACCATAGGTTTAGAAATTATCAATAAGCCATCCTTTATTACTTCACTAGCTCTTGTATTTGTCTTGTCAACAGTTGCCTTTAAAATTGCTGCTGTTCCCTTTCATCAATGGACTCCTGATGTATATGAGGGTTCACCTACACCTGTAGTAGCTTTTTTATCTGTTGGTTCAAAAACAGCTGGCTTTGCATTTGCAATAAGAATATTAAGCACAACTTTCTCTTCTTTTGACGAAGAATGGAAACTTTTATTTACCATTTTGGCAATATTGAGCATGGCTCTAGGAAATGTTGTAGCTCTAGCTCAAACCTCCATGAAAAGGATGCTAGCTTACAGTTCTATTGGACAAGCAGGATTTGTAATGATTGGAATAGTATCTGGTACACAAGATGGTTTATCAGCTGCTGTTTTATATTTGGCTGCATATTTATTTATGAATTTGGGTGCATTTTCTTGTGTAATACTTTTCTCACTAAGAACTGGTTCCGACAGAATTCTTGATTACTCAGGACTTTACCAAAAAGATCCTCTCATTACATTAGGCTTAAGCCTTTGTCTTCTATCTCTTGGAGGGTTACCTCCAATGTTGGGATTTTTTGGAAAGATATACTTGTTCTTTGCAGGTTGGGCAAATCATCAATATCTACTAGTAATTGTTGGATTAGTAACTTCAGTTATATCTATTTATTACTACATTTCAGTGATAAAAATGATGGTAGTTAAAGAACCACAGGAAGCTTCTGAAATAGTCAAATCATATCCAGAAATTAATTGGGGAATTGTAGGATTACCTCCCTTGAGAATTGCACTTTATACTTGCGTGGCGGTAACTGCTCTTGGAGGAATCCTATCTAATCCTCTTTTTAAATTAGCCAATACAGCAGTTTCAGAAACTCCTTTCTTACAAGATATTATTGCTACAGCAAACAATATTTCCTAGAAGAATTCTTCAATAAATGTCTAAGAAAGTTGCAAGTTTAGAAAATATATCTAAAACATATGGGAAAGAGGATTTAACTGTCAAAGCCTTAGACAGCATAAATTTAGAAATTTATAAAGGTGATTATTTAGCTGTAATGGGGGCAAGTGGCTCAGGTAAAAGTACAGCTATGAATATTATTGGATGTTTAGATAGACCATCTGAAGGTATTTATAAATTAAATGGTATTCCTGTTGAGAATTTATCTGATGATGAGCTCGCGGAAATACGTAACCAAAAATTAGGCTTCGTTTTTCAACAATTTCATCTTCTTTCAGACGCAACTGCACTTGAAAACGTAACTTTGCCCATGATTTATGCTGGTATTGAGCCTGAGCAAAGATTTGAGCGAGGTAAGAATGCCTTAAAAAAAGTTGGTCTTTCAGAAAGGATGAATAATCGCCCAAACCAATTATCAGGGGGTCAACAACAACGAGTTGCTATTGCGAGGGCTATTATCAATAACCCTGCAATTTTGTTAGCCGACGAACCTACTGGAGCACTAGATTCAAAAACCACTGAAGATGTATTAGATCTTTTTGACAAACTGCATGAATCTGGAATAACTATAGTTTTAGTTACGCATGAAGATGAAGTTGCAAATCGGGCAAAAAAAATAGCTAAATTTAAGGATGGAAGAATAGTTGAATTAAAAGTTAATTAAATTCAAAACCTTCTAATTACCTTCACTTGAGTATCATTTTCAATTCTTAAATTACCATTCGAATCAATATCTTTAATTTTCCATGTATGAGGACAATAACCACTAGGTAAAAAACTTTTAGTAAGAAACTTATTTGCAGATTTAATTACATATTCTTTCTTCTTATTACATTCAATTGAATCATTAAAAGCTTTAAGAACTTTGGCTGTCCAATAATGTTGATTAATATTCTTAGTTTGAAGTACTTTTGATAATGAAATACCTTCTGATGGAGTGTAATTTAAAACATTCATGCCAAGTCCTACTCTTACGTAGATAATTTCTTTTCCTCTTGTAATAACCCTTGGCAAAAATCCAATCAACTTTTTTGAACCAATAAAAATATCATTTGGCCATTTCAAACAAACATTTATATTCTCTTGTCTAAGCATTTCACATAACTTAATACCTAAAGACAAATTAAATATTTGACATTCAAATTCTTTTGAAAATATTGGGTAGAGGTGGTCAAGAGGTACTTAAAGACTTTGGAAAACCGAAAGAATTTAAAGAAAAAA
>CVSY01000185.1:0-200 GCA_001180285.1 Prochlorococcus marinus | reverse complement strand
AAATTCAAAATCAATTACAGGTGGTTTTGGGTTCATCACATTTTTAATTTTAGTATCCTTATGCTCAGTATATTCATTAATAATATCAATAGTAACTAGCCCTTTTAACTCATCATCAGCAAAAATTGGTATTTGATCAATAGTTTTTTCATGCATTTTTTTTCCCGCATCACGAATAGTATTATCGGGTGTTAGTTTAA
>CVSY01000184.1:0-208 GCA_001180285.1 Prochlorococcus marinus | reverse complement strand
TCGTCATTTAAATAATCCTCTTTTTGAGCTTATAAGACATGATGTTACAGAGCCTATAAGACTAGAAGTAGACAGGATTTGGCATCTTGCATGTCCTGCATCTCCAGTCCATTATCAGTCTAATCCAATTAAAACTTCAAAAACAAGTTTTATGGGAACTTATAATATGCTAGGTTTGGCAAAAAGAACAAAAGCAAGGCTGTTAATG
>CVSY01000183.1:0-247 GCA_001180285.1 Prochlorococcus marinus | reverse complement strand
CTCTGAATTGTGGAGTTGCTCCATCACAGATTGCACAAGCACTTATTCCTTTACTCCAGAATTTATCTTCATTTATTACGCCTAATCTATTTGCACTCGCTCCAGTTGCAATAATAATTGAGTTAGTTTTTATAGTCCCTTCTAAAGTTTTTAATTCAAAGGGATGTGAATCAGTATTTATAGAGACAACATCACTTTCGTATAAATTAGTTCCCCATCTTTCAGCTTGAGCCTTCATTAGATCCAT
>CVSY01000182.1:0-257 GCA_001180285.1 Prochlorococcus marinus | reverse complement strand
AGGGTGGATTCAGCATCTGCCCATATTTCAAAAGCAAAAAATGCCGCCAAACTAGTCATAAATTTATCTACAACGTGTGCATTCCTGGTACTATGTAAAAATAATATAATTCTAGTTCTAGGACTTATTAGTTTATAAAGTAAAGTTATAAAATTACTTTTCCATAGAGAAGTTAAAATAATATCTGGGTTTTTTTTCAAAATAATTTTAAATGAAATAATATATGCAAAAAATGGGTTATCAAACTTTTTATTTTG
>CVSY01000181.1:0-244 GCA_001180285.1 Prochlorococcus marinus | reverse complement strand
TGAGTTATTGTCTATCAAAAGAAAAAGATTTGGGAAGGTTAAAGGTGAGGCGCATGTTGATGGGAAGTTGGTTTGTGCTGGAGAATTAATGTTTTCATTAGTTGATTAGAGATATGGATAATAAAAATACTGAATTAAACTCTAACTTTAGTGGTGTAAAAGTGCACCCAAATGCTTTTGTTGATTCAAGTGCAGAATTACATGATGGCGTCATTATTTCTCAAGGAGCCGTTATAGGTCCTAA
>CVSY01000180.1:0-231 GCA_001180285.1 Prochlorococcus marinus | reverse complement strand
ATGTGGGAGAGATCAGAGATTGGATAAATTATGGGGGGATAACGCTAGATCAATAAATCTTTGGACTGAATGATTTTAAATATAGTTATTTATTTTTAATCCATTGAACAAGAGTTTTAACTCCAAAACCGGTTGCACCTGATGGGTTTATTCCCTTATTCTTATCAGTCCAACAAGTCCCAGCAATATCAATATGTGCCCATTTAATCTCTTTATCAAAGAATTCCTCTA
>CVSY01000179.1:0-222 GCA_001180285.1 Prochlorococcus marinus | reverse complement strand
GCCAGTAGATACGACAAAGGAGATCCTGCATACCTTAATTGCCCTATGGATAAAAATGATTATATCCATTTCAGAAATGAACTAATAGAAGGAGAACAAGCAAATTTAAAAGACTTTGAGAAAGACTCAGCTAATTTCTTTGAAGGTTGCTTACCAATTGAAGAAATTGCTCGAAGAGGAGTTGATACAATGAGATACGGTCCTTTAAAATCTATTGGGTTG
>CVSY01000178.1:0-204 GCA_001180285.1 Prochlorococcus marinus | reverse complement strand
ACCGTTACCAAGAGCAGGTTCAACTTCTCTATGAGGACGAGCAATAATGTGAGCTGCAACTAAACCGTCACCAACTCTTTCACAAGCATCAGCACCAGCTCTTACAGCCGCGTTAACTGCTCCTGTTTCTCCTCTAACTAATACTGTGACATAACCGCCACCTACGAATTCACGACCAATAAGACGAACTTCTGCAGCCTTTGT
>CVSY01000177.1:0-205 GCA_001180285.1 Prochlorococcus marinus | reverse complement strand
ATCAAGAGTTGGAAATTCATTAAATCTGATTTACTAAATAAGGTTCAACTTGAAAAAATATTCAAAGAATATAAACCCACTATAGTTGTTAATTTAGCTGCTCAAGCAGGTGTTAGATATTCAATAGAAAATCCACAGGCTTACTTGGATTCAAATATATTAGGTTTCCAAAATATATTAGATTGCTGCAAATTACATAAAATAA
>CVSY01000176.1:0-392 GCA_001180285.1 Prochlorococcus marinus | reverse complement strand
GTTTGGTGGTCTATATTCCTTCCTGTCGGGATGCTTTTGATGAAATATTCAAAAAAGCCTTTAGAAAATATCAAGTTAAAGGACTTGTGATTTCGCAAAAAGATAGTGCAAAATTAAAGCCTTATATTTATTCCCTCACTAAAATTGCTCTTTGTAAATCTGGGACAGTTAATATGGAATTAGCTTTATATGGAATCCCTCAGATTGTTGGTTATAGAGTAAGTAGGGTAACTGCTTTTATTGCTAAAAAAATTCTCAATTTTAAAGTAAGATTTATTTCCCCTGTAAATTTGTTAGTTAATAAATTAATAATCCCTGAGTTTGTACAAAAGGAGTTTGATGAAAAGAAAATTTTCTATAAATCTTGTAGGATTCTTGATGGAAAGTCAGAA
>CVSY01000175.1:0-581 GCA_001180285.1 Prochlorococcus marinus | reverse complement strand
TAGGATTAGCTCTGGAGTTAAAGATCTTGATGATATGTGTGGTGGTGGATATTTTCAAGATTCCATTATTCTCGCCACTGGAGCAACTGGTACGGGTAAAACAATGCTTGTATCAAAATTTGTTGAAGATGCATATAACAATAATGAAAGAGCAATCCTTTTTGCATATGAAGAATCTAGGGCTCAATTGCTTAGAAATGCTACTAGCTGGGGTATAGATTTTGAAAAAATGGAAAGTGATGGATTATTAAAAATTATTTGTGCATATCCTGAATCAACTGGCTTAGAAGATCACTTGCAAATTATAAAAACGCAAATTAATCAATTTAAACCAAAAAGAATGGCAATTGATTCTCTCTCCGCATTAGCCAGAGGTGTAAGTTTGAATGCATTTAGACAGTTTGTAATTGCTGTTACCGGTTATACAAAACAAGAGGAAATAGCAGGATTTTTTACTAATACTGCAGAAGAATTTATGGGAAGTCATTCTATAACTGATTCTCATATCTCAACAATTACAGACACCATATTGTTACTTCAATATGTAGAAATAAAAGGTGAGATGGCACGAGCTTTAAATG
>CVSY01000174.1:0-252 GCA_001180285.1 Prochlorococcus marinus | reverse complement strand
TGAGGTCCCAATTCTTGCATGCATAAGAGGCGATCAACACATAAATGAAGTAAAGCTTTTTAACTTAGTTAATAAACTTCATAATTTCAATCTCCTTAATCTTAAAAAGATTGAAGACAAAAATAATATCGAAAAAAATCTAATTGATTTTCCCTTAGGTTTTATTGGACCAGATTTAGAGAATAAAACTATTAAAGCTACCTCTAATTGGGATAAAAAATGGACAAGAATAATTGACCATTCTGCAAGTGG
>CVSY01000173.1:0-341 GCA_001180285.1 Prochlorococcus marinus | reverse complement strand
ATCACTCCCCAAATCTACAACTATTAAAGCGCCTCTTCTATTTTGAGAGAGTTTACCTGCAGTATCAACTAACTGAGTAATGGTAGTTGAAGTTGCTCTAAATTCCTTAGGTGGATTACCAAGTAATACAGCTAGCCTCCCAGTGCCAAGTAGTTCCATTAATCTTCTTAACTCTCCTTGCCAAAGGATCGCTAATGAGAGAGAGCAAGCGAGGACTACAGCATCAATTAATTTTGATGTTAGTGGTAAGTATGCATATCTTTGAATAAACCATGCGGATGATACTAAAAACAAATATCCTCTCAGAAGCCATAATGTCCTTTGTTCTTTTACTCTAGAGA
>CVSY01000172.1:0-260 GCA_001180285.1 Prochlorococcus marinus | reverse complement strand
ACTTCTAGTGGTTTTGAAAGACCTTTTGAGGGAATTTTGCCAATATTAGAAAGGCAATTGAATGAAGCCAATGGAGAATCAGTAAAACAAAAATTAGAAAAGTATTTAGAATTAGTTCCCTGTAAGACATGTTCTGGAAAAAGATTAAGACCTGAGGCTTTGGCTGTTAAACTTGGTCCGTACAACATTACTGACTTAACTTCTATAAGCGTTTCTGAAACCCTTAATCATGTAGAGCGCATCATGGGTTTAGGTAAGAC
>CVSY01000171.1:0-498 GCA_001180285.1 Prochlorococcus marinus | reverse complement strand
CTAATAAGAAAAAGACCGTATACGTCTTAGAAGGTATGGGTAGAATATTTTCTTCAAAAAGAAGAAAATATTTAATAATAAAATATTTTATTATGAAAACATACAGATTTTTATTCAAAAATTGTAAAAATGTTTGCGTATTAAACTCTTACGATGCTCTATTCTTGGTCGAAAACAATATTTCTAGTATAAACAAAATTGTTATCCTACCTGGAAATGGATTAAACATTAATAGAATTGATGAAGGCTTTGAGAATAAAAAATGTAAACCTAAATATATTGACTACATAGGTAGAATTATCGTCGAAAAAGGATTTTATAAATTTCTTTTCATGAAAAATAATTTCTTGAAATATTATCCTGATTTTGAAAGAAAATATATTTTTAGAGTTATCTGTCCAGAAGAAGATATTAGAAAACTTTCTCAAAATGAAAAATCTTTTCTAAAAAAACAAGAAATAGAAATAAAACCTTATTTAACTTCTGCTCTTGATTATT
>CVSY01000170.1:0-521 GCA_001180285.1 Prochlorococcus marinus | reverse complement strand
GGAGTAAACTAATATCAAAAATTATAAAACCACTATTAATCCAAGCTAATTTTTTGTTGCTGATGAAATTAGGATAAAATGAAATTATGCATTTTGAAAGCATCTGATCAAACTTATAATTTGTAGTTAGTTCTGTTCTATAGTTAATAGCTGCTAGGCTTTTAATATTTTGAGAGTAATTTATTATTCTTTTTATATCTAAAAAAATTGAATCTATATCAGACACAATAAGCTTTTTAAATTGTTTATTTCTAATCAAAAAATTATTTATTATTGACAATGAATCTAATTTTGAAAAAGCATATCTGAAATTTTCATTTTTTGATTGCTTACAAAAAATTAAATCTTCATTTTTTATTTCTAAAATATTAATATTTTCATTCTCGATACCTATTTTTTCAACTATATTAGAAATTGTGTTAATTTCATTTGAAACAATAAGAATATGAATTTGTTTCTGATAGTGAAATAAAAATGTAAGCCACATTTTTATTTGATTTAAAAGATTAATTCTTTTTTCT
>CVSY01000169.1:0-592 GCA_001180285.1 Prochlorococcus marinus | reverse complement strand
ATAGGTCATAGTATTGTTGCAAGGGCTTTAGCGATAGGATTAGAAAAGTCTGTACGTGAAATGAAGTCCCTTATTACATCAAATTAAATTGCAAAATGACAACATATTTTTTCGTCGCGGCAAGTGAAAAGTTTTTAACTGTTGAAGAACCACTTGATGAAATTTTGAAAGAGAGGATGAGGAACTATAAAGAAAATAATAAAGAAATAGATTTTTGGCTCTTAAAAAATCCATCATTTTTACAAACCACCCAATTTTCTGATCTAAAAGCAAAAATTCCATCTACCCCAGCAGTTGTTTTATCGACTGATAAAAAATTTGTAACTTTCTTAAAGCTTCGTTTAGAGTTTGTTGCTGTGGGGGAATTCGAATGTCCTAATGCAGAAATAATTGATCCATTTAAAGTTGAGTAATATAACCATCTAGTAAATTGCTCAATCTTTATAAGTCAAATAAAATTGAAGTAATTAGTGAGCTTTTAGCAGAGGAATTAAAAATATGTCCTCCGCCTATAAATGAGAAATTAGAAATAGTAGTCCCCAATTACTTTTTGGGGAATTGGTTACGTGAACAAATAACTATAAAAAACAAA
>CVSY01000168.1:0-546 GCA_001180285.1 Prochlorococcus marinus | reverse complement strand
TGAAGGTATGGGGATGTCTGTTTCAGAATCAATGCAATTAGGATTAATACCAGTCGTCACAGCTGTTGGGCAAATTAGTTCTTATTGTAAGCATATGCAAAATAGTTTGATTTATAGTTCTAATGATGAGAAGACGGTTTCAGAAATTTTTTCTATTATTAATTCACAAGACAGATATTCAAGAATTAAGAATAATTCAATAAAAACTTGGCAAAAATCTAATTTGTACAAAACAGATATTATTACAGCATTTGATCAGATTAGTAATTCTGAAAAGTAATTTTTACGTATTAAATATATTTGCATTAAATTCTTCAATTGCTTTTTCAGTTGAATAATTATTTTTAATATTTAGCTTTATTAATTCCCTTATTTCATCAAAGTATTTATCATCTTTCAACATCTCTGCTAGTTGTTGAGACATTGAAAATGGATTAAATGACTTTATAAAATATTTGTAATCATGAGGAAAATACTCTTGAATTCCCCTTGATCTTGATGCGAGTACGGGTATTCCTAGGTAGCAAGCTTCTAAAACAACTCCAG
>CVSY01000167.1:0-329 GCA_001180285.1 Prochlorococcus marinus | reverse complement strand
ACAAATTGAAGATGATGATGCAATAGATAAATATAAATATGTCTAGGAATATTTCAATAAAAGAAGCCTTAGGCATGGCAACAAAAACCTTACTTTCGAACAAATTGAGGAGTTCGTTAACAATGCTTGGGATAATTATAGGAAATGCATCAGTTATTACACTTGTTGGGCTTGGAAGAGGTGCTCAAACATTAGCTAAAAACCAGTTAAGTAATTTAGGTGCAAATGTTTTATTCATTGTTCCTGGAAATAATGACACCAGAAGAAGAGGTATTTCATTTCCTAAAAATCTTGTTTTAGAAGATGCAATAGCAATAACTAATCAAGTC
>CVSY01000166.1:0-969 GCA_001180285.1 Prochlorococcus marinus | reverse complement strand
ATAAAGTTCTAATAATGAGGTTAGCATAAGAACTATATCGATATTTATCAGCATTCTTAGAATTTAAGAAATTAAAAATATTTTTTCTATATTGAGATTTCTTAGATTCGCTTATTTTTTTTAATTTTATCAAAAGTTGTTTAGCAGTTGTAAATTTAGATATTTTTATATATGTATTCTCGGGAATATTTTTAGATAAATTCTGACCATAGTAAACAGGGATTGATCCTGAAATCATTGGATCAAATATCTTTTCACAAATTGAATTAAATTTGCCGATAGTTGGTTCAATTGCAAGTGTGAAATCATACATTTGAAGTTTCTTCTCTTTAGATTTTGCCAAAGGAAATGTACCTAATGGTTTATAAAAAAGTTTCATTAGGAATTTAACAAATTTTTTTAGAAACTTTACTCTTATAATTAAAGCTATTCCAATTATATCGAAAGGTAATGGTACTTTATCCCAACCATAACCATAAAGATCAAAAAGGTTTTTATATTTTATTAAATCTTTGACTAATTTATACCTAAATTTATATGATCCATTCCTGCTTAAGGCCATTTTAAATGAACTAATAAACACTAATTTATTTTTTCTACTAGAATTCAATATTTTTGATTTCTGTAGTTGAATAATTTTTTTTGAAGGAATAGATGGATAGGAAAAAGTATTTACTTTATAACTCAAGAATTTTTCGATTTTTTCTTCGCAATTTATTAGAACCTCATTAAACAAAAAAGGTATTCGAAGAATATACCTTGCCCTACCTAAAAATGTTTCATTAATTAATAGGAGGGTATGAACCTTTTTTTTGAATAAATTCGCGTATAAAACTTTTATTAGCTCGTTTACTCTTGGAATTTCGATAAATAGTAATTTATTATATTTTTTATGGTTTTTAAAGTTGTATTTAACTAATTCAATATTATTTTTTTTACTTAATTTAAAAACCTCATCCCATGCTTTAT
>CVSY01000165.1:0-897 GCA_001180285.1 Prochlorococcus marinus | reverse complement strand
TTTCTGATTTATTTTTTTTAATGTTTTTAGTAATTGAATTAGTAAGTTTTGAAAGAGATCCTTCTAAAAATCCTAATTTTTCTTTTCCTCCTTTTCTAGATTCAATTCTTTGTTTTAATCTTCCTTCCATCCACCTAAGAGGGATTGAATCTACTTTATTACCAAATTTTCCTTTGATCATAGGATTCCAAATACTAGTATAAGATTTATCTCCATAGAGTTTTAATAATCCATTTGACAAATTTGTATTATCAAGAAATTTACTATTCATTAATTTTTTTGAAAGCAATAAAGTTGCTAATAAAAACCTCACCTTACCAATCAAATTGATATGAGGATATTTAATTAAATCAATAATCCCATTCCAGGAATTATGTTTGCCTTTAAAAAAAATTGCCATTTTCGTTTCATTAAATTTAGGCTTAACTTTTAAAAATTGCTCTGAATAACTTAATAGGTCACTATCATGCGTAAAAAAATGATGATAGAAAGCTTCACATTCATAGCCGTTTGATAAGTTAATGGTCTTTCCTAAACCCCCCAAATAATTTCCCTTTTCAATCAAAGCGACTGAAAAACCTTTATTTGATAATTCATTGGCAGTGGCTATGCCTGTGTAACCTCCACCAACTACAACGATATTTTTAAATTGATTCATTTTTTAAAATAAATTATAACTTTTTTTGGGTGGTAAATAAATAATGTAAAATAGTTGGATATTATTTTTTTAATGGTGTTTGGTTCTATTTCATATGTTGTTCCTATTTTTAATGAGGAATTGAACATTATTAATACAATTACAAAAATTAAAGAAGCATTTAATCAAAATCAAATTAAAGATCTTCAAATAATTTTCATTGACGATGGTTCAACTGACAAATCTGTTGAAATAATTAA
>CVSY01000164.1:0-24309 GCA_001180285.1 Prochlorococcus marinus | reverse complement strand
AAAGGTGATGAAAAAAAATCAATCTTTTTTAGAGGATTTATGTCCTAAGTTCAGATTTAGGCAATGGCGAAAATCTATTCATAGGTTTACAGGAAAAAGTTGTATATATTGCGGTAAAACATCTGAATCTATTGACCATGTCATACCACGAAGCCAAGGAGGCCTAAGTTCAACAGAAAACTGCGTCCCTGCATGTCTATCTTGTAATGGAGACAAATCAGATGAAAATGCATTGTCTTGGTACAGAAGGCAAAAATTTTATGATCCTCGAAGAGCAATGGCTATAAGAGCTTGGTTAGAAGGAGATTTAAGATTAGCAGTTAGATTACTCCAATGGGCAAATCCTAATTTTAAGGTAAAAAATAAAAATCATGAAAAAGATGAATCAAAATATAAAGCAGCTTAACTACCAAACATTACATATTTTTCTAGAGTTGTAACTCTCACATATGTTTTCTAATTCTCTTGGCGATTCAGAGAATATTAAAATTGTCGACAATGAAATAAGAAAAACAAATAATTTTTGATAAAATTTAAAATTAACAAAACTGGTCTCTTTACCTAAAAGACTAGAATAACTTTTGCTAATACAGAAATTTTTTGATTTTAAATCGGGCCTAAGTGCTGTCTTCATCATCAATTAATACATATGTACTACTTTAACATAGCATGAAGCAAACTGCTAGTTTACTCGGAGAAAAAAATAAATTTTTAATCCTAGGATGTGGTTTCAGCGGTAGTTTTTTTGCAAAAACTATTAGAAAATTTGGTTGCACTGTTTTAACAAGCTCAAGATCTGCAAACAGGGACCTCAATAGTTTTGTTTTCGACAGTGAAAACGGTGTTATTCCTGATAAAAAAATTTTTGATGGAGTCACGCATATTCTTAGTTGCATACCTCCTGACAAAAATGGCAATGATCCAGTATTAGAAAGCCTTCAAAGTAAATTACAAGATCTGTCTCTTGAATGGATTGGATATTTATCTACCACAGGAGTTTATGGAAACACTGAAGGTGGTTGGGTTTCTGAAATAGATCATCCTAATCCTTGTCAGAAAAGAAGCCAAAATAGATTAAATTGCGAAAAAAAAATGGCTCCAATCTAGCTTGCCCGTACAAATTTTTAGATTACCTGGCATCTATGGACCTGGAAGATCCACATTTGAAGCAATCAAAAATAAAAAAATTCGAGTTATTTTAAAAAAAGCTCAAGTATTTTCCAGAGTTCATGTTGCTGATATTACAAATGCGATTATTTATTTGTTGCAAAATAAAGATTCTTTAAAGTTTCACCAAATCATTAATATTGCAGATGATGAACCCTCTTCTCAAGTAGAAGTAATTCAATATTGTTACGATCTGCTTGGTTTAAAAATGCCAAATCCAATTTTATTTGAAGACGCAAAAAAAGAATTATCACCCATAGCTCAATCATTTTGGATGGAAAATAGAAGAGTCTCTAATAAATTATTGTGCGAAACACTTGGATATAAACTAATTTATAAAAACTATAAACTAGGTTTAAAAAATTGTTTTTTAAATAGTTAAAAATCAGAAACTTTTTATGAATATAAAAAAAACTAATAATAATTTTAAAATTGTAATAAGCGTTGGAGACGAGTCTGGAATAGGGCCTGAAATAATTTTAAAAGCTCTTTATTCTGATGAATTAAAAGGCAATGTTGACTTTACATTGGTAGGTTCAAAAAAAAATCTATTAAGTACATATAAACACCTCAAAGATCTTGGTTTAAAAAAACTAGCGAATCCAAATTTTTTACAAATTTATGATCTCGAAATTTCGCCATCTGATGATAAATCTAAATCAAGTTATGGTGATTCAAGTTTCTATTACTTAACAAAAGCAATTGAAATTGTAAGACAAGATTCTAATTCAGCACTGGTTACTGGGCCAATCTGCAAAAAATCATGGTCACTAGCAGGTCACTACTTTTCTGGACAGACTGAAGTATTAGCAAAATTATGTGGAACAAAAAATGTTGGAATGTTATTTACTGCTAAATCGCCAATAACAGGTTGGAGATTCAATACGCTACTAGCTACGACTCACATACCACTTTGTGAGGTACCAAAAAGACTAAATTCAAAGTTAATCCATTCTAAATTAGATCTTCTCAAAGAATTTTGTATTAAATATAATAAAAAACCTATTTTAAAAGTGGCAGGATTAAACCCTCATGCTGGCGAAGAAGGTATTTTAGGTAATGAAGAGAAAGATTGGCTTATTGATTCATTGATCGCTTGGAATGAAAAGAATAGAGATATTAAATTATTAGGACCTATACCACCTGATAGTTGCTGGAACTCCTCCGCAAAAGCATGGAGACAAAAAGATAAAGATACTGAAAAACATGATGGGATTCTTGCTATGTATCATGATCAAGGTTTAATACCAATTAAAGTTATAGCCCTTAATTACTCAGTGAATACCACAATAGGTTTGCCTTTTGTAAGAACATCTCCAGATCATGGTACGGGATTTGATATTGCTGGCAAAGGGATAGCTCAATCGCAAAGCATGGTTGAAGCTATAAAGACTGCAATTGAAATGACTAACAATTCAAGACTGCTTAACACGCATTAAAACCTGCCCAAATTCAACTGGCGTTCCGTTCTCCACAAGAATCTCTACTATTTCAGCGTTAAATTCAGATTCAATTTCATTCATCAACTTCATAGCTTCTAAAATACAAATGGTTTGCCCTACTTTAATATTGTTCCCTACTTCCACAAATGGCTCCTCACCAGGCGCTGCAGCCCTATAAAAGGTTCCAACCATAGGAGAAGTAATTTCGGTAAGCTCAGAACGCCCAGGCGGCGCCACTTGAGGCACCTCAGGCTCATTGACTAATGAAACATTATCATTAATAGATTTTTGAACAGTTGGTTGTCTATCAAATGAAGTATTTGAAACAAGATTATTAGCTAATTGATTTTGATCAAATAAATTCCGTTTTATTTCGAGTTTAAAATCTTCTCCCTCTAATGAGAACTCTTGAATATCGCTTGTTGAGATTTTCTCTATTAAGCGATTTAAATCTTCATGATCTAATTTCATAGCCATTAATTTTCACGTCCAAGATAACTATCGTTACGAGTATCAACTCTAATCATTTCTCCCACAGAAATAAATAAAGGAACCATAACTTGAGCACCTGTTTCTAGAATAGCTGGTTTCGTGCCCCCACTAGCAGTGTCTCCTTTAACTCCAGGATCAGTATCCGTAACTTTTAAGGTAATTGATATTGGAAGTTCCACTTCTAAGACTTTACCATTATGGAAAATAACGTTAACCTCCATTCCTTCTTTCAAATACTTAGCCCCCTTACCAATTTGTTCTGAAGAAAGTCTTGTCTCCTCAAAACTTGTCATATCCATAAAAACATAATCTCCAGACTCCACATAAGTATGTTGCAGGTTAGACTTTTCAAGGATAGCCTGCTGTACTGATTCTCCGGCTCGAAAAGTTTTTTCAACCACGTTGCCGCTTTGAACTGATTTTAATTTTGTTCGCACGAAAGCAGAACCCTTACCAGGCTTGACATGTAGAAACTCTACAACACGCCAAACTTGTCCATCCAATTCGATGGTGGTACCTGTGCGAAAATCGTTACTGGAAATCATTCCTGTATTACATCCCCAAGGATCATAAACCTGCAAGAGTATTATGCAAAAATTCTTATCAAATCAGAACAAACTTTTCTTAATTTTTTCAATCATAATTTTACAGGTTTTTCTCTTTAAACCCATTCAAGTACTAGCCGATTTACCTACTGGAAATGCGGTAAAAGACCCCAATGCAATCCTCCGAAACGCACTCCCTATCAAGCAATTTGAATTGCAAGAAATTCAACATAAATTAGAAGAAACTAGTGACCTTGTAAGAGGAGGAAGATGGCCCGCCCTAGCGAAAACTGTTACAAAATGTCAATCTTTACTAAAAAAATACCAAAGCCGAATTATCGAAGATTTACCAAACGAAAAAAAGAAAATTGCTGAAAAAACATTTTTAGAACTTAAAGAAAATTTTGATAGCCTTCAAGATCATTCGAAAGCGAAGGACAAGTACTCATTTATATCTACCCGGAAAAAGGCTTTAGATAAAATTGGTGGATTAGAAGAATATTTCCTACCGAATCAATTTCCTTATGATATTCCAGAAGAGTTTGATAACCTTCCAAGATTACTAGGCAGAGCAAAAGTCAACATAAAAACCACCAAAGGAGATATGAAAGCAATTGTAGATGGATTTAACGCCCCACTTACTGCAGGAGCATTTGTAGATTTATCTTCAAAAAATTTCTACAAAGATCTACCTATTAATAGAGCAGAGGAATTTTTTGTACTACAAACGGGTGATCCAATTGGTGAAGAAATTGGTTATATAGATCCCGAAACAAACGAGGAACGTCACGTTCCTCTAGAAATTAGGATTCCTGATGAAAAAGAAACGTTTTATAATCAAACATTTGAAGATTTAGGTTTTTACACAGAGACACCAACGCTACCCTTCGCAACACTTGGCACTCTAGGGTGGTCACATTCAAATACTGCAGTTGATGATGGATCATCACAATTTTTCTTCTTTTTGTATGAAGCAGAGTTAAATCCAGCAGGCCGCAATTTAATTGATGGAAGGAATGCTGCTTTTGGTTATGTTGTAGAAGGTTTTGATGTATTAGAAGAGCTAACCAAAGATGACACAATAATTTCAATTGATGTTTTAGAAGGGATTGAAAACCTCAAATTAAATGCATAAAGAAACCTTAGAAGATATAGGAGAAAAAGAATTAATTAATAGGCTTGGAAAGTTTATGCCTAAAGAGCAAGTATTTGATGATTGCGCCTTGATCAAAACTAGAAATGAAAATTTACTTGTAAACAATGATTCTTTGGTTGAAAATATTCATTTCAATGACCTTACTATTTGCCCTATAGACCTTGGATGGAAAGCAGTTGTGAGCAACATCTCCGACTTATTATCCAGTGGTAGTAAAAAAACCATAGGAATTACAATAAGCCTAATACTACCTGCTGAAACTGAATGGTTTTGGGTTGAAGAGTTATATAAAGGAATAAATAAAGCTTTAAAAAAATATGGCGGGATAATTCTTGGAGGAGATTGCTCAAAGGGCAATCAAAAAGCTATTTCAATAACAGCCTTTGGTATTCAAGGTGAACTTAAATTACGAAGAAATGCTTGTAAACCAGGAGAAATTATATTAACTACAGGGATTCATGGTCTTAGCAAATTAGGATTTATGGTTCAGAGTAAAATGAATTTAGATAATAATATTCTTCATGAAACATTAATCAGTAAGTCCATTGAGCATTTTTGTCGCCCTCAAGTTTACCCAAATTTTTTACAAAATCTTCTAAAAACTCGCCCCAATAAAAAAATAAACAAATTAGGATGTACTGATAGTAGTGATGGCCTATTTCAAGCTTTGCAAGATTTAGCAATTGCTAGCAAATGTAAAGCAATTTTGAATTATGAAAAAATACCCAAAGATAAGAAATGGCCAAAAGGTGATAAATGGGATGAATATTATTTTTTTGGAGGTGAAGATTACGAATTAGTTTTCTCATTGCCCGAAAAATGGGCAACAAATTTAACTAGACAAGATAAAAATATTACTGAAATTGGCTATTTTGTTAATGGGGATCCATCAGTAGAATTCAGTGGCAATAAAAAAGGTGCATTATTAAAAAAAACACCTTTTAAGCACTTTTAATTATTCCCAGTTTTTAGCAACAATCTCTGCTAAATCAACAACTCTCTGACTATAACCCCACTCATTGTCATACCATGCAAGGACTTTAACGAGATTATCTCCGATACACATAGTAAGATCACTATCTACAATTGATGACTCATTAGTACCTGCATAATCGCTTGAAACTAATGGTTCATCTCCATACTTAATTATACCTTTCATAGAACCCAAAGATGCTTCCTTAAGAGCATTATTTACTTCTTCGCTAGTAACAGATTTAGAAGATTCGAAAACGAAGTCTACGGCTGATACATTAGGTGTAGGAACCCTCATCGCAATTCCAGTCAATTTGCCTTTCATTTCTGGATAAACTAGTGCAACTGCTTTGGCAGCTCCTGTAGAAGTTGGAACAATATTAGTAGCAGCAGCCCTAGCCCTTCTCAAATCTCTATGGCTATTATCTAAAATCCTTTGATCTCCAGTGTAACTATGAATTGTAGTCATCAAACCTTTGTTAATCCCAAAAGTTTGGTCTAAAACTTTAACTACTGGAGCTAAGCAGTTGGTAGTACAACTAGCATTGCTCAAAATATCATAATCTTTGTGATTATATGAATCAGCATTAACTCCAACTACATAAGTTCCAACCCCATCGCCTTTACCTGGAGCTGTTAAGATGACTTTTTTTGCACCCACCTCTAAGTGCTTGCTTGCTCCGACATCTGTATTAAAAACTCCGGTTGATTCAATAACTAAATCTACTCCCCAGTCTTTCCAAGGAAGATTCAATGGATTTCTATCAGAAAAACACTTAATAGTCTTGTTATTAATTACAAAAGTGTCATCGGTATACTGAATATCAACACCATCAAGTTGGCCAAGAACTGAGTCGTATTTTAAAAGATGGGCATTAGTCTTAGGATCTGAAGTTACGTTAATACCAACTACTTCAATATTGGTATAAGCACCTCTACTGAGCCAACAACGCATAAAGTTGCGACCAATTCTGCCAAACCCGTTAATTGCAACACGCAAAGTCATAACTAATAATTTCTAAATGATTAACCTAAGTTGCTGATCATACTGAATTTTGTGCAATAACGTAAGGTTTTTTTGATTTATTAAGCAAATAAGTCTAGTTTTGTATTAATTCCAGAAAAAAAATGATTTTTTTTTAAGAAAAAATACCAAAATATTACTTTGAAGTTATTTTAATTTAAGTAAAAGATAAACATTGGATAGAGAATTAATAACTGCAAATCATTTTCATTTTATTGGAGTGGGAGGTATTGGAATGTCAGCAATTGCAATGGGTTTACTGCAAAAAGGGCATTCAATTTCAGGATCTGATTTAGTTAAAAACAATGAAACTAATAAATTAGAAAAATTAGGTGCTATTATTTTTGATTCTCAAATTGGACAAAATATTAAATTTATAACTTCAAAATTTAACAACAAATCGATTAATTTTGTTGTAAGCACAGCTATTAAGCCAGAAAATGAAGAATTAATGTACTGTAGAGAAAAAAATTTACCAGTAAAACATCGTTCAGAAATTCTTGCGCTGTTAATGCAGTCTTATAATTCATTAGCTGTAGCGGGCAGCCATGGAAAAACATCAACCAGTACATTTCTTTCCACATTGCTTGAGTTGTGTACGCATAATTCTTCTTCAATAACTGGGGGAATAATACCGATTTACAATTCTAATTGTCATTTAGAAGATACAAAATTCTTAGTAGCTGAAGTTGATGAGTCTGATGGCACAATAATTAATTATAAATCTGATATTGGAATAATAAATAACATTGATTTTGATCATTGTGACCATTTTTCTGATTTAGGGCAAATCATATCTTCTTTTAAAGATTTCGCTGCAAATTCCAAAAAATTATTAATTAATTTTGATTGTGAAATCACGCGGAATAATTTTTATTCAGAAAATCAGTGGTCAAACATTACACCAATCAACGTTGCTTATGCCTTAATTCCAACTGAAATTAATAAAAGCCATACAATTGGGAGATATTATGAAAATGGAAATTTCATAAGTAGTGTTAATATTCCAATTCCTGGATTACACAATTTATCTAATATTACTGCTGCAATAGCAGCTTCAAGAATGATAGGTGTAGATTTTTTAGAAATTAAGAAAAATATAAAATACCTTAAATTGCCAAAAAAAAGATTTGAATTCAGAGGGCAATTAGATGGAAGAAATTTATATGATGATTATGCACATCATCCAAATGAAATAAAAGAGACGATTAAATTAGGAAGATTATTTGTTAAACAGAAAAATAATAATACTCTTCATAAGAGTAGATTAATAGCGATATTTCAACCGCATAGATACTCTCGAGCAAAGCAATTTACTAAAGAATTCGCTGAAGAATTATCAAAAGCAGATGTTATTTATATAACTAGTATTTATGGAGCAGGAGAAGGAAACGAAGATAACATTACTTCTAAAATCATCACTGATCTGATTTATAAACAAAACAAAAATGTTAGTTACATAAATAATTATCATGAAATTTCAAAGAATTTTTACGAATTAACTCAAAAAGGGGATTTGATTTTGAATATGGGAGCAGGTGATTGCCACAATTTCTGGTCTATTTTAAATGAAAAAAACAATTAAAAAGCTTAACTAATTTATGAATAAAGAATTTTTTTCTGAGAACTGCAAACTTAGTAGCTTTACAACTATAAAAGTTGGAGGAGTAGCTGAATATTTTGCTGAGCCAAGAAATCTAGAAGAATTTTCATATTTAATAAAATGGGCCAATTTAAATGAACAAAGATGCCAAATAATTGGTGCAGGTTCAAATCTTTTAATAAATAATATTTTCATAAAAGGTTTAGTTATTTGTACAAAAAAAATGAAATCACTGAAGATAAATCCATATTCAGGAATTGTTGAAGCGGAAGCAGGTGTAATGCTCCCAACATTATCTAATTCTCTTGCTAAAAATGGATTACAAGGAGGCGAATGGGCTGTCGGAATTCCAGGAACATTAGGAGGAGCAATTTATATGAATGCTGGCACAGGTAATTTATCGTTAGCAAACAATCTTATTTCCGTAAAAGTTATAAATAATAAAACTAATGAAAAGCTTGAAATTGAAAAAAAAGATATCAATTTTGAGTATAGATTTAGCTCTTTTCAAAAAAATGGTTTGACAATTATTGGTGCGAGACTACATTTTGAGCCAAATGGAAATCTAAAACAATTAATTCAAACAACCAAAAATAACCTTAAATTAAAAACAGAAACACAACCATATCATCAACCAAGTTTTGGTAGTGTTTTTAAAAATCCTGAAAATAGTTATGCAGCAAAATTAATTGATGAAATGGGTTTAAAAGGATTTAAAATTGGCGATGCTGAAATTTCTTCAATTCATTCAAATTTTATAGTTAACACTTGTTCAGCCAGTTCAAAAGATATTTATGAATTAATAACCCTGATTCAACAAAAAGTACTACAAAACAAAGGGATTTATTTGCAACCGGAAGTAAGAATGATTGGTTTTGACTATCCTAATTAAAGAAACTTTTTTACAAAATGGCGGGTTTTGGACTTCCTAACTTTGGACAACTTACAGAAGCTTTTAAAAAAGCTAAACAAATTCAGCAAGATGCTCAAAAATTACAAGATGAACTTGAAAATTTGGAGATTGAAGGAAAAAGTGATGATGAAATGATAACAGTCTGGATAAGTGGCAACCAACTTCCTTTAAAGGTAGAAGTGCAAGAAAGTATCTTAAATTCAAATAAAGAAAAAATAGAGGAAAACATTTTACAAGCTATCCAAAAAGCTCATGAATTATCTACTACAACTATGAAAGAAAGAATGAATGATTTGACTGGTGGATTAAATCTTAATCTTCCTGGTTTTGATAATAATGACTCTTAGAAGACTCGATCATTTCTTTATAAAAAGAATATCTTTCGAATGATTTGTTTAAATTACAACCCTCATCATTTAAATGTAAGCAGTTACGAAATTTACACTTAATATCTTCATCAATTACCTGTTTATATATTTCTGAATAAAGATTTGGTAATAACCTAATATCAACCTCTAAAGGTTGCATATTAAAACCAGGAGTATCCACAATGTAACTTTGATTTGATATAGAAAATAACTGAACATTTCGAGTAGTATTTTTTCCTCTCTTAATTTTATTGGAAACTGGAGCAGTACTATTTTGTAGACCAGGAATTATCATGTTAAGCAAAGTAGTTTTGCCTACACCAGATGGGCCCATAAAAATTGAACACTCTTTTTGCTTTAACTCAATTAATAACTTATTAAAGTCATCAGATTTCTCTAAATTTAATGTTATTGCTCGATAACCCCATTTCTCAAATTTATCAATTAATAAAGATCTTGTTAAATCCGAAATTAAATCACATTTTGTCAAAACTAATGACACTTCAACACCCATAGATTCTGCTGATATCAAGAACCTATTAACTTGAGATAAATTTAAAGCTGGCTCTTCAACGGCAAAAGTAATATATATGTTAGAAATATTTGCAACTGAGGGTCTAACTAATAAATTTTTTCTTTTTTTAAGACTTGTTATTATTGCGAGTTTGCTTTTTAAATCAATATTTTCAATTACTACTTCGTCTCCAACATATATTAATTGATTCTTGAAATTTATAGACTTCCTCACCTTACATAAAAATTTCTCACTGTTTAAGGAGTTTTCTTGATGTTTTAAGTCAACTAAAAAAAAATCATTAAATTTTTTCGTAACTAAACCTAAATATTGATTATTAATTTTCATTTAATATTTTTAATTTTATAAATTTTTCATTTTCTTTAATTTGTTTAAACAAACATCCCATCTCTCTCAAATTATTTAATACCATTTCTTCTGCTTCACCTTTATCTAGTTCAACTATAAGGTGTTCATTTTTTGATAACTTCTCCAAAGCTAATTTGATTTTGACAACATTTAAAGGACAAGGAACAGATTTTAGATTCAAATGCTTTAAAGAAGTCATTAAGATTCTTTGCCAAATAATTTACTAAAAAGTCCACTACTGGAATTAATATTTTTATCTGAATATTGAGAAGCTAAACCCTCTAAAAGCTTTCGTTCTTCGTCAGTTATACGAGTTGGCAATTTTACCTTTACTAAAACCTCATGATTTCCTCTAGCAACCGGGTTACCAAGTCTAGGTACTCCTTTATTCTCAAGTGAAAGAGTTGTATTTGGCTGAGTACCACTTGGAATTTTTAAATTAACATTTCCATCAACTGTAGTAATTTGAACAGTGTCACCTAAAATAGCCTGTAAATAACTCACATCTATTTCTGAATAAATAGTAACACCATCTCTTTTAAGTTTTGAATCATTCTTAACCTTGATAAAAACATAAAGATCTCCAGGTGGACCCCCTTTCAAACCAACATTTCCCTCTCCGGAAACTCTTAATTTAGTACCAGTATCAACTCCCGCAGGAATATTAATTCTTAATTTTTTTCTGACTTGCTTTACTCCATTACCGCCGCAACTTACACATGGATCTGCAATTATCTGACCAGCTCCATTACATGAAGGACATTCAGCTACTTGTGTGAAATTACCAAAAGGTGTTCTCGTAGCTCTTCTAACTTGTCCACTACCCCCACAGGTTGAACAAGTTTTTGGTCCGGTTCCTGGTTTTGCACCTGTTCCTCTACAGACTTCACATGTTTCAAGATGAGGAATTTTAATTTCTCTTTGTTGACCAAATATTGCATCTTTAAAATCAACATTAAGGTCATACCTTAGATCATCACCTTGTTGAGGACCTCTTCTTTGAGTTCTTCCTCCCTGAGGATTTTGTCCACCAAATCCATTAAAAAAAGTTTCAAATAAATCTGCAAAGCCACCCATATCACCCATATCAGGCATTCCAGCAGCACCTCCAAGGCCAGCCTCACCAAACTGATCATATCTAGCTCTTGTTTCAGGATCAGCTAATGCTTCATAAGCTTTACCAATTTCTTTAAATTTATCTTCAGCTCCAGGTTCTTTATTAACATCAGGATGGTATTGCCTTGCTAATTTTCTATAAGCCCTTTTTAAGGTATCCGCATCAGCATCTCTTGAAACTCCAAGTATTTGGTAAAAATCAGCCATTAGATAATGCTCAAATAAGAATTTGGAATTTATTCATCTTCAGAAGTATTTGCCTCTGAATCAACATCCCCTTCAACTGTATCCTTTTCTACTTGTTGTTGTGAATTTTGTTTACCAGGCCCCATAGAAACCTTAACCAACGCATGTCTCAAAACCTTACCTTCCAGATGATATCCTCGCTGCAATTCTTCAATAATAAAATCCTCTGCAAACTCTTCACTAGGTTCTCTCAAAACAGCTTCATGCAAATTTGGATCAAATTGCTGACCAACAACTCTCATAGGTGACACTCCCTGTTGTTTTAAAACTTCTACCAATTGTTTATATAATCCTTGATAACTTCTATGAAGAGCTTGAGCTTCTTCACTTTCTGGTTGAAGTTGTTGTCTTGCTCTCTCAAAATTATCAACAATAGGAAGAATTGCAGTTAAAGTCTTTGAAACAAGTTGAATTTTTAAATCGTCCTGATCCCTAGACTGCCTTTTTCTGAAATTATCAAAATCTGCTGAAATCCTTACATATTGATTTTTTAATGTTTCATGCTCTTTTTCTAATTGCTCTAATCTTGCATCATTATTTGAGATAGTATTTTTTAATTCTTCAGTATTTATTTCTTCTGTGTTTTGAGACGATGATTCATCATTTTCGGTAGTTGAATTTTGGGTAGATGATATAGCTTCAGGAGGATTATCCTGATTAGAATCATCATTTTCTTTATTATCAATATTGTCTGATTGATTTTCAATCATTTTTCTAAAATTTAATAAAACTATTCTCCAATAAAGTGATGCACAAAACAAGTTGCGGAAGGCCGCACAAATAATTAGTTAGGAACAAACCTTAATGCTAATCCATTGTTGCAATATCTTTTTCCCGTTGGAAGTGGCCCATCATTAAAGACATGTCCTTGATGACCTCCGCATCTAGAGCAATGATATTCGGTTCTAGGGACAATTAACTTGAAATCGACTTTGGTTTCTACTGATCCTTGAATTGAATCCCAAAAACTTGGCCATCCTGTACCACTATCGTACTTTTTATCTGAGGAAAAAAGCGGCAAATCGCATCCTGCACAGTAAAAAATCCCTTTTCTCTTCTCATTATTTAATTGGCTGCTGAAAGCTCTTTCAGTCCCTTCCTCCCTTAAAATATAATAAGATTCAGGACTAAGCCTTTCTTTCCATTCGTCTTTTGACAAATTCCACTTTTCTTTAGAAGCAAGTGAAGATGCGAATACTTGAATAGGCTTAAAAATTATTTTAAAGATTGACATAGTAGGAATTAGAATAAAAGTTCTTCTTGATAGAAATTGATTCATATATTTAATTAACGAAAAAATAATGAATTTCACCCAACCAAATTGTATTAAAAATATTCATAAATTAAGTATTGCTCCAATGATGGATTGTACAGATAAACATTTCAGAATGATAATGAGAAAAATAAGTTCTGAAGCTCTACTGTATACAGAAATGATTGTGGCCCAGAGTTTAGTTTATACGAAGAAAAAAGAAAATTTTCTAAATTTTAATAATGAAGAACACCCAATATCGATTCAGTTTGGCGGAGACGATCCAAAATTCCTCAAAGAGGCAGCCCGAATGGCACAAGATTGGGGTTATGACGAAATAAACTTTAATGTTGGTTGTCCGAGTCCAAGGGTCTGTTCTGGAAATTTTGGCGCTTCACTCATGAAAGACCCTGAAAAAGTAGCAAAATGTATAGAATCCTTAAAGAATAATTCCAAATTACCCGTTACGATCAAACACAGAATCGGTGTAGACAACGATGATAGTTTCGATTACTTGAACAATTTCGTAAGAATTATCGCAAATGCAGGTGCAGATAGATTTACAGTTCATGCAAGGAAAGCCATATTAAAAGGTCTAAATCCAAAACAAAACAGAAGCATACCTCCACTTAATTATGATGTAGTAAAAAAATTAAAAAAATCAAATCCAGAATTATTAATAGAAATCAATGGGGGTTTAACAAATATTGATGAGTCATTAAAAGCCTTAAATGATTTTGATGGGGTCATGATCGGACGGGCCATATATAAACATCCATTAAGATGGACTGAAATTGATCAAAAGATTTACGGAATTAATACAGAACCCAAATCTGCCTCAGATATTATATTCTCCTTAATTCCATACATAGAGGCTCATTTAATTAATGGAGGAAAATCTTGGGATATTTGTAAACATCTTATTAATTTAGTTGAAGGTATACCAAAAGCTAAAATTTGGAGAAATCAAATTTCAAATAAATCTTTAAAAAAAGAATTAGATACTGAATATTTATTTAAGTTAACGACAACTCTTGAAGAAATGGGTTTCTAATTTGTCTCGGTTGAATCATTGTTCTCATTGGAAACTCCCCTTTTTCTCCTGCTCCTACCACTTTCATATTCAGAGTTTTCAGTAGAATTTCCATAACTTCTGTCTTCCCAACCTTGAGCTCCAGAAGATTTATTATTGTAAGAGCCATTAGATTCAGAATTACCACCACCATAGCCGCTATTATTACCACCACCGTAGCCACCTCCGTAGCCGCTATTGTTACCGCCGCCGTAGCCACCGCCATAGCCGTTGTTATTACCACCGCCGTAGCCACCACCACCATAGCCGCTATTATTACCACCACCGTAGCCACCGCCATAGCCGTTGTTATTACCACCGCCGTAGCCACCACCATAGCCGTTGTTATTACCACCGCCGTAGCCGCCTCTTCCTCCTCTCCGAGATCCACCAGAACCTCTTGGCTCAGCTTTATTGATTCTTAATGGCCTGCCCATAAGTTCCGAACCTTGCAAACCATCAATTGCTGTTGACTCAATCGCTTCATCGGCCATTTCGATAAACGCGAATCCTCTTTTCCTCCCAGTATCTCTCTCCAAAGGAAGGGAACAATTTAAAACTTCACCAAAAGGGGCAAACAATTGTATAACGTCTTCACGCTCTGCTCGGAACGGCAAATTGCCAACAAAAATACTCACTTTAAACTCAACAAAGAAAATTTACCTTATAAAAAAACTACAATAAGTAGTCTCATAACGTTGCTTTATTATTCTACTTCAAAGCATACCCTTGTTGAAGAAAAATAAGTGAGATTCAAAGTAACAATTTTTTTTGCCAATTATTTACCTCTTTTTCTACCTGAACAAAACCTGTACCACCCTCACTATTTCTTGATTTAACGACATTAAGAGGTTTAAGATCAACAAAAATATCCTCATCAAATTCGGGATGAAATTTTTTAAATTCATCAATTTTGAGATTTTTAAATAATATTTTTCTCTCCAGGCAATATTTAACTATTTCACCAACAACTTGATAAGCGGTCCTAAAAGGAACATTTTTACCAACTAAGTAATCCGCTAAATCAGTGGCATTAGAAAAGTCATTTTCTACAGAATCAGATAAATTTTTTAAATTAAATTCAATGCCCTCATTCATTAAAATAGTCATTGCTCTAATACAATTAGATATTGTTTCTGCAGTATCAAATATTGGCTCTTTATCCTCTTGAAAATCCTTATTATAAGAAAGCGGTACCCCTTTGACCATAGTTAACAATGCCTGAAGATTTCCATACACTCTTCCCGTCTTACCTCTTATCAATTCTGGAACATCAGGATTTTTTTTCTGCGGCATTAAGCTACTTCCCGTAGCACATTTATCTGTTAATTTTGCAAAAGAAAATTCATCAGTTACCCATAGAATTATTTCCTCTGAAATTTTACTTAAATGAGACATTAACAAAGCAGATGCAGAAACAAACTCTATACAAAAATCTCTATCACTAACTGCGTCAATGCTATTTTTATAAATCTTTTCAAAACCCAATTCTGCAGCTGTAAAATTCCTGTCTATTTTTATTTTTGTTCCAGCTAATGCTGCAGCTCCTAAAGGAGAAATATTAACTCTTGCGCGTACTTCTTTGAACCTTTCACGGTCTCTTTGGAACATTTCTATGTAAGCCAATAAATGATGCGCCAAAGATAATGGTTGAGCTCTTTGCATGTGGGTATATCCAGGAATTAAGGTGTAAATATTAGATTTAGCAAGATTTAAAAAGGATCTTTGTAGATCGGTTATTAAAATTTCAACATTATCAATCTCTTTTCTTAGCCACAATCTAATATCTGTACCAACTTGATCATTTCTACTTCTACCTGTATGTAATTTTTTTCCAGTTTCACCAATTAAACTTATCAGTTTTTCTTCTATAGAATAGTGAATATCTTCAGAAGGTAGACTAGGAGAAAATTTACCTTCCAAATACTCAACTTTAATTGACTCTAAACCATTAACAATTTGCAAAGCTTCAGAACAAGATAAAACTTGAGTTTTGCCAAGCATTTTTGCATGAGCAATCGAACAATCTAAATCTTCTAAAATAAGCTTTTTATCAAAACCAATTGAAGCATTAAACTTTTCAATAAAAGGATCAAGTGCATTATCAAACCTTTTACTCCAAACTTTTGCCATATTAATTTAGTAACTTTAAGTATCTCTAATAAAGCATTTTTTCATATAAGTGACAAAAATATCTATTTCAATTGAAAAATAACCATCGATGCATCATCTTCAAGAGGTCTATTTTGCCCTGTAAAATCATCTAACTTTTTAAATATTTTATTTAAAATTTCTTGGGAGGTATAAGATTGCTTGCATAATTTTGTAAGGGTTTTAATTAACCTTTCCTCATCAAATCTTTGGCCTAAAGAGTTTGAAGCATCAATTACTCCGTCCGTGTAATAAAGAACTAAATCATTTTTATTAAGCTTAATTTCACCACATTGATATTCTGCATCTTTTTGTAGTCCAAGTACAAATCCTTCTGCATCTAATTTTATAATTTTCTGATCTAAACTTTTCCAGAGCAGAGGAGGATTATGTGCTGCATTAGCGAATCTCAATTTTCTAGTTCTAGGGTCATAATCTGAGTAAAATAATGTCACAAATCTATGCGATTGATCTAAATCATTTATTGCTAGTTGATTCAGATCATGCAAAATTCTATCTGGAGGCAAGCCTGTAAGAACCTCTGCACGAAGCATGCCTCTTAACATAGTCATTAAAAGACCGGCTGGAATCCCTTTACCCATGACATCACCTATTACAAAGGCCCATCTTGATTTTTCCTTTCTTTTTTCAGAAATATTTGTCTTTAAGCACATAAAATCATAGTAATCTCCGCCGAGTTGGAGAGCTGGTCTACAATGCGCTGCTAAATCTATGCCATGGATAATTGGACAATAATCCGGGAGTAATTGAGATTGAATTTCAGCACCAGTAGAAATTTCTCTATCTAGGTTTTCATGCTTTTTCTTTGTTTTAATTAAGTAGTGATTTTCTAAACCAACAGCTAGACAATTTTCAATAAAATTAAAAATATTATTTTCACTAATCAACTGCTTAGAAATATCTTTGCTAAGAATGTAAATAAATCCTCTGCATTTACCTCTAGATATTATTTTTCTTATTTCAATTTTATATTCTTTATGATTATTTTTTAAAGCATTTTCAAAAGTTAGAATTTCTTTTATTTTAAAGTTTTTGGAAAAATTAAATTGTTTCAAAAAACTATTAATTTCTTCTTCAATTGTTAAACATTCATCATTAGCAGAAATTTTTATATTTTCATTCCATATCACCCCCTCATAATTTAAAGGAATAATTATGATTATATTTTCAGAAAAAATATGTTTAAAAATTAAGCTTACATAATCCAATAATTTATTGATATTCGAAAATGATTTTAAATAATATGCTAGAGAAGATGCAATTTCAGCAAATTTATATTTATTGTTTAGGGTGAATTTAGGATCATTTTCTAAAAAATTTTGAACAACTTTATTCGAAAATATTTTATCTTTTTGATTATTTGCCAAAACAAATCTAATAGATAAGTATGTTTTAACATTAAATTTAAGTTTTTAAAAAAAATTAATTAAATTTTTATTTATCTGCAAGCATAGCCTCTACAAATTCATAACTATTAAATGGTCTCAAATCTTTTATACCTTCTCCAGCTCCAATAAACCTTATTGGCAAATTTACTTCTTCAGATACTGCTAAAGAAACACCTCCTCTAGAAGTACCATCTAATTTAGTAATAATTGCTCCACTTAAATCTGCTGATTTAGCGAAACTTTTTGCTTGTTTTAAGCCATTTTGTCCCTGACTTGCATCTAAAACTAATAATGATTCAACAAGTGCATCTGGGACCTTTTTATCAATAATTTTTTTTATTTTTGCTAATTCATCCATCAAATTATTTTTTGTTTGCAATCTACCCGCTGTATCAACAAGTAATAAATCAACATTTCTTTTTTTTGCAGAATTAATTGCATCAAAAACTACAGCAGCTGGATCAGCATTTTTTGATTGATTAGATATAACGTCAACATTACTTCTATCTCCCCACACTTGAAGTTGTTCTACTGCGGCCGCTCTAAAAGTATCAGCAGCAGCAATCAAAGTTTTGTAATTACTTTTTGATGACAAATATGCTAATTTCCCTAACGTAGTGGTTTTACCAACACCATTAACTCCCACTAATAACCAGACATTTAATTTACCCTTTTGGGGAACTAAAAGATCAGAACCAGAATTTTTTATTGGTTTATCGATAATTAATTTTAATTCCTTCTTCAAAAATTTTATTCCTGCTTCTCCACCCAAGACTTCTTCGTTTAGTTTTGTTCTAAGAGAACTTATAACTTTATCGGTTGAATCAATCCCTACATCAGCTCTTATTAATAGAGTCTCTAAATCATCAAGGGATTCAGGAGTAAGAGGATCATCTCCCAATTTATCCAATAATTCAGTAACAAATCCTTTTCGGGTTTCTTCTAATCCTCTACGTAATTTAGTTAACCAATCTATTTCATCAATCGATATTTGATTTATTTTTTTTCCTTGAGCAGCTAATACCATTGCCGACCAAGTAAAATTATCATCAAATTCTCCTAATTCTGGTTCAGCAATAGTTTTAGACTGTACAGCAATATTTTCTTTATTAGGAATATCAATTGAATCTTGCTTTTGCTCTTCCTGTTTCTCTAATTCTTGCTTTTGCTCTTCCTGTTTCTCTAATTCTTGCTTTTGCTCTTCCTGTTTCTCTAATTCTTGCTTTTGCTCTTCCTGTTTCTCTAATTCTTGCTTTTGCTCTTCCTGTCGTTTTTTTAAAAGTGCATAAGCTTGTGCTGCCCATTCACGAGAATTATTAGAATCAGTATTAGTCATTATTATCTGTAGTTCGTAGTTGAAATTTTTCTAAATACTATTTATTTATATCAAATAATTATGACAATTAAATTGTTTGTAATCTCCTTAAAACCCCATTAATAAATTTTCTTCCTTGCAAATCACTATATTTATTAGCTAAATTAACAGCCTCATCACAAGCAACAGCGACAGGTGTGTTCAAAAAATTGATATCCACATAAGCTAGGCGCAAAATATCCCTATCAATTCTTGGTAATCTTTTTAATCTCCAACCATCCATTACTTGATCGATATCTGAATCAATACTTTTAAGGTTATTGATTATATTACAAATCCTTTGATTTACATCCTCTCTAATATCTATTTGACCGCTAGAGACAATTAATTTTGGAAAGTCTAAAGTGACAGAGAGTGTATTCATTACGCTTTCAATTTTTGTCAGAGATTTTTTTAACTCATCTCGAACATTTGAATAAGTGGAATCAACACCTTCTTGCAATTCACTATCTAATATTTTTTGTGAAGCATTTTCTAACTCTGACTCGCAATTATCTAATTCCTCTCTGCAATGATTTATTAGAGAATCCAAAGCAGCTTCAAAAATTTCTTCTATCTGAAATTTATTTAATTTAAAATCACCTTTATCTCTTATAAGGCCAAGAGAAATTAAAGATAATTCTCTTGAAAGGGATCTGTTATACATCAATTAAGAAGAAGTATTAGTGGAAGCTCGTAATTGAGAAAACAATTTTGAAAATGTTGGATTTGTGGTGTTATTTTTCTCATCTGGATTA
The DNA here is from genome assembly GCA_001180285.1 of Prochlorococcus marinus. Taxonomy (GTDB): domain Bacteria; phylum Cyanobacteriota; class Cyanobacteriia; order PCC-6307; family Cyanobiaceae; genus Prochlorococcus_A; species Prochlorococcus_A marinus_C. The sequence goes on along the minus strand of CVSY01000164.1, from coordinate 4,386 downwards.
ACTATCCCAGCAGAAATTATTGTTCTAAAAGCATCTTCTACAGAAATATCCAAATCCTTAACAGAAGACTCAGGAACGAGTGTATACCAGCCAGTAGTAGGGTTTGGTGCTGTAGGAATGAAAACACTAAGTAACTTTTCTTTCAATTCTGGCTGAAGAGAAGGTCCTACGTCTCCAGTTACAAAGCCGATACTGTATAGTCCCTCACGAGGATATTCAACTAAAACAACTCGTCTAAATCTATTAGATTTATTACTTAAGAAAGTTTCTAACAATTGTTTAAGAGTTTTATAAACCGCTCCAGCTACTGGGATTTTTGATAAAGTACCCTCTCCAAATTCTAATAACCATCTTCCTACAAAATTTCTGGCCATCAAGCCTATAAGCAAAATAGCTAATAAAGGAACAGTTAAACCTAAGGTGAGATTAATTAAATCTTGTAATAAAGGATTTAAAGTAATAAAAGGATTTAGTTGCTTGGGGACTGAAGTAACTAACGTTAAAACAAATTTACTAACTAATGATGACAGCCAGATTGTTGTTGCTAGGGGTATTACAACTAACAACCCAGCAATAAGATCATTTTTGAGATCTTGTTGAAGCCTAGATCCTAAATTCGAATCTTGATTTTGATTAGATTCAACCAAAATAACTTTTTAACTATATTAACTTTACTAATAATTTAACTGTTTTTACTCAGTTAGGATATATTTTTCTTAAATATATCTATTTAATTTAAAAGTTTATTCTCCAAAAATAACTTTTAAAAGAAATGCCAAAAAAAAGAAATGATTAATACGATTCAGGACAAAAAAGAAATAAGTAAAAAACTAAAAGAAAGAGCTATTTTTGAAGGTTTTACAGTTGCTGGAATAGCTTCAATACCAGGTAGTTCGCGAATAAAATTAAGAACTAATGCATTAGAAAGATGGTTATCAAATAATTATCATTCTGAAATGAAATGGATGGAAGCAGAAAAAAGAAAAAATATAGGCTCACTTTTTGAAAATGCAAAAAGTATTTTAAGCGTTGGATTTACTTACATTAATTCACAAAACAACAACAACAATTTCCTCAAAGTAGCTAAATTTGCTCAAGGCGAAGATTACCATAAGGTGATTCACAAAAAATTAAAGAATATTGGTAATTGGATCGACCTAGAAATACCTGATTGCAAATGGAAAATATGTGTTGATACCTCCCCGCTTCTTGAAAAAGCATGGGCAGAGGAGGCAGGCATTGGTTGGATAGGTAAAAATAGTAATTTAATCAGCAAAAAAAACGGTTCTTGGTTAACTTTGGGTTTTATGATTCTGACAAAAGACTTAATGCCAGATAAACCTCATCAATCACTTTGTGGAAAATGTGATATTTGTGTTGAACATTGTCCCACACAGGCAATCGTAGAACCCTTTGTCATACAATCAGATCTTTGCATTGCGTATCACACTATAGAGAGCAGAGATAAAACTATTCCAAAGAAAATAGAAAAAAATTTAGGAGGATGGGTTGCAGGATGTGATATTTGTCAAGATGTTTGTCCATGGAATAAATCAGTGCCTTACAACAATAATTATGAAACTACACCAAAAGAATGGATTAAAAATCTTAATATTGAGTCCCTCAATTGGGACGATACAACGTGGCAAGAAAATCTTATAGGTACTACTTTAAAAAGAATTAAACCATGGATGTGGAAAAGGAACATACAAGCAAATATAAAAAATAAAAAAATTAAGATATGAAGAAGTTATTAAAAAATACAATCTGGATCTTCTTGATCTGTTCTCACTTTTTTCAAATAGAAATAGTTCGAGCAATAGTTCCCTATTATTATTTCCCAACAATAAAAAATTTACAAAAGCAAAGTTTATATATTGGCAAAAATGCATATCAATTACTTTATTTTGGACAATATGAAGACAGTCTTAACTTAGCCAAATTAGCAGTAAAAATAAATGCAAAAGATGAAAAACTATGGTTGATTTTGGCTGAAACACAAATAGCTAACAAAAAATACAAAAACGCATTAAATTCTCTCAATAAAGCAGAACAGATCAATCCAAATATTAGCGAAATATATTTTGCTAAAAGTAATGTTTACTTAAAAATTTCACAACAAACAAAAGCAAAGAGTGCTTTAGAACAAGGAATAAAGATTGAGCCTAATAACCACAAAGCTATTTTTCAATTAGGAAATATTTTATTAATGGAAAAAAATTATTTAGGAGCCATCAAATTGTTTGATAAATCTATAAAAATTAAACCTGATTTCTGGCAAGCAATCAATAATAAAGGGTTAGCTTATTTCGAGAGAAACAATAGAAATCTCTCAATCAAACTTTTTGAAAGTGCAATCTCAATTGAGGAAAATGCTGAACCATTACTAGGCCTAGCCTCATGTATAAATATCTATGATCATAAATTAGCAATTCAGCTAGCAAAAAAAGCTTTGACTAAAGATCCTAAATATGTCAATTATGATTACAGAAAAGAACAGTTATGGGGAGACAAATTACAAGCTTCTACAGAAATTCTTTTACAAAATGAACAACTGAAAAAAGATGTAATACTTGCAAAATCCAAAATAGATGAATCATCTTAATGTTCAATACTGGTAAATATTGTTTTACCTATTAGTCTTAATTTAGTTAATTAATAATTATTAATTTTGCGCTCTAATGGATAAGAAAAACTTCACTTCCATCTCACTTCAAGAAGAAATGCAACGTTCTTATTTGGAGTATGCAATGAGCGTAATAGTTGGACGTGCTTTGCCTGATGCAAGAGACGGTCTTAAGCCTGTCCAAAGAAGAATCATATTTGCAATGTACGAATTAGGTTTAACACCTGATAAACCATTTAGGAAGTGTGCAAGAGTCGTTGGAGATGTACTGGGAAAGTACCATCCTCACGGAGATCAAGCGGTTTATGATGCATTAGTAAAGCTAGTACAAAATTTTTCAACTAAATATCCTACTCTTGACGGTCATGGAAATTTTGGATCTGTAGATAATGATCCGCCGGCAGCTATGAGATATACTGAGACCAGATTAGCTCCAATAGCTCATAAAGGATTTCTTGAAGAAATTGGATCAGAAACAGTAAATTTTTCAAATAACTTTGACGGTTCTCAAAAAGAACCAGATGTTCTTCCAGCCCAACTTCCATTTTTATTATTAAACGGCTCATCAGGTATTGCTGTTGGCATGGCAACAAATATTCCTCCTCACAACCTAGGGGAAATTGTAGATGGTTTAGTTGCTTTAGTTAAAAATAAAGATATTAATGATAAGAAACTTTCTAATATTATCAAAGGACCTGATTTTCCTACAGGCGGAGAATTAATTTATAGTCCTGCAATAGAAGAACTTTATCAAACTGGAAAAGGATCTATAACAATAAGAGGAGTTGTAAATACGGAAGAGGTAAATTTAGGCAAAGGGAAACATAAAAAGAATGCAATAATCATTACGGAACTTCCTTACCAAATTAACAAAGCAAGCTGGATTGAAAAACTTGCAGAGCTTGTTAATTCAGGAAAAATTATTGGGATTTCTGATATTAGGGATGAGAGCGACAGAGATGGAATGAGAATTGTAATAGAACTAAAAAAAGATTCTAATTCTGAACTTATTATTTCTAATTTATATAAAAAGACAACACTCCAAACAAACTTTGGCGCAATATTCTTAGCTTTAATTAAAGGCAAGCCTGTACAACTAAATCTGAAAACATATCTAAACTATTTTCTTGAATTTAGAGAAGAAACAATTAGAAAAAGAACTTTTTATTTTCTAAAAAACACCCTTGATAAACTAGAAATATCAAAAGGGTTGTCTAAGGCTACAAAAAACATAAAAGAAGTTATCGAAATTATAGAAGAATCAGAAAATTCTGTGCAAGCCAGATCAAAATTAGTAGAAAAATTTTTCTTAAGTGAAAAACAAGCAAATTCAGTTTTGGATATGCCACTAAAAAAATTAACAAATCTAGAAAAAAATCAAATTGATAATGAAATAGAAAATTTAGAAGAAAAAAAGAATTATTTTCAAAAATTATTGAATGAAAGAGAATTATTACTTAAATTACTCATAGAGGAATTATTAATATTAAAGAAAAAATACAATGTTATACGTAAAACAAAAATAATTAAAAATATTAATCAAAATGAAGAATTAGAAACGCTTAATAATCAGATATTAGAGGAATTTATAAATAAAAAAACTAAGTTATATATTGACAATAGACTTTATTTAAAAAAGATGATTTTAAGTAATTACAAGAAATCATTTGAGGTTGTAAATAAAATTATAGATAATAAAAATATTCAAAAATTTATATTTAATATTGAAAAAAATATAAAATTAATAGGAGTCACAAATA
>CVSY01000163.1:0-277 GCA_001180285.1 Prochlorococcus marinus | reverse complement strand
ATAATATTTCCTCATTTTCATCTAAATAAATCAGAAATTTTAACTAATTCTCTAATTGAAAATATTATCTTCAATAAAGATACAAAAAAATATGAACTTCTTGTAAATGAAAATGGATTGAGAAGAAATATTTTTACTGACAAAATTATTTTTACAACTTCTTCAAAAGTTGCTAATAAGCTAGTAGCAAATATTGAAACTAATAATAAAAATTGGTTAAATCATAAATACTTCACAGCATATTGCGTTGTAATTGAGTTGAAAGATTCTTTATCTG
>CVSY01000162.1:0-468 GCA_001180285.1 Prochlorococcus marinus | reverse complement strand
TTTCTAAATTGGAGTTACTTCTCGATAGTCTTTTTAATGGTGTTGCAATCGGATCTGTACTACTTGTTGCTGCATTAGGTCTAGCAATTGTTTTTGGTCTTATGGGTGTAATTAATCTTGCTCATGGAGAACTTATGATGCTTGGGGCTTACACAACATACGTAACACAATTAATTTTCAAATTACCTATTTTAAAACCTTTCTATAATTCGTACATAATAGTTTCTATTTTCCTTGCATTTATTGTTAGTGGAGTGGTAGGCATTCTCCTGGAAAAAACAATAATAAGAAAGCTTTATGGAAATCCACTAGAAACACTTCTCGCAACTTGGGGCGTAAGCTTAATTCTTCAACAATTTGTCAGAAGTGTTCCTTTAGCATATGGGACCGGTCTGGTTATAAGTCTGTTAATTGGTTTATTCTTACCAACAACATTCCCTTCAAAAATAAAGGAGTCAATAAATTTCA
>CVSY01000161.1:0-465 GCA_001180285.1 Prochlorococcus marinus | reverse complement strand
AATTCCATAAGCTGCATTTCTAAGCTTTTTAGGAACTTGATTGAGTGAATCTCTTGCAATGGAGGTCACAATTGGCAAAAGCATCACTACTAAAATTAATATTGCTAACAAAGAATTCCTACCTGTAGGTTCTGTACTGAATAAAGGTATCCAACCAAAGAAATTATGTAAAAAGACAAAAAAGGCTCTAAAAAAAGGTTCCATAACAAATATTGCCCAAAGTCCCAATACAACTGATGGTATAGCTGCTAATAATTCAACAAACGAACCTATTATTTCTCTAACAACTTTAGGCACAAAGTCTTCAGTAATAAATATTGCAGTTCCAACCCCCAGAGGAATAGTTATTAATAATGAAAGAAATGACGTTACTAATGTCCCATAAATTGCAGTAAAAGCTCCGTATTCATCTTTGACTGGATTCCATTCAGAGGTTACTAAAAACTTCAAGCCATACCTTGAAAA
>CVSY01000160.1:0-6395 GCA_001180285.1 Prochlorococcus marinus | reverse complement strand
AATAAAAAAAAGCTTATGCTTCCATATTCTCTAAGAAAAGATTATATTTCCTTTACAGATAAAAAATGGGACTGGAGGTATCAATTTAATAAGGACGGATCGCCTGATATTAATAATCCTTCTTTATACGAACTACTACCATCTGGGGAGATTAAAAAACATTTTTGTGATACAGAGGCTAACAAGCCAAACTTATAATTTCAAAATAAGTATTCTAGATTTTTTAACTTCTAAACTTCTTTGTAAAGATGAACAATCCAAAAAACCAAAATAACATTTCAAGATATGTAAAACTTGAAGATTACAAAGTTTTCTTTTTCTAGCATTTGTATTGGTATTAGAGCTAATCCTCCTGTTCCTGAAAATATGATTGGCATGGTGCTATTTTTAGTCCCATTCATTTTTTGTAAGTCAATAGCTTGAGAAACTATTTTTCTGGCTTTATCAAATCCGTAGTCTTCTATTAATTCGGGCCATAAAAAGTTAACTAATTCATATTTCGAAAACTCAATTTGTACTGTTTTCATTAAAAAATAATAGATATATAGCGATTAAAAGATAAAAATATAAACTTAATTACTATTTTTAAACCTATCCATGACTAGTTGCAACATATCCACTACATCACCATCAGTTAAATTTAAATCCTTCTTTAAATCATTGCAGGTTAAATTCATTTCAAGTGCCGCTTCAGCCATATGATTAACTTTTTGGTTATCACCGCCCAATGAAATAAAGGGATTGAAATTTTCTATCATTTAATACTCGTTGTTATAACCTAGTTCTAGCTAAGAAATAATCAATTATCATTTATTGATACAGAAGCTTATAAATATGTTATTTAATATTTAGAAAGTTTTTATTTTTAAACTAGGGATATTGATATACCTTTTGATATCAATGCAAATCTTCTGGCTCTAACTAGTAAAGGAAATATCAAATTTGTTCGTTTAGTTGATTTAAACATTCTAGATAATATCAAAAGTAAACTACTTGAGGGATTATTTATTTGTTTGCAAATAGTATTAATTGCATCTGCCCCATGAAAGATCTCTTCATCTTTAAGGAGAATAGCTCCTTTATCTAGGTCATAACCTTTATCCAGGAGGGATTTAATTAGAGTTAAATTTTTACGACCATCCAAAATTTTAATATTATTTAACTTGCTTTTGATCTCAAGGAGCTCAGCAAAATGATTACAGAATGGGCATTCTCCATCATAAATAAAGGTATAGTTGGAAGTCATTAGAAAAAACAGTCTTGATGGTACTAAAGTGCGCCAACAAAATAGTGATGCATTGATAATAAAACAAATAATAAAAATTTTGTGGATTTTTTTAAATGGATAGTTAAACGATTCTAATAATTACGAAGAAATGTCTCAATATAGGTATATTTTCCATAAAAATCTGTATGCTAACTCGAAGATATTATGTTTTAAATCATGAATTTATTAGCTTCTTTTGCTTTAGGTGGTTTCAATCCATGGGCAGCAGGCTTTGGAATTGGTTCTTTAGTCCTTTTTGGTCTTGTTGGTCTTGTGGCGGGGCCAAACCTAAAGAATTTTGACCCTGATGCATAAATCATTTTATTTAATATAGATTTTAAAAGACTCATTTGAGTCTTTTTTTTTTGCGGTTTTTAATATTTATTTTTAGAATTATCAAAATTATATTCCGTCAAAGAAATGTTGTTAAACCCTTTTTATCCATTTGCTTTTTTGAAAATCTCTTCTCTTAAAGCTACTATTGTTTTTCTATCAATACTTTTAATTAAATCTAATTTGCTTAGATTAAAAGGGGGCCTAATAGGTGGTCTTTTTGCCTTGATACTTATATCTGGGATTTTTGCCTCCAGTACTATAGCTTTAGGATCTTTAATTTATGCCTATAGATTAAAGAAGAATTCTAATTCTGATAGTAATCAAATGCAGGATTTAGAGACTGTTAATGTTTAAGATATTTTGTGAATCAAATTCATTTGGATAACTTAAAATGGAGTTCCAGGTACAAAATGCAAGACTAAGAATCCAAAACCGGCAGCAAAAACTATTGATACTGCGATGATTAGAAGGCCCGATGCCATCCCCCCTTCGTTAAACGCCATTTAGTTAGTTGTTTTAAATTAATATTAGAACATATTTGTTCCCAGGTAATAGTTCTAATTACTTAAATATCATCCAAATTTGTTATTGATGGTGAATAAAAGTAAAAAGATGGAAGTTAATGAGAGGATAAAACCAAATATTATTAATGGCTTAGATTTGACGTTTTCTTCTTTCTTAAGCTTATTTTTTGAAGAAGGAAAATCTTTATCTTTTTTTTTATAAATAAGATTGGGAAAAGGTTTAATCACGATAAATTTTAGATTTAAGCTAATTACCCTAAAGTTTTGAACAAATCCTTATGGTAATCAACAACATTTTGACAACTTATTACAGGTGTAAATTCCATATGAATTCCAAATTTGGCTCTCCATGGAGCAAAATGCTCGAAAATTTCTTTATCACTCTCTGCCTTACATAAACAAACTACTCTTCCCTCCCCAGGAGCATGAACTCTAAATAACATCTCAAATTTATCTGTTTTATCTGATTTTGCAATTTCACCATTTTCCCAAGCTTCTACAAATAATTGATAAGCTTTCACTTGATTCTCAATATCTGGGAATTGGCAGTCAGCAAGAAATAATTGCATTGGAGTATTATTAAGGTTTTACTCATTATCCCCTAAATACTTATTTATTAATGGGACTGTTTGAATTTGAAGATCAGAAAAAGAAAATTTTTCTAGATAAAGTGAGAAGATAGAGTCTCAAGGAATTTTCCAATATCTTTTTTATATAAACTATCTGTGATTTTTAAAGAGAATAATTCATAATCATTCATATCTTTTTTTTTATCAAAATTAATATTTCCCTTTAATGAAATATTTTTCATGACTTTATTGATCACTATTTAAAATTTAAACAAATATAAGTAAAAGACAAATTTCTTTACATTATGTTTTTTATGAGAGAAATTTCTAAGGCCACTAAATAATAATTAATTTATTTAAGAGTTAATTAATTTTCCTAGGATATACAAGAAAGAATTAGTTAAAGAAAAAATTACAGTTAATAGAGATGCAATAACGGGTAACAAATTGAACCACAATTGCGAAGTTGTCATTTTTGAATCAATAGGCAGAAAATTGGTTCTTTTTTTAATTCTTATTTGTAACCAAAAAATAGATAATGGATAAATAATTCTTGAGAAAGTAATTATAAATGAAGGCAAAACACCTTGGTTTGAATAAAGTATAAATCCTGAAAAAAAGTATAACGCCCAAATTAGAACCCTTTGAATCAGAATAAATCCCTTGCTTTTGCCAGACATTATTAATTAATTAATTTTATGATTTTAGTCATTTTATATCTTTCAAAATAAATGTTATTTATAATAACTTTTTCTTTACGTATAATTTTCCATTCATTTTTAAGAAATAATTCATAACTTATTAAGCTTGCTTCAGTATAAAGAGAATCTAAACCTTCTTTCTTTGCTTCATCTTCTAATTTATTAAGTAACTTAGAGCCGTAGCCTTTTCTTTGGAATTTACCTTTACAGTAAAATAGCGCAATTCTATTAGTGGGATATCTTATGGCAAAGGCAATAATAATGCCTTGTTTACTTATAAGCCATCCTTTCCCTTCTATTATTGACTTATCAAAATTTTGGTTATGCCAAGCTTGGGTTGACCAGGCTCTTTTTTGATCTTGACTATAAATTTTTTCATCTAAAGATTGAATTGAGTCAAAATAAACCTTCTTTAATTCCAGTTGATCTTTAATAGTGATTTGTCTTAAGTTCATATATACATCTTTTATTTAATATGCCTAGTAAAAATATAGTCGCAATTGGGGGAGGAGGGTTTGGACGCTCATTAGGCTCTCTTGAAATTGAAAAATATATAGTTTCTTTAAGTAATAAAAAAAGACCTAAAATTTGCTTTATTCCAACAGCATCTGGCGATAGTAGTTTGTACAAATTGAATTTTTATAGAGCATTTTCTAAACTTGATTGTATAACAAGCCATATTGATTTCTTCTCTAGAACAGAAAACTTAGAAGAGAAAGTTTTAACTCAAGACATCATTTATGTTGGCGGAGGAAATACAAAAAGTATGTTAGCTGTTTGGAAAGAATGGAATTTACATAAAATTTTGCAAAATGCTTATGAAAAAGGAATTGTAATGAGTGGTGTAAGTGCTGGGGCTATTTGTTGGTTTGATAAAGGTATAACTGATTCTTACGCAAATGAATTAGCCATAATTGATTGCTTAGGCATAGTTGAAGGTATTGCCTGCCCACATTTCGATGAAGAGAAAGAGAGGGAACCTTACGTTAATGATGCTATTCAGAGAGAAATTATTGAATCTTGTATATGTATTGAGGGCAATTGTGCCTTGCATATTAAAAATGATTTTGACTATTCCTCAATTGATTTTGGTAATGGTAGAAATTGCTTTAGAGTAAAAAGGGAAAATAATATTGTAAAAAAAGAAATTCTGTGAAAAAAATATTTTTAATATATTTTAGATCTCATCATTCTTCGAGATAGAAGTAAATTCAATCCCTTTATACTTTACAAATGATGCAGTCCATACTTCTTTTGAGAGATTACCAAGGTATTTTAAAAATTGTTGTGTATCCCCGTCTCTTATCCATTCAGATTTAATAAATGGAAGCTCTTTCTGCATTCTTTTTGGATGCATATGAACCAGAAGTAAACCTTTTTCTTCAGAAGCCCTTTTTAAAGCACCTTCATCACTTCTTTGAAACACTCTCATTAGAAGATTTAAAATTACCTCTTCTCCAAGTTTCTTGAGATTTTCTGCTTCCTCTAAATTATCTTTAATTTCTTTACCTCCAAGAGGCATCGCCCTAACTAAGTTTTGCTCTATTAAAGCTATTGCAATTAGATAATTCTGGCTTGCCATACTCTTAATTAATACTTTTTTGATATTCTAACCTCTCGAGTTCATGAAAATCTTTCATGGAATAAATATTTGCGATAAGAATAAAGGAAATAATTTATTAATTATTTTCTAGTGGAATTGAACCTTTTCTTTTTGTCTATATTTAATGAGTAAATTAAAGTTTTTTTTGTTATGAGGTTTTTTATGTTCCTTTTTTTAGGGATTTTTGCTGGTCTTTATTTATCATGGCCTGGATTATTAATACCAAAAAATTGGAAATGTTTTAATGAAATTATTGCAAAATCTGCAGAAGATAAAATTTCTTTTAAAGCTGCATTAGAGATTTCCCCTAGTTATTTACTAAAGGGTAAAAATAAAAAAACGTCTTCAAAACTAAGAATCGTAGCAGATGCGTGTTTTCGTTAATATGTTAATGGATGAAATTCGAATACTTAATAATGAACAATAATATAAGATTTGAGTTGTCTTTTAAAAATATTTCTCAGTTAGAAAATAAACTTAATTTCTGTAAATTACATAATATAAATAATATTAATATTCCCTGTAAAGGACTTATTAAGAAGGAATTATTTAATTCAACTATTAAATATATATCAAAAAACTTTGATGAATTTAATGTGACATATCACTATAGTCTTTATCATCAATATTCAAAAAATAAAGACAAATCATATCAGGACTTTTTAGATTTTGTTAAAAATTCTCAGTTTAATAGAATTTACAATATTCTCCTTGTTTCGGGATCAAATAAGAAAAAAAACTTTGACTCAGTTGAAGTATTAGATTGTTTAAAAAAAGAAAAAAATTTAAAAGTTAAATTAGGTGCTGCTTACAATCCATATTTGAAAAAATTTTATAATATTTCTTCAGAAAGAGAAAGGTTCGAAAGAAAATTTTCGACTGGATTAATAAATTCAATTTGGTTTCAATATGGCACAGATATTAAAGTTCTTGAGAATGAGGTGACTTATATCAAGAAGGTAGCAAAAGATAATAAATTAAATCTATTTGGTAGTTTATTTATTCCTTCTAATCAATTTATTGCCCGTTTTAAATTTCGTCCTTGGAAAGAGGTATATATATCAGAAAAATTTTTATATGCCTTAGATAAATTTTTTGATTTCACAAGCGATTTAGTTAGTTTTTATAAAAGTAATAATATTACTCCTATTATTGAATCTGATTTTTCATCATCAGAGAAACTTGATTCTGTTTATAGTTTTTTAGAAAATGAAAGATAATTTCTGTCAATATTAAACCTATGAAAAGTGAAGTTAAATATGACTTATTAATAATAGGTGGAGGTATATCTGCGTGTGTTTTCGCTTCGAAGTATCTGAAAAATAATATTACAAAAAAAGTTGGATTAATTGAAATTGGTCGTGGTCTTGGAGGGAGATCAAGTACAAGAATAAG
>CVSY01000159.1:0-464 GCA_001180285.1 Prochlorococcus marinus | reverse complement strand
CTCCCATCGTAATAAATGAATTTATTAAATCAGCAAAAAAAGGTTATGACGTCGTTTATGGAGTAAGACGAAAAAGAAAGGAAATTTTTTATAAAAAATTTGCTTACGGAATTTTTTACAAACTTTTAGCTACTCTAAGCAAGATTGAAATACCTCTTGATTCTGGCGACTTTTGTTTAATGACTAGGAAAGCTTTAAATATGTTAAACGACTTGCCCGAACATAATAGATTTATAAGAGGGTTAAGGTCCTATATTGGACTTAAACAAATTGGGATAAAATATGAAAGAGATGCAAGATCTGCGGGAGAACCAAAATACACTTTCAAAAAATTACTTAGGTTAGCATCAGATGGAATTTTTAATTTCAGTGATCGACCTCTTAAATTAACGAGTACATTTGGAGTGACTGTCTCAATTATTAGCGCATTAATGATGTTGGCTCTAATAATTCAGAGAATTCTT
>CVSY01000158.1:0-242 GCA_001180285.1 Prochlorococcus marinus | reverse complement strand
ACAGTTCCTCAGCCATAGAACTTAATTCAACACCTGTAGAACTCTTTGCTCTCAAAGCACTCAAAAAAGCTCCTGTTTCAACATCTGAGATTTCATCATTAAGCCATCTTTGCATTAAAGATCTAGAAGTTAATTCATCAAGGTCCCTTCCCTCCAATAAAATATTTAGAATTTCAGCGTTTGATAGATTAGAAGACATTTATTTATGGAAGAAAAATTATGCAGATAAAATTCAATTTGAG
>CVSY01000157.1:0-325 GCA_001180285.1 Prochlorococcus marinus | reverse complement strand
CAGCAAAAATTCCTTCAATAGATGTTTCTGGTCTTCCTGATTCGCAAGCTATATATCCTTTATTATCTAAATCAATTTTGTTGCCTAAGAACTTCGTATTTGGTGTGTGTCCTATTGCATAAAAAAGACCTTTTATATTGATTTCCCCTTTACCTTCTTGAGAGTGAATAGTTTCTATTTTCTCAAGCCATTCAGAACCATCCGCTTTATTAACTTTTGTGTTCCAATGGATTTCTATCTTCGGATTAGCTTTTACTCTATCAACCATTGCTGCGCTAGCCCTTAATTTTTCTGATCTAACAATTAAATGTACCTTGCTGCCATA
>CVSY01000156.1:0-292 GCA_001180285.1 Prochlorococcus marinus | reverse complement strand
GGGGAGCCGATCGTGTTGTAGCTGATCCTCAAGAATCTGCTTATAACATGGTTTACTTATGGAAACAGGCAGTAGAAGATGCAGGAACATTCGACGACAACGCAGTAAGGGAAGCCCTTGTTGGACAAAAGTTTGATGCTCCACAAGGTCCTGTTGAAGTTATGCCTAATCACCACTTATCTCAAACAGTAAGAATTGGAGAGATTAATGCAGAGGGTGGATTTACAATCCTTGAAGAGACAGGAGTTGTTCTTCCTCAAGCATGGAACCAAAAGCATCCAAGTTCAAAAGG
>CVSY01000155.1:0-250 GCA_001180285.1 Prochlorococcus marinus | reverse complement strand
AGCAACCAGAATATTTAAATGTCGAAGAGACTGGAGACACATATTTTGAGAATGCACTTTTAAAAGCGAAAGCAGCTGCTTTAGAGACGAAAACCTGGGCATTAGCTGACGATTCGGGACTTGAAGTAGATGTTTTAGATGGTCGACCAGGCATATATTCTGCTAGATATGCCAAAAACAACTCTGAAAAAATTAAAAAATTAATTAATGAACTTTCTGATAGTCCTTACAGGAGCGCGAGATTTATAAG
>CVSY01000154.1:0-20224 GCA_001180285.1 Prochlorococcus marinus | reverse complement strand
GTATCCGCTAAAAAAGAGGTAATAGATTTAATTAAAAAATTAAGAGATAAAAACGTTAATGGAGAGGATACGAGAATTATTGGTGAAAGATTAAAAGAAATTGAGAAAGAACATTTAACCCAAAAAAAATTTGAAAAGTCAATATCATGGGATCCTAAGGTAGGCGATTTTGTAAAAATTAAAAGTCTAAATAGTACGGGACAAATTGTAGATTTAGATAAAAAAGGTGGTTTTTATGAAGTTAAATGTGGTGCATTCAGAAGCACATTATCTGTAAATGACTTTGAAGGTATTAATGGAGAAAAGCCTAATTTCAAAAGGTCAACAATTGAGATCAAGTCTGAAAGAGAAGATTTTTCTTTTTCTAAAATTAGAACGAGTAAAAATACAATTGACGTAAGAGGGTTAAGAGTTCATGAAGCCGAAATAATTATTGAGGAGAAAATTAGAAAATTTCATGGACCGCTGTGGATTGTTCATGGAATTGGCACAGGGAAATTAAAAAAAGGACTAAGAAATTGGTTATCAGGTTTAAATTATGTTGATAAGATTGAAGATGCAGCCAACAACGAAGGTGGACCTGGTTGCAGTATTGCGTGGATAAAATAAAATTTAAAATATCTAGAAAACAATTTAATAAGCTTATTAAGTGCAATTTATTGATCAAGCAAACATTATTCTTAAAGCTGGAAGAGGTGGAAATGGAATAGTTTCATTTAGAAGAGAAAAATTCGTTCCTGCTGGAGGACCTTCGGGGGGAAATGGTGGCAGAGGGGGCTCAGTTATTTTGATGGCTGATAATAATCTTCAAACATTATTAGATTTCAAATTCAAACGTGAAATAATTGCTGAAGATGGATGCAAAGGAGGTCCTAATAAGAGATCAGGTGCTTCAGGTGAGGATACAATCCTTAAAGTTCCCTGCGGTACAGAAATAAGGGATATTAAAACCGGTATTATTTTAGGAGACTTAACTCAAGATAAACAGAGGTTAACTATTGCCATTGGAGGAAGAGGTGGACATGGGAATGCTTACTATTTAAGTAATCAAAATAGAGCCCCAGAATCATTCACTGAAGGAAAAGATGGTGAGATATGGGAGGTTCAATTAGAACTAAAACTTCTTGCAGAGGTTGGGATTATAGGCCTTCCAAATGCTGGAAAAAGTACTTTGATTTCTGTTGTGTCTTCTGCTCGTCCAAAAATCGCAAATTATCCCTTCACAACTTTAATACCTAACTTAGGTGTAGTAAGAAAAATGGATGGGAATGGTTGCCTTTTTGCGGATATTCCTGGATTAATATCAGGGGCAGCTGATGGAGTAGGTTTAGGGCATGATTTTTTAAGACATATCCAAAGAACGAAGATACTTATTCACTTAATTGATGCAATTGCAGAAAATCCTTTACATGATTTTGAGATAATTGAGCAGGAATTAAAAAAATATGGGAAAGGTCTTTTAGATAAAGAGAGGATAATAGTATTGAATAAAATGGAGCTGGTAGATGATGATTATTTGAAAATAATTTCAAAAAAGTTAGAAGATTTTTCAAAAAAGAAAGTTTTAGTTATTTCTTCATCTTTAAAAAAAGGTTTATCTTCACTGCTTTCTGAAGTATGGAAAAGGATCTAACTTAAATAAAAAATTTTTTTGTAAAAAAAACACTTGATTTAATAAGTAAAATTAGTCATAAATAAGATACTTCTTTAAACACAATATGAATTTCTATACTTGCTTTGATCAACAAGGAAAAATAATAGCTAGATGTCAAACCATTCAAGATATTGAGGTTTTGAAGAAAATGGGAAGACCAATTGTAGAAGTCAAGGAAATGAAAAATGAGGAGTCGGTTGTATGTTCCCTTACAGGAAGTCCATCCGACTTTAATAGAGATTACTAATAGAATTAATAAATAAAAAAAGGGCTTTTAGAGCCCTTTTTTATTGTGGATTATCTATCAAAAGAAAACTTAATCATCGTAAACAAGACATTCTGGTTCATCCGGGTTGGCATCGCAGAATAGTTCCAAAGCATTAGGGTCATGTTTATCATCTGGA
Source organism: Prochlorococcus marinus (assembly GCA_001180285.1). Lineage (GTDB taxonomy): Bacteria > Cyanobacteriota > Cyanobacteriia > PCC-6307 > Cyanobiaceae > Prochlorococcus_A > Prochlorococcus_A marinus_C. The sequence goes on along the minus strand of CVSY01000154.1, from coordinate 18,166 downwards.
TGATGATCCTTATAATCTTCAAGTTCTTTTAGCTCTTCAGTTAAATGTCTGACCTTTGGAAGATTGCCCTCTGCTTTTGCAGATTCGATTTCCGATTGATCTTTTTGGATGTGTTCGTCAATGGATTTCATTTTAAGCTTTTCGTACTTTAGTAGACATACATAACATAGTTAATTTCTAATGAAATTGCATTATCTATGAACTAAATAAGTGTTCATTACAACATCATTATTTTTTTGAAATTGATTTATTTATTTTTTAGGACTCTAATCGCATGATTTCTTCCAGCGATGGTAAAACTGGGATCAGTTGATTTGGGTTTAAAGGGAATAAAGCTTTGTAGTAATCTTTTTTCCATTCTTTGTCGAAGCATGTCCTATTTACGTTAGACAAGTTAAAGAATTTTAATCTCCATTCAATAATCTTTTCAAAACTTGATAGTTCTTTTTCAGTACATTTGAAAAGTTTGCTATATATTAATTCCCATCTTATTAGCGTTGGAAAAAGGTAAATATCTGCGTAGGTTAACTCCTCTCCAAATATCCAGTCCCCTTTGTTTTTCTTTAGTAAATTTTCAACTTCATTTATAGCTTCGAAAAGATTTTTACTTGCTTTTTCGTAAGCTGACTGGTTTCTGGCGAAACCACATTTATATACGCCATCATTAATGCTGTTATTAATTAAATCTAAAAATTTTTGATTACAATCCTTAATACTTAATTCCTGATCTTTCGAGGCACTTTTTATTGAATTGAGTAGTTTTAAAATCTGTGAACTTTCATTGGACAAAATATTTACTTCATCTTTTGTAAGACAAATTAAGAGAGGTAATGTCGCTCTAAAAATTTTCTTTTCATTAGCTTTTTTGTAAAGGTCTGAAAGTCTTATACATCCTTTAATCTTTGTATTGAAAATCCATTCACCATGCTCAACATCTGCCTTTAAAAAAATTAATTTAACTTTTTTTGATAAATGTTTTATTTCATGGACAAGTAAAGTTCTTTGACACCATGGGCAAGAATTGCCTACCAATAAATAAATTTGTCCATTCTCATTATTAATATCGTATTCACTATCAATTGTTATACCCTTAGGCCTTTTATAATTACCATGTAAATCTGATGGTGCGAAGCCATTCATAAGTTGGGTCCAAAACCAAAACCAGAATTTTTTGGAGGCCTTAATAAGGTATTTATTTTGCATAAAATTTTAATTTTAAAGAAAAAATGACTGTTCAAAGAATACTTATCGTTTCAGGCACTCATGGGAATGAAATTAATCCTATTTGGGCGGTTAAACAATTTAATAAAGAGGGAAATAGTTTAAATCATGGTATTGAGTATGAGTTCATCATAGGTAATCCTCTTGCCTATGAAAAAGGGTGCAGATATATAGATATGGATTTAAATAGATCTTTTAAAGAAAGTGAGAATTTTGATCAACATAAGAATAGCTTTTATGAAACTAACAGAGCTAATTTTTTAGTAAATCAATTTGGAATCGAAGGCTCTAAACCCTGTCAAATTGCAATCGATTTGCATACTACTACTGCAAATATGGGAACTAGCATTGTTTTGTATGGGAGGAGATTCAAAGATTTTTGTTTAGCTGCATTACTGCAGAACAAATTTGGATTGCCTATTTATTTGCACGAAAAAGATAAAGCTCAAACAGGCTTTCTTGTAGAAGCTTGGCCATGTGGTCTAGTTATTGAAATAGGAGCTGTAGCACAAAATTTTTATGATCCAAAAATCATAGATAGGTTCTCTATAATAATTAGCTCCCTAAGGGAAGAGATAGATAAATTAAAAAACAACCTTATAGAACTTCCAAAGGAATTAGTTGTTTACGTTCATCAAGGGAGTATAGATTATCCAAGAGATGAAAAAGGAGATATTGATGGCCTAATTCATCCTGAGAGAATAAATCAAGATTGGAAAATGATTAAAAAAGGAGATCCATTATTTTTGGATAGCCAAGGAATAATTCACAAATATGACGGAGACCAATTGATTTGGCCTGTTTTTATTGGAGAAGTAGCCTATAAGGAAAAAAAAATTGCCATGAGCTACACAAAAAAAGAAGTGATTCGTTCCAATAAACTATGGGTTCAAGAGTTTGAAAGTCTTTAAATTAAGAAACGGGAACAATAAATCGCTTAAAAGTAATAAGGATTTTTTATTTAATTGATAAGTTTATTTAATATTTAATATTTTTATTTTTTTTTCTATTTTTTAAACCTCAAAAACCTAAATTCTTTCACTCCAATAGATAACAGCTCCAAAAGCCTCTAATTGCAGTCTTCTATGCTTAGCCTCTCTTAAGGAAACTACCTCTCTAGATCTTTTTCCGTTAAGAAGCCATTCGATTATTACCAAGTTAAATCCTCAATAACAAAGAAAATATTAAGACATGGAAGTTCTTTTCTCCTGTTTTTCAAAAAATAAGTTTACTTAAGGAAAAAATATTTACACATTTTTAGCGATTTTGGTCTAAAATCTTCGAAGCGGAATTAAACTTCCGTTTTTATTTACACGTCTCACTTTAGAGACATACTTTACGAACTCATGACAACTATTCAGCAGCAGCGTTCTTCGCTGTTAAAAGGTTGGCCACAGTTTTGTGAGTGGGTAACATCAACTAACAACAGAATTTATGTTGGTTGGTTCGGCGTCTTAATGATTCCATGCCTTCTTACAGCAGCGGCTTGCTTCATCGTTGCATTCATCGCAGCACCACCAGTAGACATCGACGGAATTAGAGAGCCAGTTGCTGGTTCATTCCTATATGGAAACAACATCATCTCAGGTGCAGTTGTTCCTTCATCTAACGCTATTGGTCTACACTTCTACCCAATTTGGGAAGCAGCTACTGTAGATGAGTGGTTATACAACGGTGGTCCTTACCAGCTTGTAATTTTCCACTTCCTAATTGGTATTTCAGCATACATGGGAAGACAGTGGGAGCTTTCATACCGTCTAGGTATGCGTCCTTGGATCTGTGTTGCATACTCTGCACCAGTTTCAGCAGCTTTCGCAGTATTTCTTGTATACCCATTCGGTCAAGGTTCATTCTCTGACGGAATGCCTCTAGGTATTTCTGGAACATTCAACTTCATGTTTGTTTTCCAGGCAGAGCACAACATTCTTATGCACCCATTCCACATGGCTGGTGTTGCTGGTATGTTCGGAGGATCTTTATTCTCAGCTATGCACGGTTCACTTGTTACTTCATCTCTAATCAGAGAAACAACAGAGACAGAGTCTCAGAACTATGGTTACAAGTTCGGACAAGAAGAAGAAACATACAACATCGTTGCAGCTCATGGCTACTTCGGTCGTTTGATCTTCCAATATGCTTCATTCAACAACAGCAGAAGTCTTCACTTCTTCCTAGCTGTATTCCCAGTTGTTTGTGTATGGTTAACTTCAATGGGTATCTGCACAATGGCATTCAACCTTAACGGTTTCAACTTCAACCAGTCAGTTGTTGATGCAAACGGTAAGATTGTTCCTACATGGGGTGACGTTCTTAACAGAGCAAACCTAGGTATGGAAGTAATGCACGAGCGTAACGCTCACAACTTCCCACTTGATCTAGCAGCAGCTGAGTCTACAACAGTAGCTCTTTCAGCTCCAGCTATCGGTTAAGCTTAAAGTTCTTAAATTTACAAGCCCCCTTTTTGGGGGCTTTTTTTTGTTTAATTTTCAATTGGTTTCATATAATGTTTATATATAGATAAAACATTTGATATTTCTATGAGTAGTAGTTTTGGAAAAATTTTTCGTGTTAGTACTTTTGGAGAATCACATGGTGGTGCAGTAGGAGTTATCCTTGATGGATGTCCCCCTAAGTTAAAAGTAGATATAAATCTGATACAAAATGAATTAGATAGGCGAAGGCCTGGCCAAAGTGACATTACAACACCCAGAAATGAAGAAGATAAAATTGAAATATTAAGTGGGATAAAGGAAGGGTTCACACTTGGAACTCCAATAGCGATGTTGGTAAGAAACAAGGATCAAAGACCAGGAGACTATGATAATTTGGAACAAGTATTTAGACCTTCTCATGCAGATGGTACATATCATTTGAAATATGGAATTCAGGCAAGTTCTGGCGGTGGAAGAGCCTCTGCTAGAGAAACAATTGGGAGAGTAGCTGCTGGTGCTGTAGCAAAACAATTATTAAAAACTTTCAGTAACACTGAAATACTATCTTGGGTAAAGCGTATACATGATATTGATTCTGATATAAATAAAGAGAAGATTTCTCTAAAAAAAATAGATTCTAATATTGTTAGATGTCCAGATGAAAAGGTATCAACAGAAATGATCGAGAGAATTAAGGAATTAAAGCGTCAAGGAGACTCTTGCGGCGGTGTTATTGAATGTCTAGTAAGGAATGTCCCCTCCGGTCTTGGAATGCCAGTTTTTGATAAATTAGAAGCTGATTTAGCAAAGGCTTTGATGTCTTTGCCTGCCACGAAAGGCTTTGAAATAGGTTCAGGTTTCTCTGGAACTTATTTAAAAGGAAGCGAACATAATGATGCATTCATCAAGTCTGATGATGTTAGTAAGTTAAGAACAACATCAAACAATTCAGGAGGTATACAGGGCGGAATAAGTAATGGTGAAAATATCGAGATGAAGATAGCTTTTAAACCTACAGCAACCATCGGGAAAGAACAGAAAACAGTAAATGCTGAAGGTAAAGAAGTACTTATGAAAGCAAAAGGGAGGCACGATCCATGCGTTCTACCAAGAGCAGTTCCCATGGTTGATGCTATGGTAGCTTTAGTACTTGCTGATCATTTGCTTCTAAATCATGCTCAATGTGACTTAATAAATAAGTAGAAGTTTTGTTGAATAAATTATATTTATCCTTAACTTAATTATTTTTGAGCCATTCAAATATTTTTGGATCAAATTTTTTATTTTTGATAGCTTTATCTCCAATTACGACTGCTTTATACCCTAAAGATTTATAAGTTTTTAAATCATTGATTGATAGTCCTCCAGCAGCAATGAAATCAATATTTGTATAGTTGAGTATATCTATCGAACTATCTTTACTGTTTATTGGGTAAATTTTGATAATTTTGCAATTTAAATCTATCGCTTCCTTAAGATCTTTTAAATTATTAATTCCAGGAATTAATAAATAACTTTTTGACTGCGCATAATTGAAAAGATCTTTATCCCAAAATTTCATCATCGAAAAATTTAATCCAATTTTTAAAGAATCTTGTATTGATTGCTTATTAAGTATGGAGGCGGAGCCTAAATTAATTCTTGGATATTTAATTTTGATATCGGATACAAAATCGAACCAATTTTCGTTGTTAGACCAACTTATTTCAATATTCTTTAATCCTAATTTTACTAAGTATTCTAATTCTTCAAAAAATGAATTTCTTATAGAGGTATTTGAGTAAATATTATCTTCAGGTTTTATAAGTAAAAAAAAAGACTCAGTTTTCAGGAACTCCGAAAAAGAATCTTCTTTATTATTCATAAAAAATTTAAACTTTCGCGATTAAATATAGTTTGCGACTTTTACTTCTGAGCGGTTAAGCAAATCTTGGATATCTTCAGTATCTATAGTTTCTCTTTCAATTAGCATTTGAGCCATTTCGTCTAGAACTATTCTGTTATCTGATAAAACTTTTGTAGCTCTCTTATAGGCCACATCAACAAGTTCTGAAACCTCTACATCAATTGTTGCGGCCGTGTCTTCAGAAAAGTCTCTTGTAGAGCTCATATCTCTTCCGAGAAACATTCCACCTTGAGATTGACCTAGAGCGACAGGACCTATTTTGTCACTCATGCCGAATTTAGTGATCATTTGTCTTGCTACATTAGCAACTTGTTGTAAATCATTTGAAGCTCCAGTTGTTACTTCTTCTTCTCCATAAACAATTTCTTCAGCAACTCTTCCACCAAGAGCTACAGCCATTTGATTTTGAAGGTAAGAACGAGAGTAAAGACCAGATTCCATTCTTTCTTCACTTGGAGTAAAGAAGGTTAGACCTCCAGCTTGACCTCTTGGAATAATTGAAACTTTTGCTACTGGATCATAATCAGGCATTAATGCTCCAACGAGTGCATGACCAGCTTCGTGATAAGCAACTAATTCTTTTTTCTTATCACTGATTACTCTATCTTTCTTTTCTGGGCCAGCCATAACTCTTTCAATTGCATCACCTACCTCATCGTTACTTACTTTATCTAAATCTTTTCTAGCTGCTAATATTGCTGCTTCATTTAAGAGGTTAGCTAAATCTGCACCAGTAAATCCTGGTGTTCTTCTAGCAACTTTATCTAAATCTACGTCTTTAGAAAGAGTTTTATCTTTCGCATGAACATTTAATATCTGCAATCTTCCAGCATAATCTGGTCTATCTACTGTTACCTGTCTATCGAATCTTCCAGGACGCATTAAAGCTGAATCTAAGACATCTGGTCTGTTGGTTGCAGCAACTATTATTATTCCTGAATTACCTTCGAAGCCATCCATTAACGTTTTTATCTCTTAATTTTTTAATTAAATCTATTACCTCTTTTTTAGCGGATACAATATGTTTTGATAATTTAGACCTTTCAATTTCCTGGATTTTTTCAGCATTGATTTTTTGATATTCATAATTTCTCTTCAGTTCATCATGTAATATTTCAGTCCTTGCAATCAGTTCTGCAGCGGCTTCTGCAGAATTTTGTTGTTTAATCCTCTCTTCCTCAAGTCCTTTAATAATACTGTTAATATTATCAACTTCTTTTGGCTTTAGATATCTTGCAGCTTCATTGAGTATGCTTTCATCGAGACCAATTCTCTTTGAAATTGACAAAGCATTACTTCTCCCAGGAATACCCCAATTAAGTATATATTTTGGCTTCAAAGAATCCTCATCAAAGGCAACTGATACGTTCTCAAATCTTGAGTCATTATATTTTAAAGCCTTAATATCTCCATAATGTGTAGTTGCTAAAGTGATATCAGACTTATTTGCAAATTCTTTTAATAAAGCCATCGCAAGAGCACTTCCTTCAAGAGGATCTGTACCTGATCCAATCTCATCTAACAAAACAACTGATAATCCTCTCTTATTATCAAGTGAATCTAGTATCTCTTTTATGCGGGATATATGCCCACTGAAGGTAGATAAATTTTCTTCTAATGATTGATTATCTCCTATATCCACATATATATTCGGGCAAAAAGGGATAATAGGATTATTAGTTGAGGGTATCAATAATCCTGCTCTAGCCATAAGTAAAGACAGACCCAAACCTTTTAAAGCTGCTGTTTTACCTCCAGTATTTGGACCTGTAATAGCTACAACTTTAGTATTTCTATTTATATGAAAATCGACAGCCACTGGGGGAGGGGCTCCTTTTTTTTTATGTTCCCAAATCAATAACGGATGAGAAAAACCAATCAATGAAATAATAGGATTTTCCTCAAACTTAGGAGTTTTGCCTCCAATCCATTTCGAATATCTTGAGCGGGTTAAAGCATTTTCTAATCTCAATAAAATTGATGCCATTTCAATAAGATTTTCTGAATTATCACTAACAACTTGGGACCATTTCTTAAGTAATTTAAATTCCTCTGCTGTAATCCTAGCTTCTATAGAAGCAATCTTATTACCTTTAGTTACTACACTTTCAGGCTCAAAATATACTGTATTTCCAGAAGATGAAGAGTCATGAATTATTCCTTTAAATTTATCTACATAATTAACTTTCACTGCTAAAACAGGCCTGCCATATCGATCTCCAATAGTAGTATCTTGCAAATAAGCTAAATTCTTTTGAATAAATTTCTCAACTAATATTTTTCTTTCAAGTTTCTTAGATAATAATTCTTTTCTAAGAATAGATAGTTCATTACTAGCATTGTCTGAGATCCTTCCATTAGATTCAATACCTTTTTTAAAAATCGTTTCGATATTTTGATGGTCAATTAAATTTTTTGCGAATGATGAAATATAAGGCCTTTGTTCAAAATCTAATAAGATTTTTTTTAAATTTCTAGCTGCAGCAATTGTTTTCGCTATTTCTAACAATTCAGAAGATGAAATTACACCTCCCTTGGAACAAATTTCAATATTTCTACTAACATCAAAAACACCAGAAAAACTAATTGATTTATCTAAATTATTTTCTAGCTCATTTATTTCAACAGTTTCATTTAAAAGTTTTATAGATGCCTCGTATTCTGAAGGAATAACAAAACTTAAAATTGATCTTTTACCCATTTCCGTTGAGGCGAATGAAGATAAATGCGTTTTTAATGAATCCCACTCTAAAAGGTTTATAGATTCTTCTTCTAAGGTGTTATCTGAATATAATTTTTTAGAATAACTTTTCTCTTGCATACAAAAAAAGAATCAAACATTCGACTGAATCCCTTCAGGAGGAACATAAAGCATCTCAAGCCAGTTTCCTTCAGTATCCTTCATATAAAAAGATGCTGTTCCATCTCTATGCTCATGTAAAGGACCAACTTTTACACCAGAATTTTTTAAATCATTTTGAATATTTTCCACTTCTTTTTTACTTTCAAAATGAAAAGCAAAGTGAGGCCCCGCTGCTCTGTAGCTAGGGCCTAACAACGCAAGGCCATCTTTCCCTTTACCAGCCTCTAAATAAGACCAATCTTTATCATCCCAAACCAGATTCATACCCAGCTTAATATAAAAAGATTTCGCCCTTTCGAGATTCTCTACTCTAAGTGCAATGTGACCAATCCTATTTACTCCTTGTGAAAAATTCAAAACAAAGCAGATAATCTATTACTTATCTAAGAATAAACTAAATTCTTATTAATAATGAGTTTTTAAGTATCCTGCAACCATTGAGATGCATCACAAGCATGATAAGTGAGTATTAATTTTGCTCCTGCTCTTTTAAAACTAAGCAATGTCTCTAAAACAATATCTTTTTCATTAATCCAGTTCTTCATAGCAGCAGACTTTACCATGGAATACTCCCCACTAACGTTATATGCAGCTATAGGTTTATTTGAAAAAGTGCTTAATCTATAAACTATATCCAAGTATGAAATTCCTGGTTTTACCATCAAAATATCAGCTCCTTCATACTGATCCAATGCTGATTCAATTAAAGACTCTTTTGAATTGGCAGGGTCCATTTGATATGTAGACTTATTGTCTGGAATTATTTTTTTACTATTTTCTCTAGGAGCCGAATCTAAAGCAGTTCTAAATGGACCGTAATAAGCAGATGAATATTTTGCTGTGTAACTAATAATACCTACATCACTAAATCCTTGAGTATCAAGAGAAGCTCTGATTGCTCCAACTCTCCCATCCATCATGTCACTAGGACCAATAAAATCTGCTCCAGCTCTTGCTTGTGTTAAAGCTTGTTTTTTTAAAATTTCGATTGTTTCATCGTTCAATATTTTTCCAGTTTCATCAACTAATCCATCATGACCATCACACGAATATGGGTCCAATGCAACATCTGTCATTATTGCCATTTCTGGAATCTCTTTTTTTAATATTCGAATAGCTTTAGGTATTAAACCTTTCTCATTAAAACACTCTGCACCATCTTCAGTCTTTAAGCTATCATTGATTTTTGGGAAAAGAACCACACACCTTATTCCCAATTCCCATGCTCTGGTAACTTCCTTGATTAAGCCATTTATATCCCATCTAAAAGTTCCCGGCATTGCTGAAATTTCTTCTTTACAATCTTTTTCATGAATAAATAATGGATATATAAAGTCTGATGGCTTTAGATGGTTTTCTCTAACCATTTCTCTAATTGCCTCAGTTCTTCTTAATCTTCTAGGACGAATAATCGAGTTCATTTGAATATTATTTAAATTGAAAAATATTATCTAATACATTAATCGCTTGCCTTGCACATAAATCAATCAGAGACTACTTTTGTTCAGGAAAATTAACTAAAATTTATTTAATATGAACAAAAAAAAGTTACAAAAATATTTTGCACAAACTTCATTTTTCACAAATTTACATCATAAAGAGATAATATCTTTTAGTTAAGTGTTCATTTTAAGGAGTGTATCTTTGAAAATAATTAATGGATTTCATCTAAAGAATATAAGAGGAGATATTCTTGGAGGGATCACAGCTGCTGTGGTGGCTTTGCCTCTCGCTCTTGCTTTTGGTAATGCTGCGTTAGGTCCTGGCGGGGCAATTTATGGACTATATGGGGCCGTAGTAGTTGGTTTTTTAGCCGCATTATTCGGCGGAACGCCTGCTCAAGTGAGTGGACCTACCGGTCCAATGAGTGTAACTGTTGCAGGTGTAGTTGCAGGATTAGCTGCAGTGGGGGTTCCTAGAGATCTATCTGCAGGACAAATTTTACCTTTAGTGATGGCAGCGGTAGTAATTGGCGGCTTACTGCAAATTTTATTTGGGATTCTCAAACTAGGTAAATACATTACTTTAGTTCCATATTCTGTTGTTTCAGGATTCATGTCTGGTATTGGAGTCATAATCATTGCACTTCAGATCGGGCCATTACTAGGAATTAGCACTAGAGGTGGAGTAGTTGAATCTTTATCAACTGTATTTTCAAATTTCCAGCCAAACGGTGCTGCTATTGGAGTAGCAATAATGACACTAGGTATAGTATTTCTAACTCCTAGAAAAATAAGTCAATGGGTTCCTTCTCCTCTCTTAGCCCTATTGATAGTAACTCCAATATCAATATTAATTTTTGGAGATGGAGCTATTGATAGAATTGGAGAAATTCCAAGGGGAGTTCCTTCTTTAAATTTCCCAAGTTTTAATCAATATTTTCCAATCATTTTTAAGGCAGGATTAGTCCTCGCAGTACTTGGCGCAATTGACTCCTTACTAACATCTCTAGTAGCAGACAATATTTCTCAAACAAAACATAATTCTGATAGAGAACTTATTGGTCAAGGAATAGGGAATGCTGTTGCCGGCCTGTTTTCAGGCTTACCTGGAGCAGGAGCAACAATGAGAACAGTAATTAATGTTAAATCTGGAGGATCCACTCCCATATCCGGGATGGTTCACTCAGTTGTCTTGTTGATAGTTTTAGTTGGCGCAGGTCCTTTAGCTGAGCAAATACCAACTGCGTTGCTAGCAGGAATTCTTATAAAAGTTGGTCTAGATATTATTGATTGGGGGTTCTTGAGGAGGGCTCACAAATTATCTTTAAAAACTTCAGTTGTTATGTACGGCGTACTCCTAATGACTGTTTTTTGGGATTTAATTTGGGCAGTTTTAGTAGGCGTATTCATTGCAAATATGCTCACTATTGATTCAATAACTGAAACTCAACTAGAAGGTATGGATGAGGACAATCCTTTATCAAAAGATGATCAAGCTAAAAATGCATTACCTGCTGATGAAAAAGCACTACTAGATAGGTGTTCAGGAGAAGTAATGTTATTTAGACTGAAAGGACCACTTAGTTTTGGAGCAGCTAAAGGTATATCTGAGAGAATGATGCTAGTAAGAAACTACAAGGTTTTGATATTAGATATCACTGATGTACCAAGACTTGGAGTGACAGCTACTCTCGCAATTGAGGATATGATGCAAGAAGCAAAAAATAATTCCAGAAAAGCGTTTGTTGCTGGGGCAAATGAAAAAGTAAAGGATAGATTAGCTAAGTTTGGAGTTGAAGGCATCATTGAGACAAGAAAAGAAGCTTTAGAAACCGCTCTAAATGAAATAGCCTAATAATTTATGGAAATAAGTCCAATTCTGCAAAATGTATTAGCCCCGCCAGTTCTTTTCTTTTTGATTGGAGCAATATCAGTACTCTTTAAATCTGATTTAGAGATACCAGCTCCATTACCTAAACTCTTCTCCTTATACCTACTCCTAGCTATTGGTTTTAAAGGAGGTATAGAGATACAGAAAAGTGGTTTTACAGATCAAGTATTGCCTACTTTAAGTGCTGCAATACTTATGTCACTAGTAATCCCGCTGATTGGATTTTTAATTTTAAGATTTAAGTTTGATGTTTTTAATTCAGCCGCGATAGCAGCAGCATACGGTTCAATTAGTGCTGTTACATTTATCTCTGCAGAAAGTTTTTTAGAAAGTCAAAAAATAGCTTTTGATGGGTTTATGGTTGGCGCTTTAGCTTTAATGGAGTCTCCTGCAATAATTGTTGGATTATTACTTGTGAAATTTGCAGCTCCAAAAAATAGACCAAAATCAAGAAAAATGCATCTAAGCGCAATATTACACGAATCACTTTTGAATGGATCAGTTTATTTATTGCTCTCAAGCTTGATTGTAGGATTTCTCACTGCTTCCAGTAATCCCTCAGGAATTGAAAAAATGGAGCCTTTTACTGGACAATTATTCTATGGAGCAGAATGCTTCTTCTTGTTAGATATGGGAATAGTTGCTGCTCAAAGATTGCCGAGACTGAAAAATGCGGGTTCGTTCTTGATTGGATTTGCCATTTTTATGCCTTTATTTAACGCATTTATTGGTGTTTTCGTTGCAAGATTTTTATCTTTAGGACCTGGCAACGCACTTTTATTTGTGGTTTTATGTGCAAGCGCGTCTTATTTAGCAGTTCCTGCAGCAATGAGGATGACAGTTCCAGAAGCTAAATCTAGTTATTATATTTCAACTACACTAGGTCTAACTTTCCCATTCAATATAGTTCTCGGCATTCCCATATATATGAGTTTAGTAAATACTATTATCCCACTATCACCTTTATAAAAATGAAAAGATTAGATTTGATATTTAGTGAAAGAGAACTAGATGCAATCATTAAAACATTAGAAAAAGCTAATGTTCCTGGATATACAGTTATGAAACACGCTACAGGCAGAGGACCTGAAAGAGTTGTTACAGAAGATATGGAATTTACAGGATTAGGAGCGAATGCTCATGTAATTGTTTTTTGCGAGCAAGAATTAATAGATAAAATGAGAGATAACATCAGGGACGATTTGAGCTATTACGGAGGAGTCGCTTATATTTCTGAAGCAACACCCCTTTAGATCAAAGAGGGAATATTTTATTTAAGAATGAATCCAATCCACTCTAATATTTTTTCTACTATTTAAATATCTATCAATTGACATTGCAGCAATACATCCGTCAGAAGCTGCAACTACGGCTTGCTTAAATGGTGTGTTTCTTATATCTCCAATAGCCCATACCCCATCAGAATTTGTAGACATAAAGTCATCCACAATAACTCCTCCGTCTTCTTTTAAAGCAATTTGATCCCCTAAAAAATCAGTAATCGGCTTCGAACCACTCATGTAGACAAACACTCCATCTAAATTTAAATTGATAGGATTTTCCTCTTGCTTATTTTTTACAACGACCCCATTAACACCCATATCATCTCCCAATATTTCTAATAATCTTGTTCTACTCCAATGTTTTATATTTGAATTATCCATCAATTCCATAGCTTCTTCGTTATCTGATTTAGGATCACTTGATGTAATCCAATGCACGGTTGATGCGAATTTAGTTAGAACAGTTGCCTCTTCAATTGCCTCCTTGTTTACTCCAACAACGGCAACCTCTCTATTTTTATAAAAAGCCCCATCACATGTAGCACAATAACTTACTCCTTTACCAAGAAAATCCGCTTCTCCCTTAAATGATGCAGGCCTACCCATGGCTCCACTTGCAAGTACAAGTGCTTTAGCTTTAAAAGTGCCTTCGGGCGTGTAAACCATTTTCCATTCTCCACTAGCGTCTATTCCAAACACTTGCGCTCTTCTATAATCTGTGCCGTATTGCACAGCCTGATCTCTCATTAGGGTAAGTAATTTTTCTCCGCTTATATCAACAGGAACCCCTGGATAATTAGCTATTTGATGAGTTATTGCTAAGGCGCCAACAGATGGATTTTTATCTAAAATTACTGTCTTTAAATTTGAACGAGATGTATAAAGTGCGCAAGTACATCCGGCCGGGCCTCCTCCGATAATAACTACATCTGACTCAATGATTTCCAATTTTTAAAAACTCCTTTTGTAGTTAATTAGATGAGTTCTTGGTTAGAAGATATTTTTAAAGTAAATACCTGAACCTTTATATAAATATAAGTTAAAAGAAAAAAGAGAAAAAAGCTTAATATAGAAACAAACTTACATAGGAAAAACATAAAAAATTAATTATCAAAATGATCAGTTACGTGAAACGTTCTGTATTGATCTATTATTAGATCATATCGAAAAATCAATTGCCGTTGAAACATTATATTTTTCATGACCAACTCTGATTACCTTTTAAAAGCTGCCATTAAGAAAGTAACCGAAAAATTAAACGAAATATTGGTTGAAAAAATTGAAGAAGCAACACATATTGCTCAGGATGCTCCTGAAATTCTCAAAAAAGAATTTGATAGTTTAAAAGAATCCATAATCGAAGAAGCATCAAGACTAGAAAAAGCAGAGAATATTGAAGAAAATGAGTCTACAAATACTTATCAAGATCCCAAGATAAAAAAAGCTTTAAATGAAATTGAAGGTATCAATAAGCAAATTGATCTCTTTAATAAAACTATAAATAATCAAATTAAATGAGTTATCACGTTCTTCATTATCGTTTAAAAAAATTGAAGAGGTCCTTTCTTATTTGGATAACTCTGATTTCGCTTTTATTAAATTTATGGATAGATAATATTAGATTTACAATTTTCCAAACCAAGAACAATGAAAAAAGTAGGGTCCAAATTAAAAGAGCTAGGTGGTTTACTAATCAATTAATAGAGCTTGGTTCAGCATTTATTAAAATTGGACAATTATTATCAGCGAGACCTGATTTAATTCCTAATACCTGGATACAGGAATTGTCTAAATTGCAGGATCAAGTACCTAATTTTTCATTTGCACAAGTTGAAGAGACTATAAGAAATGAACTAGGGTTTAAGTTTAATGAAATAGATCAAATAATATGCGATCCGGTTGGATCAGCATCACTAGCTCAGGTTCATAGAGCGACTTTAAAAGATGGTAAGAAAGTAGTTTTTAAAGTTCAAAGACCCAATTTAAAAGAATTGTTTATTATCGATTTGGGCATAATGCAGCAAATAGCAGGATTATTGCAGAAAAATAAGAATTGGAGTCGAGGTAGAAACTGGGTTGAGATTGCTAAAGAGTGTAGGAAAGTTCTTATGAAAGAACTTGATTTTAATTGTGAAGCGCAATATGCAGCAAGATTTAGGCAGCAATTTCTTGATGATGAAAATGTTGAAGTTCCTGAAGTAGTTTGGGATATGAGCAGTGAAAAAGTGCTTTGTTTAAGTTATGTAGAAGGGACAAAAATAAGCGATTTAGAAAAATTAAAATCACAAGAAATTGATTTTTCTAAAATTGCAGAGATAGGTGCAATCAGCTACTTAAAACAATTAGTAAATTACGGGTTTTTTCATGCAGATCCTCATCCAGGGAATCTAGCAGTTTCAAGTGAAGGTAAATTGATTTTTTATGATTTTGGAATGATGGGGAACATCTCAAATAACCTTCAAACAAGATTGGGGGGAATGGTTAAGGCTGCTGCTCTTAGAGACGCCTCATCACTTGTTAGTCAATTACAACAAGCTGGGCTAATTTCAAAAGATATTGATGTAGGACCAGTCAGAAGATTAGTCAGATTGATGCTTAAGGAAGCCTTAACTCCGCCATTTAGTCCTAATATTATTGAAAAATTATCTGGAGATTTATATGAACTGGTTTATGAAACGCCATTTCAACTGCCAGTAGATTTAATCTTTGTGATGAGAGCTTTATCAACTTTTGAAGGAGTTGGTAGAATGCTTGATCCAGGGTTTAACCTTGTATCAGTTACCAAGCCTTATTTAATAGAACTTATGACTTCAAATAATCAAAGTCCCAACGATTTAATTAACCAATTTGGAAGGCAAGTAGGTGAACTAGGATCGAAAGCTGTTGGAATTCCCAAAAGAATAGATGAAAGTTTAGAAAGATTAGAACAGGGCGATTTACAATTGCAAATAAGAATGGGAGAGTCTGATAGGCAATTCAAAAAAATGTTTACGGCTCAAAAAACTTTAGGTCATTCAATTCTCATAGGAAGCTTATCAATTGCATCTGCTTTACTTGTAACCAATAAACAAAATAATTTTGCATTGTTGCCACTTTTTTTTGCACTACCAATAAGTATTGATTGGATAAAGTGCCAGTTAAGTATGAGAAAAGGCTCACGTTTAGAAAAACTTAAGCGCTAAAAAAACTATATATTCTTTGGACCTAAACCTAGAGCTCCAGCGAATCTTGCTTGATTTCCTAGTTCCTCCTCAATTTTTAAAAGCCTATTATATTTTGCAATCCTTTCACTTCTGCTCAAAGAGCCAGTCTTGATCTGACCCGATCTTGTGGCGACAGATAAATCTGCGATTGTTGTATCTTCAGTCTCACCACTTCTATGACTTATAACACTTGTGAAACCAGACATTTTAGCTAACTCAATAGCTTCCAAAGTTTCAGTTAATGTTCCAATTTGATTTACCTTTATTAGGATTGAATTGGCAGATTTTTCTATAATCCCTTTCCGTAATCTTTCTGTATTAGTAACGAATAAATCATCACCTACAAGCTGAACTTTATTCCCTAATTCTTTGTTTAATTCTGACCAACCCTCCCAATCATCCTCAGCTAAACCGTCCTCTATTGAAACTATGGGATAATTAGAAACTAATCTTGAAAGATATGAAATCATTTCAGAACTATTTAAACTTTTACCTTCATATTTATAAATACCATCACTATAAAATTCAGTACTAGCAGCATCTAAAGCTAAAGAAACCTGCTCACCAGGCTTAAATCCTGCTTTTTGAATTGCTTCTAATAATAAGTCCCCTGCTTCTTCGCTTGATGACAAATTCGGGGCAAATCCACCCTCATCGCCTACAGCGGTAGATAGACCTTTTTGATCAAGTAATGATTTTAATGAGTGAAAAATTTCAGTACCCATTCTTAATGATTCACTGAAATTATTAACTCCATGTGGAACAAGCATAAATTCCTGAAAATCAAGACTATTTGGTGCATGTGCACCACCATTTATTACATTCATCAATGGGACTGGAAGAAGATTGGATAATGGATCTCCAAGATATCTATATAGGGGAATGTCTAAAGCATTTGCTGATGCTCTAGCAGTGGCAAGACTTACTGCAAGGATTGAATTTGCTCCAAGGTTAGACTTATTAGGAGTTCCATCAATTTCGATCATTAATTTATCTACTGCAGTTTGATCTAAAGATGACAAACCACATAAAGCCGGCGATATGGTTTCATGAATTTTATTAACAGCATTCAAAACGCCTTTTCCCATATATTTCGAACCGCCATCTCTTAATTCATGTGCCTCATGAGCACCAGTGCTAGCTCCGCTGGGAACAATTGCTCTACCACTTGCACCACATTCCAAAAATACTTCTGCCTCTACAGTTGGATTACCTCTTGAATCAAGGACTTGCCTTGCTTCAACAGTATCAATAAGAAAATCAATAGTTTCTTTCACAATTTAATTATTACTATTTAAATCCTATTAATAGCTGAACTATTTGGCTAATATCTGAAATATATTTGTTAACCAACTATAATTTTTAATTTTATAAGGGCTTAGATATTATTTAACTTTTTTTGATTCTAAAGTCCCCTCAAATCCTCTCATCTAAATAATTTTCAAATTCATCTTACAATTTGAAAATTATTGGATGATTATTAATGCAGTTCCTATTTAGAATATTAATTAATAATCAACTATAGTTTTTATAGTTTATGAGAGAAACACTTACATCCAGTCCTGAACTATTTAGCGATATTAGTTGGAATCTTCTTTTATTAGGGGAAGAAACCGCAAAAAAATGGGATCATAGCGAATTTAATATTGAACACATAATTCATACATTGTTCTCATCAAGTGAATTCTTTGCCTTCATTGAAAAATTATCAATCGACCAAGATACAGTTTTAGACATAACAGAAGATTTTTTAGAAGAGACACCAACAAATGAGTCAGATATTTTTACTATCGGAGAAGATTTAGAAATTTTATTAGATAACGCGAATCAGATTAAAACTCAATGGGGATCGAGATTAATAGAAATCCCTCATTTACTAATTGCTCTTGGAAGAGATTTAAGAATTGGAAATTATGTTTTTGAAG
>CVSY01000153.1:0-213 GCA_001180285.1 Prochlorococcus marinus | reverse complement strand
CTGTCAATCATTAGATCCCTCCGATTCAACAAGTTAAACCTAAGCCTTACTTATAAAGAAAGTAAATCAGTAAAAATGCTGATTAATTATTTCTTAAAATGTTTGAATTAAAGAAGCCAATTCTGGTGCATCTAATAAGAGTGCAAAAAATGTAAGCACAACTAATAAAAATATGGAAAAGTAGAATTGAATCATGCTTCAAAATTACTAAAA
>CVSY01000152.1:0-230 GCA_001180285.1 Prochlorococcus marinus | reverse complement strand
TATATTTATTAGCTCTTTTTCACCAGCTCTATATTGTTTATCTTTTCTAGTTCCTATCTCTCTTTGAAGTATAGGGTTTATATTCATTCTTACTTCTATGTCTGGAATAATTCCAGATTTGTTTATATCAGTGCCGTTCGGAGTTAAATACTTGGCGACTGTAACAGTTAGACCTGAACCATCAACTAATGTTCTCATAGATTGAACTAGACCTTTACCAAATGTTTTCT
>CVSY01000151.1:0-59916 GCA_001180285.1 Prochlorococcus marinus | reverse complement strand
ATGATGAAGATACTATGAAATCCGCAGATTATTTAGTAGATATTGGTCCAGGGGCAGGTGTTTATGGTGGGGAAATAATAGCAAAAGGATCTTATCAAGACGTCTTAAATTCAGAAAAGTCATTAACTGGAGCTTATCTCAGTGGTAGGAAGTCGATTCCCACTCCAAAAGAACGTAGATCATCCGTTAAAAAAAGTTTAATTTTAAATAATTGCTCTAAAAATAATTTAAAAAATATCTCTGTGGAATTTCCTTTAGGAAGATTAGTTTCTGTAACTGGTGTGAGTGGTAGTGGGAAGAGCACCCTGATAAATGAATTACTTCATCCCGCATTGTGTCACTCTTTAGGATTAAAAGTGCCTTTTCCTCAAGGTGTAAAAGAGTTAAAGGGTATAAAGGCAATTGATAAAGTTATCGTTATTGATCAATCTCCAATAGGGAGAACACCAAGATCAAATCCTGCTACATATACCGGCGCTTTTGACCCTATAAGGCAGATCTTTACTGCCACAGTTGAAGCAAAAGCAAGAGGTTATCAGGCTGGTCAATTTAGTTTTAACGTTAAAGGAGGAAGATGCGAAGCGTGTAAAGGCCAAGGAGTCAACGTTATTGAAATGAATTTTTTACCAGATGTGTATGTCCAATGTGAAGTATGTAAAGGAGCTCGTTTCAATAGGGAAACTCTTCAAGTTAAATATAAAGGTTTCAATATATCTGATGTTTTAGAGATGACTGTTGAACAAGCTGCAGAAACTTTCTCAGCTATACCTCAAGCTGCTGATAGATTATCTACATTGGTAGATGTCGGATTAGGATATGTCAAATTAGGTCAACCAGCTCCTACTTTATCTGGTGGAGAGGCTCAAAGAGTTAAGTTAGCTACGGAATTATCAAAAAGGGCTACTGGCAAAACTTTATATTTGATTGATGAACCAACTACAGGGTTAAGTTTTTATGATGTTCATAAATTAATGGATGTGATACAACGTTTAGTAGATAAAGGTAATTCAGTTATTGTTATTGAACATAATTTAGATGTTATTAGATGTTCAGATTGGATTATCGATTTAGGCCCTGATGGAGGGGATAAAGGCGGAGAAATCATTGCAGAAGGTATTCCTGAGGATGTAGCTAAAAATCCTATAAGCCATACAGCAAAATATCTTAAAAAGGTTCTAAAATAAGAAAATTTTTGTTGCATTTCTTTGTATTTTAATTATTTCAGCAAAACGAAAAAATTTTTTATTAGGAGCATAAAACTAGTCTACAACTACTTTTTGAAAACTTTTGTTTTGAAAATAATTTAAAATCATAATGCTTTCTTAATATTTTCTTAGATAATTCAGCTTATTTGTATTAAAGGCCGTTGACCGGAGGATTTGCTGAATGAGGTTGAAATTTTTACATTTACATTTACATGGCCTTATACGTTCAAAAAATCTTGAGTTAGGCAGAGATCCTGATACAGGAGGACAAACACAATACGTTTTAGAGTTAATTAAAAGTTTGGCTAATACTTCAGAAGTTGATCAAGTGGATTTAGTTACGCGTTTAATAAACGATCCTAAAGTACACCATGAATATTCTCAAGAAGAAGAATTTGTAGAACCTGGAGTTAGAATTTTAAGATTCAAATTTGGACCTAATAAATATTTAAGAAAGGAATTGCTCTGGCCTTATTTAGATCATTTAACTGAAAGACTAATTTCTTACTATGAAAAAAACAAAAAACCTAATTTCATTCATGCACATTATGCAGATGCTGGATATGTAGGTGTTAAACTAAGTCAATCCTTAAAAGTTCCACTTATTTTTACTGGTCATTCTTTAGGAAGAGAGAAAAAAAGAAAATTGCTTGATACTGGTTTAAAAACTAATCAAATAGAAAAGCTTTATTCCATGAGTAAAAGAATTGAGGCAGAAGAAAAAGCATTGAAGTCTGCAGGTATTGTTGTTACAAGCACTAAACAAGAGTCCGTTTATCAATATTCTCAATATTCTTCTTTTTCTCCTCACAAAGCTAGAGTAATTCCTCCTGGTGTTGATCATAATAAGTTTCACCATATTCACTCGACAACAGAGACGGCTGAAATTGAAAATATGATGAAACCTTTTCTAAGGGATTCTACTAAACCTCCATTATTGACTATTTCTAGAGCTGTACGAAGAAAAAATATTCCTTCTTTGATTGAGGCATATGGAAGATCTGAAAAATTAAAAAGAAAAACCAACTTAATTTTGATTTTGGGTTGTAGAGATAGTACTTCTAAACTTGACCCTCAACAAAAAGATGTTTTCAATAATATTTTTGAAACAATTGATAAATATAATTTGTATGGAAAGGTAGCTTATCCAAAAAAACATCTTTCAACTCAGATTCCTGCTTTATATAGATGGGCTGCAAGCAGAGGTGGTGTATTTGTAAATCCAGCTTTAACAGAGCCTTTTGGTTTAACGCTTCTTGAAGCTTCTTCTTGTGGATTACCAATAATATCAACAAATGATGGAGGGCCAAAAGAAATTCGTTCAAAATGTGAAAATGGACTTTTAGTAGATGTTACTGATATTAATGAGTTGAAAAATATTCTTGAAAAAGGAATTTTAAATAATAATCAATGGAAATTATGGAGCAAAAATGGAATTGAGGGTGTTAACAGGCACTATAGTTGGGATACTCATGTACGCAATTATTTATCAATACTTACAGATGAATTTGCAAGTTCAGATAGTTATTCTTCATCTGACATTAAACAAAGTTGTTTAAAAGGAAGTTCCTCACTTATAAAACCCCATTGATCAAATACCTCAGGATCAGGGTGAAGAATTAGTTGATTATTTTGAGTTTTCTTTAGTTTGAAGCCTTTTTTAGATAGTTTTTTCATTAAGTTAGCAGTTTCTTCAAATCTTGATGCCATTGCATCAAGACTGGAGCAGTCACTTGTTAATCCATTATCTTTCCATGTAAAAAAATTCATAACAAATTTTTCAAAGATTGATTTTTAAAACTATACCTAAAATTACAAGTAAAATGTTGATTTTCCAAAAATTTTCAACTATTTTTTCTTCCTTAACTCCTTTAAGTTCAAAATGGTGGTGCACTGGAGTCATTAAAAATATGCGTTTACCTCTGCGAAAAAATTTTTTTGTAATTTTAAAAAATCCTACTTGAATAATTACCGATAATGATTCAATAATAAATATTCCTGAGAAAATAGATAAGGTAAAAACACTATTGGTCAATAAGGCTATAGAACCCAGAATTGCACCTATACTGAGAGATCCTGTGTCACCCATAAATATTTTTGCGGGATAACAATTGTACTTGAGAAATCCTAAGCATATCCCTGACATTGAAAAACATAATATGCTAAAAATAATAAGTTCTTGCTGCTCTTTCATTAATATTTCAGTTCCTAATCCATAAAAGACAATCCCACTGCATCCAGCTGCTAATCCATCTAGTCCATCAGTCAAATTTACTGAATTACTTATACCCACAAGGACTATAAAAGAAATTGGCAATATGAAAATATTCATATTTATTCCCCAGGAATCAGATACTGTTATTAATGGATTTATTAAATTTTTTTCATAAGCTAACAATATAAAAATTATTGAGATGACACTTTGTAAAATAAACTTCTCTTTTGTTTTTAACCCTGTATTTTCTTTGTTTCTAATACTTAAATAATCATCTAAAAAACCAGTAATAAAGAAACCAAAAATAGTCATTAATAAAAGAAATAATTTAAGTGATCCTAAATTTATAGTTACTATCAAAAGAAAAATTAAAAAAGGGATTATCAAAAAAAAACCACCCATTGTTGGAGTATCACTTTTTTTATAGTGATTAGAGGGCCCTTCAGTTCTTATATTTTGAAGTAAATTTAATTTTCTGATTATTTCTAGGCCATTCTTGGTGGCGAATAAAGAAATAAAAAAAAATAATGTAAAAACTCCAATAAAAATAAAATTATCAAAGAAATATGAAGTTGCTATTAAAGCAAAAGTATTTAATATTAATAACGATTTAAAGTTAAAATTTTTAATCTTCCCAGTCATCTTCTGAAGGATCTTCTTCAGTTTTATAATCTTCTTTTTCTCCCATAAGTGCTGAAAGCTCTTCTTCTTCTATAGTACTAATCTCTTGTGAATCTCCCTCTTTCTCTGCTACCAGTCTTCCTGTATTCTCTAGCCAAGATAGCAGATCAGGTTCATCTCTTAATGGCAAAACAGGAGATGGGTCATCTCTGTGGTAGCAACTTAATGCTGGGTTAACTTCAGAAATTTCGTTTAATCTAAGTTTTAATTTATTTGAGTCCATTAAAAAATATGTTCTATATATAAAATAATACATAATGATGCCCACGAAAAACTTTGTTTGATAAAACAAATTTAAAATACTTTTTTATCTGGCTAATTTCTTTTTTGTTGTCTGGATTACTTAAAGTTTTTGGATACTTGAATCCTAATGTTTTAATAATTAATAACTTTCTTCTCTTGTTACTGGTTTTTGGCCCAGCTCTTTTAGTTACAATAATATTAGTTTTTAAAAAGTTTTCAAATTCTTAATTACGTCAAAATTTTAAATTTATGGAGCAAATTTAGATGCAGCAGGTAAAAAAAGTTGTACTAGCGTATTCTGGCGGAGTAGATACGAGCGTTTGTATTCCATATTTAAAGAATGAATATGGAATTTCAGAAGTGGTTACTTTTGTAGCAGATCTTGGACAAGGCGAGGATTTAGAATTTATAAGGCAAAAAGCTTTAAATTCTGGTGCATCTAAATCAATCGTTGGCAATTTAGTTAATAGTTTTGTTGAAAGATATGCTTTTCCAGCCATTAGAGCAAACGCATTATATCTAGATAAATATCCTTTATCTACTGCTCTTGCTAGGCCTTTAATTGCTGAAAATCTCGTTAATATTGCTAGAGAGATTAATGCCGATGCAGTAGCTCATGGATGCACTGGTAAAGGGAATGATCAAATTCGGTTTGATTTGGCAATTAATGCGTTAGGCCCTGATTTAAAAATAATTACTCCTGCAAGGGAGTGGAATATGAGTAGAGAAGAGGCGATAGTATATGGAGAAAAATTTGGTATTCCTGCACCAGTATCAAAAAAATCACCATATTCAATAGACGTTAATTTACTTGGTAGGAGTATTGAAGCAGGTATACTAGAAGACCCAATGCAAGAAGCACCTGAAGATATATTTTTGATGACTTCATCAATTGATAATTCACCTGATTCCTACCAAGATATAGAAATTGTTTTTAAAAATGGTTTTCCAGTTGGAATTAATGATGAAATTTTAACCCCAGTAGAGATTATTCAAAAAGCTAATGACCTTGCAGGTAAACACGGTTTTGGGAGAATAGATATGATTGAAGATCGAGTAGTAGGAATTAAAAGTAGAGAGATTTACGAAACACCGGGCCTCTTACTTTTAATCAAAGCTCACAAAGAATTAGAAAGCATAACATTAAACCCCGATGTTCTCGATTTTAAAGGAATAGTAGAAAAAAAATGGGGTAAATTAGTCTATCAGGGTTTTTGGTTTGGACCTCTTAAAGAAAGTTTAGACGCATTTATATCATCGACTCAAACTTCAGTTAATGGAAGAGTAAAGATTAGACTTTATAAGGGGAACGCAATAGTAATTGGGAGAATGTCGGAAAATAATTCACTTTACAGGGAAGATTTGGCAACTTATAGCGAAGATGATGTCTTTAATCATTCTTTAGCAGAGGGTTTTATTTATATGTGGGGTATGTCTAATAAAATATGGGCTGAGTTAAATTCAAAAACAAAAGATTAATACTTAAGATTCTCCATTTTCTTTGTTTTCAGTATCAACTTTTCCAGAAGTTGAAGTATCTGCACTTACTACTGTTTGTTTTTCTTTTGATTCAATGTTGACATCATTATTATCTTTATTCTCTGATTGAGTTGTATTCTTAGTTGAAGGTCTTGGGGTTGGCAAAGGACCTTCTTGTTTAACGGTCATGTATCTAATAACATCTTCACTTAGTCTCATTGCTTTTTCAATTTTGAAAATATGCTGCCCATCACCTTGATGACTTAGTTGAACGTAAATACCTTCTCTATGTTTTGCTATTTGATAGGCTAATCTTCTCTTGCCTCTCATTTGACTATCAAGAATGGTGCCGCCAAATTCTTCTAGGAGCTTATTGTATTTATCAATGTGATTAGTTACTTCATCTTCCGCAATGTCTGGGCGGAGGATATACATGGTTTCGTAATAAGAGTGTTGATCGTTCATAGTTTCAGACAAGGTCTTTGGCTCATAAATTGGTGTGATGAGCGTCTGTTCATTATTTACGATACATTACGATAGGCAATTTCTAAAAAATAGGATTATTTTTTTAAAGATATTTTTTAAGTGCGTCATTCATTACATGAAAAGGTACTTCTAAACCATCTGTCCAAAATGATATTGATTTCATTCCTTGAGCAATAAGCATTTCCAAACCATCTATAGTCATGCATCCTTTTTTGGCACAAAATTTTAATAAAGGAGTTGGGGCAGGATTGTAGATTAAATCATAAACAATTGTTTTTGAGTTAAGAGATCTCCAAAAAGCTTCGCCATATGGCAATACATTATTTTCATGTTTAGTTGTTTTCATCCCTACTGGTGTTGTATTTACAATTAAATCTGCTTCTCGGATTAAAATTTGAGCTTGATCATCATTATTTAAGAAACCCTGCAGCTGAATTTGATTATCAAAGTTTTTTATTAATTCATCTAATGATGATTTGTTTCGTGATATTACTGAAATTGTTGAAAGATTTAAATTTATTAAACCTTGAATAACAGATCTTGCTGCACCGCCTGAGCCAAGGATTATTGATTTTTTCTTTGTTAAGTTTAATTTTTTTAATGGATAAATAAATCCCTCAACATCAGTATTAGTTGCGCTCCATTCTTTTTCAGAATTTAATTTCAGGGTATTTATTGCTTTAAGTTTCTTAGCAATAGGTGAGATTTCACTACAAAGGTTAAATACTTTTTCTTTGTACGGAATTGTAATATTTAAACCTTTGCAATTAATTTTCTTAAAAGAATTTAGAACTAATTCCAGATCTTTATCTTTACAGGGTATGGCAATATAGATTAAATCTAAGCCTAAATATTGAAAGGCAGCATTTTGCATAATTGGAGATAAAGAATGGCTTAATGGATTACCAATTAATGCTATAAAAGATGTCTTACTTGAAATCATGTTTAGAATTGTTTCCTTAAAAATGAAGATCTGTTCGGGAACCACACCCCGTCTTTGAGTAACAATAATGACGGCGATGAACGATCATGGAGAATAGCAAATAACGAGAATTTACCCATGGGTAAGGTTGTAGGAATTGATTTAGGAACAACTAATAGTTGTGTCGCTGTAATGGAAGGCGGTAAACCTACTGTAATAGCAAATGCTGAGGGTTTCAGAACTACTCCATCAGTTGTTGCATATACAAAAAATCAAGATCAGCTTGTTGGTCAAATAGCAAAAAGACAAGCTGTAATGAACCCTGAAAATACTTTTTATTCCGCAAAACGTTTTGTTGGTAGAAGGGTTGATGAAGTTAATGAAGAATCTAAAGAAGTTAGTTATTCTGTAGAAAAATCAGGTTCTAGTGTCAAATTAAAATGTCCTATTTTAGATAAACAGTTTTCTCCTGAAGAGGTGAGTTCTCAAGTTTTAAGAAAGTTAGCAGATGATGCAGGTAAATATCTTGGTGACAAAGTCACACAGGCTGTAATTACAGTACCTGCTTATTTTAATGATTCCCAAAGACAGGCTACGAAAGATGCTGGAAAGATTGCTGGTTTAGAAGTTCTCAGAATTGTTAATGAACCAACTGCTGCGGCTTTAGCATATGGTTTGGATAAAGAAAATGAAAAAATTCTTGTTTTTGATTTAGGGGGAGGAACATTTGACGTCTCAGTTATTGAAGCTGGTGATGGAGTAACTGAAGTTTTATCTACATCTGGAGATACACATTTAGGCGGTGATGATTTTGATAGATGCATCGTAGATCACTTAGCTAATACTTTTAAATCAAATGAGGGAATTGATCTTAGGCAAGATAAGCAAGCATTGCAAAGATTGACTGAAGCTGCAGAAAAAGCAAAAATAGAGCTCTCAAATGCTACCCAAAGTGAAATAAATCTACCTTTCATTACAGCGACTCCCGAAGGACCAAAACATTTGGATTTGAACCTCACTAGAGCAAAGTTCGAGGAATTAGCTGCTTCTTTAATTGATAGGTGTAAGACCCCGGTTGAGAGAGCTATCAGTGACGCAAAAATTGCTACTAGTGAAATTGATGAAGTTGTTATGGTAGGAGGCTCATCTAGAATTCCTGCTGTTTTAGATTTAGTTAAAAAAATAATTGGTAAAGAACCAAATCAAACTGTCAATCCTGATGAGGTTGTAGCTGTTGGAGCTGCTATTCAGGGAGGAGTTTTAGCTGGAGAGGTTAAAGATATATTGTTACTTGACGTTACTCCACTTTCATTGGGTGTAGAGACTTTAGGGGGAGTAATGACAAAAATGATAAATCGAAATACTACAGTACCTACGAAGAAATCTGAAACATATTCAACTGCTGTGGATGGACAAACGAATGTAGAAATTCACGTATTGCAGGGTGAAAGAGAAATGGCCTCTGATAACAAAAGTTTAGGAACTTTCAGATTGGATGGTATACCTTCAGCACCTAGGGGTGTTCCACAAATCGAAGTTACATTTGATATCGATGCAAATGGAATTCTTAGTGTTACTGCTAAAGATAAAGGAAGTGGTAAAGAGCAAAGTATTTCTATTACTGGTGCTTCAACTCTTTCTGATAATGAAGTAGAAAAAATGGTAAAAGATGCTGAATCAAATGCATCTGCAGATAAAGAAAAAAGAGAAAAAATCGATTTAAAAAATCAAGCTGAAACACTTGTCTATCAGACAGAAAAACAACTTGGTGAGCTGGGAGACAAAATTGATGCTGCAGCAAAATCTAAAGTTGAAGAAAAAAGTAATGCTTTAAAAGAGGCAACTTCAAAAGAAGATTACGAATCAATGAAAAAACTTCTTGAAGAACTTCAGCAAGAACTGTATGCAGTTGGTTCGTCTGTTTATCAGCAACCTGGCAATCAGCCACCATCACCTGGCGCGGCCGGCGGTCCCAATCAAAGTGATTCAAACGAAAAAGGTGGAGATGATGTAATTGATGCAGATTTTACTGAAACGAAAGATTAAGAAAAGTAATTTTTAATTTCATTAGCAACCCATTTAGAACAAGCTGGAGCAAGTAAAATCCCATTTTTATAGAAACCTGTACATATAATTAGTCCATCTTCAAGATTTTTCATTATCGGTGAAGGCTCACCATCTGGCATTGACCTTATGCCGTACCATTTTTTAGAAATCTTACCTTTCATCAGCCAATTTGGTTTTTTATCGAGAAAATTTGTAAGCTTTTCAAAAGTATTTTCTTCTGGCTTAGTACTATATTCGTCGGTTGATCCAATAATTAGCTTTTTTTTTGATTTTGGAATTATATTTTTACCATTTATATTAAATTGTTTTGGCAGCGATAATAAATCAACTTCCGCATCATTTATATCAATTTCCATAGCTTGACCCAAGACAGGTTTTAATGTGATGTTGTGAGATATGCCATCTATTAAATCAATTGCTTTTAGTGAATTGCACAAAATAACCATATCAGATTTGATATTTTCATCGTTTCTTGTTGTAGAAATCCATTGATTATTTGATTTTCTGATTTTTATTATTTCTCCTTCTGAAAAATTGATTTTTTTATGTTTTAGATATTTATCTAATGTTTGAAGTAAAGAAAAAGGATTTATTCTTCCATCTTTGAAGGAAATCATTCCTTTTATATTTTTTGTTTGGAAGGCTTTATTTATATTCTTTATAAATATTGAGTCTCTTTCTAAAATTCTTAAGTTTTGATCATTATTTTCATAAATAAATTTCTCTAATTTTTTAAACTTTTCTTCATTAGTAGTTAGCTGTATTAATGGTTTGTTGATATTTAATTCACTATTATATTTCTGCAGGAATGTAATCCATTGTGGCCATAATTCAATGCTTTGTCTTCTGAGATCCCAGCTTCTACCTCTCCTTTTTTGATACATATTACCCATTAGTAAGCCTAAGGCTGCATAGCTACTATTTTGGAGTTGAGTTGGATCTATTATCGTTACCTTGAATCCTAATTCTGATAATTCTAAGGCGTTAAATTTTCCAATAATCCCTGATCCAATAATAACTATGTGTGCTTTTTGAAAATTTTCTTTTAAGCTTTTCATTGATATATTAGATATACTTGCTTATTTGACTTAATAGTTAAAGATTTTTTGGAACATCCTTCAATTATATTCAAAATTGTTTGTCCCGATCGTCCTGGTCTTGTGAGTTTACTTACAAGTTGGATTTCAAATTACGGTGGAAACATAAAACATTCTGATCATCATACAGATCAAGATGCCGGTTTATTTCTTAGTCGAATTGAATGGAATAGTAAAAATGCCTTTTTTAATAGAGATGAAATTTATAAAGAATTTGAAAAAATTGCAGATGAAGTAAATGGAAAATTTAACGTAAATTATTCAGATGAAATTCCAAATGTTGCTATTTTCGTGAGTAAACAAAATCATTGTTTGATTGATTTACTTTGGCGAGTAAGAAATGGAGAACTCAAAATGAAAGTCCCGTTAATAATTTCAAATCATTCTGATCTTGAAAATATTGCAAATGACTTTAATGCAAAATTTGTTCATATTGATACGTTTAAAACTGAAAAATCTATTGTTGAAGATCAATTTTTACATTTACTAAAAGAATATAAAATTGATCTCGTTGTATTAGCCAAATATATGCAAATTTTGAGTGACTCTTTTTTAAAAAAGTTTTCTTCAATAATAAATATTCATCACTCTTTCTTACCTGCATTTAAGGGCGGGCAACCTTATCATCGAGCTTGGAAGAGAGGTGTTAAATTAATCGGTGCTACAGCTCACTATGTTACTGAAGATCTTGATGAAGGCCCTATAATTGAGCAATGCACAGTTAATGTAAGTCATAGGGATGAAGTTGACGATTTGATTAGAAAAGGAAGAGATATTGAAAGAATAGCTTTAGCAAGAGCAGTTAGATTACATCTGAATCATCAAGTATTTGTTTATAACAGCAAAACTGCTGTTTTTGATTGAAGATAGTTTTTAGTCTTCTAATTCTATTTGTATTTGTCTTTCATAAATTGATTCTTCATTAAAAGCTCTTGCTATCAAGAAACTGGCAATGCAACTGATTAACACAGGTTTCATTATTAATAAATTTTTTGTTAAAGCGAAAGCTAAAAACATTGCGGTAATTGGTGTTCGTGAACATCCTGCTACGAAAGCTCCCATTCCCGCAAAAATGTATGTACTTGGTGCATGTCCTGTCGCAATTTCCACCCAGCTCCCCATTATTAGTCCGATTGATCCACCTAAAGTAAGCATTGGATAGAACAATCCCCCAGGAGCTCCAGATGCTGCAGCTAAGCCTGTCGTGATAAATAATACTAAAACTGCTAATAAAGCAATTCCAATACTTGTATTTTGTTCAGCTATTATTTTCTGTAATTCATCTAAATTATGAAATGTACTGGGTAAACAAGAGTAGATGCTTCCTAAAATAAATCCACAAATACTCATTTTTAAAACAAATTTATTTTTATACCACTTTTTCCCAAGATTTTGCATCAACAAAACATATCTGCTGTATAGTTCTGCAAATATTCCAATAATTATTCCTAGTAAAACTAAGTAAATAAAATCTACAGGTAAGAAAAAAACTGATGGGTCATATTCTTTTTGAATCAAAAATCCGAGGTTAAAATCAAACCCTCCTGCTTTAGGATCTAAACCTAAGGCTTGAATAATATCAGCAGATGAATCTGCAATGAAAGTT
This sequence comes from Prochlorococcus marinus, assembly GCA_001180285.1. Lineage (GTDB taxonomy): Bacteria > Cyanobacteriota > Cyanobacteriia > PCC-6307 > Cyanobiaceae > Prochlorococcus_A > Prochlorococcus_A marinus_C. The sequence goes on along the minus strand of CVSY01000151.1, from coordinate 47,915 downwards.
GTGATTACTACTAATAGTAAAATCACTGGTCTTGCAGAGTTTAATAACTCTTCTATTGCATAGACAAACCCTCCTAATGGAGCGCTAAATACTGCAGCTATTCCAGCACCACCACCTGCTGCTACTATTACTCTTCTAAAAGCTGTAGGAGCTTTGAGCCACTTGGCCATTTGCCAAGCTACTGACCCTCCCATTTGAACGGATGGCCCTTCTGGACCTAAAGGGAATCCACTACCAATTGCAATAATTCCTGATATTAGCTTTACTAAGCCTACTTTTAAATTCATTGGAACTTTTTTATGTCTTAAAAAACCCATGATTTGACTCACTCCTGAACCTTTTGCAGCAGGTGCAATATTTTTGATTAAATATCCTGCAATAGCTCCTCCTAGAGCTCCAAAAATAGGTAAGACCGCAATAGATGGGAATTGGTCTAATAATGCTAATCTCCAATTATTAATAAAATAGATTCCAGTTTTAAAAGATATGCTTGTAATTGAGGCTCCTAAACCTGTTAATAAGAGCGAAAATGCAACGACTAGAGATCTTTGTTTTAATAATTTTTTGATGCTACGAGAAGAATTATTACTTGTTTTTTGAATATTGTCTTTTATAAAGTTTGGCATAGTCCATGATTACTTTGTCAAGCTGAAATCGTGTATTTCATCAAATTGAAGATAGCGATAAAGTTCATCTGAATATGGATTTATTTTATTTTTAGTAATATCCTGATATTCCTCAACTTCAGGTATTTTGCCAAGCAGTGCGCAAACTGCTGCTAATTCAGCGCTGCCTAAAAAGACTTGTGCATTCTTGCCAAGTCTATTGTCAAAATTTCTTGTACTAGTAGAAAATACTACGGAACCTTCATCTACTCTTGCTTGATTTCCCATACATAAAGAACAGCCTGGTAACTCTAACCTTGCACCACAATCTTCGAAAATTTTATAGTAACCTTCAGTTTTTAGAGTTTCTTCATCCATTTTTGTTGGTGGACAAATCCATAATTTAGCTTTTAAATTTTGTACACCTTCAAGAACTTTCGCAGCTGCCCTGTAATGGCCAATATTCGTCATGCAAGAACCTATAAAAACTTCGTCAATATTTGTATTTGCAACATCAGTGATTTCTTTTACATTATCTGGATCGTTTGGGCAAGCAACTATAGGTTGTGTTACTTTTGCTAAATCAATTTCAATTATTTCTTCATACTTAGCGTTTGAATCTGGTTGAATTAATAATGGTTTTTTTAACCAATTTTTCATATCATCTATTCTTCTTGAAATTGATTTTGAATCTTCATAATTGCTTTCAATCATTTTTTCTAGCAGGCAAATATTGCTTCTTAAGTATTCTTGTACAGTTTCTTGGGATAAAAGTATGGTGCTACCAGCGCATGAGCGTTCTGCAGTAGCATCAGTAAGTTCAAAAGCTTGTTCAAGTTTTAGGTTTGGTAATCCTTCAATTTCCATAATTTTCCCGTTGAATATATTTTTCTTATTTGCTTTCTCAACAGTTAAGAGTCCTTTTTTAATTGCGAAGAGAGGGATTGCATTTACTAAATCTCTAAGAGTGATTCCTGGTAATAATTCTCCCTTAAATTTAACCAGGACAGATTCTGGCATATTTAATGGCATTGATCCTATTGCAGCGGCAAAGGCAACAATGCCCGAGCCTCCAGGAAATGAAATGCCAAGAGGAAATCTAGTATGACTATCTCCGCCAGTGCCAACAGTATCTGGGAGAAGCATTCTATTAAGCCAGCTATGAATTATGCCGTCTCCAGGCTTAAGAGCTACTCCACCTCTTTGAGAGATAAAATCAGGTAATTCTTTATGGGTAACTAGATCTACTGGTTTAGGATAAGCAGCTGTATGACAAAAACTTTGCATCACTAAATCTGCAGTAAATCCTAAACAAGCTAGTTCTTTAAGTTCATCTCTAGTCATTGGCCCAGTAGTATCTTGACTACCAACTGTGGTCATAATTGGCTCACAGGTCATTCCTGGCCTTACTCCCTCTAAACCGCATGCTTTGCCTACTATTTTTTGAGCTTGAGTAAAGCCGGCATTACTTTCGGTTGGATTTTGTGGTCTGGTAAATATTTCACTAGGTTGATAATCTAATTTATTTCTAATTTTGTCTGTAAGAGATCTTCCAATCATAAGATTAATTCTTCCGCCAGCTTGAATCTCATCAATAAGAGTTGATGGATACAAGTCGAATTTGCTTATTAATTCTTCAGTATTTGAATCTTTTTCAATTTTTTTAATAATGCCTGCATAAGGATATATTTTAATAACATCTCCTGTTTTCATTTGAGATACGTCAGCTTCTATTGGTAAAGCTCCTGAATCTTGTGCAGTATTAAAGAAAATTGGGGCTATTTTGCTGCCAATTATTATTCCACCTGTTTTTTTGTTTGGAACAAAAGCAATATCTTCTCCTATATGCCAAATGAGTGAATTAATGGCAGATTTTCTAGAACTCCCTGTTCCAACAACATCTCCAACATATGCTATTGGTAAATTTTGTTTTTTTAAATTATCAAGAATCTTTAGTCCATCAGGTTTTTTGAATTCCAACATAGCTAATGCGTGCATCGGAATATCTGGGCGTGTTGTTGCATGGACAGCTGGAGATAAGTCGTCTGTATTTGTTTCACCGTCAACTTTAAACACTAAACAAGTAATCTCTTTTTCTAGAACTTTTTTATTTTTGAACCATTCTGCATTTGCCCAACTATTTATAACCTCTTTTGCATAAAAATTATTTTGAGATAATTCATAGATTTCATTAGCTGAGTCGTAAACAAGAATAATATTTTTTAAAACTTCTGCCGCTTTTTTAGCAAGTAAACTATTTTCCCCTTTCAGTATTTCAACCAGAGAATTTACATTATATCCGCCTATCATTGTTCCTAATATTTCAATTGCTTTTTCAGGATTAATTGATTTGCAATATTTTTCGGAATTAACAATAGCCGTAAGCCAGCTTGCTTTTACGTAAGCAGCCTCATCAACTCCTGGGGGTACTCTATTTATTAGTAAATCAAGTAAATAAGATGAATCGTAAGTACTATCTTGTTCTAATAATTTTGTAATACAATTTGTTTGTTCAGCATTTAAAGGTAAAGGAGGTATACCTTTGGCAGCTCTTTCAGCTACATGATCTGTATAATCTTTTAGCAATGTTTCCAAATTCTTCATTAGTGAGGTTTAATGCCTAATCTATTGTTATTTTTAATATTGAAAAGGAGAGTATTCATAAATGCTTTTTTAAATATTCAAACTTCTTAATTAATCAATGACGACATCATCAAATAATTCAGCTTTAGAAAAAACATCAGATTTACATGTTCTTGAAACACGTCCATTAATACCTCCAAGCAGATTACATAATGATATACCTTTAGATCACGACTCTGCTAATACAGTATCTAAAACAAGAAGATCGATACAAAATATTTTGCATCATAATGATAAGAAGCTTTTAGTCATTGTCGGTCCATGTTCAATTCATGATCTTGAGGCGGCAAAGGAATATTCAACATATATTCAAAATTTCCGAGAAATCTATAAAGATAAATTAGAAATAATTATGAGAGTATATTTTGAAAAACCAAGAACAACTATTGGTTGGAAGGGATTGATAAATGATCCTCATCTAGATGATTCTTATGATATTAATACAGGTTTAAGAAGGGCAAGAAGTTTGCTTTCATATTTAGCAACTCGTGGCATACCTTCTGCTACAGAATTACTAGATCCAATTGTTCCTCAATACATTGCCGATTTAATAAGTTGGACAGCCATAGGTGCGCGGACTACAGAAAGTCAAACTCATAGAGAAATGGCATCAGGATTATCAATGCCTATAGGCTTTAAAAATGGAACGGATGGTTCTTTTACTACTGCAATTAATGCAATGCAGTCAGCTTCAAAATCCCATCACTTCTTAGGTGTAAATGAAAATGGAATGGCTTCTATAGTTAATACTACGGGGAATCCAGATGGACATATTGTTTTAAGGGGCGGTTCAAAAGGCCCAAATTTCGAAAGTGATCATGTACAAAGAATTTCAGCAGAATTGAGGCAGTGTAATCTGCCCTATAAAGTGATGGTTGATTGTAGTCATGGAAATTCCAATAAAGATTTCCGAAAACAGTCGGAAGTGCTAAAAAATGTAGCTTCTCAAATTAGTAATGGTGAAAAAAATATTTTAGGAGTAATGCTTGAAAGTCATTTGAAGGAAGGAAATCAAAAACTTTTAAAAAAAGAAGATCTTCAGTTTGGCAGAAGCATTACAGATGCATGTATAGATATAGAAACAACAAAAGAATTAATCTCTATTTTATACGATTCACTTAGCTAGTTATTAAAAAATTAAAAAATAATGCTGAAGAGATTGGAACAATGAAATTATCTATTCCTAGAACACTAAATTGTTCGAGCAAAGTTGCAATAAAAGCTATTGTAAAATAATTTAAATTTAGACTATTTTGTTGAAAGTATCCTATTGAGCAAACTACTATCAAACTTGTTAAAAACATTGTCAAAGTGCCAAATAAAGATTTTTTTTGTTTAAAAAAAATCCAACTCTTTGAGTTAAAGCTTTTTCCTATTAATCCAGCTAATCCATCACCAAAAGTCATTATGAAAAATCCACTAATTAATGCATATTTATCTTTATCCCAGAAAAGATAAATCAAAATAAATAAACTTAGACAATAAAATAATGTACCATAACTTTTTCTCTCAACATCCTCAATTGTTGGAAATAATTTATATTTATAGTTGATGAAAACCATTAATGAAACAATTCCTGTAAAAATTAGAGCAGAGTTTTGATTAATTTTTAAAAATTGAGCAATTGGTATTAAAGGTCCTATTCCTATATGTATTATTTTTCTTACGATTTCTCTGCTATCTTCATTATATTTTTTAAAAACTATTGATATTAAAAAAATTGAAAATAGATATAATAAAATTACAGTAAATTTTATCAATTTGGTTAAGCTGCTTTTTGATGAGTTGTCATTACTCGAAGCTTTAATATTGCTTTAGCTTCTAGTTGCCTTACTCTTTCTCGTGAAACATTAATTTGTCTGCCTATTTCTGCGAGTGTTAATGGTTCTTCACCGTCTAGCCCAAATCTGAGCTTCATGATTTTTTGCTCTCTTTCATTTAATTGAGAAAGCCAAGTTCCTAAATGCTCTTTTTGAATAGTTCTATCCATACCCTCCATAGGCTCTTCACAGTTTGGATCAGGTATGAGTTCACCAAGAGTACTTCTGTCTTCTTCCCCTCTTGCATGTGCATCTAGGGACGCGCAAGGAGCACTTTGAGAAATTAAATCTTCTAAATCTTTTTGATCAATTCCCATCTCAGTTGCCATTTCCAATCTTGTAGGTTGTCTGCCAAATTTATGTGATAATTCTCTAGAGACTCTTCTCATTTTCGACAGTTTTTCACTTATGTGAATAGGCAAACGGATGGTTCTAGCACTGTTATCAATTGCTCTTGTCATTCCTTGTCTAATCCACCAATAAGCATAAGTTGAGAATTTATATCCCATAGCAGGATCAAATTTATCTACAGCTCTTTCAAGGCCAATAGCTCCTTCTTGGACAAGATCTAATAATTCAAGCCCTTGGTTTTGGTATTTTTTTGCAACAGAAACAACGAGCCTTAGATTAGCTGCCATCATTCTATCTCTTGCTCTTTTGCCAATCTTAATTTGATAAAGATTTCGTTGGGTTCTATCAGTTTCAGGAATTTGTAGCAATTTTTTCATGTTCTGAACATGATGAGCTAACTCTATTTCCTCTGCTGGAGTCAAAAGAGGTACTCTTCCAATGCTACTTAAGTAATAGCCAATAGAATCTGAAGCGAGTCTGCCAGATTTTTTTTGGCTTTGTCTTGCTGTAAGGCTGGATTTCGATTTGCGAGACTTGCCCGCAGTGTTTGGTAATCTTGGCTCATCAAAATTATTATCTGAAGAGCTTTTCGCAGATTCCAGAGGGATCCCCATCACCCTGGCCTCCTAAATAATGGATTTTTTAAAAAGCTAGCACTGAAATTGAAATAAAAACTACTTTTACGTTGAAATTTTAAAGACAAAAAATTTGTTTTTAAAGCTTATTTCTTGAAATCCATTGATATAAAACGATTTTATTAAAAATAAAAAAAATTTAAAATATTAAGTATTTTTTTAAATGTTGTAAAAATAAATATTAATCTTATTTCTCTATGAGGTCAATTTGCGAACGATTATGCGATGAATCTAATACATATTTCGAATAAGAACCATCCTCCTTCATTATCCAAGAAAAGTAATCATCTTTAATGTAGGTTTGCAAGAGCGAGTAAATTTTAGATTTCAAATCGTAATCCTCTATAGGAGTAGCAGCTTCTATTCTTCTGTCAAGATTTCTCCTCATCCAATCAGCACTCCCAATAAAAACCTCATTATCACCGTTATTACAAAACCAAAAAATTCTTGAGTGTTCAAGAAAATGGCCAATAATGCTTATAACTTTAATATTTTCACTTAAATTTTTTCTTTGGGGATACAAGCAACAAATACCTCTTACGATAAGGCGAATTTTTACACCTGTGTCTGAAGCTAAATAAAGAAGTTTAATTATTTCTGGGTCTACTAAAGAATTCATTTTTGCAATTATTTCGGCTTTTTTGCCTTCTTCTGCATTTTTAATTTCTCTCTTAATCAGAAATATAAATTTCTCCCTCATTGATGAGGGAGAAACTAATAACTTTTGATAACTTTTTTGTTTAGAAAAACCAGATAAGTAGTTAAATAACTCAAGTAAATCTGATGCAATATCAGGATCAGTTGAAAGTAATCCTAAATCTGTATAAAACTTTGAAGTATTAGAGTTATAATTTCCTGTTCCAATATGGAAATAATTCCTTAATCGTCCTTTCTCTTTTCTTACTATTAAGGCAATTTTTGTATGTGTTTTAAATCCGATGATTCCATATACAACATGAATTCCAGCTTGTTCAAGTTGTTTTGCCCATTGAATATTATTGTCTTCATCAAATCTTGCTTTTAATTCAACAAGAGTCATTACTTCTTTCCCATTCTCTGCAGCTCTCATTAAAGCTGCAATGATAGGGGAATCTTGGGAAACTCGATATAAAGTAATTTTTATAGCCATTACAAGTGGATCATCAGCTGCTCTGTTTATAAATTCTTCAACTGAAGTTTTAAATAAGTCATAGGGATGATGAAGCAGAATATTTTTTTTCCTAATTATCTTGAAAATAGAATTAGAGTTTTTGTTTGAAGGCAGATCTAAATGTTTTAATTCTGGGTGAGTTTTTCCAATTAGTAGATTTTCTTTTAAATCATCTCTATCAATTTTTGTAAGTTGATTTAAATCGTCTAGGCCTAATAAACTTTTGCAAAAGTATATATATTCTTTCTGTATTGAGATACCTTCAATAAGTAACTTTAGAATATTTTCTGGCATATCTGACTCCACTTCTAATCTAACTACGTCTCCACCTAATCTTCTTTTTTGCAAACTTTGTTCAACAGCTAAAAGTAGATCATCAGCTTCAAGTTCTTTTAATTCTAAATCTGCATCTCTTGTCACTCTAAAAAAAGAGTAATTTATACATTCCATTCCCTTAAATAAAGTATTTATATTATTCCCAATTAAATCTTCAACAATTATGAAACAGTGAGAACTTTCATCACTAAGTTGATTAATTTCATTGGGAATTCGTATAAATCGGGGTATATTTTTTGTTGGTATTTTTACTCTGACAAACTGATTTTTAGAATCCTCCTCATCCTTTATTAAAGCTGCTAAATTTAAACTTAAATTACTTATAAAAGGAAATGGATGTGCCGGATCAACAACTAATGGAGTTAATAAAGGGAAAATAGATGTTGTAAAGAAGTTATTACACCAATTCCTTTGATTTTCACTTAGGTGCTTATATTTTTTTAAAATTACACCTTTTTCTTTTAATTCATTTTTTAATTCATTATTTACATAGTTTTCTTGAAGAATAGTTAAATTCTTTACTTCTTTATTTATTTTTGTTAATTGCTCTTTAGGGGTAAGTCCATCAATACTTTTTTTAGTAATTCCTGCTTCAACTTGAGCCTTTAAGGAAGCTACTCTTACCATAAAAAATTCATCTAGATTATTACTAAAAATTGAACAAAATTTTACTTTATCTAGGATTTTGTACTCCTTTTCCATACCAGTTAGGAGTACTCTTTTATTGAATTCAATCCAACTTAATTCTCTATTAATAAAAACATCAACCTGGCTTTTCATTAAGATACTTTTGAATTTTGATTGTTAAAAGAATTATTATTTTTACCCTCTGCAATAAGGTATATCATGAAAAGTAAGATAACGGAACCAGCTATAAAAGGTGATTTAGGACCAAAACTATCATAAACCCTTCCTGCCATTGCAATTCCTAAAACCCCTCCAAGACTCTGCAGACCTTGAAGGTTACTTAGAATTGAGCCTTGTTTATCAACGTCTAATTTCTTTGATATTAGTGCTCTTAACGTGGGCGTAATTAATCCTGCTCCAACAGCTAAAAATGAAACAGCTGAATAAATATTAATTGTCGCATTTTCTTTTGGAGCAGTTATTAAAAGAGCACACGCCACAAGAATAAAGCCTGATCCGATAAGTGTTAATCGCATTTCGCCAAATTGCTTTACCAGAGGCCCAATTAATGCTCCCTGAACGATAATCGCAATGATTCCTACTACAACAAGAGTTCCGCTTGATGCTTTGGTCGTCCAGTTTAAAGATTCTTGGAGGAAAAATATAAGGATATTTGTCAATCCAGTAAAAGCAATAAAGTAAATAAAGAAAGCTAATGATAATTTTTTAATCTTTTCTTCTTTGAAAACTGTAAAAAGAGCTTTTAAAGGGTTTTTTAAAGCAGTTTTTGATTTATTTATTGCACTATTAGGCTTGGTTTCTGGTAAGTAAAAAAATACAAGAAGAAAATTTATTATTGGAATGATTGAGGCTATCAAAACTGGAATAATAAAATTATTATTTGTATTTCTTGCAAAAATTACAACAAAAATATTACCTAAGAAAAAACTTAAGCCAAAAGCTACACCAATAAGACCAAATGTTTTTGCTCTTTTTTCAGGGCTTGAGATATCTGCAAGAATTGTTGTTGCAGTAGCTGCAGTCCCTCCACTTAAACCGTCAATAAGTCTCGCTAAAAATAATAAAAATAACGGGATAGTGGCTATTGAATTTGACCAATTAAAAAGAACTGTAAAAGATAATATTGATATTCCTATTACTGAACCAGTAATACAAAAAAGAGTGACAGGTCTTCTTCCATATTTATCACTCATAAGTCCTATAAAAGGAGAAGCTGTAAATTGAGCTAATTGGTAAGTGCATGATAATAAACCATATGTACTTGCTTTAGAGTCAAAAAGTAAAACAAAAGAGGGTAATATGGGTAACAGTATACTTTCACTTAAACGATCATTTAGAAGAGTGATAAACGCACTAAGGAGAGTAAATTTTTTATTTGGTTTTAATAAACTTTCTTTCACAATATTTACCTTCATTGCGATTAACTTTTACTACCATACCTGTTAATGGAGATTATTGTGCCCGGCATTGTTTATTTAGTTGGAGCAGGTCCTGGTGACCCTGAGCTTTTGACTCTTAAAGCTTTACGTTTAATAAAAAACTGTGATGCATTAGTTCATGATGCTTTAATCCCGGATGAAATAACAAAAGAGGCAGGAAAAAATACAGAAATTTTCCATGTAGGCAAAAGAGCTGGGAAGTGTTCTGTACCTCAGGCTGAAACTAATGATCTTATTTTGAAATTGGCAAAAGAAGGCAAAAATGTCGTAAGGCTTAAAGGGGGAGATCCATTCGTTTTTTCTAGAGGTGGTGAAGAGGTATCGATTTTAGAAAAAAATGGAATTTTAGTTGAAATCGTTCCTGGTATTACTTCTGGGATAGCTGCCCCCACATATTTTGGTATTCCACTAACCCATAGAGATGCTGCTAGTTCCGTAACTTTCGTCACTGGACATGAGCGAGTAGATAAGGAAAAAAAGACAGTGAATTGGAGAGATTTAGCTAAATCATCAGATAGTTTAGTAATTTTTATGGGTATAAAAAATATTGAATATATTGTTGAAGAATTAATTTTAGGTGGTTTAGATAAGAATACTAAATGCGCTGTGATTCAAGAAGCTACTTTAAAAAATCAAAAATGTTTGATTGTGAAATTAGATAATCTTCCAGCTAAAATCAAAGATAAAGAATTTTTAGCTCCATCAATTATCATTATTGGAAAAATTGTTGAATTTAAGGTTAATAACAATATAACTAAAGTTTCTGATGTCTATTTACCAGATATTAATAAAGTTCAACTATATAATAAATCCCAAAAATAAATTGGATCGAATTTAGGTTTAAGCTTTAAATCATTAACTTGATGAATTTGTCTGCAAGATAAGCTATTAATTGCAATTATTATGTCATCATTTTGAAATTTTGGAGGAATTAATTCTTCTTTTACAATTTTCAATTTTAAAGCTTTAGAAATCATAATCCCCTCTAAACAGCCGCTCTCTTTTCTAGGAGTTATCCATTGATTATTTCGTTTAATTAGAAGATTAAACGTACTTCCACAACAAAGTTCACCTGACGTATTCAAAAGGATAGAATCATCAAATGATTTTTCATTGGCTTCTGTCAAAACTTGTATTGCCTGATTATATGAAAATGTTTTGCATTTACTTATCAGACTGAATTCATTTATTTTTTCTGTTTGACTAATGCAAACGCTTATTGGATTAAAGTTTGGTTTGATTCTATAGAACTCAAGCCATATATTATCCAAATCTTTTGTCTCTGAAGTGCTATCAATTGTTAGGGTTCGACCTTCATTAGTTCCTCGACTAAAGTTTATTCTTACTGAAGCAAATTGATCATTTTTAAGCGATAACTTTTTAATTCCATCGTGAATAAGTTGTCTCAAAGTTAATTTATTTATATTGAGATTAATATTTAAAATCTTGCTACTTTTTTCTAACCTTTTCAGATGTTCATCAAAAAGAATAGGTTTGTTTTCTTTTATCAAAATGGTCTCAAATATACCATCAGCAAATTTTAATCCTCTATTATTAGCAGCAATAAATATTCTATCAATATCCAACCATTGATCCTTGTGCCAGCCTAATGTTTCAATCATTTGAGTGAATCAATTAACGGTAAAAGTTTCCACTTTAGTTCATTAGTTTCCTCTTCAGGGTTTGAGTCAATAACTATTCCGCAACCAGCATATATATTGATTTTTTTGTCTTTAATTAAAAATGATCTTATTAGTATATTGCTGTCAAACTCTCCATTCCAGTCAAGCTTTAAAAATGAGCCACAGTATGGTCCACGTTCATATTCTTCTAATTCAAAAAGTCTCTGGCATGATCTTAATTTAGGTGCTCCAGTTATAGAGCCCCCAGGCCAACAAGCTTTTAGTAAGTCAATCCAGTTTTTGTCTTTTTTTAATTTGCCTCTGATTACTGAAGTTAGATGATGAACTTTTAAGAAACTTTCAAGCTTTAATATTTCTGGCACCATAATACTTCCTGTTTCGCAAACTTTACTTAAATCATTTCTTATTAGGTCAACAATCATAATATTTTCTGCTCTATCTTTTTCGTTCGTTATTAAATCGATAGCATTAAGTGCGTCTTGATTTAAATCCTTATCTCTGGATCTCGTTCCTTTGATTGGCCTTGATTCTACAAAATTTTTATTATCTATTTTTATAAATCTTTCTGGCGAGGTAGATAATACAGCCTCTTTATAATTATCATTATTTATTATTATTCCTCCAAAGGGAGCTCTTAATTTCCTTCTTATTTTCAAATAAATATCTAGAGCATTATAGTGTTTGGAAGATTCAATTTCGCATTTAGTTGTTAGGTTTGCTTGAAATATATCCCCTAAGGAAATTAATTTTTTCAATTTTAGAATATTTTTCTGAAATTTTTCAGCCATTTCGTCCAAATTGATTTTTGAAAAATCAAAATTCAAATTTGTTTTAATAATTTCTTCTTCAATATTTTTAATATTATTGATTATGTTTTTATAATTCATCAGTTCAGATGAGTTTGTGCCTTCGATAATTATTTCTTTTTTTATTAGATTACATTTAATGATTGGATCATATGACGCAATCCATAAAGTTGCCATATTAGATTTTCGCCATGGGTTTTTGGGTTCTATGAATACTCCAGCTTCATAACTTAACCATCCGATCCAAAATCCTTTTTCAATATTTTTTAAGTTGTTAAATGGATTATTAGTTTCGTCTAAGTTATTGATATTTCTTGATTGGATTATTTTTTTAGGTTTAATTCCTATTATTGACCATTCCCCATTTTCTTTGCCATCACTGTCTAGCCAAGCTAATCCTTTATCTCCGAATTTTTTTGTTAGATGATGCGTAATCAATGCTGGATCTATCCATTTTTCTAGAATTATTTTTTTTATTTTCATTTTTTATTATTGTTATTAATCCATTTTTCATAAGCGGCATTTCTAATTCTGCAGCTATCACACTTACCGCATGGTTTTGAATTACCCGAATAACAACTCCATGTTTTATCTAAAGGGACATGATTATCAAAAGCTAATTTAATAATTTCCTCTTTATTTAAATCTAATAGTGGTGTCCAAAGTTTTATTGGATTATTTTCTCTTCCTCTTTTATTGGCTAAATCTGCTAATTCTTGAAATTTTTTAATGTAGTCAGGTCTGCAATCTGGATAACCAGAATAATCTAGTGCATTAACTCCTAATCCTATAAAATCAGCATCTATTGCTTCGGCATAACTTAGTGCAACGGCAATAAATATAGTATTTCTCCCAGGCACATAAGTATTAGGAATTTTATTAGTTTGTACTCCTTCTATTGGAATATTTTTTTGAGTATCAGTTAATGACGACCCTCCCCATAAAGATAAGTCAAGTTTAATTATTTTAAATTCTTCGATATCAAAGTGTTTTGCAATTATTGATGCAGAATTTAATTCTTTTTTATGGCGTTGACCGTAGTCAAATGAAAGGCCAAAAATTTTAGCTTCGGATTTTTTGGCGATACCAGTAACTGTAGAAGAATCTAAACCTCCAGATAATAAAACTACTATCGATTTATTTTTAAAAGTCATATGATTTCAATTGATTTTTAAGTATTTGTGAGTTTGAAGGCTCAATTTCCAATCGGGGTTATTTTTTACGAAATCAATAGCAAGAGAGAAACCATTTGCATTGTTCCATGCTGGCTGTAAATAAAAAATTTTATCTTCTTTTTTTAAGCCATCTTCGCTTTTAGAGAGTTGATATTGTTTTAAAGTTTCATTTTTAATTTGAATAGCAAATTCAATATCTTCTATTTCATTTATGATTATTTTGATTTCATTACAGTTTTTTAAAAAATAATTTTTTGGAGGTGAGTGTCTTTTAGGAGATAAAGTAATCCAGTCATAGCTTCCTGATATCGAATTAACTCCACTTGTCTCAATATGTATCTTCATTGGCTTTTGTTCTGCTCCCATCGTCATTTTTTTTATGGCTTTGCAAAAATTATCCAAGTTATGTTGTAAAGGTTCTCCACCTGTAATAACGCAAAAAGATGCTCCTTTTTTTCTGGCAATTTTTATGCGATTTATTATTTTTTCAATTGATATAGAAGGGTGTTTTTTTTCGTCCCATGAATTCTTGGTATCGCACCACGAACATCCAACTTTACATCCGGCTAATCTTACAAAAAAAGCACTTTTTCCAGCGTGATAACCTTCACCTTGTAATGAATGAAATTGTTCGACTAAGGGTAAAAAATTTGTCATTTTCATTCAAAAAAATAAAGAATATTAATTTGATTGAGTTAACTTATCTTGAGAGGCTTTTATTAATCCTTTAAATAAAGGATGAGGTTTGCCAGGTCGTGATAAAAACTCAGGATGATATTGACAGGCTAAGAAGTATGGATGATTTTCTAACTCAATTAACTCAACTAATCTGCCATCTGGTGATGTGCCACTAATTTTGTATCCAGAATCTAAAAAACTTTGTTTGTAGTAATTATTAAATTCGTATCTATGTCGATGTCTCTCATAAATAACATCCTCATCATATAAGTTTTTTCCAGTTGTATTTTTTGTCAATCTACATGGATAAACTCCAAGTCTCATTGTCCCACCTAAATCAACTACATCTTCCTGTTCTGGTAACAAATGTATCACTGGATTTGGTGTGTTTGGGTCTAGTTCTGAACTAGATGCATCTGGAAGTTTAGCTACATTCCTGGCCCATTCTATAACTGCACATTGCATACCAAGGCACAAACCTAAAAAAGGAATTTTATTTTCTCTTGCGAATTTTATAGCCGAAATTTTTCCATTGACTCCTCTATTGCCAAATCCCCCGGGTACGACAATTGCATGAACTTCATTTAAGTAAGTTTCTGCTGAATTTTTTTCTATCATTTCAGCACTTACCCAATGTAAATCTAATAAAGCCTTTTGTTCAATGCATGCATGTCTTAAAGCTTCAACAACGGATAAATATGCATCTCCGAGTTCAATATATTTGCCTACAAGGGCAACTTTTATTGGATCTCCAGGATTTCTTAGGTTATGTATTAGTTGTTCCCAATTTTTCAAATCACATTTTTTATCTTCAAGGTCTAAATACTTGAGGGTTTCTTTGCATAAACCTTCTTTTTTTAAAGAAAGAGGTACAGAATAAATACTGTCTGCGTCTAAAGCTTCAATTACTGAGTTGATACTTACACCGCAAAAACCACTCAGCTTTTTTTTAAGAGCTTCATTGATAGATTTATCACTTCGGCATACAAGTAAATCTGGCTGAATTCCAATTGATCTTAATTCTTTCACTGAATGTTGTGTTGGTTTAGTTTTTATTTCGCCAGAGGTTTTGATGTAAGGAAGTAATGTTACGTGTATGTATGCAACATCGTTCCTATTGACATCATTTTTGAATTCTCTTATTGCCTCTAAAAAAGGAAGAGATTCAATATCACCAACTGTTCCACCAATTTCAGTAATAATAATATCTGCATTACTGTTAGCGGCTACTCTATGAATCCTTTCTCTAATTTCTCCCGTTATGTGAGGTATTACTTGCACAGTCCCACCATTATAATTACCTCTTCTTTCTTTATTAATAACTGCTTGATAAATAGATCCCGTTGTTACACTATTCAACCTAGTCATTGCTGTATCAGTAAATCTTTCGTAGTGACCTAAATCTAGATCGGTTTCAGCCCCATCTTCGGTTACAAATACTTCTCCATGTTGAAAAGGGCTCATTGTGCCTGGATCAACATTTAGATATGGATCTAGTTTTAATATTGAAACACTATATCCTCTAGACTTTAATAATCTACCTAGGCTTGCAGCTACAATTCCTTTACCAATGCTAGAAACTACTCCTCCGGTGACAAAAACAAATTTTGACATTAAATATTTTTAATTAAGCACTGCCTCCTTATATTTTATTTAAACAAAAAACTTTTAGAACATCCATATATATTCTTATTCATCAATTGTTATTTCAATATCTAATTCTTTTAATTGTGATTCTGAGACATTTGAAGGCGCATTTGTGAGAAGACATTTTGCTTGTTGATTTTTTGGAAACGCAATTGTTTCTCTAATTGAATCTGCACCTATGATCAGCATGGTAATACGATCTAATCCAAACGCTATTCCACCATGAGGGGGAGCACCCATTTCTAAGGCTTCTATTAAAAATCCAAATTTTTCATTAATCTCTTTAGCAGTAAGTCCTACCGTTTTCAAAACCTCTCTTTGCAAGTTTGCTTCATGAATACGCAAAGAGCCACCTCCTAATTCTAAGCCATTAAGAACTAAGTCATAAGCATTTGCTGTAGAGTCCTCGATTTCTTTTTGCAAGTTTTCAGGATCTTTAGATTTTATATTTTTTGGAGAACAAAAAGGATGATGTAAAGCTTCATATCTATTTTCCTCTTCATTTCTCTCAAACATCGGGAAATCAGTTACCCATAAGAAATTCCATTTACTTTTATCTATGAGATTTAAGTCTTTTGCGATGTATTGTCTCACTCTATCTAATGACTGGTTGACAATTTGTTTATCTCCAGCACCCAAGAGAATTAAGTCTCCATCTTGCGCTTCGGTGATTCTCAAAATATCAGCTATATGCTCTTCATTTAGATTATTTTTAATTGCCCCAATAGTCTCAAGCTCATCTCCTTTGACCCTTATAAAGGCCAAACCACCAGCTCCTGCATCTTGAGCTACTTGGAAGATATCACCCCCGGGTTTAATTCTCACGTTGCTAATACTTAAATTACCTCCTTTGACTGTTATGGATTTTATAGAACCTCCAGACTTAATTGCCTTGGTGAAAATATTAAAGCCAATATCACCTAAAACTTCTCCTAAATCTTTTAATAACATTTGATATCTTGTATCTGGTCTATCAGTGCCGTAATTATCCATTGCTGCTTGCCATGACATTCTTGGAAAAGCATTATCAAAATCAATATTTAATACTTCTTTCCATATTTTTTTTATAAGACTTTCATTAAAAGAGATTATTTCTTCTTCACTAATAAAGCTCATTTCAATATCTAATTGCGTAAACTCTGGTTGTCTATCTGCCCTTAAGTCTTCATCACGGAAACATTTTGCGATTTGATAATACTTATCTAAGCCTCCCACCATTAAAAGTTGTTTAAATAGTTGTGGGGATTGCGGTAGAGCAAAAAATTCTCCATTCGAAAGACGAGCAGGAACAAGAAAATCGCGAGCGCCTTCTGGAGTTGATTTTGTAAGTAATGGAGTCTCTACTTCTGTAAATCCAAAATTATCAAGAAATTCTCTAGCAACTTTAATAATTTTATGTCATGTTTTTAAATTTTCTAGTAATTTGCCTCTTCTTAAATCAAGGTATCTATATTTTAATCTGAGTTCCTCTTTTGTATTTTCATAATCATGTATAGATACTGGAAAAGGTAGGTTTTTTTTAATTTGGTTGAGAATTTGCAAATCTTTAACTTTAAGCTCTAACTCTCCAGTACTTAAATTTTTGTTTATTGAATCTTTTGGCCTTTCGTTAATAATTCCGCTAACCATTATTACTGTTTCATTTCTTAGAGTTTCTGCCTGTTTAAATAGATCTGCACCATCATCGGGGTTAATTGTTATTTGTAGGAATCCACTATGGTCTCTTAAATCAATAAAAATTACACCACCATGATCTCTTCTTCTATCTACCCATCCGCATAAATTAACTAATTTACCAATATCTGTATTATTGAGTTCTTCGCAAATTTTGTTTCTCATCTAATTATGATTTATTTATCAATAACTTATAATAATTCTTTAAGGGTAAATTTAGTTAATAATTTTTTTTATAAAACGCTCTTTTTGTTATAACCCCTTTGAATTTTTTGCCTCTTATTAATATTTGAACTTCATTATTTATTAAGGCGTGCGAAGTATTGATGTAAGCAAAAGCTATAGCTTGTTGTTTAGTTGGAGACCAACTGCCGCTTGTTATACTCCCAATATTTTCTTCACCTTTAAGAACTGAGCAACCTTTTCTTCCTATTGCTTTACCCTCTATAGAGAGACCAACTAACTTTTTTTGAATACCTAATCTTGACTGTTCTTCAAGAAATCTTCTTCCAAAGAATTCGTGATTATTTTCTAGATGTACTAGCCAGCCTAACCCTGCTTCATATGGAGAAGTTTCTTCATTTATGTCTTGACCATAAAGATGCATGCCTGCTTCAAGTCTAAGAGTATCTCTAGCTCCTAAACCACAAGGTGCAACATTTTTGGAAATTGAGAAATCCCATAAATTAATTGCTGCTTTTTTAGATAAAATTATTTCTAGACCATTTTCCCCTGTATATCCTGTCTTTGAAAAGAAAATTTTTTCTTTAGGCGAAATATGTTCAAAAATTTTATATTCGCATCCAAAGTTAGGGATATGTGAGATTGAAGATTCAATCCATTCTTCAAATAAATCGAATGAGTTTTTTCCTTGTAGTGCTAAAAGTACTTTGTCTTTTTTAAAGTTTGTTATCGAAATTTCATATTTATTTAAATTATTTTTTATCCACTGAAAATCTTCTTCATATCTACTTGCATTAACTATTAATAATAATTCTGATATGTCATTTTCTTGTATACCAAGGTCATAAATTATTAAGTCATCTATTATTCCTCCTTTATCATTGAGCATTACTGTATAAAGCCCTTGACCTTCAGAAAAGGAATATAAATTAGTAGGAAAAAGTTTTTGAATATAATCCTTTGGATTGATTCCCTTGATAGAAATCACCCCCATGTGAGAAATATCAAATAATCCTGCTGATGATCTAACTGATTCATGCTCTTTAATTAATCCTGAAAATGATATGGGCATTTCCCAACCTGCAAAATCCACTAATTTTGCATTGGCTTCAACATATTTTGAATAAAGAGGACTTTTTAGCAAATCCATGAAATATTTAGTTTGTATTTAGTATTTTTACACTGTAGTTTAGAAATTTTTTATTGCATATTTTCTAATGACAAAATTAAGCTTCTAAGTACTTTGGCTGCAACTATGCTACTTACTCCGCTTTTATCAATTTCTGGAGATAATTCCACAATGTCTGACGCCACAATTCTAAAGTCTTTTAAAGTTTTCAGTATTTCTTCAAAATCATTCCAAAAAAATCCTCCCGGTTCTGGAGTGCCCGTCCCTGCTAATAAACTGGGATCAAACCAATCTAAATCTATTGTTAAATAGATTGGAGACTTAGCGAATGGTAGAAGAGCTTGTTTTAACTCATGTGCATTTCCGCCTGGACAAAAGTTAACTAATTGGTTGTTGTTATGCATAATTTCAAATTCTTCCTTAGTCCCACTTCTAATTCCTACTTGTAAAATTTTCTTTTCAGGTAGCACTTCTAAGCATCTTTTCATAGTACAAGCATGACTATGTTCATTTCCTATATATGATTCTCTTAAATCTGCATGAGCATCAAGTTGAACCAATATCAAATCTGGATATTTTTTTACTAATGCTTCAATAGCACCTCTTGTAATAGAGTGTTCGCCTCCAAGCATAATAGGACTAAGACGTTTATTAATTAAATAATTTGTTGCTGATTTAACCGATTCAATAACGGACTTTGAGTCATTTTTATCAATTAGTATTGATCCAAAATCAACATAAATAATATCCTCTAAGTCTTTTTTTATTTTTGGACAATATGTTTCTAAACAAGAACTGACTTGTCTTATTGCTTCTGGACCAAATCTTGCTCCTGGTTTAAACGAACATGTCCCGTCATAATTAACTCCAAATATACCAATTGAGCAATTCTCGGGATTTCTTTTTGCTCCCATATAAATTGCATTTTCGTTATCAAATAAATTTTTTGTCATCTTATTAATCTAGTTCTTTTACAATTTTATTTGGCATCATTTTGAATGCTGCATTTTGAAAATTTAAATTCCAAATTTCACATCCTTTTTCTATTTTTAGGACTTCATCATAATTTTGCTTTGATAAATTTAGATCTTCTGAAGAAGCGAATGTCCAACTCCAAATCCCGCTTGGATATATAGGCACAAAGGAATACATAGTTTCAGAAACTTTAAATATATTTTTTAGGGTTTTCAAAATTTTTATGTGAATATTTTTGAAGGATTCAGGAGATTCGCTTTGCGTTGCTAATATCCCCTTTGGTGTAAGTATTCTTTTACATTCTTTATAAAAAGAATCTGAAAATAATAAATTTGAAAATTCTGAGGGATCTGAACAATCTATAAAAATAATGTCGTAAAAATTATCTCTTGTTTTTTTTACCCATTTAACACCATCATCAACATGTATTTCTAATCTTTTGTCATTCCATGCTTCGCCTCCAATTTCTTTTAAAAATTTTTTAGATATTTTGATTACCTCCTCGTCAATTTCTACTAGATCAATTTTCGATATTTGAGAATATTTAACGCATTCTCTTGCTGTACCGCCGTCTCCTCCACCAATAATTAGTACATTAGATTTTTCGTCAATGCTACTTAATGCTGGATGCACAAGACACTCATGATAATATTTCTCGTCTTTTAGTGATGTCATCCAACAACCATCAAGCATTAAAGCTCTGCCATAGTATTCATTTTCAATAACAATAATTTCTTGATATTGTGATTTTTGTTTAATTAAAACATCTCCATTTAGACCGAATCTTGAGCCTTTATGATATTCATCTACCCATGTTGAAATATTAGTCATTTGCTTTTTAAGAATTTTTTCTTTTAAGTTTTCGTTTGGCTATTTGCCAAAGCCGTTGAAAGTCTTTAGGAGTTTGTTTTTCTATATTATCGCCTGCATGATGTTCAATGATTGAAAATCTGTCTAAAAATTTTTTATTAGTCTTTTGTAGAGCTGATTCAGGATTTATTTTTAAAAAGTTTGAGAGATTCAGAAGGGTAAAGTAAATATCCCCAAATTCATTTTTTATTTCTGAATCATTATTGCTTTTAATTGCTTCCTTTAATTCATTAATCTCTTCTTCTAACTTTTCAAAAATCTGATCGGTACTCTCCCATTTAAAACCATATTCTTTAACAACATTTGTGATTTTATCTGTTCCAACCATTGGTGGTAAATTTTTGATTTTCCTATTTAAATTTTTACTAATTGATGATTCCATATGAGGTGTTTCTTCTTCTGAATTTTTAATGTTTTCCCAAATCTGTTGCGATTTTTCTAGAGATACTTTTTCTTTTTTTTTAAAAATATATGGATGTCTATTAACAATTTTCTTGTTTAGATTTTTTATAACATCATTGAGTTCAAATTCTTTTTTTTCGTAACCGATTTCAGCATGAAGCATGACTTGTAATAAAAGATCTCCTAACTCTTCACATATGTTATCCGCCTTTTTTTCATATATCGCATCTATAAATTCATTACTTTCTTCATGTAAAAATGGGATCAACGATTTATGAGACTGTATTTTCTGCCAAGGGCATCCCCAAGTTTTATCTTTTAATGACTTGATATTAGATATTAAAATTTTAAAGTTTTCTAAAGTCTCTAAATCGGAATTTTTTTGTAAGTTATATCTATCGTTTGAGGACATAGGATATATTTTATTAATTTAATTTTGCCTCAATCATGAAATATTTAAATACTTAGTATAAATATTTCAACTTCATCTATTAGAATGATTTATTATAAGGGCGATTAGCTCAGCGGTAGAGCGCCTGCCTTACAAGCAGGATGTCCCTGGTTCGAACCCTGGATCGCCCATTTATTATTTTTCTAATGACTGAGATCGTCAATCTTTCAATCAGTCAAAGCGCTGCTTCAGAACTATCTAGGCAAGCTTCTTTTGGAGGTTCTCCAGGAGAAATGTCGATTGATTTGGTAGAGGATAAAAATTGTTCCGAAGGATGGATGCATATTAAATTAAGGCCGGGTGCATGTAATGGATCCCCTATTTCAAGAACTGAAGGAGTAACTTTATACGCGGATGTAAAAAAGTTTAATTTACTTAAAGATTTAAAATTAGATTATTACGGTGATTTGAGCGGTGGTGGATTTCTTATTTCAACACCAAAAAATGCAAAACGTTGTTCTTGCGGTTCTGGCTTCAAACTTTTGTAGAATGTATGTTTCTTTTTTTGCAAACTAATATTATTTTCATTAATTGGCTGCTCTCAAGATAAAATAAACAAAAAGTTTATTGAAATAAAATTTGGACATGACAGAGATGAATGATCAATTATCTTTAGCAAATTATTCACCTTTTGAAGTAGAGAAAAAGTGGCAAGAAAAATGGGAAAGTCTAAAGGCGTTTTGTCCTAACCCTGAGGATGCTGGGGAGCCTTTTTGTGTTGTTATTCCTCCACCAAATGTAACTGGATCTTTGCATATGGGGCATGCATTTAATACGGCTTTGATAGATGTTGTAGTACGTTTTCAAAGACTTTTAGGTAAGAATGTTTTGTGCTTACCAGGAACTGATCATGCTTCAATAGCCGTTCAAACTATTCTTGAAAAACAATTAAAAAGTGAAGGCAAAACAAGCGAGGATATTGGAAGAGATGAATTTCTTAAAAGAGCATGGAGCTGGAAAGAACAAAGTGGTGGAAGAATAGTTTCTCAATTAAAAAGGATAGGATATTCAGTTGACTGGACTAGAGAAAGATTTACTCTAGATCAAAAATTAAATGAAGCAGTTATTGAGGCTTTTAATATTCTCTATAAAAAGAATTTAATTTATAGAGGCGAATATTTGGTTAATTGGTGTCCTGAATCTCAATCTGCCGTAAGTGATCTTGAAGTTGAAATGCAAGAAGTAAATGGTCATTTATGGCATTTTAAATACCCTTTAATTTCTGAAAGTGGTGAACAGTTAGATAAGTTCTTAGAAGTTGCAACAACAAGACCAGAAACTCTTTTGGGTGATACTGCTGTGGCAGTTAATCCGGATGATGATAGATATAAAGAATTTATTGGTGTCAAAGTAAAAGTCCCTTTTGTTGATAGAGAAATACCTATTATCGCTGATTCACATGTTGATAAAGATTTTGGTACTGGTTGTGTGAAGGTTACTCCAGCCCATGATCCAAATGATTTTGCAATAGGAAAAAGGCATAATTTAAAACAGATTAATGTAATGAACAAAGATGGAACTTTAAATATTAATGCAGGTATTTTTCAAAATTTAGATAGATATGAGGCTAGAAAGAAAATTATCAAAGAATTGGATAATTTAGGCCTTTTGACAAAGATAGAGGATTACAAACATACTGTTCCTTTTTCTGATAGAGGTAAGGTTCCAATTGAACCTTTATTGTCAACACAATGGTTTTTGAAAATGGATGATATATCACAAGGATGTCTTAATGAAATTGATTCTAAAAAACCATCGTTTATTCCTCCACGCTGGGAGAAAGTTTATAAGGATTGGTTAGAGAATATTAATGATTGGTGTATCAGTCGGCAATTGTGGTGGGGGCATCAAATACCAGCATGGTATGTTTTAGATGACTCTCAAGACTCAATAGAACAAAATACTCCATATATCGTTGCAAGAAATGAAGAAGATGCCTTAATCGAAGCTAATAAAAAATTTGGATCAAATATTAAATTGGTTCGAGATAAAGATGTCTTGGATACATGGTTTTCAAGTGGTTTATGGCCTTTCTCAACTCTTGGTTGGCCAAATACAAATGATCCTGATTTTAAAAAATGGTATCCAAATAATGTTCTTGTTACTGGTTTCGATATTATTTTCTTCTGGGTGGCCAGAATGACAATGATGGGGAATACTTTTACGAATAATATTCCTTTTAAGGATGTTTATATTCATGGTCTAGTTCGAGATGAAAACAATAAAAAAATGAGTAAAAGTTCAGGTAATGGTATTGACCCAATACTATTAATTGATAAATATGGTTCTGATGCTCTGCGATTTGCTTTAATTCGAGAAGTTGCAGGAGCTGGACAAGATATCCGGCTTGATTTTGATAGAAAAAAAGATACCTCTTCAACTGTTGAAGCTTCAAGAAATTTTGCGAATAAATTATGGAATGCAACTAAATTTGTGTTAATTAATAAAACTTCTAACAATAATGATTCGCTTAATGAGAGTGATGAACCTTCTTTAGAGTTATGTGATAAGTGGATTTTATCGAAATTGAATCAGGTAAATATAAAAGTCGCTTCTTTATTGAAAGAATATAAATTGGGAGAATCTGCCAAACTTCTATATGAATTTGCATGGAATGATTTTTGTGACTGGTATGTAGAATTTGCTAAACAAAGGTTTAATAATAAAGAAACTAATAATAGACAAATATCTGAAAAGGTTTTAATAAAAGTGCTCAATGATATTTTGGTGATGATTCATCCTTTTATGCCGCACATTACTGAAGAACTTTGGCATGTACTGCAACTTAAATCAGATAAAGAATTATTATCTCTTCAAAAATGGCCAACCCAAGAAAATAAATTTGTTGATAATAAGCTTGATAATTCCTTTCAAAAACTCTTTGAAATTATTAGATTGATTAGAAATTTGAGAGCTGAATTAGGCCTCAAGCCATCAGAAAAAGTTCCTGTTTACTTGATTTCAGATAATGATGAATTGATTGATTTTCTAAAAATTTTAGTTGATGATATTCAAATCTTAACTAAATCTTCTGAAGTATTTATTTTTAAACCTAATGCTGTTGATAAAAAAGAGTTTGCTAAATCTTTTTCTGGGATAATTAGTGATTTAGAGGTTTACTTACCTTTTCAGGATTTTGTAAATATAGATGCATTAAAGGAAAGGCTAAACAAGGATTTAAAAAAGGTGATTACTGAATTAGATAATTTAAATAAGAGATTATCTAATAAAAATTTCGTGGATAAGGCTCCAAAAGATATTGTTGATGAATGTAGATTTAAATTAAATGAGGGTTCGGTACAAATGGAGAGAATTACTAAAAAACTGGAGCTTTTGAATTGAGAATGAATATATTTCTTGAAAATATTTATAATTTGTCTTTTTTTTTTAATACTGGAATTGGGATATTTTCGTTTGTTTGCATTTATATTTTAATTGTTTTATTAATACTCCCAGCTTCTTGGTTATCTTTATTATCAGGT
Organism: Prochlorococcus marinus; assembly: GCA_001180285.1. Taxonomy (GTDB): domain Bacteria; phylum Cyanobacteriota; class Cyanobacteriia; order PCC-6307; family Cyanobiaceae; genus Prochlorococcus_A; species Prochlorococcus_A marinus_C. The sequence goes on along the minus strand of CVSY01000151.1, from coordinate 23,173 downwards.
TTTTTATATGGCTCATATTTAGGATCAATTATCGTTTTTTTCTCCGCTTCCTTAGGAGCATCAGTTGCTTTTTTTGTATCAAAAAGTTTTTTTGCAAAAAAGCTAAAAACTCTTTTTAGTCGTTATCCAAAATTAAGTGTTATGGAAAAAGTAGTAGAAAAAGGCGGACTTAAATTAATTTTTTTAGCAAGATTATCTCCGATACTTCCCTTCAGTATTCTTAATTATTTTTATGGTTTGAATAATGTTAAATTTCGAGATTTCGCTATTGGTCTTTTTGGAATAATTCCAGGAACTTTTCTTTATTGCTCAATAGGTAGTTTGGCAAAAAATATCCAGGAGCTAAAAAATGTCCAATCACCAAATAATTTATATATGACTATTGTTGGAATTATTTCAACTTTTTTAGTTGTATATTTCTCAGCTAAATATTCCAGGGAATATTTTGAAAAATCCTAAGAATTTACTCTTTAATATTCCAATCTCTAATAGATGCAATTAAGATAAACCACAAAAGCCTAAATTTACCTATTAGAGTTTTGTTGGCTTCTAATTCGATGTATTTTGCTTGTCCACAAGGTGTTTTTATGAAGTTGAAAACTGTTTTCTTTGTCATAAGTCTCTCTAATAGTCCTGATGATTATTCTTACATTTTATAGCCAAGATTTTTAGTATTTTTTTACTTAAAAACCACATTTTTCATAGACTACTTTGTGGAATACTATTTTTTAAAATTTAAACTTTTTCTCCAGCTTTAAATCCTCTAAAGCATTTGAATCTAGGAAACCTCAGACTAAAAGCTACCGCATCCTGGGATTTAGTTTTAGCATCAGCTCTGATTTCTACAAGTTGACCAATCAGTTGATTCCGTTTTGACCAATATTCTTCACGTTGGATATCACTAAATCCGCTTCCACAACTCAGACTGTATTCATGCCCATCATCTTCACCTTCTACTAGTAAAGCTCCTAGTCTACCTTTATTGCGACCTGTGCCTTCCTCAACAGATACAACCTTTAAAGTGACTTCAATGAAAGGTTTTGCTTTTAACCAACTGTGTGTTCTTTTACATTCATACATTGCATCAGGATCTTTAATCATTACCCCTTCATATCCACCCTCCACAGCAGATTTATTCAGCTCTACAAATCTTTTCTGTCCCTCATTGGTGTCGAGGTCCACATTTTCCCAGTCAAGTGTTTTTATATGTCTAAGAAGTAAAGAATGTTTTGCTACCCATTCTTTTACTAATAAACTTCTTGCTGTTTGACTAGTGTTCCATCGTCCTTTTTGGAAGTCTTCAAGGGGACATAAGTCAAATAGATGTAGAACTGCGTCTTTTGTTTGTTTGCCATCTTTTCTATGAACCTGTTTCATTAAATCCTGAAAGTTAGCGCTCATTACTTCACCATCTAGGACTAAGTCATGAGGTGCAGGATCTTTTTTTAAGACGTTTTCTATTTCTGAGATAATATGACCAAAATTATGGAATTGTTTCCCATTACGAGAAAACATTTCTACTTTATTTTTTCTAATAATAGTTAAGACGCGCACACCATCTAATTTGATTTCAATTTGCTTTTTTCCTATCATTTTTTTTTCATGATTTGCACTGTCATGAGCTAAAGGACAAGAAAAAATAGGAATCGCATATTTGGGAAATTTCTTGGCTATCTTGTTGATTGTTTTTTCAGATACACCACATCTAAGATCTTTAATTAAAACTCGTCTATAAAATCCATTCCACTCTTCTTTTGTGGCAGATTCCATAGCTGTAATAATTGCATCGCGAGCAGCGTGACCAGTAAGCTCTCTTTGAATAAGCTTATTTGCTAATTCCCTAAAATCTTTCCATAAAAAATTTTGACTTTTTTCATTCTCTTTTTCAGGAACAATTTTTACACCAAAAGTTACCAATGGATCAAGTGCCATACGGATGCCCTCAAAAAAATCATCTAAACCATATTCCATTGCTTCTGAGATGATTTTCTCTTTATCTAATCTACTTGGGTGTAATTCTAGTTGATGTATTATCTCTTCTTTAAACAATTCTTTTTGCCTCACAAGAAATTATTAATTCACTTTTGCTATTCTGTCTATTTTCCAATCATTGTCAGTTTTTGCGAAAGTAAAATCTAATGGGAGTTCATCTTGTTTATCTTCTGATTTTAAATTCAAAGTTATTATGATTTGATCTTCTTGGACTCTAGGTCTTCCTGATTTTAAATTTCTATATTTATTGAGGTTTAAACTAGCTAAAAATTTAAGAAAGTCTTGGCGCTTCACATGAGTTTTATAAGTTTTTGTAGTTAAACCATACGCTGCATCAATTCTGCCAGCAGCTATTTGATCAAAAAACTTTCTCACTAATGGATTAATTCCTCTGGCGCTTATAACTAATTTGACTGCATTAAAAGTCCAAAAAGAAACTAGTACAGCTCCGCCTACTAATAATGCTTTAATTCCGATATCTTTAACTAGTGTTGCATCCATGTTGATTTAAGTTTTTTATTACTTTAAGAAAAGAAATCGTTTTTGATGGCTTTTTTTGTCAAAATAATACTAATTTTAATCCATAATGCCTGTAATTCCTCTTTTACCTTTATTTCATAAATTTAATAGCCAATATTTTGAAAATTCTCTAGCGGTTAATAATCAACCATTAGTAAAAGTTAGATGGAGTGATAATAGATTAAAAACTACTGCTGGTTTTTATAAAAGAAAAAGAATTAATGGTCTTGTAGATTCTGAAATTATCTTATCGAAACCTATTTTGAGTAAATTATCTAATAGTGAGATAAACAGTACTTTATGTCATGAAATGATTCATGCATGGGTAGATAGGATATTAAAAAAAAATGAGATACATGGTCCAAATTTCTTAGAAAAGATGAATGAAATTAATGAGAAAGAGAAGAATTTTCAAATTTCTGTAAGGCACTCATTTCCTATTGAAAGGAGAGAATTAAAATACATAGGAACTTGTCAAAATTGTGGTGAGAAATTTTTCTACAGAAAAAGAATAAAGAATATAGCCTGTAAAAAATGTTGTGTAAATTTCTTCAATGGATCATGGAATAAAAAGTGTTTAATTTTGTTTGATTAGAAATAATTAGATGTGTTTTTGTTTCTATCTTTGGAATTATTTATTTTTTTAATGTAATTTATATTTTAAAAAGAACAATAATTTATGGATTCGAGGAGAATTAGAAATCTTAAAAATAGTTTTGATAGAAATATTGTTGATAAACAAGTTGATAAAATTTTTGAAACTGGAAGACAATTCGTTGATGGAGTATCTGGTGCTAGGCCAGGTAAAAGAAGGAACTCAGATTTTCAAGGAATAACAAGTAAGAGTGTTAAAAAAGTAGGAAGATGGGTATCAAAAAAAGTGGATTTATTTTTTGATGAAGAAAATGATGATTGGAATGATGAGAATTTTTATGATGATCAAAACGATATTAAGACATTTTCCAGAGAATCAAATTCTTATGAATCTACTACAAAGTATTCAAAAAGACCTTTAGAAGCAATATCTTTAAGGCAACCAAAAAATTTACAGTCAACTGATCAAAAACAATTACCCTATGTGAAAGAGAGTAAGGATGAAGATTGGCCAGATGAAATGGATTTCAAAGTTGAAAGATGGCAAAGAGCTTCAGAAAATGAGAATAATACTTCGAGAGATCAATCAATCCAACAAGTTCAATCAAAATCAAGAAATCTTCCCAGATCAAGAAGAAGAAGAGTATAGTTTGGTAAATTCTTTAATTCCTGAATAACCCAGTAAAGTTTCTAAATTTGGATTGAAAACCTCCCTTATAATTGTTAAGGGTTTTTTGTCTCGAAAAAATCTGTAACTTCTTGACCAGAATGGGCCTTTAAAGCAAAATTGATCTTCTAACCATTTTGCATTGACAAGTGAAATACGATCAACTTCTCTAAATAATTCTGATCTGTCTTGTGTCAAATTCTTCCAAATTGGCTCTTCTTTGGCTTTTAAATTTTCATTCACTTGATCTGCATTCCACCAACTTTCTGCCCATGCTAGGTTTTTCTTATTGCTTTTGATCCATACTTGTCTTCTAATTAAAGGGCCATTTAACTGATTCAATTCTTTAGGGCCTTCTTTAGTGGATAGAGAATCTAATTGCATTGAAATTAATTTAATTTTTGTCTCTTGATTAGTTAAAAGCTGCAGATGTCTAGTTGGACTTCCATCTCCAAGCAGCATTAATTTCCATGGGCCAGATATTTTTGGTAGTGAATTCTTCACTAAAAAATTAGAGGCTTTTTCTTCCCATAAAATTTTTGGAGAGTTAAAAAGTTTATTATTCAGTGCTCTAACGGAGTGCTTTTAAGATGATAACTTTTTTTTAGCAAAAATATTTGCCTTATCTTTTTTTATCTCTCTTATTTTTAGCCAAACAAGTAAAGCAGTTAAATCAGCTTTGCTAACCCCAGGAATTTTTGAAGCATCACCAAAATTTTTTGGCTTTATCTTATTCAAATTTTCTCTAGCTTCTAAAGACAATGTATCTATCTTTTCATAATTTATTTCTAGAGGCAGAGATTTACAGCTTTGACGATTTATTTGTTCAATGTTGTTTTTTTGTCTTTTAAGATAACCCTCGTATTTAATATCTATTTCAACACCTTCTTGTATTGAAGAAGCTATATTTTTTTCAGTCAAATTATATTTAATTAAATCTGAATAATGAAAGTTTGGTCTTTTTAAGAGTTCTTTCAAAGTTATTGAGCCTTTGATTTTTGATCCCGTGGCTAATTCTAGTTTTTTTGATATTTCATCCGTGTTTTTTAATCGAGTGTTTTTTAATCTTAATTTCTCTTCTTCAAGGAGTTTCATTTTTTCTTTATAGACCGACCATCTTTTCTCATCAATTAACCCTATTTCATAACCTAATGGGGTTAATCGCCTATCTGCATTATCTCCCCTAAGGGTCAACCTATATTCACTCCTGCTAGTGAGAACTCTGTATGGTTCTTTGAGATCTTTGGTAATTAAATCATTGATCATTGTTCCTATATAACTGCTTTCTCTGGTGAAGATTATTGGGTCTTTTTTGTTTAGTTTTCTTGTAGCATTGACTCCTGCAACTAACCCTTGTGCTGCTGCTTCTTCATAACCAGTAGTCCCATTAATTTGTCCGGCGCTAAATAAATATTCAATTTCTTTCGTTTCGAGTGATGTTTGGAGCTGTGTTGCAGGTATATAGTCATACTCTACAGCATATGCTGGACGCAACATTTTACATTCACTTAATCCAGGTAAGGTTCTTAAAAGTTCTAATTGAATATTTTCGGGTAAACCTGTAGAAAATCCTTGAACATATATTTCAGGAGTATTAATTCCTTCTGGTTCTAAGAAAATTTGATGTGATTCTTTATCAGCAAATTTAACGATTTTATCTTCAATAGAAGGACAATATCTTGGACCCTTACTATCAATAAAACCGCCGTAAATGGGAGTTAAATGTAAATTGTCTCGAATTAGTTGATGTGTTTCGGTAGTTGTTCTTGTGATGTGACAACTAACTTGGGGCATATTATTTTTTATATCTGGGTCAAAAGAAAAATATTTATCTGCTGCAGTACTTGGTTGTATATCTAATTCATCAAAAATGATACTTCTTTTATCAACTCTTGCTGGAGTTCCTGTTTTTAAACGTTCTGTTTTGATACCAATTTCGTGTAAATTTTGAGTAAGTCCTTTTGCTGCTTGTTCGCCCGACCTACCAGCTGACATTGATTTATTTCCTATCCATATTCTTCCTTCTAAGAACGTGCCAGCTGTGATGATAACTGATCTAGCTGAGTAATAACTACCAAAGAAAGTTCTTACACCCTTTATTCTTTTTTTTAAGATTTTTTTTGAGTTCAATCCAATTTCTTCAGTTTTTGCAATATCCAGTTCAGTAATCATTGCTTCTTTTAAAGATAAATTATCTGTATTTTGTAGTATTTCAATCATCTTTTTTGAGTATTCTCTTTTATCTGTTTGAGCTCTTAATGCCCATACAGCTGGGCCTCTACTTGCATTTAATATTCTTTTTTGTATAGCTGTTTCATCAGCTAATTTACCAATAATTCCACCTAATGCATCAACTTCATGTACCAACTGACTTTTTGCCGGCCCGCCAACTGCAGGGTTGCAAGGTTGCCAGGCAATCCTATCTAAATTGATTGTAAATAAGGCTGTAGAAAATCCTAATTTTGCTGTTGTTATAGCTGCTTCGCATCCTGCATGTCCTCCTCCAATAACGATGACGTCAAAAGATTCATTTGTTGAGTGATTATCATGCATTTTAGGAGCGATTTAATTAGCTAAATTCCTAAATCTCGTAAATTGAGGTTCAAATAATAATTTAACAGTTCCTACGGGTCCATTTCTATGTTTAGTGACAATGATTTCTGTAATTCCTCTATCTTCAGTCTCTGGATTGTAGTATTCATCTCTATAAATCATTAATACTAAATCTGCGTCTTGTTCAATAGATCCTGATTCTCTTAGATCACTTAACATTGGTCTTTTATTTGTTCTAGACTCAACCCCTCTACTAAGCTGAGATAAAGCTACTACTGGTACTTTTAATTCTCTGGCCATGCTTTTAAGACCTCTTGTTATTCGTGAAAGTTCTTGCACTCTATTATCAGGGGTTGATCCTTCCATCAACTGCAGATAATCAATCACAATTAATCCAAGTTCTTTTTTTTGTTCCGCTATTAATCTTCTGCACAGAGATCTCATCTCTAGAACACTTAAGTTAGGCTTGTCATCTATAAATATTGGCAATTGACCTAATGAATTGATACCTTCTCCGAGTAATGGCCATTCATCTTGCTGTAGTCTTCCTGTTCTTAGCCTTCCACTTTCGATTCCCACTTCCATAGAGAGTAGTCTATATGTCAACTGTTCTTTACTCATTTCAAGGCTAAATACACACACAGGTAAATCTTGAGATTGTGCAACATTTTTAGCCAGATTCAGAACTATTGAAGTTTTTCCCATTGAAGGTCTTCCAGCAACAATTATTAAATCACTTCTTTGAAAACCTTGAGTCATTGCATCAAGATCGTAGAAATTTACAGGAATTCCAGCTACTGAAGTACCTAATGATCTTGACTCTATTTCATTGAAAGTACTTGTAAGGATTTCAGCTGCTTGAGTCAGGCCTTTTGAAGGTTTTTCTTGGCTGATTTCAAATATTTTTTGCTCTGCTTTATCTAGAACCTCATTAGTATCTTGAGTTTGATCAAAACCTAGTTGAACCACTTCATTACCAGATCTGATAAGTTGCCTTCTCATGAATTTGTCGTTAATTAAATTAGCAACTTGTTCTATGGAAGCTGTAGAGGAAACATTTTCAACTAGTTCTACCAGTTTGCTGTTTCCTCCAATTTTTTCTAGTGATCCATTATCTGCTAACCAAGCACTCATTGACGTTAAATCAGTTGGTTTACCCTGGGTATGCAACATTAATGCTGTTCTATAAATCTCTTGATGGGCATTTATATAAAAAGCTTCAGGTTTAATTAAGTCTGCAATTCTTCCGATCGCGTCTGGATCAAGAAGTATGCCACCAAGAACTGCTTCCTCTGCTTGAACGTTTTGAGGAGGAACTAATCCAGCATTTTCACTATTAAAATCTTTTTTAAAATTTTTATTTTGCCCATTATTTGGAAAAGGTACGGAAACCATATCTTTAATTGCTTAGATATATACTCTGGCTACTTTTCAAAATAATGCAACAAATTGATTAACTTGTTACTTCAATATTTACTTCTGCATTTACTTCTGGATGTAATTTTATTTTTGCAGTAAAGGAACCTAAATTATGAATATCAGGGACAGTAATGTTTCTTCTATCAATCTCTTTTTTAGTTGCCGCTTCTATTGCTTCGGCAACATCCCCATTGGTAACCGTTCCAAAAAGGACACCATCTTCACCAACCTGTTTTTTGATAGTGAACCTACCTATTGTAGATAATGCAGTTTGGAAATCTAAAGCTTCTTGTTTTAATTTATCAGCAGCGATTTTTTCTTTTTCTTTCTTCCTTTCAATTTGTTTAAGGACTGCTGGTGTTACATTCATTGCCTTGCCATAAGGTAATAAAAAATTTCTTGCGTATCCAGGTGCTACTTCAACTAGATCTCCCTCTTTACCTAGTGATGCGATTGATTCAGTTAATGCGACTTGTACTCTTTTGGCCATGAAAATATTGAACAATATAATTAATAATAAGACCTAGAGGGTAACTTTACTTTTTTTGCAAGACCAAATTTCGCAAGAATCTTAATATGTTCCCATGTTATGTCTATCTGACCTCTAAATAATCCTTGTTTTGCTGAATTGGGAAATGCATGATGATTATTATGCCAACCTTCTCCAAATGTTAATGCAGCAACCCACGCATTGTTTTTAGATGAATCACCACTTTCAAATGGTGCTTTACCCCAACAATGCGTTGCAGAGTTGACTAGCCAAGTTACGTGATAAACAACCACAAGCCTCAATGGAATTCCCCAAAGTACTAATGCCCATCCTCCAACTCCTAATTTTTGACCTATTGCGTACAAAGAAAGTCCAATAGGAATTTGTAAGAATAAAAAGTATTTATTTAAAAATCTATAGTATGGATCCTTGATTAAATCTGCACTTAGTTTTGGAACAGCTTTTAGTGCTTCTACGTCTTTAAACATCCAGCCCATATGACTCCACCAAAATCCCTTTTTACTATTGTGATGATCTACTTCAGTATCAGAAAAAGAGTGGTGATGTCTATGTAAACCTACCCAATCGATTGGTCCATGCTGGCAGCTTATAGCTCCACAGGTAGCAAAAAATCTTTCTAACCATCTTGGTACAGCAAACGATCTGTGTGATAACAATCTGTGATATCCAAGGGTGACTCCTAAACAAGCAGTTACCCAGTAAAAAAATAATAATGAAGTGACTGCAGGGAGACTCCAAAATTTTGGTTGTATAGCTACAAGAGAAAGAATATGAATTGTAACCATAAAAACTATTGTTCCCCACGTTTTATGTAGTCTTGGAGGATATCTTTTTGAATGACTGGAAGGTTCCAGTAATTTTTCTGAGAGTTCTATAACTTTTTCGGCGGGTACAGGTTTTTTTAATTTTGCTGTTTCTTGGAAAATTACTGAATTCATGATATTGAAATACTATTTTCAAAATTACCGATATGTAATATTATCATACTATACTATTGATAAGTTTAATTATCTGTGAGTCTCGGATATCGCGATAAATTATCTAGAGGTCGAAGGGCTATGGCTCATTTGATACACCTCTGGCATGAAAGAAATGGATGGTCTCATAGAGTATTGCCATTACTTTCTGAAGTTCTTGATTTAGGTAAAGTTCATAATTCGCAAATTTCTAATCTTAGGAATGGTAAGTTATCTTCGCCAGGTCCTGAAGTTTTTCTTGCTTTGGCTCAAGTAAATACGATTCTTGATCAAGGTATAGAAAAAATCAGGGATCGTTTTGAGAGTGATTACCCAGAATTATGGAAATCTTTGGAAGAGTCTGCAGTACCCCTAAAAAATGATTCTGGTAATCCATTATCGGCCGGGGAGTTATTCGAGATATTTTCAGGATTAAAACCTCTACCTTCATCTTTTGACTGGTACATAGAAGATGAAGAAGCTTCTGCTTTAAGTGATGCTCTTTCAGAGCATTTTTGTCAGAATAAGGCTTGGAGATCATGTAAAATGCAGGTAATGGAAGCTTATGCTGTTAATAAATCTGCCCGTAGAGAACGTTTTGCTGAGGTAATTGCAGGAATTAGAGATTATACGGCAGAAGAATTAGATGGAGAACTTCTTGATTTATATGAGGCTTCAAAAAAACTTTCTTATTTTCATGGCAGGGGACCTAATGCTTTCCTCGCAAAATTAAGAAATTTAGCTTCTGAAAAATAACATTAATTTTCTTAATAAATGATTCTTGATAATAACGTAAAACTGGCTGAAAACGCTGTTCTTTCTGTCGAAGATAGTTTAAGTAAAGTTTTCCAAGAAAGGTCCAATCAGGTTTTCCAGAAATTAGAAAATATTTTGACAATTTTTAAGGAAGAAAAAGTTTCTACTAGTCATTTCAATCAATCTTCTGGTAGTGGGCATGATGATATATCTAGAGAAAAAATTGATGCGGTTTTTGCAAGATTGTTTCTTGCTGAAAAAGCTGCTGTGAGGATGCAATTTGTAAGTGGAACCCATGCAATAAGTTCTGTCTTATTTGGAATTCTTCGACCTGGAGATGTAATGTTATCTCTTACAGGACAACCATATGACACGTTAGAAGAAGTCATAGGAATAAGGGGAGGAGGAAAAGGATCACTTAAAGATTTTGACATTGAATATAAGCAAGTAAATATCTGCGAGAATTTTGATTCTTTTGAAGAAAAAATTGTTCATTTTTTTAAAGAAAATTCATGCAAATTAGTATTCATACAAAAAAGTTGTGGATATAGTTGGAGAAAGTCTCTTACGAATCATCAGATAGAGAAAATTTGTAGTCTTATTCATTCTCTTGATCCTAACTGTATATGTTTTGTGGATAACTGTTATGGGGAGCTTGTTGAAGACAGTGAACCAATTTCTAAAGGGGCAAATATAATTGCTGGATCCTTGATTAAAAATTTGGGAGGAACAATAGTTCCTACTGGTGGGTACGTTGCAGGAGATGCAGAGTTGGTTGAGATGGCATGTTCTAGATTAACCTCACCAGGCATTGGTTCTTCTGCAGGAATAAATTTTGGACTAGGAAGATTAATTTTGCAGGGGTTGTTTTTAGCACCACAAATTGTTCACGAATCATTAAAAGGTGCTGATATGGTTGCAGCAGTCTTTAAAAATTTGGGATTTAAGGTTTTACCAGAGCCAGCAACTTATAGATCTGATCTTATTCAGTCAGTAAGATTAAATAATCCTGATTTGGTACAAAAAGTTTGTCAATCTTTTCAAAATTCTTCACCAGTAGATTCTTTTCTAAATGTTGTTCCATCATCAATGGATGGATATGATTCAAAATTATTAATGGCAGGAGGTACCTTTATTGAAGGTAGTACAAGTGAATTTTCTGCTGATGCTCCTCTAAGAGATCCTTATAATATTTTTGTTCAAGGTGGTTCTCACATAGCTCACATCAAAATTGCATTAATTCGATTATTATCTGAACTATTAGAGGAAAAATTAATTTCAAAGGATTCTCTACTTCCTTTATCTACTTAATCATGTCTTATAAGTTTCCAGACAACCTCAACTATGCTGATACTCATGAATATGTCTTGGAAGAAAATGGATTTTTAAAAATTGGAGTTAGTGAATTCGCTATAGATCAATTAGGAGATATTGTTTTTGTTGAATTAGCTGATGAAGGAGCGACTTTAGAAAAAGGCGAGACTTTTGGAACAATAGAATCAGTTAAGGCCGTTGAGGAAGTCTATGTGCCTTTTTCAGGGGAAATAGTATCTGTAAATGAAAGTGTTATTGAGAACCCTGAGCTTTTGCAGAATGATCCGATTGGAGACGGTTGGTTAGTCATTTTGAAACCAGTATCAAAAGCATCAATTGCTGATTTGATGACTTCTGAGGAATATCAATCAAAGGTTGTACCAAAATAAGGCAAACTTTTTAAAAAGAGCTATTTTAAAGAAAAATATTTTAATATGACATCCAAATTTGGGTCTGATTTGTTTATAGATAGGCATCTTGGGTTAGGAGATAATGATGAAAGAATTATGCTGAACAAGCTTGGTTTTAATAATATTGATCAATTTATAAATCAAGTTATTCCTGAAGATATTCAGATTAAAGATAAATCTTCAGAAATATTGCCCCAAGGTTGTTCAGAAATTGAGGCTTTAAATGAATTGGAGGAGATTGCGAATAAAAATACTAAAATTAGATCACTTATAGGCCTTGGTTATTATGACAATCACATGCCTAAAGTAATCCAAAGACATGTTCTTGAAAATCCAAGGTGGTACACCTCTTATACTCCATATCAAGCAGAAATTGCACAAGGAAGATTAGAAGCTCTATTTAATTTTCAGACTATTGTTTGTGAACTAACAGGATTCCCTGTCGCCAATGCGTCTTTGTTGGATGAGGGTACTGCTGCTGCAGAAGCTATGGCCATGAGTTTTTCCGCAAGAAAAAATAAATCTTCAAAAGTGTACTTAGTGGAATCAAATGTTTTTGATCATACTTTTAATGTTCTACAAACCAGAGCAAAACCTTTGGGAATATCCTTAAAACGATTTACTCAAAGCAACCTTCCTAATCATGATGATGTTTTTGGAATGTTGTTGCAACTACCTGGTAAAAATGGGGAATTATATGATCCCACATTCTTAATATCCCAAGCACATAGATCAGAAATTATTGTTACGGCATGTATTGATCCACTAGCACAAGTTTTGATTAAACCAATTTCTGAATTTGGTGTTGATGTAGCAGTTGGGAGTATGCAAAGATTTGGTGTTCCAATGGGTTTTGGTGGACCCCATGCAGCATATTTTGCTTGTAGCGAAAAATATAAAAGGTTGATACCCGGAAGAATTGTTGGGCAAACTCTATCTAAAAATGGAGAAAAGTCTTTAAGACTAGCATTGCAAACAAGAGAGCAACATATTAGAAGGGAAAAGGCCACTAGTAATATTTGTACTGCTCAATCTTTGTTAGCTATAATTTCTTCTTTTTATGCTATTTATCATGGACCCTCTGGATTAACGCAAATTGCTAAGAGACTAGTTGTGTTGAGAATAAATTTAGAATCAAGTTTAGCTGCTTTAGGTTTTGATATTCCTGATGGGATTAGATTTGATAGTGTTGATGTTTATTCTGAGCACTCCCAGAGAATCCATAATGAAGCTTTAAAAAATGGCTATAACTTAAGAATTTTGCCGTTGGGATCAAGTATTGAAAATTCAACTGGCTTTGGAATCTCTTTAGATGAGCTTAGTAATGAAAAAGAAATAAAAGACATTTTGACTTTCATAGCAAACCTTATAGAAAAAGAAAAAGATTTAAAGCATATAAAATTTGATAAAGAATTTCATCTTGAAAGTTTAGCTCTGAGATCCAGTGCATGGATGCAGCAAGATATATTCACAAATTACCAAAGTGAAACTGAATTAATGAGATATATATTCCGACTTGCAGAAAAAGATTTTTCTTTGGTAGATGGGATGATGCCATTGGGAAGCTGTACCATGAAGTTAAATTCTGCAGCAGAGTTAAATCCAGTCTCTTGGGCTAATTTATCTTCCATGCATCCTTTTTGTCCACCAGATCAAACTAAAGGCTATTCAAAAATTATATCTGACCTAGAAAAATGGATAAGTGAGATTGTTGGTTTAAAATCAGTTTCTTTTCAACCAAATGCAGGCTCTCAAGGAGAGTTTGCAGGTTTATTGGCAATTAATTCTTATTTTGAATCAAAAGGCGAACTGTTAAGAAAAAAATGTTTAATTCCAAAAAGTGCTCATGGAACAAATCCTGCTAGTGCAGTTATGGCAGGTTTTGACGTGTTAACTGTTGAATGTGATGACGAAGGAAATATTGATTATCAAGATTTGTCAATCAAGGTCAAGAAATTTGATAACCAAATAGGGGCTCTCATGTTGACTTATCCCTCTACTCATGGAGTTTTTGAATTACAAATTAGAAAGATATGTGATTTAATTCATTCTGTGGGAGGATTTGTCTATTTAGATGGAGCAAATTTGAACGCTCAGGTTGGATTATGCAAACCTGGAAACTATGGCGTTGATGTTTGTCATTTGAATTTACATAAAACATTCTGCATTCCACATGGAGGCGGTGGTCCAGGAGTAGGTCCAGTTGCTGCATCAGAAACTTTAAGCCCATACCTTCCTACTCATTCTTTAATGGATAATAATTTATCTAATAGTTTTAATTTCGTATCTTCTGCCAAGCATGGGAGTGCAAGTATTCTTCCAATAAGTTGGATGTATATAAAAATGGCAGGTCTTAGTGGGTTAAGGAAAGCAACTTCGCATGCAATTTTATCTGCAAATTATATTGCGCATTCCTTAAAACATAAATTCAAGATTCTCTATAAAGGAAAAAATAATTTTGTCGCACATGAATGTATTTTAGATTTTAGAGATTTAAAATCCAAAACTGGATTGAGTGTCAATGATTTAGCTAAACGATTAATTGATTATAGTTTTCATGCCCCAACTATTAGTTGGCCTGTTCCAGAAACCATAATGATAGAGCCTACTGAAAGTGAAAGTTTGGCAGAAGTAGATAGATTTTGTGAGGCTATGCTATTGATTGGAGAAGAAATCAGCGAAATAGAAAAAAATGTTGCATTAAAAAATAATAATGTAATAAGTAACGCTCCCCATACGCTGAAAGAGTTAATTGCTGATAATTGGCATTATCCTTATTCAAAAGAAAAGGCTTCTTTTCCTTATAAAACTCCAACAAATATTAAGTTTTGGTCTTCAGTTTCTAGGATCAATAATGCATATGGCGATCGGAATTTAATTTGTTCTTGCAATGTAAATCAAGATGAGACTTTAGAAGAAAAAAAATGTGCTTAAAGGACTAGCGCCCTTATATTTACTTAGTTATTATCAGTGAGAATAAAAATTTAATATTTTCTTATAGAATTTTTTTAAATTTTTTTATTAAAATATTCGAGCATCAAATTTTTTTGGGGTATTTGAAGCTATGACCAAAGATTTTAAATCTGGTAATGTTAAGCACCTGCCAGTTAAAAACGTAGATTTACCAAATTTTGTCAATAATTTTTCAGGAGATAACACAAACATTTGTTCCATTGAGGGAACTAATGTTATAAGAGTACCCTTTGGTAAAAAATTTTCAAAGAAAAAAAGGCCTGAAAAGAATCAAAATATCGCAACTCTAATACTTCCTTTAAGTTCGTATAATAACCCTACGCCTCCACACGTAGCATAATTAAGATTAATTTTAATCTACTTCTTTGAGAGTATTTGCATAATAATTTTGCAGTTGTAGTGTTGCTTGATTCCAATCCCATTTTTCTGCTTCGTTTCGTGCCTCTTTTCTCATAACTTCTCTTTTATCTTCATTCTCTAAAATTTTTTTTGTCGCTTCAATCAAACTTTGTTCCCCATTATCTTTTTCATCAGGATCATATAAACAACCATTAATCCCATCGCTAATAATATCTGGAATCCCTCCCTTGTTGGCTCCGATAACTGGACATCCTGCTGCCATTGCTTCTAGCAAAACTAATCCAAGTGTTTCTGTACTAGATGGAAATAAAAATATATCTCCAGAGGCATAGGCGCTAGCAAGTTCATCGCCAGATAAGTATCCTATGAAATTAGTTTTTGTATTTTCGAAGATTTTTTCAAGCTGGTTTCTATATGGTCCGTCACCTACAAGTGCTAAGCAAGCATTAGGAATACTTTCTAAGACTGGTTTAATTCTCTCAATTTGTTTTTCTGCTGATAATCTTCCTACATAAATCAATAAGTAATTAGCGTCGTTATATTCCCCAAATAACTTTCTTCTCATTTTCTCACTTCTCAAATCTGGTCTGAAACTGAAAGTATCTACTCCCCTTTGCCATAGAGCAGTCCTTTGGATACCTTTATCTTTTAACTCGTTGACCATAGCGGTGGAAGTACATAAATTTAACAAGGCTTGATTATGAGCTGCTTTAAGTAATTCCCACAAAAGTGGCTCTAACATACCCATACCATAATGTTCCAGGTATTTTGGAAGATGAGTATGGTAACTGGCAATTAAAGGAATATTATTAGTTTTCGCTAACCATATGCCACCTAAGCCAAGTACAGCTGGATTAACAACATGTATCAAATCTGGGTTAAATTTTTCTAACTTATCTGAGACTGCAGGACCCGGCAAACCAAGTTTCAACTCTGGGTATAAGGGTAATGGCATTGCAGCAACTCCAACTACAGTTGCACCCATATATGATTCTGGACACCCTTCAGGACAAAAAATTATAACTTCATCACCATTTTTTATTAAAAATTCAATCGTTTTAGTGAGTCTTGTGACTATGCCATCAACTTTAGGTAAAAAAGTTTCAGTAAACAATGCAATTTTCACTTTCTTAAGGTAAATATTTTAGAAATTTTAATTTGTCTTTATTGCCTCAGCTTGTTTTTTAGTCCAGGATGAAACACACGGTATGCGTTTAAGATCACATCTATTGGAGTATTTTTTGGCAACTTCAACAACTTCTTCTAATAAGCCATTATCAAGAGTCGTTGGGTTTAAACCTAACTCTATAAAACATTTATTATCAACAATTAGATCATTTTCTACCGCTTCATTCCTTGGATTTGGTAAATAATTAATATCAGCTCCTGTTAGAGAAGCAACTTTTTTAGCTAGTTCTCCAACTTGATGACTCTCAGTCATTTGATTAAAGATTTTGACTCTTTCTCCAGATTTTGGAGGATTTTCAAGAGCGAGTTGTACGCATTTTACAGAGTCTTTTATGTGTATAAATGCTCTTGTTTGCCCGCCTGTCCCATGTACACTTAATGGATATCCAATTGCAGCTTGCATTAGGAATCTGTTTAAAACAGTTCCATAATCTCCGTCATAGTCAAATCGGTTTGTCAATCTAGGATCTTTTAAAGTTGCTTCTGTATTGGTTCCCCAAACAATGCCTTGATGTAAATCAGTAATCCTTACTAGATCATTTTTGTTGTAGTAAAGAAATAATAATTGATCTAAGGTTTTAGTCATATGGTAAACACTACCTGGACTTGCAGGGTGTAATATTTCTTCTTCAAATCGGCTTCCATCTGGTTGTGGAACTTCAACTTTTAGATAACCTTCTGGAATTGTTGCACCTCTATGTGATCCATATCCATAGACTCCCATTGTTCCTAAATGAACAACATGAATATCTAAATTACTCTCTACTATTGCAGCAAGAAGGTTGTGGGTGCCATTAACATTATTATCTACTGTATATCTTTTGGTGAAACTGGATTTCATCGAGTAAGGTGCTGCTCTTTGTTCTGCAAAATGGATCACGGAATCTGGTTTTTCATCAATTAGCAAATTGAGCAGTTTTTGATATTGTTTAGAGATATCCATATTAAGAAATCTCATAGGCTTACCTCCAATCTCTTCCCATGCAGAAAGTCGTTCTGTTATCGAAGCAATTGGAGTTAAAGATTCTACCTCTAGATCAATATCAATTTTTCTACGACTTAAATTGTCGACAATAATGACATCATGATTTTGCTCTGCTAAATTCACCGCACAAGGCCAACCGCAAAAACCATCTCCACCTAGAACAATAACTTTCACTCAGAACTCCAGAATTAAAAGATTCATAATATATTTATTAAACTACTACAGCGCGCTTCCACTTTGCGAAAAACATTGTAAATAGTTTCAAATCTTCTTTACTTAAAACGATAAATAAAAGAAATAATAAATTTTTACTTTCTTTTTAAACTTTTCTCAATTTAGAGAATTAGATAGATATGTTTTTTTCCGGCGAACTTGCTACTGCAAAGTCTTGTTTTTTAATTCTTCCTGCCAGAAAAGCTTGCCTGCCAGCTTTCACACTATAATTAATCGCTTGAGCCATTAGAGGAGGATTTGCAGCTTGTGCTATTGCACTATTGATTAAGACACCATCAGCTCCAAGTTCCATAGCTTGAGAAGCTTCACTAGGCACCCCAATTCCTGCGTCAATTATTACTGGCACTTTTGCATTCTCAATAATTATTCTTATGTTTGATAAATTTAACAAACCTTGCCCGGAGCCTATGGGCGAGCCCAATGGCATTACAGTCGCGCACCCTATTTCTTCTAGTCTTTTTGCAAGAATAGGATCTGCATTGATATAAGGTAGTACAGCGAAACCCTTTTTTATTAAAATTTCGGCTGCTTTAAGAGTTTCTATTGGATCTGGTAGCAAATACTTTTTGTCAGGAATAACTTCTAACTTCACAAAATTATTTTCTTCTTGACCAGATAATTTTGCAAGTTCTCTTCCTAAAATTGCTATTCTGACTGCCTCATCGGAATTAACACAACCAGCTGTATTAGGGAGCATCCAGTATTTTTCCCAGTTGATCTTTTCAAGTAAATTTTCTCCGGTCTGATCATTTTTAATTCTTCTAACAGCGACGGTTATAATTTCCGTTTCAGAATTTGACAGACTTTCCACCATATCATTAGAAGATTTGTATTTGCCAGTACCAACCATTAATCTACTGGAAAATTGTTTTCCACCAATTAGTAAAGAAGAATAATTTTCCATATTTAGAATCCTTTATCTTTAATACCTTTATAAGGTTTATAGTTGTTTCTTTTTTCTAACTCCTTACTTTTTTTAATTGCTGTTTTGTTTTTTGGATCTATCACCAAAACCTTTTGATAAGTTTCATATGCCAAATCGTACTCAAGTAAACGCTGTTGTGCTGATGCGAGGTTATTTAGGGCTATAGGATATTCTGGAAGTGATTTTATTGCAGATTTATAGTGTTTAATTGCTTTCTTAAATTCATTTTGAGCAGCATAAGAAAATCCTAAAGCATTATTTATTATCGCTTTGGCTTCTTCAGGTTCATTTTCATAATTTTCAATTGCTTTTAAAAAAGTTTTAGTAGCTTCAGAATATAATCTTTTTTTTATCTGAATAGACCCAAATTCATATAATTCTGTAGCTTGAGTAAGAGAATCTAAACCTTTCTGCTCGAATTTTACTAAATTTAATTCTTCACTTCTTGTTTTTAGAAATTGTCTGAATACAAAAATAGAAATTATTATTAATACAACAAAAAGAATTATTAAATAAGATTGAAAGGAAGTTATTTCCATTATTTATAATTACTGTTCTAGATTATATTCTTTTTTCTACTTACTTACGGAAGAAACAATTTTTTCAAAACACTTAGGATCGTTTAAGGCTAATTGAGCGAGCATTTTTCTGTTAATGATAATTTCTGAATTTTTCATCCCATTTATTAACCTGCTATAGGTTGTTCCATTTATCCTCGCAGATGCGTTAATTCTAGAAATCCAAAGTCTTCTAAAATCTCTTTTTCTTCTTCTTCTATCCCTATACGCATTACAAAGAGCTTTCATCACTCTTTGGTTTGCGGTTCTAAAAAGATTTTTGTTGCCACCTCTAAAACCTTTTGCAAGATTTAAGATTTTGTTTCTTCTTTTTCTGGCTATGTTGCCTCTTTTTACCCGTGCCATGAATATCTAATAAAAATTGTTTAAAGATTTATGCGTATGGAATCATTAATTTTACATTATCAGCATCTCTTTCATCAACTACGGCTTTTGTTGATAGATGTCTTTTTAATTTTGAGCTTTTATGATCAAGTAAATGATTATGGAAAGCTCTTCTTCTCATGAATTTACCCGTCGCAGTAGCTTTAAATCTTTTGGCAGCTGATTTGCGAGTTTTTAGTTTAGACATTTAAGTCAAATGTGTTTAATTAGGATAATCTAAACCTTTATACGCATTGGTGCAAATTAAAGTTTTTAATTGATAAGGAAAGTTCTAATTTATGAAACTTAAATTTGCCTTTTTAAACTTATTTTTAGGCTGTATTTCTCTTTTAATAATAAATACTAAATTTATTTCAAATGCAAAAGGAGAAGAATTGCTAAAGGTTGAACTCCATAATGAAATTAAAAAAGGAAAATTTTTAATTGGTTTAAAGCAATATTTAGGCGGGGATAATGATAGTTTTTCGGAGAAAAAGAATATAAACTTTACAACTAATAAAGGTTTTTTAAACTTGATATCGTCCAACGGTATTAAACATAAATCAAAAAAGATAAATATTACCTGGGCGGATATTCCCGTCAAAAATCCAAAAAAAATTGAAAGAATTGTTTTTGGTCCTTTTGCTAGCTATGAATCGGCAAAAAAACAATCAGAGAAACTAAGAGATAAAGGATTTGAGACGACTGTTGCCTATCCTGAAAATTGGGAAGTATGGATTCCATTTCAAGATGATCTGCCAGAGTTTGAATTAAAAAATAAGATTTTTAAAAAAATAAAAAATTTTCAAATTACTCCTGTTCTTAGAAATGACTACAGTGTTATGAAACTTGAAGGTCCTATATATATTTATTCTGAAGAGGAAATAAAAATAAATGGTGTTAATTTTGGCAAAAATTTTTATTTAATAAAAGATTTATATGGAACTTGGACATTAGTTCAAAAAATTAAATTTGATGACTATTTGGCAGGTGTTTTGCCATATGAAATTGGACCGAATTCTCCTTTAGAGGCACTCAAGGCTCAAGCAGTTATTGCAAGAACTTGGGGAATATTTAATTCTGATAGATTTAATATGGATAAATATCATTTATGTATAAGCACTCAATGCCAAGTTTATAAGCCTTCTGAAATTTCATATAAAAACGTACAAAAAGCAATAGAGGCTACTTCAAATTTAATTCTCACTCATGAAAATCAACCAATAAATGCTTTTTACCATGGTTCAAATGGTGGAGTATCAGCTACTGCAGGCGAATCTTGGCAAATTCAAGATTATTCTTATTTCAATTCAATCATTGATGGTTCTAAATCATTAAATAAAATTTTTAAACTTCCAATTACAAATGAATCTTATTTAAATAATTTTTTAGATTTTGATAAAGAACAGTTTTATGGGAGTAATCATTCTCTTTTTCGATGGAATAAGAAAATTTCTAGTCTTGAAATTAAAGAAAAGTTAATTAAAAACAAACTTATAAATATAAATGAAGATGTCTTGGATTTAAATTCTATTGAACGTGGCTCTAGTGGCAGAGTGACAAAATTAGAAATACAAACGGACAAAGGTAATAAATCTATTGTTCTTGTTAAAGATGATATTCGACGAGTATTAAATTTTATACCTAGTAATTTGTTTACTATTAATAAATTAAATGATGATTTATGGCTTTTGAGAGGTGGAGGCTTCGGTCATGGTGTAGGTTTATCTCAGTCAGGAGCAATTGAAATGGCTAAATTAGGATTTTCTTATGAACAAATATTGAATCATTACTATCGAAATGCAAAACTAAAAAAATTTGAGATATTGTCTCAATGAAAGTTAAGTAATTAACAATTTACTTTTATGAGTAAGGCTTTTTATAAAAATCGAAGATTGAAGTCTTTTATATTTCTTAGTGCTTGTTTTTTACTAGCTTTTATTCCTCATGCTAACAATATCGAAAATTTCTTTTACATAATATTGACTCTTTCTTTTGTGGTTGTTTTTTACGGTTTAATAGTTATTTCTAGAAATTTCAAAAGGAACAATTTTTTAAATACTGTAAGCAGAAGAATTAGCAATAAAGAGTTACCTGTGCTTGATATCTTAGTCGCAGCTAGAGATGAAGAGAATGTCATAGCAAGATTAGTTGAAAGATTATTTAGTTTAGATTATCCAACAAATAAATTAAATATTTACATAATCGATGATGGTAGTTCTGATAAGACGCCTTTAATTTTAGATCGATTATCTAGACAATATGACAAGCTAAAAGTCATAAGTCGTTCTCCAAATGCAGGAGGAGGAAAGTCAGGAGCTTTGAATTATGCCTTGAAATTTACCCATGGTGAATGGTTATTAGTTTTGGATGCTGATGCTGAATTAAAAAAAGATTCTTTGATAAGGTTATTTAATTTTGTAGAAGAGGGTGATTGGTCTGCAGTTCAACTAAGAAAATCAGTAACAAATGTAAGTAAGAATTTTTTAACTTCCTGTCAGTCAATGGAGATGGCTATGGATGCAATCTTTCAATATGGAAGATTATCAGTTGCTGGAGTTTCCGAATTAAGGGGAAATGGCCAATTAATTAAGAAAGAAACATTATTAGCATGTGGTTCTTTTAATGAAGATACAGTTACAGATGATCTTGATTTGAGTTTAAGATTATTATTATCAAAATCTAGAATTGGAATCTTATGGGATCCTCCAGTCATGGAGGAGGCAGTTGAGAATTTAAATGCTTTATTAGGGCAAAGGCAAAGATGGGCAGAGGGGGGGTTGCAAAGATTCTTCGATTATGGAGATCAATTATTTACTAATAAAATTGATTATTTGCAGAAATTTGATTTAACTTACTTTTTCATCTTGCAATATGCATTACCAATCATTTCTATTTTTGATTTAGGTTTCAGTATTGCTTTTTTAGATTCACCAATGTATTGGCCTATTTCATTTACAGCTTTTATGTTATCTGGAATTGCTTTTTGGTACGGTTCTTCTTGTAAAAGTGAAGTTCCTGTATTGCAAAAAAGCAATTTTTTGATGGTATTTGTATCGGTTTTTTATTTATCACATTGGTTTTTAGTAATACCTTGGGTAACTATAAAGATGTCTATTTTTCCCAAAAAGATACTTTGGCGAAAAACTCTTCATACTGGAGTTTAATCTATTCATCAAGGTCTATAATTTCTCCATTAAAAAAATTTGCTAAGTTTTTTGAACTATCATCATAAGTTTCCTCGTTAGATATTTTTGTTGACGAATTAGTTTTTGGTTCTATTTTTTTTATTGGTCGAAAATTTTTTACTTCATTTTGGGTTATTTCTGGAGTGGTTGTTGGGTTACTTTTATTTAATTGTTTGGTTGAAAAATTAAGTATTATTCCATCTCCAAATATCTTTTTTACAGTATTTTCAATTATAACTTTTCTGCTTTTTATCATATTTTCCCATTTTGGAGATAATGCGATTGTGATTTTCTCCGAATTACAACTTTCAAGTTCGGCTTGTTGTGAAAGTAACATTCTTGTTGAAGGTAACTCTACTTTAGAAAGAATTAATTCCCATTTATCTTTTAAATTATTTGATCCAAGATTATTTTGGTTATTGTCAGAAATATTTTCAATACTTTCTTTTTCAAGAACTTCAAATTTTTCTAATTTTCCGTCTTTTTTTTCGATCAATTCCTTGTGAGTTATCTCTTCTTGGATACTTGATTTTCGAATCTCATCTGAAATATTTTCTTTATTAATTGGAATGTTTTTTCTACTTTCATGCTTCTCCTCAGTCGTATTATTTTTACTTTCTTGTTTATTTTCAAAACTATTTATCTCTTGACTATCTAGAAGACCAGTTAAATGTATTTCAAACCAAAG
>CVSY01000150.1:0-273 GCA_001180285.1 Prochlorococcus marinus | reverse complement strand
CATATATATAATCTACTAGGATTTATTAATTGAGTAAATAAGGATCTTATTTTTTTCGATCCTTAATACGTTTTTGGAGCTTAAAAATGAATTTATATTATGAATAAGTTTCCAAGAAGTGCTTATGTGCACATTCCTTTTTGCCACAGAAGGTGTTTTTATTGCGATTTTGCAGTTATTCCATTAGGAAACAAAGTTGAAGCTTTAAAAGGTTATGGAAGCAAAACTGTTCAAGAATATTTGCAATTTTTATATAAAGAAATATTGTCAATT
>CVSY01000149.1:0-209 GCA_001180285.1 Prochlorococcus marinus | reverse complement strand
ATTTTTCTCTTGCCTACAGCAATCTTGGTTCTCTTATGTCACAAAAAGGCAATCTCATTGAGGCAGAAAAATTTACAGAAAAAGCTATTAAATACAATCCTAAATTTGAATTAGCTTTTGTTAATTTGGGATCAATTAAAATTGATCTCGATAAATTACACGAGGCAGAAGAATTATTTCTCAGTGCTATTGAAATTAATCAAAACTAC
>CVSY01000148.1:0-211 GCA_001180285.1 Prochlorococcus marinus | reverse complement strand
CTATTCCAGCTTTATTTATAATTTACCTTTACCTAACAAAATTCTTATTAAACAGCAGAAAAGATTCAATAATTTATATTTTATGCCTCCCAATTTTTTTAGCAATTTTTTTACCTACAACTACCGAACTATCAAGAAGCATTTATTATGGACACGATACGAAAAAAAATTATGGCCATGAAGAAAAAAGATTTGATGATATCATTGAGGG
>CVSY01000147.1:0-231 GCA_001180285.1 Prochlorococcus marinus | reverse complement strand
TTTCTGAATCCCATAAAGTCTCTCTGCCAATCCAAGCGCCAACAAAGCCTCGCCTTGTTTAGTTATTCCATCAGTATTAAATCCAAGATTCTCAGCATCATTAATTAAAGTTTCTATGCACACATGAGATGTTAAATCGCAATTTCCAGGTGAATCTAGGACATTATTCTTCATTTTTTGATTTTCATATGAAACTATCGTCCCATCGGAATTCTTAGAGTTATAGTATTT
>CVSY01000146.1:0-340 GCA_001180285.1 Prochlorococcus marinus | reverse complement strand
GACGATATAAGAAATATTGGAGATCAAAAGAATTATTTAAATAAATCTAATTCATTATATTCTTTCTTAGTTGACCTGTAGTTTTTTTGGGATGTTTCAAATAAATAATTTATTTGATTTCAGACTTTTATATTATCATTGTTATCATTTCTTACCCACTTTTTTTGGGTTGTATTTTCATTATTCCTACCAAAATTAAAAAAATTTGAAGGTTTCGTAAAATCACCAAATATCAGATTTAGAGATTCTAATATTTTTAAAAAGTTATTTTTAAACTCCAAAAAGGTAATTAATTTTTTCTTTTCGTTATCTGTCAATTGGTACCATCTAGATAAAAAAA
>CVSY01000145.1:0-211 GCA_001180285.1 Prochlorococcus marinus | reverse complement strand
AAACCTAATGGAAATTTAAAGATTAAATTTTGCGAAAAAGTTGAATTACTAGAAGGTAAAGTTATTGCAGACAATGTTATTTATGATGTTAAAGACGCATATAAAGTGAGAAAGAAAAGTATTACATGGCGCCTTAATAAGAAGGGTACCTTTAAAAAAGGAGATACAATCTTTATAAATACAAAAGACTTTCTTGGACGACCGGTTGAGG
>CVSY01000144.1:0-236 GCA_001180285.1 Prochlorococcus marinus | reverse complement strand
GTTTTTACCAAATTCAGACAAAATTTAGAGATGAAATAAGGCCAAGGTTTGGATTGATGAGAAGTAGAGAATTCATAATGAAAGATGGTTATTCTTTTCATTCTTCAGAAAACGATCTAGCTTCTTTCTATGAAAAGGTGGGCAATGCTTATGAAAATATTTTTAAATCTTGTGGACTGCAGACAGTAGGGGTTGAAGCTGATAGTGGAGCAATTGGCGGTGCTTCATCTAAAGAA
>CVSY01000143.1:0-297 GCA_001180285.1 Prochlorococcus marinus | reverse complement strand
GAGGGGGGAATTTGCTGAACTTTAACGTAGGAGAGGCTTATTTTAATTTTATGCCAAGGTTATTTTGGGTTGAACTTCAAACAAGATTTGGTAATCAATATTATGTGAAGGATCACGGCGAGGATGGCGCAGTATTAGATGCAATTAATTCCGTAAAGATTTGCCTTGAAAGAGGAGGATGCCAAGTTGTCCCTGGCCTACCCAAAGAGCAATATATATGGACTTTATGTACATCGATTCTTGGAGGTTTAGTAGCAGGTTTCGCATCTGCCCCAAGAAAAGAAGGTCAAGTCATAT
>CVSY01000142.1:0-816 GCA_001180285.1 Prochlorococcus marinus | reverse complement strand
TTCTTTTGGTGGTCCTGGTAACTGTACTGCTTATACAGAATCAGAAGCTGTATCAGGAGGTTCCATTAGTGCATATTTGTTGAATTCTGCTGGAATTATGCTTGAAAATGACTCCTCATTACCAAAGTGCACAGGTCAAGTTAAACTTTTAGGAGTTATGAATATGACCACTTCTTTACCTATTACAGAGAGTACTACAGGTTTAAAAATGACTTTCGTAGTAACCAATAATGGGATGAGTGTTGTAACTAATAGAGACGGAACTGAAATTTATGTTGATTCAGGCCCCTTCAGCGTTTCATTTGATACTTTTTAATACCATAATCCTTAAATTTAATAAGGAACTCAAAAGTTTAATAGCAAACAAAATCTTGACTAAAAAACCTGAAGAATTGGCTATGAATTTAAAATAAAAATGGAACTTAGATCTTATTTATATGACTTAATGAAAGTAATTTATAGTTATTAATAGTGATAAAACTTTTACTTGAGCTGGTGCTTTGCAAGTAATTATTAAGTAATAACAAGTCCTATGGCTCTTGAAAGAGTTAATCCAAAGATATCCAAAACAACAAAGCCATTAAGAATTCGAATCATTCGCGCAACATCTGTTTCACAAACACCGTGCTCTGTTGTATCACTTACAACAACAGATGCAGTTTTAGCGAAATAACTAAATGGAGTTGGCTTTTTATCAAAAGTAATTGCTTCTTTACCTGTGCCTATTCTTGATTGATGATTTAGTCTCCAATACCACCATGAAAATCCAATTAATACTATTGGAACAAAAAGCACTAATTCAACTAAAAGTAAAAC
>CVSY01000141.1:0-601 GCA_001180285.1 Prochlorococcus marinus | reverse complement strand
GGCGAATTAAGGCCTCAACTATTGGATAGGTTTGGAATGAGTGTTGAAGTTAAGACAGTTAGAGACGCTGAATTAAGAGTTCAAGTAGTTGATCAAAGAACTTCTTTTGATGATAATCCTGATGAGTTTTCATTGAGTGTTGAGAAACAACAGGATGAACTTCAACAAAAAGTTATTAAAGCACAAGAAATATTAAATTCTGTTCAAATGGACGATGACTTA
Organism: Prochlorococcus marinus; assembly: GCA_001180285.1. Classification (GTDB taxonomy): domain Bacteria; phylum Cyanobacteriota; class Cyanobacteriia; order PCC-6307; family Cyanobiaceae; genus Prochlorococcus_A; species Prochlorococcus_A marinus_C. Next base: position 379 of record CVSY01000141.1, on the reverse strand, counting down.
AGATTGAATATTTCTGCAATCTGCGGAGAACTAGATGTGGATGGTTTACGTGGAGATATTGTTACGAATCGATCAGCAAGGGCAATTGCAGCATTTGAGGGCAGAACTGAAGTGCAAGAAGATGATATAGCAAGGGTTATTTCTTGTTCTTTAAGACATAGACTTAGAAAAGATCCCTTAGAACAAGTTGATTCAGGTGAAAGAGTTATTCAAGCTTTTTGTAAAGTATTTGATTTAAATGAAAAAGAAAATCTTTCAAAATTTCAACTGTCTGCTGAAGCTTAATAACAGTGAGAATAATTGGGATTGACCCCGGATTAGCTAGAGTTGGTTTTGGAATAATTGAGATAGAAAATGAAAAAAAGATATTACTAGATTG
>CVSY01000140.1:0-2373 GCA_001180285.1 Prochlorococcus marinus | reverse complement strand
GCCGCAATGTTTAGTACTACAATTACTTGTCTAGATGCATATCCAAGAAGTATTTCTGCTATTCAAGGTTTATTGAGAGGAACTGATTTTGGACACCTGGATTCCAAAGCAGAGCGCAATAGATTTCAAATTTGGATGATTGTACATATCTTTGCATCATTAATAGCTTTGCTGATTGCAAGGTCAGGAGGTATAGGAGTAAAAGATTTTGTATTTGCTGCAATGACTGGAAGTTTTCTAACCGCCCCTTTATTTGCTTGGATGGCAATGGATACTATAAATAGCAAATTAGTCCCATCTAAAAATAGATATGGATTTTTTCTAAAAACAATAAGTTGGATAGGATTAATTTTTTTAACATTATTTAGTTTATTGTTTATTGCAAATTCATTTTTTGGGCTTGGGATTTATTAATTTGAAAATAATAAATAATTAAAGGGTTGATTTTTCTTCAGAATTCGTTTTTGTAGAAATGTATTAATTTTTGGTACTTATTATGGTTATGCCTCAATCTACTTTAGAGAGCTTATTATTTTTTTTGATACTATCTCTTGTTGCAACTTACATTGTTAATTTAAAGTATTCTTCAAAGTTAAAAATACAAAAGTAGTTTTTTATTTATCTTTTTGAATTTGATTTATTTCTTTGGATCACTCCAAGTTTCTTTGTATAACCAACTCAAAAAAGTAAGAGTAAGTATATTCCCAAATGCATAAGTAATTCCTAATAATGGGTCATAAATATTGGCAATAATCGTCGACATTATAAAGATTATTAACCCTGAAACAACCAAATCCTGAATAGGCAAATGTTTAAAATCTACCGAATTTATCATTTGATAATTGTTTTTAAAAGATTAAATTAATTATAAAACAAACAAGTTACTTATTTTTTTATAAGGCAACACCAAAGATATGAATAAATTTAAAATGGCAAAAATAATTATAGTTTTTTCATCATTATCTTATTTGAGTATTTCTTTTTTAAGAAATTATAATTCTCCAGAAAATATAGAAAAAAGATGTATTCTTAAATTCGAAAAAGATTTTAAAAATAATTTGGAAACATCTCATGAAGAATGGAATCAAATTTTAGATATAGTTGATAACAATTATTTAAAATGTATGGGAATTCCTCAGTATTAATTATGGGTGAGGCAAAGAGAAGAAAAAATTTAGGTATTCCGCCTAGAGAAAAAACTGAAGATATAAAGTTGCCTCAACTTGATAAAAAAGCCATACAACAAAAAGTAAGGACTACATTGTATAAATATCCAATTATCCCTTTTCTTTTTTATGGAGCTGCAATATTGATCCTAATAGGAGGTTTATTTTATGTTTTCAAATCCTTTAATATTGCTTAATTATGATGATTCTTTATTTTGTTGTTTATGATTTTTGGCATCATCAATTAAAAAACTTGAAGGATAATAAATGAACAATTTTTTTGTTCAAATATAATTAAATAATTAATATATAAGAATTATTTACGATTGACACCATCATATAGTGTTGTAATTTTGAATTAAATTAAAACTATTTATGAAAAAAATAAATAAAAAATATGCTGAAATTATGCGGCAAGCTGATAAGGCAGTTGGAAGAAAAGAAGTAGTTAGTTTATTAAAAAAAGCTGCGATTATAATGTCTAAATCAGAGGAAAATTTAGCTGCTTAAGTTAGAAAACTATTTTATTAGGATAAATAAAACACCATAAAGAATGATTGATGAGGATGCAGCTATAATGATAAACGGTATTATCATCCCTGAGTTTAACCATCTTAAAAGTCTAATTTTTTTGTTAATTACTCTTGGCATCTTTTCTGAATACATTAATTGCAACTTAACAAGTTAATAAATGGTGTAAATGATTAATTAATCTTTTTAAATATCATTCTTTAGCTATTTTGGAATTAAATTTTCTAGAGATAATTATATTAATTGCATCCGTTTTTTTTATCTTGAGAGAAATTTTTAGGTAATTAATACCTTGTATTCTGCAAATTTCTCATGCAAGATTTAGAAATGTTAGATTTTAAAATAATGATTGAAAATTTAAAAGAGAGCACTGAAGAATTTAAAGATTATGACTCAGAACTTTTACTTAAGATTCTAAAGCAGACATCACTGGAGAATAAAAAAGGTGATGATAAAGAACTATTTGTAGATGAAAATTGGAAAATTAATTCAAAAAATATGAGTAATATAATTCCTTCAGATAATTCAACTTTAAAAAGAATATTATTAGATATTTTCCCAAATAAAAAAATAGTGATTCAGGATAATAATGATGGGTCGCAAACGATTTTCTTATCCTAAATTCAGGAAATATTAAAAGCTTATTCATACTATCTATTCAATATTTATTTTTTTG
>CVSY01000139.1:0-251 GCA_001180285.1 Prochlorococcus marinus | reverse complement strand
AGGAGCTGAGAGGATATAAATCTCAAGTGGTTTAAAAATTCTTTTGATCATAAAAAAAACAATCCTTCAAATATAAATCAAAGAAACTTATAAAAAGAGTAAATTTATACAGTTTAGTGTTGTGCATTAAAAAAACATTAGGCATTTTCCCTTAAAAGTGTCGACAAAGTTATACACGTTTTTTTTATTGACAAAATTTATTTTCTAGCAACAAAAAAGTGACCAAACTTTATCAGCAATATTAATTATAC
>CVSY01000138.1:0-258 GCA_001180285.1 Prochlorococcus marinus | reverse complement strand
TAACAAATTTAGCTTTTTTGATCCCTTTAATGGGATGGATGCCTTGCCCAGTAGAGTTATGTGTTTGGCCTTCTTTATGGATGTTTTCTCGAGCGAAAGATTCAAATTATAAGCCAAATATTAATGAAGCAGAATTTGATTTTAATCTCGGTTACTTAATAACTGTTGTTACGGCTATTTTCTTCCTTACTCTTGGCGCAATAACAATGTATGGTACTGGCGATGGAATGCTTTCCGGAAGTGGAGTCTCCTTCGCTC
>CVSY01000137.1:0-970 GCA_001180285.1 Prochlorococcus marinus | reverse complement strand
TACCGAGCCATAGGTAAAACATTTTTTATCATTTTTTCTCCAAGAGGCAAGTAATTTTTCTACGTGGCAATTTATAAAATTGTCTAAAACAATAAGATCACTATCAATGAATATAATAATTTCATATTTTGATTTGATTACTCCCAGATTTCTTCCAAGTGCAGGCCCTCCATGTTCTTGCTGAAATAGAATAACGTGTGGAAGATTAGCTTTGTTTTTATTTATCCATGTTGTTGTCCCATCAGTTGATCCATCATCAACTACTATTACTTCATAATTACTGATATTTGTATTTAATTTTTGATTCTCAAGCGCAAATAGACATTTCTCTAATATGGGTAATCTATTGTAAGTCGGTATAACAATACTCACATTCATGATTATGTCTTAAATGTGCATAATTTATTGAACTCCAAAAGATAAAAATAAAAGATATTACCTAATCAGCTGCACCGCCATTATTTGCTGTACCTGTAACGTTCCCACCATCAAGTCTTCCATCAGTTCTTAATTTCCTTTTTTTGAATTTTCTAGCATAGGCTCTATTACGTTCCTGCTTTTCTTTTTTTAGATTCCTTCTCTTAGACATAAAATTTTTAACTTTTAATTATATTAGCTCACTATGAGCACTATATATTTTACCATCTTCCATATTTAATATCCTGTCAGCCATATCAGAAATTCTTGGATCATGGGTCACCATAAGTACAGAACAATTTTGCTCTTTTGCTAGTTTCCTTAAAAGAGTTACTATTTCTCTTCCTGTGACGCTATCTAAAGCAGAAGTGGGCTCATCAGCTAATAAAAGTTTTGGGTTGGCAGATAAAGCTCGAGCAATTGCTACTCTCTGTTTCTGCCCACCAGACAAGTCATTCGGCAACTTTTTATGATGTTCTTCTAATCCTACTGCTGACAACCAATTCCGTGCTATTTCCCGTCTTTGCAAATAAGTTAAACCTTTTATTAAATC
>CVSY01000136.1:0-2038 GCA_001180285.1 Prochlorococcus marinus | reverse complement strand
ATTTCTAATTAATATTCTTTTTTGTATTTCTGCTCTCTCTAATTGATAATTAATTTTATCAGTATCTATGTAATTATTGAAATTATTCAAATCATTCAAGTGACTAGTTTGTTTGCATTGATGCGACCTCTTCAGCAAAGTCCATCTGATTTTTTTCGATACCTTCACCCAATGTATACCGAGTAAAGCGTCTTACTTTGATATTTTCCCCAATTTTTGCAGCTGCTTGCTTAACAAGATCCTCAACTGTTAGAGAACTATCTTTAATGTAGGGTTGTGAAAGCAAAACAAGCTCATTAAGTCTTTTTGCTATTCTCCCTTCTACTATTTTTTCTTTAATTTGTTCTGGTTTTCCAGATAAATCATCCCTGCCCATTTCAATCTGCTTTTCTTTTTCCACAACATCTTCAGGTATTTCGTCAATTGATACATACTCAACATTTGGGCATGCTGCTACTTGCATTGAGACGTCCTTCAACAGAGATTGGAATATATCGCCTCTAGCAACGAAATCAGTTTCACAATTTAACTCCAGTAAAACTCCAACTCTTGATCCAGTATGTATATAACTACCAATTGAACCTTCTGCCGCTACTCTTCCCGATTTCTTTTCAGCACTAGCTATGCCTTTCTTTCTTAGCCATTCCAAAGCTTTATCTATATTTCCGTCAGTTTCGTTAAGTGCTTTTTTGCAGTCCATCATTCCTGCACCAGTCTTGTCTCTAAGATCTTTTACAAGTTTTGCTGTGATGTTTCCCATTTGAAGTAATAAATAATAGTAATTAGTAAGTTTTTGATTTGAATTTAATTTTTTCTCTCGGCATTTGAGCCCTTTCTTCCCTCATTTATGGCATCTGCAAGTCTTCCTAAAATAAGTTGAACAGATCTAACTGCATCATCATTACATGGAATTGGAACTTCACATAAATCTGGATCGCAGTTTGTATCCAACATTGATACCAATGAGATATCTAATTTTCTAGCTTCTAAAACTGCATTAGATTCTCTTCTCTGATCGACCAATACAACTACATCTGGTAATCTTCTCATACCCTTAAGTCCTCCTAAGTATTTTTGTAATCTTTCAAGTTCTCTCCTTAAAACTGCAGCTTCTTTTTTAGGCCTCATGGCTATCGAACCACTACTTTCCATTCTTTCTAAATCCTTTAATCTTTCAATCCTAGCCTTCATTGTTGTCCAATTAGTCAACATTCCACCAAGCCATCTTTGATTTACATAAGCAGCTCCGCATCTAGTAGCTTCCTGAGCTACCACATCTGATGCTTGTTTTTTTGTCCCGACGAAGAGGAAACGTTTACCGCTTTTTGCTGCGTTTCTCGTCCATTTATAAGCATTGTTCATACACAATGCTGTTTTTACAAGATCAATAATATGAACTCCATTTCTCGCGCAATATATATACTTAGACATCTTGGGATTCCAACGTCTAGTTTGATGCCCAAAATGAGCACCAGCTTCCATCATTTCTGATAGTGATACAACAGCCATAATTTAAAAAGGGTTTCGGGTTAGCCTCCATCTGACGGGGAATTAATATTAATAATTCACCCGAAACTGTCAGATGTGTGAAATTTGTTTAAACCATCCTAGCAAGTGATGTGTATTTCTAAAAGTTTTTTATCTTGATTTAGTTAACTGTTTAATGTAAATCAAATTTAGAGGGATCCTAAGTATCTCAAGTGCAAGTCTATTTCTTCTTATATTTACTAGAAATCTTAATAAAGGAAGGATTCTATCTACACTGATTAGTCCTCCCAAGCAAAGAATTTGCCAAAGTAAATTATGGAGAGGAGTTAATTGAATCATAAATCTAACCCTTAAATTTGGGTGTTTCTTATAAAAGACTAAAGCCATTTTTGCTCTCTCTTTTTCTTGAACTATTAATGAATCTATTTGTTCGCAATTAAATGGCGGATGCCAATGAAAACCTACTGCATTTGGGCATTTAATTAATTTTGTCCCAATTTTTTTTAATCTTTCTCCAAGTTCTAAATCCTCCCAAACGTAAAGACTAAAA
>CVSY01000135.1:0-2675 GCA_001180285.1 Prochlorococcus marinus | reverse complement strand
GCAATAAGCTTAGAATCTGTAGAGGTGATAAAGGAACTTTATTTGTTTTAAGAAAAATAAATTCACCGACTTTATTCAATAATTTCAAGGAATTTATTAAAATCTATTAAAAATAGAAATTAACTCTTTATCCAAATAGACTTTAATACGAAATAAATTGGTAAATATTTAAATGATTCTTTAGGTATTTCATAACTTAAGAATTTTAGTGCTTCTTCTAACCAGTAACCTATATCAAATCCTAAAAGAATTTTTTCTACAACAAACCAAAATTCTTTATCAAATATAATTCTGAAGTTTAAATAAACATATTCCCAATGAAAGGTATTCCAATATTGGGTTAAAAATGAGGATAAAATAAGCCATAGTGATATGAATAGAAAACTTTTAAGAAATTTATAAAATTTTTTCATATACCAGCAACTGTCTTATTTAATTTCAAATATCCCTTATTATTATTTGGATCAAATTTTATTTCCATTAAATATATTCAAAAAGATATAAAAATATTGTGAAAATAGTAAATTTTCGTGGCATTAATAATCTATTCTTCTTTTTTTAGATTCTGTGCCTGTAGATTTTTATTCTTAAGAAAAAAGCCTAAAAACAGAAAAGCAGAATATATTAGTAAGCTTATACCAAATTAAAACTATCTTTGAAATATCCATAAATGATTTTTTTTATAAATTACAGCATTTTTTGAAAAGTTTTATCTATGGTAATGATTTTTCATTTATCACGATAACGAGCTTCAATTATTAAGCTAATAATATTATATAAATCATATGCAAGTAGCTTTTGCCTGGAGCCTTTGTCTATCAGTTGGTGTTGTTTTATTATCAATTATTCCATTAACTATAGGGAGAGTTAAAGCGGGATATTCTGTTGAAAATATGTCTGCTCCAAGGGCTTTATTCGATGAATTACCTTCTTTTGGAAAAAGAGCAGTTTGGTGTCATCAAAATTGTTGGGAAAGTATTTCTCTACATGCACCCGCATGTCTTCTTTGTTTGATTAGTTTAACTGACTCTAATATTGCAATAATTGCAGCATTGATTCATCCTATTTTTCGTTTTTTATATATTGGTGCATATATATTTAATATCCCCACAGCTAGAGGTTTAATGTGGGCCTCAGGAATTTTTACAACACTTTTGCTTTATAAAGAGGGCTTGACTCAATTGATATAAACTTTTTAAACAATAAATTTTTCTAAATCTTTTAATTGATATTCATTGATTAGTTCCACTTTATTTGATTTTGCTAGTTGATGAGCAGACTTTGTAAAGCCAGATTTTGAGACTATTATTGCATGTGTACCTTTCCAAAATAATTTACCAGCTGAAATTTCCTGAACTGCTTTATTTCCAATGGCTTTTTCATGATCTTTGCATTGTATACATATTCGCAAATCATTTATTGACGCAATTAAGTCAACCCCTTGATCTCCTGTAATAGGGGTTTCTTTTACCTCCCAGCCATTTTGTTTGAGAATTTCCATACAATGATTTTCAAATCTAATACCTTTTTTGTAGTTTCCCTTTTTTTTATTTGAGTAGTTTTTTTCTATTAGGTTTAAGCATGATTTCTCAATTTGACTTGCTATGAAAACAAACCAATCTTCAGTCTCGAGCTTTCTAATAGATCCAATTATCTCATCATCAATAGTAGGATTTTCATTACAATAGGATCTCCACTTTTCGAAAAATAATTCCGTACTTCCAAATTCTTTTAAAATTACTTTTTCATAGAAGTATGGTATACCCTCTTTAAATCGCTTAGATCCATTAAATATATTTTTCTCAATGGCTTTTTCATCAAGAGGTGGATTACCAATCCATTTTTTATAATCCTCGTTACCGTAAGGATCTATCTCCCTTAATCTGATCCTCTCCTCTAACAAATTGTGTTTGTTCTCGTCAATTAATTTATTAATTGTTTGAATAAAGAAATTGGAATTTAAGGCATTGTTTAATTTAAACTTTTTCTTTTTAATTTGATAATCTCTTACAATTATAAAAATTAAAAAAATGATAAAAATAATTAAAATAAAAAAAATTTTCATTAAAGTTTTTATTTTCTATCTAAAAAGTTTTTGTTTTTCTAATAACAAAATTATTTTTTGTTATTACTGAAGATTCATTTACTTCAAACCCATTAATTGCTGATATTTCTCCTTTTATGCCTTCTAATGTTAATTGCTCGATAATGCCTTTTATTACTTCGTCCTCGACCAATTTTCTATCAATTCTTTCGGGTGTAATATCTGTAAGCCATTTTGAGGTCTTTTTTTTTACAACCTCTGTAGGGTTAGTTATTTTTAAGTAGATAGCCATTTTTTAAGTCATTCAGTTGAATTATAAGCATTAAATCTTCTTAACTTTTATTATTGTCATTACTTTCCCACTCAAGAAATTGAAAAACAAAAATTGCAAAGATAGAGAAAAATACTATAAACAACCCTAACCAACCTATAAATTTGTGCTCTGTAAAAAGATTAGTGAGCATTGATTTTTCTTGATATCTTGATTCCATTTCATATTGATAAGAATCAATAACTTGAAATATATTCATAATTAATAAATCGTTGAATTGGCGGATAATAATTTCAACCATTTAATTTACTAAAGGCTTCCGATAGGAAATCTGGCCTTTTTCTTATTATAGAAAAATTC
>CVSY01000134.1:0-140622 GCA_001180285.1 Prochlorococcus marinus | reverse complement strand
ATTGTTTTTCCACCAGCACCAAGAAAAACGTAGCCAGTTCTAATTGAATTTTTTCTACCTTCAGAACTGATTTCTAGTTCCCATTGTTTTTTATCAATTTTCTTTAAATCTACTAATTCTGTTTTGTATCTAATTTCAACATTTTTGTTTAAGGAAACTAATGACAAATACTCTTTAGTTAAAGCCTCAAAATTAATATCAGTTCCTCTACCTATTCTGGTGGCAGCAATTTGAGTAGATGGATTTCTATCCTTTGTTATTAGAGGAGCCCATGATGAAATTTCATCAAAAGATGTAGAAAATTCCATATCGATAAATTCAGGATTTTCGGTCATTTTCTTAAATCTTTTTTTTAAAAAAGAAATATTATCCTGGCCAGATACAAAGCTAATATGGGGAATAAATTTTAGAAACTTCTTAATATCAATTTTCCCTGCTTCATACAATGAGGCCCATAAAGACATGGATGTTTCAAAAGAACGATTTATTGAGAGCGCTTTATCTATTTTTAGATTTCCTTTTTTATCTAAAGGGGTATAGTTTAATTCGCAATTAGCGGCATGTCCTGTACCTGCATTATTAAAAGCGCCAGTACTTTCACTTCCTGGAGCATTTAATTTTTCTATAATAAGAAATTTTATATCTGGTAAAACTTCTGAAATTAGGAGGGCTAAAGTACTACTCATTATCCCTGCTCCTACTAAGACTGCATCAAAGTAGCTATTGTCATTAGTAGGATTTTTAGATGAAGTCACAACAGAAAATTATCTTTTTTGCAATTAATCAGATTTCTTTCTAGGCTTATTATAAAGTTAATCCAAAATTATGAGTACTGAAACACTCTCGCTGACAAACGAAAATGTAGAAAAAGTCCTTGACGAGCTAAGACCTTTTTTAATTTCTGATGGAGGTAATGTAGAGATTGCAGAAATAGATGGTCCAATTGTCAAAGTCAGACTTCAAGGAGCATGTGGTAGTTGCCCAAGTAGCACTATGACTCTCAAAATGGGTATTGAAAGAAAGTTAAAAGAAATGATTCCTGAAATAAGCGAAGTTGTCCAAGTTTTATAAAAATTTTTAACTAAAATATTTATTATTTAGTTTTTAATTCCTTCAACAAAGATGATTCCATATCAAGGCAATCAATTGGAAGTCCTTGACCAATAGCGATTAAAAGGGGTGCAAGAATTCCTAAAGTAAAAACTAAATTTGATTGGCTTACATCATATTTACTCAAAGTAAAAGTTATCAAATAAATTATTAAAAAATAAGCATGTAGTGAAAAAAATTCTTTTGGCTTTAACACTGGCCACCTTAAAGTATTTCCCAAGAAATATAAAAAACCTGTCATAAATAAATAGTTACATGAAGATTAAACCAAATATAAACATAAACCTTTTTAGAGACTATTTATAAAAAAATTTACCTAAAATAATAATTAAAAAAACATTAAATCTTCGTTTCTATTTGTAAAAGCTAGACATCCCTAGAAAAATACGCTTATAATTATTTTGTAGCAATTGCTACTTTTCGTTCACCCTCTTTTGAGGGCGCAGTTCGAGTCATACCATGGAACGGGGGATGGCCGTGTTGTCACATCGAAACATGACTACTTTAACTTACAGAGGTAAAAACTACGTTCAAAACAAAGAAGCTGCTAAAAAGCAACTTGTTGAACTTACCTACAGAAGAAACGTATACACCAATAGAATGGATGACGCTTCTTCAAGTAATGAAAAAGCAGAATTAAATTACAGAGGTGTTAATTACACTAAATAATTTAATTAAACAAATTAAAAGCCCCTTTTTCAGGGGCTTTTTTTTTGGCTATATTTATCAAGAGTCCTTTAAAAAATATGTCTGAAAGTTGCTGTAATACAAACTCATCTAATAATGCATCTAATCAATTCGATCATAAAGATGCGATTCAAGAAAGATATGGTTCAGCCGCACAAGAAAAAGAAAGTTGTCTTTGTACACCAGTTGGATTTAATCCCGTTTTACTTGAAGCAATTCCTCAAGAGGTTATAGAAAGAGACTATGGGTGTGGTGATCCAACAAAATATGTTCAAAAAAATGATATAGTCTTGGATCTTGGAAGTGGTAGCGGCAAAAATGCTTTTATTTGTGCCCAAATAGTTGGGAAAGAAGGGAAAGTTATTGGAGTTGATCAGAATCCTGACATGCTTTCTTTATCTAGATCAGCCTCTAAAGAAGTTACAAAAAATATAGGTTTCAACAATACAGAATTTCTAGAAGGTTCAATTGAGAAACTTGATGAATTAGATAAGGATTTAAATCCATTAATCGCCGATAAATCAGTTGATATTATTTTAAGTAATTGCGTTTTAAACTTAGTAAGTCCAGAATCTAGAAGCAACCTTCTAAGAAATATAAAAAGAGTTTTAAACGATAATGGAAGAATTGCAATTAGCGATATTGTCTCTAACAAAAAAGTTCCTTTAAGATTACAAAATGATCATGACCTATGGACAGGATGTATTAGTGGAGCATGGTATGAGCCGGACTTTATAAGTGATTTTAAAGAACTAGGATTTAAAAATTTAGAATTTGCAGAAAGGAGCGCTGAGCCTTGGAAAGTAATTGAGGATATTGAATTTAGAACAGTAACTTTAGTGGGCAATATTTAAAAAAATTCAAGAGTTAAAAATATAATATATTTCTATGAAAAATAATCTAAGAGATCAAATACCCGCATTAAAAAATAAGTATTATTTCAACTATGGCGGTCAAGGACCATTACCAAAATCTTCTCTAGAAGCAATAGTTAAAACTTGGGAAATTATTCAAGATTTAGGACCATTTACCAATGATATGTGGCCTTTTATTTACAAAGAAATATTGACCACAAAAAGAATCATTGCGCAAAAATTAGGTGTCAATTCAAAGAATGTAGCTTTTACCGAAAATATCTCTTCCGGTATGATTTTGCCCTTTTGGGGAATAAACGTAGAAGAGGGAGAAGAGTTGTTAATAAGTGACTGTGAACATCCTGGAGTAGTGGCTGCAAGTCGAGAGTTTTGCAGAAGAAATAAATTAATATTCAAAATTTTGCCAATTCAAAAAATTAAAAATCTAAACGACGAAAATATAATTTTAGAGATTTTGAAAAATCTAAATAGTAAGACTAAGATCCTAATTATTTCTCATATCTTGTGGAACTTTGGATATAAAATTCCTTTAAAACAAATTTCTATCGAATTAAAAAATAATCGAGAAAATTCTTATCTACTTGTTGATGGAGCTCAAACCTTTGGGCACATAAATATTGAAGAAGAAGTTTTTTATTCTGATTTATATTCAATAACTTCTCATAAGTGGGCATGTGGACCAGAAGGTCTTGGAGCAATTTATGTCTCAGATAAATTTATTCATGAAACAGATCCAACAATAATTGGTTGGAAATCATTAAAAAAAGAACAAGGAATCTATGAGCCTTCAGATAATCTTTTTCATGATGATGCAAGGAAGTTTGAAGTAGCTACCTCTTGTATTCCTTTACTTGCAGGGCTGCGTAATTCTTTAGATCTTTTGGATAAAGACTGCAATGAAATAGAAAAGAGAAAAAATATAAAAAGATTAAGTGAGAAACTTTGGGATGAATTAAATCAATTAAACGGAGTTGAATTAGTTTTAGAAAAAAAATACTTATATGGGATAGTTAGTTTTAATATCGAAAATATTGAAGATAAGGATAAATTTGTTAAGAAACTTGGAGAAAAGAAAATTTGGATTAGAGTTTTAGAAGATCCAAAATGGTTTAGAGCATGTGTACATCAAATGACTACAGAAGCTGAGATTGATGTGCTTTCTCAAGAAATAAAAAAAATATTGAATTAAAAATCTATTGACATAAAGATAAAGTTTAATTTACCAAGGTATCTCCGAGCTGTCCCATGCAATAAATTTTCCAGTAGATTCTGGAGTTTGATTCTTAATAATATTGATCAAAAATTGGGATGATTTTTCTTTACTAAATAATTTATGTTCTGGAACAAATTTATGAAAAGGTCTAGATAAATCAGTATCTACTGTCCCTGGATGAAGCAATGTAATAGTAGCCTTTGGGAAACGTCTAGCCCACTCAATACTTAAAGATTTAAAAAACTGATTTTGGGCAGATTTTGCAGCTCTATATGAATACCATCCTCCAGTTTGATTATCTCCAATACTTCCCACTCTTGCACTTATACTTGCAAAATTAAAATCAAAATCTTTTGGTATAAATTCTTCAATAGTTTTAGCTAATAAAATAGGAGAAAAAGCATTTATTGAAAAACTTTCCATCATATTTTTTTTATCAAGATGTTGTAATCTTTTTTCTGGTTGAAGAGAATCACTATGAAGTCTCCCTGTAGCGTTAATAACTAGTCTTAATTTTGAAGGATGATTTGATATTTTTTTTTTCAATTGCAAAAGAGATTGAGAATCCTCTATGTCTAATTCCCAAAAAGAATTAAATTCACTTTTTCTTCCACACAAAACAACATCTAAATCTTTTTCACTTTCATTCAGATCTTTAGCTAGTTGTGTTCCAATCCCTCCTGCGCCTACAACTAAGGCTAAGCCTTTCATTTTGTTAAAATAACTTCTTTGATTCTAAGAAACTTTTCTTGTTATTTGCGAAAGATCTTTCTGATTTGATTAGGAATTTTATTGTAATTTACTTTTTTCTTTTAATAATTTATAAGCTATTTCTCTATCATCAAAATTAATAACTTTATCTTTGAGAATTTGGTAGTCTTCATGTCCTTTTCCTGCAATTAAAACTATATCTTCTTTATTGGCAAATTTAATAGATTCATTTATTGCTTTAAATCTATCAATCTCAATTATTATTTTTTCTCTTTTTTTTATACCCATCAAAATATCATTTACTATCTTTTGGGGTTCTTCTGATCTTGGATTATCTGAAGTTATAAAAAGTTGATCAGAAAACTCTTCAGCTATTGATCCCATTAAAGGCCTTTTACTACAGTCCCGATCTCCGCCACAGCCAAAAACAGTTATGAGTTTCCCCGTACAAAGTTTTTTAATTGATTGCAAAACTTTTTTTAATCCATCAGGAGTGTGGGCATAATCAACAATTACTGTTGGAAGTGATCTTGAAAGGTCATCATTATCAATTTCTATTTTCTCCATTCGCCCAGGAGCGCCAGGGAAAGATTGTATTAACTTTGATAAATCTTTTAAAGAGAAATTAAGTTTATACAAAATTGTTATTGCTTGAATCGCATTCATTAAATTGAATTCACCAACAAGTGGAACAAAAAGTTTAATTTTTTCCTCGGGTGTATGAAAAATGCAGGTGGAACCACTTTCAGTAAATTTTTTATCTGTTACGAAAAAAAAATCATCATTTTCAAATTTTCTTTCAGTAATCTTTGTAGAGACTAATAAAGATCTTTTTTCAAGATCAGATGATAATTTAGATATCCAATGGTCATCATGATTTAACACACAAATCCCATCTTTTTCTTTTAAGTAAGGCGGGAAAAATAATTTTCTTTTTGTTTGAAAATATGATTCCATATCTGAGTGATAATCAAGATGATCTTGAGTTAAATTGGTAAAAATAGCCGCCTCAAATTCGCATCCTGATATCCTGTTTTGAGCAATAGAATGAGAACTTACCTCTAATATCGCGAATTCAGATTCTGCCTCAACAGCAGCATTTAATTTCTTTTGGAGTTTATCGGCGAAATCAGTTGTATGAGTAGCCACTTCTGAAAAGCCAGGCCATCTATTAAGCAAGGTCCCAAATAATGCAGTCTTTTTCCCTAATTTTTTTAAAAGATATTCCAATAAAAAAGTAATTGTCGTTTTTCCATTGGTACCAGTAACACCAATAAGTTTAAGTTTTCTTGAAGGCCTATTCCAAAACTCAGCGACTATTTGACCAAAAATATAATCTAAATTATCCTCAATAACCAAAATCCTTTCTCGATCAATAGATCCAATTTTGTCTTTTGCAGCAGACCCAATAATGGCAGCCTCTGCACCATTTTCAATTGCCTCAATACAATATTCTCCTCCATCAACATTTAAACCAGACATGCCTAAAAATAAAGTTCCTTTTTGTACTTCTTTAGAGTTAAAAGAAATATTATTTATTTCATGATCGATTAAATCTAATGAAGGAATAATTCCTACCAAATCTAAAAGTTTATGTAATTTTATAGATTTCATATGAAAAATTATTTCTCAAGAATGGTACTAATATTTTTTTGAAACCAATTCTTTAATTGATCATCTTTTAATCTTGGAGAAATGCGAGGCAATTCTATAATCTCCTCGGACCTAATTCCTTCAACAGCAATAACAGGTACTTCATAATCATATTTTTTATATTTATCTTTATATAAATCGACCCTATCAATATCAATTTCAGTAAGCTCCTCCAGATTAGGGAATAACTCATTAAGGTTTATTTTTGCCAGTTTATTTTTTAATGAATCACAAAGGCAACATCCCTGCCTAACAAAAATAAATATTTTCATTCATTTAGTCAGGAACAGGGTCACATCCACAGGGAGTTAAAGGATGACATCTGCTTAATCTTCTTAGAGTTAACCACCCTCCCTTCCAAGGACCATGTTTAGTAATTGCTTCATATCCATAAGAGCTGCAACTTGGAATGAATCTACATCTTGGTCCGAAAAAAGGAGAAAACCACTTTTGATAAAACGAAATTATAAAAAGAAGTATAGAAGTAATCGATTTATTAATAGTTTTGAACACTTTAATGATGTAAAATATTATTTCCAGTAGTAATTAGTTTAATTGAATTTAATCAATTATCCAATTTATTGCAAATTTCTATTTAATTTAAAATTATGTCAAGATACCGCGGCCCAAGGTTAAGGGTTACGCGTCGCTTGGGAGAACTACCAGGTCTCACCAGGAAAGCTTCAAAGAAGTCTAATCCTCCAGGTCAGCACGGCCAAGCCCGTCGCAAGCGATCAGAATATGCAATTCGTCTAGAAGAAAAGCAGAAACTTAGGTTTAATTATGGAGTTTCTGAAAAACAACTAGTACGTTATGTAAAAAAAGCTAGAGCCCAAGAAGGATCTACAGGAACTAACCTACTAAGACTTTTAGAAAACAGACTTGATAATGTTTGTTTTAGATTAGGTTTTGGAGGTACCATTCCAGGCTCAAGACAATTAGTAAATCATGGCCATGTAACCGTAAATGGAAAGGTTCTTGATATCGCTGGTTATCAATGCAAATCAGGCGATGTAATCGGAATTAAAGAAAACAAAGCAAGCAAAAAACTTGTAGAAGGTAATATAGAATTCCCTGGCTTAGCAAATGTCCCACCTCATCTTGATTTAGACAAACCTAAATTAACGGGAAAAATAAATGGGAAATGTGATAGAGAGTGGGTGGCTCTTGAAATAAACGAACTACTAGTTGTTGAATATTATTCAAGAAAAGTTTAATACTACTTTTCTTTGGATTATTAAATCTCTCTTTTTTAAAAGAGAGATTTAATTTAATTCTTATTTTTAAAAATAATGGGAAATAAGGAAAATAATATAAAAAAGCCAGGTTTTAAGACCCTATCTATACACCATGGGAAAACATTTGCAGAAGAAACTGGATGTGTTATGCCTCCTATTTTTTCTACATCTACTTTTAAACATGGAAATAAAGATAATTTCGACTACACCAGATCAGGCAATCCCAACTTTCGAATTCTAGAAAACATCCTTAAATCAATAGAAGATTCTAAATACTGTACTGTTTTTGGATCTGGAATTAGCGCGGTAACTGCAATTTCATCAACACTAAAATCAGGTGACAAGATACTCTGCGAGTCAAATCTCTATGGGTGTACAGTGAGGATGTTCGAAAAAGTTTTCAAGAAATTTGGACTAGAAGTTTTATACACAGATTTTACAAACGAAAATAATATCAAAAATATTTCAAGCTTCGAGCCAACCTTGATATGGCTAGAAAGTCCAACTAATCCACTTTTGAAGGTACTTGATATTAAGGCGATTTGTGATGAAGCGAATAAACTCGAAATTCCAGTAGTTGTAGACAACACATTTTCTACAGCGCTTATTCAAAAACCATTGGACCTTGGTGCAACACTATCGGTTGTAAGCACCACAAAATTCATTAATGGACATAGTGACGCACTTGGCGGAGCAGTACTGACAAATAATGAGGACTGGAATAGTAAGATGCTTTTCTCTCAAAAAGCTCTCGGGCTTCAACCATCTCCTTTTGATTGTTGGCTCATTACGAGAGGAGTAAAAACTCTTCCTTTAAGAATCGAACAACAAACTAAAAGTGCAGAATTTATTTCTGAAGAGTTAGGTAAACATAAAATAATAAGTAAAGTAATTTATCCTTTTAATCAAGAACATCCGCAATTTAATTTAGCAAAATCGCAAATGAAATCTGGAGGTTCAATGATCACCCTAAAATTAAATTTAAATAAAGAGGATACTTTTAAATTTTGCAAATCTCTCAAATATTTCTCTCTAGCAGAAAGCCTTGGAGGAGTTGAAAGTTTAATTTGTCACCCTGCAACGATGACTCATGCTTCTGTTGATAACAAAACAAAAAATCTACTAGGGATAGATGATGCTCTTGTCAGATTATCAATTGGATGTGAAGATACAAACGATTTAATCTCGGACATTTTATTTGCTTTAAATAAATTCTGAAAATTGAGAGATTTACTTAAAAAACCTATATGGAAAAATTTAGAGTTGGGATATGCAATTCCGGATAGTATTCATGCTGTTTCTGTAGCATTACCAACTTGGAATGATGTAATAAATTACGAGGAAAAAGATCAAGAATGCATGAATTCATTGAAGTCCATTTACCCACGATTCGGGCTAAACCCCATAGTAAAAAGATTATGCGAAAAATTAAAAGAGCAAAATTACTACAACAATAAAAGTATCTGGCCATATCCGAATGAAAGCATAGCTTTTAAAGCTAAAAAATACATTGATAGAAATACTTCTGAACAATTCTCGTTAATAGAAAAAAGAGATAATTTAGCTTTCTTAATAACTGAAAAAGAAGGAAGTATTTATGCAAAATATTTTTGGCAACATACTGGTCTTGGTCTATCTTCAAGAGCTGCCGCTATAGAACTAGGTCTTGAAGATTGCCCTCCAAAATCTTACGTAAATGAATGTTCTCAAAGAATAAAAAATAGAATTTCTAAATCTACAAAAATTAACTCTAATGATATTCACATAACTTCATCTGGAATGTCTGCATTGCATACATCATTAGAAATCATTTATAAATTATTTCCAGCTAAACCAACACTCCAAGTTGGTTTTCCATATGTAGATGTACTTAAATTACCAATGAAGATCTTTCACGGAGCAAAGTTAATTACAGAAGAAAATTGCGTGAACATTGAATTAGAAATCAAAAGAATAAATCCATCAGCATTAATTATTGAACTACCAAGTAATCCAATGCTCAAATGTGTAAACATTAAAAAAATTTCAAAAATTGCAAAAAAGCTAAATATTCCGTTAATTGTTGACGATACAATTGGTTCGAATTTAAATATAAATTCTCTTGAACATGCAGATATAGTTTTTACTTCACTTACAAAAATTTTTTCAGGTAGTGGTGATATTCTTGCCGGATCATTAATACTAAATCCAAAAAGCAAATGGATTGATCAGTTTAGAAATGCATTAAACGAGATTAATCTTCCAATACTTTCCGATGGAGATATAGTTTATCTAGAGAAGGTTAGTAGAGATGTAAATGAAAGAGTTTTTGAACAAAATAAAGCATGTTTAGAATTAAAAAAAAGATTAGAGACCCATAGCGAGATTAAAAATATTTTCCATCCTGAAAATTGTCCAAATTATAATTCTTTACTTACTTCTGATGGAGGATACGGCTGCTTATTATCATTTGAATTGAATGGAGGACTGAACAAAGCTAAGAAATTTTATGATTCTCTACAAGTATCTAAAGGACCTAGTTTAGGTACAAAATTTACTCTAGTTTGTCCTTATGTTTTACTAGCTCATTATGACGAGTTGGATTGGGCTGAAAGTTTTGGTATACCCTCGCACCTTATTAGAGTATCAGTTGGATTAGAAGACCAAGATCAATTATGGAAAACCTTTTCTGAAGCACTCAATAATTCCTAAATTCCTAGTATTTACCGTATAGAAACTTATATACTCTTTTTCTGAATAATAGTTAGTATTAAAATATATTTTCTCAATATATAAATGGCAAAAATTTATGAGGACAACAGTTTTGCTATTGGAAACACTCCATTAGTAAAATTAAAATCAGTTACTAAAAACGCGAAAGCTACAGTACTTGCAAAAATTGAAGGTAGAAACCCTGCTTATAGCGTCAAATGTAGGATTGGCGCAAACATGATCTGGGATGCAGAGAAAAGTGGGAAGCTTACAAAAGATAAAACTATTGTTGAGCCAACTTCTGGAAATACAGGAATTGCCCTAGCTTTTACTGCTTCAGCAAGAGGTTATAAACTCATCCTTACAATGCCAGAATCCATGTCAATTGAAAGAAGAAGGGTTATGGCAGTTTTGGGTGCTGAAATTGTTTTAACAGAAGCATCTAAAGGTATGCCTGGAGCAATAGCTAAGGCTAAAGAAATTGCAGAAAGTAATCCTTCTCAATATTTCATGCCAGGTCAATTTGATAATCCAGCAAACCCTGAAATTCATTTCAAAACTACTGGACCAGAAATCTGGGATGATTGCGATGGTGAAATTGATGTTTTAGTTGCAGGGGTTGGAACTGGCGGCACAATTACAGGAGTTTCAAGATACATTAAGCAAGAGAAAGGAAAGAATATTACCTCTGTCGCTGTAGAACCATCACATAGTCCTGTTATTACACAGACGATGAATGGAGAACAGGTTAAATCTGGACCTCATAAAATTCAAGGAATTGGAGCAGGATTTATTCCTAAGAACCTTGACTTATCAATTGTTGATAAGGTTGAACAAGTAACAAATGACGAGTCCATCGAGATGGCTCTTAGATTAGCAAAAGAAGAAGGTCTATTAGTGGGAATATCTTGTGGGGCTGCTGCCGCTGCTGCTGTTAGATTAGCAGAACAAGATGAATATGCGGGGAAAACTATTGTAGTTGTTCTACCTGATTTAGCAGAGAGATATTTATCATCAATTATGTTTACTGAAGTTCCAAGCGGAATCATTCAAGAACCAGTCAAAGCCTAAATCTATGTTTTCTCCAGTAATGAATCTGGTGAAATATACATCGCATCGCCATAAGAGAAAAATCTAAATTTTTCTTTTATGGCTTTTTTATACAAATCTAATAATCTTTCTCTACCAATCATTGCACTTACTAAAAGTAATAATGAACTTTTAGGAAGATGAAAATTAGTTAATAATCCATCAACTACCTTAAATTTATAACCTGGCTTAATTACTAAATCCACGTATTTAGCTATTGGAATATAGTCATTAATTTCTTGAGAATAACAACTTTCAAGAGCTCTCACGCTAGTTGTCCCAATAGCAATTATTCTTCTATCAGTTTTCTTTATTTTTTTTATTTCCTCCACTACTTCCCTATTAACACTTACCCATTCTTTGTGAAGTTTTAAGTTACTTAGATCTTCTTGATCAATTGGTTTGAATGTTCCATAACCCACGTGCAAAGTTATCGGTAAAATTATTACTCCTTTTTTTTTTAGATTGGAAATAAGACTTTTGCTTAAGTGCAAACCAGCAGTTGGCGCAGCAACGGCCCCTGGATTAGTTGCATACTCAGTTTGATAACTATTCTCATGGAAAGATTCTTCTTCGGAATTTTTTATATAAGGAGGAAGAGGGATTTCCCCATATTTATCAAGAAGTTCATTCATTGAATTGAGACAAGTTATATTTTCCGGAAATTTAATAAATCTCCCTCCAGTTTCTTCATCAACTCCATCAACAATCAAATTAATATCTTGTGCTAATGGAGATTTTAATTTTAATTTTCTATTTATTTTTAACTTTTTTGCTGGCTTTGCCAAACATAACCAAACACATTCATGGGATCTTTCTAAAACTAATAATTCGACTAATGTCTTATTTTCTAATTCAACCTTTAACCTAGCTTTCATAACTTTAGTATTATTTACAATTACAAGATCCCCTTCTCTAAATTCATCTAAAAGATTCTTGGTAAATTTATTAGTTAAACAGTCTTCTTCTAAAAAACTATTTCTAACTATCATCAATCTTGATTCATGCCTAATTGCAGATGGTTTACTAGCAATTAATGAAGGATCAAGTAAATAATCATAAGCTTCAAGCTTATAATCTCTTTCTTCGTTATTAATTTGAGAAATCAATTAAATTTAGGAGACAAGAGTCTCTGGCTCATCTTCAATTAGGGAAGCCAAGTCTTTTAAGAATGAAGCTCCATCAGCTCCATAGATCACTCTATGATCAGCTGTTAGATTTACTTGCATTATTTTTTTAACAGATATTGAACCATCACTATTAGCAACAACGGTTGGTTTCGATGATGCTATGGCTAAAATAGCACCGGTACCTGGAGGAAGAATTGCGTCAAATCTATCAACTCCAAACATCCCAAGGTTAGATAAAGTGAAGGTTCCCGTTGAGTATTCATCAGGTTCTAATTGTTTTGATCTTGATCTTTTTACGAGATCTTTCCATTCCCTAGACAATTCAAATAAATCAGTATTGCATGGTTCTTTTAAAACTGGAGTTATTAGTCCACCATCTTCCATCGCAACAGCAACAGCAATATTTATATTTTCTGGATAAGAAATTCCATTCTCTGAAAAACTTGAGTTAACTTGAGGATGTTTCTTTAGTGTCTTTGCAACTGCCTTTACAAGTAAAGCAGTCATAGTAACTCCGTTCTGTTTTACCTTTTTGTAGAAATTATCTAATTTATCTGTATTGATAGAATAACCCACCCTAAAACATGGAACATCTAAACTAGATTCCATATTTTTATTTACCGCTTTTTGAAGAGTATTAAATTGAACTGTTTCTCCGGGATTACCAAAACTATTTCCTGAAATTTCTGGTTTACTTTCAACTCCCAAATTTGCACCAGGTATACTTGCAGGAGAACCACCTTCACCTATCCATGGTATAGAGACTGGTTGGCCATTAGCTTTTAAAATATCATCGGCTTGAATCCTTCCGTGAGGTCCAGTCCCATGAACCTTTGCTAAATCAACACCCATTTGAGAAGCAAGTTTTTTAGCTCTTGGAGATGCAATCACCCTCGAAGAAACATTACTCGTAGCAGCATTTATTTGATCACTATTAAAAGATGTGGCTGCCTTTTCACTCATTAATACGACTTCTTTTTCTTGTTTTTCAACAATTTCACTTTGCTTCACTGGTTTTTCTTCAGTTTTATTGCTTACCAATTCAAGTTGATCCGAACTAGAAACTTCGGGTTGATTTCCTTTATTTTGTTCTTGAACAGAAGCTATCTCATCCTCATTTTCTACAATAAGACCGATAGTCTCTCCTACTGGTGCAGTGCTGCCAGCAGGCATTAAAACAGCCGCAAGATATCCATCCTGAAAAGATTCAACATCCATATCTGCCTTGTCAGACTCAACAACCAAGACAGATTCACCTCTTTCAACTTTATCTCCTGGATTTTTCAACCATTCCACAATCTTGCCCTCCGTCATAGTAGAACTCAAGGCAGGCATGAATATTTCGTGAGACATAAGAAAATTGTTATTGCATAAGTTTCAAGGGATTTCTACCAAACTTCCTAAAGTTTTTATGGTTAAGAACCCTTTAAACTCTTGTTTTAATTATACGAAATCATGTTCACAGTGGGAACTCTTAAAACTTAAGAAAGTAATAATTTTGATCGATTAGAATTTAAAACTTTTCGAAATTAAGATCTACTTATATTTATCAAAAATACTAAATCTTCTCTTTAATTATTATCTATAGATTGAATAACTCCATCCTTAACCGTAATCGATACTTGCATTTTTTCAATAAGATTGTCTCCCACATTGACATCACAGAAACTATCCACTTGCCCTTGATCAACAATTTCGTCCATTTTTAATTCGCGAACTTGACTCTGTTGCTGAAGAAGATTTCTTTTTTGTTCTTCAATTTCATTTCGTTTTGCTGCGACTTGTTGTTGCACCTGACTAACCTGTTCTTGAACTCTTGGATCTAGGGGATTAACCGATTGGGATCTAATATTATTTACTATTTGCTGCCCCTCTTGCTCCAGTTGCGATAATTGCTGATCAATGTTTGAAATTGCTTTACTTAATTCTTTTTCAGCATCTTCCTTCCAAGTTGGTGTAACTACAGCTTTAATAGCTATTGAGCGCTTTATAGATATTGAGTTTTTGGTTTCCATAAAAAATTAAATTACCTTTTCAATATAGATAGAACAAATCAAATTTTCTTACTAAATTTGTTTTCATACATATTTTCTATTTGTAATGAATACTTTTTTTCTATTTCTTTTCTTTTTTGTTTAAGCGTTTGTGTTAATAACCCATTTTCTAGAGTAAAGGCATCAACAAAATAACAATCTAATATTTGTTCTTCTGATCTTGCTCCTAATCGACTTTTAAGCAAATTATTAATTTGTGATTTGAAAAATGTACCAATTTTCTTATTCAGGTTTAATTTTGAAATGTCTTCTTCCAAAAACTTGCTTTTAACCAAATCGACATTAGGAACTACAAGGGCTGTTAAACATTTCTTATCTTGTCCTACTAATTGAATCTGATTAATAAATTCAGAACTAAGAATTTCAGTCTCTAGCGGATTCGGTTCTATATTTTCACCACTTGATAGCACTATTGTATCCTTGGCTCTTCCTGTTATAAAGAGAGAACCATTTGGTATTAGAAAACCTAAATCACCAGTATCAAACCAACCATCCTTGGATAAAACATCATTTGTAGCTATTTCATTATTAAGATAACCTTTCATTACTTGCGGCCCCCTAACAAGAATTTTCCCGACTTCTCTGAACTTCAGAATCTTTTTTTTATCATCATTCACTATTTTAATTTCAGTAAATGAAAGAGGCTGCCCAGACGATCCCCTAACATTTAATTCTCTTCTCCTACAAGTTAATACTGGACTAGTTTCTGTAAGTCCATATCCCACCAAAACATCTACACCTAAAGATTCAAAAAAAAGATCTACATGTTCTGGCAATGCACCTCCACCATTAATGGGAAATTTCAGTTTTTCTCCGCATAGTTGTCTAAGAATATTCGGCCATAAAAAAATAGTAGACAATTTATGTAAAGGATATCGGCTAATAACAGAACCCAGTAAAGGGATTTTTGATTTAAAAGTTATTTGATTTATATCTATATTTCTTATCTTTCTAAGACTTCTTTTGAAAACCGAACTATTACTTATCAAAAACTTAATGAGTTTTTGCTTTTTGGAAGGCATTTTTTTCAAAGCCTGAAAAAAACCATCATGTATTGCTTCCCATAGTCTCGGTACAGTAGCCATGACAACAGGTTTTATTTGTGTAATATCATCTTTAAGAAATTTTGGAATTGTATAGTATTGAGAACAACCGCATGAAAAAAAGAAGTATTCAGCACTTCTCTCATAAGAATGCCAGATAGGCAAAACGCTTAACACAGAGGTCCCTGGTTCTGGATCAGCGATATAGGCTAAATTGATTATTTGATGTAAAAAATTTGCATGAGTCAAAGGCACACCTTTAGGTTTTCCGGTCGTCCCAGAAGTGTAAAGAATAGTAGCGACGTCATCAATTTCTGGATTAAATTTTTCAAGATTATTATTTTGTGAATTTTCTTTTTCTACTGAACTTATGAATGTATTCCAACTTATTAAACTGTCAAATTGTTCATCTTCTAAATTGATTATAAATTTCAGTCTTTTTTTTAATTCTTCTTTGTTGTTTAACTTTAGCCAAATTTCCTTAGATTGAACTATTAGTCCTACTGAATTAGAGTGCTCAATAATATAGTCTAATTCTACTGAAGGAGAATTAATACCTCTCACTGCATTTATAGCTCCTAAACGCATTAAGCCTTGATCTACTGCTAGCCATCTTGGAGAATTTTCAGATATTACAGTAACTACATCCCCCTTTTTTAAACCATAATTTTCGAAAGAAAAAGAGACTTTTGTTATTAAATCAGCCAGCTCAGAATAAGAAAATTTTTCTTTGTATTTCCCTCTTAAATCGCAAACAGCTAAAGTATCACCACATTTAAATTTTAATTTTTCCCAAATTTGATCTATATGATCAAGGTTCTTAATAAAATCTCTATTTTTGGCAAATGTATTTTTTTTTGAAAGAGGTTTGGCCGCAGGCCAATACGCTAAATCACCCATATTAAATTGATTTTGAAATTTTAATTTCTATTTTGATATAAAATCAAAATTAAATTCTTCCTCGATGGTTTTTTTAACAATTCTCTTGACTTCTTGAATATTTAAATTTTTGTTGTAATCAATCATATTTGCCATAAGACAATTTTCTATTCCACAAGGAACAATCTTATTAAAGTTTTCTAATTCGCAGTCAATATTGATTGAAAATCCATTTATCGTAATCCATCTTTTACACCCAATTCCAATTGATGCGATTTTTTTATTTCCTATCCAAACACCAGTAAACCCTTTTCTAGAGTGACAATCTATATTAAAAACTCCAAGGATTTTTATAATAATTTCTTCAATTTTTCTTAAGTACCAATTTAAATCTTTATTAAAATTTTTCAAATCTAAAACCAAATACGTTACTAATTGTCCTGGCATATGACAAGTTACCTCACCACCTCTATCAATCTTAAAAACATCATATTTAGTATCATTTAGAGAAAATAGTAAATTATCGTAATTAGATCCTCTCCCCAATGTATAACAGAGTTGATGCTCCCCTATCCAAATAAAATCAGGGTTAGAATTATCTAAAATCAATGCCTCCTGATATTCTTTTTGTAATTTATAAACATCATTAAAAGAAGAAATATTATCAGGTTGTTTAATTATTGCTGTTCTATTATCCATATTTAAGTAGATTTAGAAAGTAAGTAAATATTTTTAGATTTGTTATGAAAATTTTAATCCATGGAAAGAATCTTGAGCTCACTGGAGCATTAAAAGAATATACTGAGGCAAAGATAGAAAAAGCAACACATCACTATAAGGATATCGTTAAAGAAGCTGACATACACCTTTCAATTGAAAAGAATCCAAGAGTCTCATTCCAAACTGCAGAAGTTACTATTTTTGCAAATGGTACCGTAATTAGGGCTGAAGAAAAAACTGAAAATCTATACTCAAGCATTGATTTAGTTTCAAATAAACTTTGTAGAAAATTACGCAAATACAAAGAAAGAAACAATAAAACAATTCATAATAAACAATTTAAAAATAAAGATTCCTTACCAATTGAAAGTATTGAATCAGGATTTTTAGATAAAGCTTTACGTAAGGAAGGAATGGAAGCAAGTCTGCCTGAGCCATCTATAAAAAATAAATACTTTGAAATGAATCCAATTTCATCAGCAGAAGCAAGAAAACAATTAGATCTAATTGATCATGATTTCTATGTTTTTCGAAATAAAAAAAATAATGAACTTCAAGTTATATATAAGAGGAATCATGGAGGTTATGGACTAATTCAATCTAAATAAGTTTTAAATGCCCAATATTGAATATGAATTAAACGAAAAAATTCATGCCATTATTATTAACCCCTATTTAACCTGGGAAGATTTCTGCGCGAATTGCGATTTAATACAAAAATACAATATCAAGAATATTTCTACTTCACTTAATTTTTTAGATGATTTTAAAAGCAGTTTGAGCAATTACAGTGCCAACATAAACGCACTCATTTCTTACCCTTTAGCAGATTTACCAGTTACATTTATTGAAGAATTAGTTAATTTTGCAAAGGATAAAGGTGCCAACGGAATTGAATATATCCCAAACTTTTACAATTTATCCAAAAAAAACTTAGAAACTTTCGCTGCTGAAATTGAGCAAGTGAAGTCATCTGGATTACCAGTTTCAATAATCATAAATAAATCAAAAATACAAAAAGAAGTTTTGTACAATGCGATAGAAATATCTTTGGAATTAGGAATAAAAAATTTTCAATTCGGAGACGGGTTTGGGTCTCCTATTACATCAAATGATCTAGCAGAAATACTAAAAATAACGGGCTCCCAAAATCAAATCAAAGTTGTAGGTGGGATAAAAAAGCTGACACAAGTTATTGATTTGTTTGATAATGGAATTAGTTGTGTGGGAACCTCTAATTTTTGTGAGATTTTTCAAGAATTAAAGGGTTTTTAAATGTCTGGTTCTGGTGAGTGCAGACTAGAAGGTCTATGTATTAAAGCTTCTCCACTAGGCGAGAATGATAGATTAATAACTATTCTTACTGATGAGCAAGGGATTGTTCGATTAGCGGTACCTGGCGCTAGGCGTCCTAAAAGTAGTCTTGCCGCAGCTGCTCCATTAACATATTTAAGTCTGCAGATTTTTGGGAAAAGAAATCTTAAATCTGTACGTCAAATTAAAATATTAAAAAGCTATTCTGGTCTAGGGAAAAATATTGAATGTCTTGCAGCCGCGCAAGCAATAACCGAATTAACTTTTTTATTAGTTGGTAATAATGACAAGCAACAAAACTATTTATCTTGTGTTCTTGCACATCTAGATAGGATTTATTTGTATGAAGAATCTAAAGAAGAAGATATCAAAATGCTTTCAATGAGTATTCAATCTTTAATCCATCTATTAGCCATTGGAGGTATAAATTTACCAATTCATCATTGCTGTAAAACTGGAGAACCTATTATTCCACCTTTAGGAAATTGGGAATGGAGTTGTTATTATTTGCCAAGTGAAGGGTTTTCGTCCATGGAAGATCCTCAAAGTAATCTCAAAATAAATGCATCTGAAGTTGCTCTTTTACAGAGACTTCTTTTCCCCGAATTACCAATAAAATCTAATGGAGAGTTATTAGGACCCAAAAAAGTCTGGCTTAAAATATTATTTATTCTTGAAACTTGGATCTCTACTCAACTAGAGAAGGATCTATCTTCACTAAAAATGTTGAGAGAAATATATAGTTAAAATTTTCATAAATTATGAATAAATTTTAAAATTATGATCTTGGGTGTTCTGACTGTTAATTTAATAAATAGTTAATTCAATCAATGTGGTTCATGTTGCCTGGTTGGGTAAGAAATCTCCTTTTTGTGGAAATGTAACTTATGGTAATTCAACTACTGAGAAATTAAAGGACAAAGGTCATAAAATTAGTTTCATTCATTTCGATAATCCTTCTAGTTCAAATTCATCAAAACCATTATTTCTGGCAAATGATCCTGATGTAAGTCTTCCATATTTAATTAAGTCCCAAGTTTATACAATACCCTCACCAAGAGCAGAAAAAGAGCTAAGGCTATCATTGGAAAGATTAAAGCCTGATTTAGTACATGCAAGCTTAACTTTATCTCCTTTAGACTTCAGACTCCCAGAGATTTGTGATGAAATTAATCTTCCGCTCATAGGAACATTTCACCCACCATTTGATGCAAAAAATAGAAATTTAACTGCAAGCACTCAACAGTTAACATATCAACTTTATGCTCCCTCGTTATCAAAGTTCGATAAAATAATCATTTTTTCCGAACTTCAAAAAAATGTTCTTTATAAACTAGGAGTACCTAAAGAAAAACAAATAATTATTCCAAACGGTGTTGATGAGAATATTTGGAAACCTTTTTACGAAAAAAATAAAAAATATGATCAGGTAAAAAACAAACTTGGAAATGAAAGAATCTTTTTATATATGGGTAGGATTGCCAATGAGAAAAATATCGAGGCACTTTTACGTTCTTGGCGCCAAACAAAAACTCGCAATTGCAAATTAGTTATTGTCGGAGATGGACCATTAAAGCCAACACTTGAAAATAGTTTTTCTAACCTTGTTGATGAGAAATTAATTTGGTGGGGTGCCGAATTAGACTTAGAAACTAGGGTAGCGATAATGCAAATAGCAGAAGTATTTTTCTTACCAAGCTTAGTAGAGGGTTTGTCATTATCACTTTTAGAGGCAATGTCTACTGGTACTGCTTGTGTAGCCACAGATGCCGGTGCGGATGGGGAAGTTTTAGAAAACGGAGCAGGGATAGTGATTTCAACTGATAATGTGGCTGCACAATTGAAAACTATAATCCCAATTCTTGTGGAACATCCTTCATTTACAAAAGATCTTGGAGAAAAAGCTAGAGAACGAGTACTTGAGAGATATACAATTACTAAAAATATAAATTCGCTTGAGAAAGTTTATATGAACTTTAAAAAATAGTTTCAAAAACTAACGAAACTCTTTACTTCGATTACTAGCTGAAACTATTGATTCAATTAATGCTGACCTTACACTCTTTTTTTCTAAAACCCTTAAAGCAGAAATAGTTGTTCCCCCTGGAGAGGTTACTAAATTTTTAAGCTCAGAAGTAGTAAGTTTATTTTCCTTTATTAGACAAATAGTCCCTAGTATCATTTCCATAACAAGTTCCTCTGAAATTATTTTTGGTAACCCCCCACTTAATCCTCCATCACTCAATGCTTCTATAATTAAAGCAATAATTGCAGGACCTGATGAAGTTAAAGCTAAAAATATATCAAGGTAATCTTCAGTAAATTCATAAATTTTACTGGTATTTTCAAATAATTTTTTTGTAAATTGTTTCTGATTTTCTGTAATTTCTTTTCCCCAAGAGATACCTGTTAAACCTTTTCCAATAGTTATTGGAATATTTGTAACCACCCTCACACATTTATGATTAGGGAACTTTTGAGTAAGTCTATTTATTGAAACTCCCGCAAGAATTGAAACTACTAAATTGTCCTTGTTTTTATTATGATGAACCTCACTTATATCATTAAATTGTTGAGGTTTTATCGAAAGAAGTTTATATTGACAATCCCAAATCATTTTGGACTCTTTAGAACCTGATCTATAAACGTTTATATGATGCTTATAATTTTTTTTTATATTTTCTAAACTTTTTTCTGAATTTACAACACAAAAAACATGCTCTGGCTGAATTAATTTGTTATCTAATAGAGGGGTTACTATAGCACTTGCAATATTTCCAAAACCAATAATCGCAATTTTATCAGTCACAGATTAATCATGAATAAGCACTTAATTTAGAATTACCCCATGCTGGTTCAGGAGTGGTATTTTTGCCCAAACTATATTGTGGTGTGTTTTCTGTAGAGACAGAAGAAGGAGACGCTTCTTCTGGTGAAGAACTAGTTACATTTACGCAACTTGGCGCAAAAAGAAAAATACTTTCGCCGACTCTCTCTTGATGTCCATCAATTGCATATGTGCCCCCAGCAATAAAATCGACAGCTCTTTGAGCTTGATCAGGATCCATCATAGTTAAATTAAGAATTACGGTTTTTCTCTCTCTTAATGCTTGTATAGCTTGAGGCATCTCATCAAAACTTCTTGGTTCCATTAAGCTTACTTCTGAGGATGAATTTGAAATTCCAGGCATACCAACCACTTTTGATGATTTATTGTTATTCATAAAATCGAATGGGTTTGAATTTGCAAGGGCATTTGCATTGCTTGAATTTTGTTTGAAATTATTTATATCATTTAATTCATCCTCTGACGCATAATCCAACTCATCAAAATCATCATCGAGGTACTCATCACCTGCAACAACTGCCTTTAATCTAGAAATTAGTGACACCTTTTAAATCCTCTTGAAATTGATTACTAAGGTTTAAGAACCTTAAGTAATAAATTCATTTTTTTAAATGAATAAACTACCTATACTTAAATAACGTTAGTTGAACTTTACTGCAAGTTTATAAATAAGATTTTTATAAAAAAATAACTAATTAGGATCTACATCCAAAAATCAATGATCCTAATCTTAACCAAGTTGATCCAGCGTCAATAGCTTCCTTCCAATCACCTGACATCCCCATGGAACAATCTGGGAGTTTCAGTGAATCAGCTAGAGAACGACATTTTTTGAACAACCCTGAATTTTCTCGAGAGCTAAGTCCTTTAGGATTGATAGTCATCAAACCTGTTAATGAAATATTTTTCAATTCTTGAATTTCTCTCCATTTCAATTTTAAAAATTCAGGATTAAAGCCTCCTTTAGTAGGATCATCGCTAAACTTAACCTGCAACATTACTAATGGATATTTGTTCTCTTCAATTGAAATATTAGAAATTTTTTGCAACTTTTCAAATGAATCTACTGAATGAATGTATTTAAAATTTTGTACTATCTTTCTTATTTTATTACTTTGAATTCTTCCAATAAAATGCCAATTTATTTGTTTAAGGTCTTTTAATATTAATTGTTTTTCAAACGCCTCTTGAACCTTACTTTCACCAAAATCTTTCTGACCTATATTTTGAATAGTCTTGATTTCTTGACTTTTAAATCCTTTGCTTACAGCAAGAATATTTACATTTGATGGAATTTTATTTTTTATTTTCAAATAATTTGAAGTGTTCACCTTTTATAAAAAAGTTTGCGTAAATAAATTATCCCATTTAGAAAGTTCTTCAGATCCTTTTCTTCTAGCTTTTTGAAGGTTTAATTCGGCTTGATTACGGGCATCTAAATAAGGTATAACCTCAAAAAAAACTTCTCTTTGTCGAACTTCTACCAAGAAAAACATTTTTTGAGCGTATAAAGTCGCATAAATATCTCTCCCATCATTTCCAGGAGAAACTTGGTACAACATGCCAAATGTTGGATGGTTTAAATAACGCTCAGAACTCAAACCTAAAATATTGTGTTATTTATAATGCACCATACAGTTTTCTAAGAAAAATTGCTATGCAAATAAAACAAATCGATAATGTATTAACAATTACATTGAGAAATTTTGAAGGATAAAGAGTTCTAAATCTACTGGTTTTTATAATAATTTTTTTCTTTGAGAGTAATGATTCTGCTCCATGATCAATTCTCAGAAATATATTTTGAAATAACCTTTCCACTAAGATTAATAAAACATTAAAGGATTTCTTTAATCCTAAATTTCGAAAATTTATTGATCTAACTGACACTGATTTAATGATATTTTGAAGTTCTTCCTGTACTAGAGGAATAAAACGTAATGCAATTAACAACTGAAAAAGCCACTTACTAGTGGGCAATCCAATCTTTCTTAATGGATACATAAACCAACTTAATCCCCATACAATGTCTTCCTGCAATGTGGTTAAAAGCATCAAATTCACACTATGAATAACGGTAAATATCAAAGTGGAGGTTTTTATTCCTAGTTCAAGGGCTTTTCTTGATAAGTTGTAGGGACCAAAATTAATAATCCATATCTTCTGCGAAGGAATTTGCAAAATATTCCATTCTTTTTGGCTTTCCAGCACTACTTGCAACTCATTGGGATTTCTCAAGTAGCCATCAAGAGATTGAATATCAGAAGAGGCAAGTATTGATATACATCCAATTAAAAGTGACAAGCATGAGAGTAAAAATAATGATCGCCACCATACTCTAGATGGCAATAAACTTAAAAAAGTAATTAATAGTAAAAAACCAACCAAACTCAATCTCCATATTGGACCTGCCCAGATTGGAGTGATTAAAAATATCATTACGATAATTATTTTTAATCTACTATCTATAATTCTTAGCCAACTTCTATTGCCATGAACGTATTGACCAACAGAAAATTTGGTTAGCAAATTCATTAATCTTTTTGAATTAACTCAATATTTTCTCTTTCGACTTCTTTATTTAAAGCTCTTTGCTGTTTTCCTCTCCAAAGTAAAATAAGGGGTGTGCCTTCAAAGCCTAAATTTACTCTAATTTGTTTTTCAATATATCTTCTATAAGTTATTCCGAATAATTTAGGGTCATTTACAAAAAGAGTAAAAGTGGGAGGTTTGTTCTTTACTTGAGTACCGTAATAAAGCCTACCTTGCTTGCCGCTTCTCTTCGTTGGAGGACTTTTCCAACTAATTGATTCTTTTAGTACTTCATTAACTACAGATGTTGTAACTCTTCTTCTATGTTGATTTACAGCATTAAGAGCATGCTCAAAAATATTATCAACTCTTTGACCAGTTAGGGCAGATATAAAAATCATTTTTGACCAGTGTAAAAAATAAAGTTTAGATCTAAGTTCTTTTTCTACTTGATAAATTGTTGAACTATTTTTTTCTACAAGATCCCATTTATTAACAACAATTATACAAGCTCTACCTTGTTCTTCTATGCGCCCAGCTAGTTTCTGGTCTTGATCAGTTACTCCATCTAAAGCATCTATAACTAAAACACAAACATCACTTCTATCTATAGATTTAAAAGCCCTATTAATACCAAAGAATTCAGTGCCATATTTAACATTTTTCTTTCTTCTAATACCTGCAGTATCAATAATTTTCCAATGATTATCGCCTTTTTTAATAAGCGTATCTATTGAATCAGTTGTTGTGCCGCTAATATCACTAACTATTGCTCTTTTTTCTCCACAGATTGAATTTAACAAACTAGATTTACCAACATTAGGCCTACCAATAATTGACATCATTATCTTTTCTTCATCATCCTGGATATTATTTTCAGGAAGTTCGCCAATAACGAGATCTAAAAGATCTCCAGTACCTGAACCATGAATAGCTGAAACAGGGTTAGGTTCGCCCAATCCTAATTTCCAGAACTCTGAAGCTAGGGATATTCCTAAAGTAGTCGATTCGCATTTATTAACAGCAACAATTGTTTTGCAGCTTGAGTTTCTTAACCATTTTGCTATTGATAAATCACCATCAGTCACACCTTGATTTCCATCTACCACCAATAACGCAAGTGAAGCCTCTTCCAGAGCCAAGAAGACTTGTGTCCTTATCTCTGGGAGAAATTCACTATCGTCATCAAAAACCAAACCTCCAGTATCAACTATTTGAAATTCCTTACCTCCCCATGAAGCATTTTGATAAGTTCTATCTCTTGTAACACCAGGCTTATCAAATACTATTGCATCATTACTTTGGCAAAGACGATTAACTAAGGTAGATTTCCCAACGTTCGGTCTTCCGATAATTGCTATTGTAGGAAGAATCAATTCTTCTCTCCAAAGAAAGTAGTATTCATTACAACTATACCTTTAATAGAATCATTTACCTTGTTCAAAAAAACTTATTTAATTTCTGGATCGCCAAAATGTCCTTTAACTGGATTAGCCGGAGGTGAACTTGGACTTGGCATTAATCCATTATCTTCTGAAAAACAAGCATTTTCAGTCGCCCAATAAATTAACCAATTTACTGCCGTCGCTCTTCTAGTTCTTCTTGGATAGAGTTCATTAATCTTATAACCTTTAAAATTAAGAAAATTTTTCAATCCCTGTTTATATTGTTTTGGAATTGATCGAGTCAAATGTACTGAGGCTGGTCGCTCTGAAATGATTTGAGGAGCTTTTTCAAATTTTTCTGACCAATAAGAAGGTGTTGATGGGCTAAAGGCCCAATCATTTATAGATAGTTCTTTAGTATAAAAAAGTCTTTCCCAAACTAATTCACATACAAATACATCACTAACCTTATCTTCAAGAATAAGAAATAATAGTTTTTTACATATTGGCCATGTGAATTGATTTTCAACTAATTTTTCTTTTTTATACATTAATCGAACCTTATCAAAATCAAAGAAAAATAGGGCATAAAATCCTTTTTATATTGAGCAGCACATTGAATAATTTGATCAGGCATCCCAACACTTAAAGCTATTAATGTTGTATTGATGATATCCTCTTTTTTTAAAATTTCCCTGACTAAATTCCATCTTTTGCCAACTTTCATAATTGCCAATACCGTTTTATTTGCCTTATTTTCCTTAATTAGGGTTGTTAATTCAGATTCTAAAGAAGGGCATTCTTTGATGATCAAAGTTTCGCCTTTTTTAACTAAATCAAAATCATTCAAAGCTGCTGCTGCTGAAACAGAAGAAATACCAGGGATTGTTTTGGTAATGATTTCTGGATAATCATGCTTTATTATCCTCAAAATGTTAGAAGAACTTGCAAATATTGAGGTATCTCCTAGACAAAGTAAAACAACTGATTCACCATTTTTTAAAAATTTCACAATTTTTCTTACTGCGTTAGACCATATTTCATCAGGATCAAAATCCTTCCTAGCCATTGGAAAGATGATAGGTATATTTTTTTTAAATTTGGTGTATTTCTTGACTATTTCTGCAGCGAAACTCTTTTTATTATCATCTGATATTGGAAAAACTATAACTTTCGCTTTTTTTATTGCATCCACAGCAGCAATTGTTAAAAGCGACGGATCTCCAGGGCCTACACCAACTATGGTGAATGTTGGTAAATCAGTTTTATATGGATTAAGTAAACTTAAGAACTTTTTTATTATCATTTTTATTTTATTAACTTTAGCTATGTACCCTTGGCAATATAAAAGTTTCAGCCAGAATTGCTGACTCAATTTCAGACAATTCCTCTAACCTTTTAAAAGTTTGATTTTTAGGGAATTTAGTTTGCGCTAGTTTCCAGTAAACTCCAAAATGTCTTGCCTCACTCTCTAGCAGAGACTCATAAAGGGATTTAAACGATTCATCTTCATAATTCAGTGCAAGCAAGCTTAATCTTTCATGACTTCTTGCTTCAATAAGTCCTGCTATTAAGAAACTATCAAGCATTCTGTTGGGCTCTTCCTTTCTTATATGCTTAGACAATTCAGCTCCATATGGAGGCGGTTTTAAAGACTCAAGAGAATGTCCAAGATCCTTTAAAAAATAAAGTATTTTTTCAAAATGCTCTAATTCTTCTCTCGCTATTGGACTTAAAACTTCTGCCAGATTTGGTTCTGATGGATATCTAAACATCAATTGAATAGCTACTCCTGCTGCTTTTCTTTCACAATGAGCATGGTCAATAAGAATATCTATTGGATTAGATAATGCGAGTTTGATCCACTCATCTGAGGTAAATGACGATAAATATTTAATATTAGAAGTGGGCCTTTTAAAATCGACTAGCATTTAATCTTTAATACTCAAATATCCAATAATTCCTTCAAGAGCTAAGGAATAACTTGATATGCCGAATCCACTGATAATTCCTATAGCTTTATCTGTAAGAAAAGATTCTTTACGAAAATCTTCTCTACTGAAAATATTTGAAATGTGTAACTCTACAAAAGGAATTTTCGATCCAATTAAAGCATCACGAATAGAAATCGAGGTATGAGTAAATGCACCAGCATTTATAAGAATACCTTGGATACTTTTTACAGACTCCTGAATTTTATCTACTATTTCTCCTTCATGATTACTTTGAAAACATTCAAGATTAATACTCTTTTCTTTAGCAACTTTAATTAAATCTTTTTCTATATCACTCAATGTTTTATTACCATATATTTCAGGTTCTCTAGTGCCCAAAAGATTTAAATTTGGTCCATTTATCAATAAAATATTCATCATCAATAAAGTCTTTTCTTTACAAATGCTATCTAGAAAGAAACAAAAAAACCAAAACAATTTCACACAAAGTGTCCATTAACTGATAAGTTCAAATAGTGGGGGTCGGTGCCCGAGTGGTTAAAGGGGGCGGACTGTAAATCCGCTGGCTCTGCCTACGTTGGTTCAAATCCAACCCGGCCCACTTTAAAATTGCCCTTGTAGCTCAGCGGTAGAGCACTCCCTTGGTAAGGGAGAGGTCTCGGGTTCAAGTCCCGACGAGGGCACTTGAGCAATTGATTAATATAACTGAGATCTCGTAGATCAGCATTTTAACTAGAATTCAAATATATTTAAAATAATTTGCCTTTATTAATGCCTCTATCGTCATACCGGATGCACAAAATATATATTGCAGCAATCATGAATTATGGTCTTGGTTCTGATGATCCAGAGGAGTTGGCCTACTACAACAAAATCAGAAAAGAGATGGATGATATGAAAAGACAACCAATTAAAAAAGGGATTTTTCTAAATTGTGATACCCCAGAAGGAATGGATAAATGAACCTGAATACTTTTTTATTAATTGATGGGAGTTTGATGCTTATTGGTCTACCTTTATTGATGATTCTTAAAGGCAAAAATTGATCAAAATTTCATACATTTTATCCATATTTAAATTCAATTGTTGATCCTTTATCCGTATATGGGAGTACCTCAAACCGTACATATTTATTAGTCGAATGGCCTCTCTAACTAGTTAGAACATAGATGTAGTCGTCATGAGCAAATGTCTACGAAATCCACACTAAAAGAAGATTATAAATCTGAGATTGAAGAAAGATCAGAAGAAGAACTTCTTGAAGAAGAAATCAGGAATCAGCAAACATTGGATAGCTTTGTTGAATCTGATAAAAACTGGAGCTGATTAAATTTATTTTTTTAGGAGAAAGTTATGAACTTAAAAAGATCACCATTCTCAATTCTGGACAAAGACAAAAGAGAAATGGACTATATCAAAGGAGTTTACAAGAGAAAAATTCAAGCTGAAATTGAATCTTATAAAGACCCCGAAGATGAAGATAAGAGAGATACAATCCAAGCTCAAGACATATTAATGCTTGATAGGATCTCAATCTAGTTATTCTTTTTTTTCTTCTTCTTATCCTTTTTTTTCTTCTTTACCTTTTCATAAAGCTTATCAGCCTTCTTTTCGATACTGTCCAGCTTACTAGAGATTTCTTTTATAGCTTCTGCTTTTCCTTCTTTAACTACAGTATCTTTTACCTCAATAATTTTAACTGGCTCTCCTTTGACTACAGTATCTTTTGTCTCTTCAGTTTTAATTACAAACTTACCTTTGATAAAATTGGCTATAAAAATAAGAACAGGAACATGAGCTAGACCGCCTATTACTATTCTTGTTTCTGAATAAACCATTTAATAGTTATGAGAACTGAGATATTTAAGCATAAATTTAATTTTCAAATTCGTTTTATTAAGCCAATAAACATTTGTAATCATCTCTTGATTCGTAGATCAAAAATCTTGCTATTAATTTAATAGAGACTTTTTAAAAAAATGCCATTAGACGTATTTCTAATGAACATGTGTGTTGTGGTAATAGCGTTGCTTATCAGAAGAGAAATCAAACTTAAGAAGGCGAGATAAATTATGAAAACACAAATTTTAAAAGAGCATTACATTCCAAATATCCATGCTATTACTCTTTTACTAATGCTTCTTCTATGCCTGTGGTTACCTCTTGCACTCAGATTCTTATTAATAATTTAGTCGAACTAATTAGTGAATACTCTTATCTTAAAACTCAGCTATATACTAATTTATTTTTAAAGATCTTATATGGGATTCCTTTTACGCATTAAACTTGTATAAGTTTGCATAGTTACTTTTTCGACTAATCAGAAACCCAACTTGTGATTTTCGTTGTGCTATAAATATGTCCTCCAGATTCTATATTCTTAATGGTTTCAGGATCTGAAAAAACATGCTTAGCCACACCTTCCTGAGCTTGATGAATAACAATAACTTCTTTGGGATCAATTAAACTTTTGCCACGATATAGAGGAGTAAGTCCTACCGTTTTATGAAATGCATCTATCTCTGGGCTATCAAACATTTTTACCCATTCCTCAAATGTATTTGAAAGTTTAAAGGTGAAAACAGTAGTTTCAATAGTCATAAAAAAAAACTAATTGCTATTTATTTTAGATCGACTGTCAATAATCAAGAAAAAACTGGTGGATAAGGTGTTTGTCCATTCATTAATGATGTATCAATTGGTTTACAGATATTCATCAGAGCATCTTGTCCGAACCCTGGACCAGAGGGTCCATCTATAAACTCCTGAAAATCTTCAGCTGAAATACCCTCTTTTACTTCCCAAAAACAATATATAGGGCCAGTTTTAGTTACTGCATTTGCAGAATGGTTAAAAAATCCTTTTTCTTTATTAGCTGCTACCGCATCATCCCATCCACCACCTGGTGACATTGCCGCATAAGCTGTTTCCCACCATTTTTCAGCTTTTCCTGCCTTAAATTCATGATGAACAATATAAAAAGTTGATGCCATAAAAATAATTTTTGTGTTGAAAATAAAGCTACTTGATATAAGTAAAGGGAAGATTAATTTATTTTGAATTCCTAAATAAAAAAAGGGGGCTAAAGGCCCCAAGCTATCGAATTTCAATAAAAACACTTTATCAGAATCCAGATATTGCTTCATAAAAATCAGCGTCTGGGAGTATTTCCTTCAAGGGTTCAATCTCCTTAGCTGGGCCTTGGACCTGCACAGTAATATCTGACACTTCAAAAAGCTTGGGAATCATATGTCCCATATTTTTGAGATGAAATAAAGCGGCAGCACCATCTTTATATGCCTCTCTTACATAAGCCTTATCTGAACCGCATGTAGTGATATTAAAAAAAAGGCAGTCAGGTTCATTAGCTTTTGTCAGTACCAAAATTTCTTCTAAGAGAGCAATGCACTGGTTCATCTTCCCATCCTTGATTGTGAAGTGGGGATGGATAGAAACCATGGTTGTATCTAGAGACATTAATTTATAAATATTTCTCCTATCTTTCTAGCAACTAATCTTTATGAAAAAGTTAAAAATATGGATTATCTAAAAATTAAGAATGTTAATTTGGTATCGCATGTACCGTTTATATGTTTTTTGAAAGCTATTAA
Source organism: Prochlorococcus marinus (assembly GCA_001180285.1). GTDB lineage: Bacteria > Cyanobacteriota > Cyanobacteriia > PCC-6307 > Cyanobiaceae > Prochlorococcus_A > Prochlorococcus_A marinus_C. The sequence continues at coordinate 109,884 of CVSY01000134.1, read as the reverse complement.
TTGGATATGAGTTATTTTGCTGAACCAAACCATATTGAATATGATGCATGGTTCGATGAAAACATCGACCCAGTGGATCTTGTTAATTACTCAGATGAAAAGGAGTTCAGTGATTCGGTACACTTTAAGTTCCATAAGATGTCAACTAGAAATTTAACGATTGGTTCTTCTGATAATTTTCACTGGTAAGTAAAAGATTTTTCATTCCATATATATTTATGAATCTTACGCAGAATATGTTCCATCACTTTCTCTTCTTGCCTTAGCTAATACAATTTCATCTACAACTTTTTCAATCATGTAAGCACTTTTTTTACCAAAACATTTTTCTTTTTTAATACTCTCAAAATCATTCGGGATTAAATCATTATATTCACAACAGTCGCATTTAATATCAATTTTCTTACCTCTGAAAACCTCTAAAGCTTTGGAAAAAATCCATTGCTGAACTGAAATACTTTCCCAACTATCAAAATTTGACCATTCATCAAAATCTCTATTAAGGATGCCTTTTAATCCATCAGCCTGATTTACATATACTAAGTATGAATCTTTTCTTGGTTCATCATTGATACCAATTGTTTTGACAGAATTTTGATTCATTAAACATAGATTGATTGAGTAGCCTTATAAATCTAGAGGATAATTTCAAAAATATAAACAAAAAAATGTCTCAAATAAGATCATTAATTGCTTTATCCAATCTAGAAGTATGATTTGTATTTCTGAGTAATTCAAAATCATTAAAATCAAAGCCGGGGCCAACACAACAACTTACTAAAGTAAATTCGCCTGTACTTTTTGCAGCTTGCCAATATCCAGATGGGATCATTTCTACTGGATTATTGGAATCTAAAATTAAATTTCTTATTAACTTATTATCATTATCTAGGCACCATAAATTCAGAGGATCACCCCTTAAATAAATCCAAATTTCATCTGCATTATTTACTCTGTGCCAAGCACTTTTTGCATCTCTCTCCAAAAGATAATAAATTCCCGTAATAAAGTTTCTACTTTGGCCATCTTCCCTTATTAGAGAATTCTCACTCCTTACTATCTCTCTAAACCATCCACCCTCAGGATGAGGAGATAAATTGAATTGTTTAATTATTTCTATGTTTTTTTTATTAGGATTCACATCACAAAATATCTTTTAAATTTCTCTTATAATTAAAAGCAAACTAAAAAAAATCAAAATAAACTATATTTTCTAAAAAATTAAGCACAAATAACTGACAAATCTACAAAATTTTTATTTTCATCTGCCAGTTCAGTAATGATTCTATTGAGCCATTCAGAGGTCGTTTCACAATAGCCTACATTTAAAATAGTTTTTTGATTAGATGTTTCTTCTTTATTCATAGTTGAAGTATTTTTATATAAATTAGTCTTTAATTAAATCTATGTGAATAAGTCTTAATTACTATCTATTTTAAAAAGTTGTATTTAATACATATTTAAGAACTGCTAGTAAACAAATAAAATTAAATCGTTGACAAGAAAATGTATACAAGTAAGAGTAGAAAAAATTTATTATTTAACCTATGAATAACATCAAGATTGAGGAATTGATGAAAGTAAGGTTCGATGGTATTGCTAATAGAATTGGGCAATTAAGCAAAAGGGAAAGTGAGTCTTTATTACTTGAGCATCTTGAATGGTTGGAGGGCGGATGGGAGACTGAAGAAATATTATTTTTAAAAAAACCCTACAGAAAATGGTGGTTCTAACTCCACTTCTATAAATAATTAATGATGGCCTAAGGGACCAGGGCCAGAGCCTATTTTATAAGAATTGTCTAAAGATTTCTCAACAAATAATTTCGCTTTTTGTATGGAATCAAATAGATCAAAACCTAAAGCCTTGTAACCACAAATAGCAGCACTCAAAGTACAGCCGCTTCCGTGGGTATTTTTTGTATTTATAAAATTATTAAATAGCCACTCTTTTCTACCATTTAAGTCAAGGAAAAAATCCTTCCCTTTCATATCTTTTAAACCGCCACCTTTTATAAGTACCGCTTTAGCTCCAAGACCAATAATTTTTCTTGCTGAATTTTCGATATCTTCTTTACTCCTTATTTCTAAACCAGAAAGTAGATTTGCTTCATAAATATTTGGAGTTACCAAATCAGAAATTGGTAATAAGAGTTTTTTATAAGCATTAATAGCAGAATCTTCCAGTAATTTAGAACCAGTTCTTGTAACCATTACTGGGTCAATAATTTTGGTTATTTTGTATGTATTTAATTTTGAAGCAGTATCATTAATTATCCTTTCATTTAATAACATTCCAGTTTTCAAAGCATCAATACCAAAATCGGCAAATAAAGTATCTAACTGATTTAATAAAGTATTCTTCTCTACTGGTTGAACGCATGTAACCTCTATACTATTTTGTGCCGTAATACATGTAATAACAGAACATCCATGTACTTTAAGAGCCATGAAAGTTCTCAAGTCAGCCTGTATGCCTGCTCCACCTCCAGAGTCACTACCTCCTATTGAAAGTGCAATTTTTGAATACATAATTTATTAACTCTTTTTTGAAAGTACTATAAATAAATTTTAATTTAAATCAGAAATCTGAATATGCATTAAAAAAATCTAACTCCAATTCCATAGCTCTCCTGTATAAATATTTGGCATGATTAATATCATATGTTTCTTTATTAGTCTCAATAAGATTTTCAAGTGAATCTGCTAGCTTTTCAAAGCTCTCATCAGAATAAGTAATTATCCATTCTTTATATTTAATGTCAAAATCCTCCTTATACAAACTTTTTCCTATCCAAGAATAAAGTCGCATACATGGAGTCATTGCAAACATTATTTCAACGGAGCTAAGTCTTTTGGAAGCATCATCAAGAAAATCTGTATAATTTTTAGTGGCTTTTTTTATATAGTTATTAGACAAATCAATATCCCATTCTTTTGCATATGTTTCATGAAGTATTAACTCCTCTGAAACGCCCATTAAGAGTTCACTTAACTTCCTTATTGAGTACTTATCTTTTGATTTGGAAACAGCAAGACCATAAGCCCTAGCAAAGGTTTCTAAAAAGAAATAATCTTGAGCTAAATATTCTTGAAATATATTTTTAGGGAGACTTCCATTCTTTAAACCTTGAACAAATTTTGTATTTAAACTTAGTAAAGCAATCTCATAATTATCCTTCCAAAGTTTTTTTGTTATTTTCATTTTTTTGATTTTTAGTTATTCTAAAATTTTTTACATTTTTTACCTACAAACTTAATCTTATTTTTCTAGGATAAAAAGAAAAAATTATGAAAGAAATAAATATTTTATGGTTTAAGAAAGATTTAAGAATTTTTGATAACGAAGCTCTCTGTGAGGCTATTAAAGATAATGATATTTTACCTATTTATATTATTGAGTTAGATATTTGGAGCCAAAATACTCATTCAGATAGACAATGGCAATTTTGCAAAGAAAGTTTAATAGACTTAAGAAATGCACTTGCTGAGATTGGACAACCATTAATTATTAGGACTGGCAATGTTATCAATATTTTTGATGAAATTAGTTCAAAATTTAAAATCAAAGGTATATATAGCCATCAAGAAACTGGAGATTGGCTTACTTATAAAAGAGATCAAAAAGTAAGAGAATGGGCTTTAAGCAAAAATATTATTTGGAAGGAATTTCTACAATTTTCAGTTTTTAGAGGAAATTTAGATAGGAATAATTGGTCTAAAAAGTGGCAAGAAAATTCTGAAAAAAACTTACTTAAAGCTCCATTAAGAATTAATTCTATTAACTTTGATGTTGGAGAAATACCCTCAGACGGAATTTTTCCCTTTAAAAAAGAAACTTGTCCAGGAAGAATGCAAGGTGGAAGAAAGAGAGGTTTAGAGAGAATGCAATACTTCTTTAGTAAAAAATTAGATTCTTATTCAAAAGATATTTCTAGCCCAGAAAAGTCATTTGATAGTTGTTCAAGACTATCCCCATATATTTGTTGGGGATGCATTTCATTAAAAGAAATTTTTAATAAAGCAAAAATATCAAAAAACAATAATTCTAGGATGTTAAAAAGTAGATTAACTTGGCATTGTCATTTTATTCAGAAACTTGAAAGTGAACCAGAACTAGAGTTTAGGGAATTCCATCCTTTTTTTAAAAACATTAGAGAAAAAAATAATGAATTACTTTATTCATGGAGTTCAGGGAATACAGGCTTTCCTTTTATAGATGCATGTATGCGCTCATTAAATTTCAATGGATGGATTAACTTCAGGATGAGAGCGATGTTAATGTCTTTTGCTAGCTATAATTTATGGCTACCATGGCAAGATTCAGGTTCTGAATTAGCAAATAAATTTGTAGATTATGAGCCTGGAATACATTGGAACCAATGCCAAATGCAATCTGGGACTACTTCTATAAATACCAATAGAATTTATAATCCTATTAAGCAGGGAAAAGATCATGATCCTCAAGGAAAATTTATAAAAAAATGGATACCAGAACTAAAGCATATATCACTTAATTTCATTCATGAACCATGGCTATTATCTAGATTTAATCAAGAAGAATATGAACAAATTAATTACACAAGACCAATAATTGACATCCCAAATAGCACTAAAACTGCAAAGAAGAAAATTCAGGAAATCACAAAACAGGATGGATATTGGGATATCTCAAAAGAAATTTATTTAAAGCATGGCTCTAGAAAAAGGCTTAGAAAAAACATAAATAATAAAAAAACTGTTTCTAAGGAAAAGGAAAAACAATACGAACTGAAATTAGATTTTTAAATTTTATTGTCAGAAATTGCTTGATTCCTTTTAGTGCCTAGGAAAGTTTTTTAAATTTTGAAATTAAATATATAAATCCACGATGAACTAATGCAAGCTTTAATGTATTGATTAGATTTTATTAATTATGTCTGAAAGATTTGAATGGGATGATACCAATAGTTCAGGTATATGGTGGAGTACTAATGTAAGTATTAGAGACGAGTGCATTTTGCTCAAAGAAGATACTAAATGCGAAGATTCTGATATCGTCGAACTTCTTAGAAGTATTGCACAAAATATTGAAGATAATGGCCTTTAAATTTTACAGGGATATTCTCTCTTTTAGAGATTTTGAATTCCTTTTACAGCTTTTATTAGTTCGATAGTAATACCTTTTTCACTCATTGAATGACCAGCATCATCAACAATAATTAATTCAGAATTCTTTAATTTTTTATTTAAATCCCAAGCACTCCTAACAGGACATACTACGTCATACCTACCCTGAATTATTTTTGTTGGAATCGATTCTATTATTTTTATATTTTTCAAAATAAAATCATCCTCTAAGAAAATATTATTAATAAAATAATGACATTCGATCCTGGCAAAGGCATCTGAAAAAGAATTAACTGCAGACTTATCAAAATCAAATTTTTTATTTATTAAATGACTTGTTGAGAGTTCCCATTTTGTCCAAGCTGCTGCTGCTTTTGATCTAAGATTTGCATCTGATGATGTTAGATATTTATAAAAAGAACTTATTAAATCATTTCTTTCTTCTTTTGGTATTACAGAAATATATTCTTCAAATTCATCGGGGAATATCTCACTTGCACCATATTGATAGAACCACAATAATTCAAACTTTCTACATAAAAATATTCCTCGCAAAGTTAAGCTGATAACTCTTGAGGGATTTTTAATCGCATATATAAGTGAAAGTGTTGAGCCCCAAGAACCACCAAACAAATGCCAACTATCTATTTTTAAAAGGATCCTTAATTTCTCAATATCATCAACTAAATGATTGGTCGTATTTTCTTTTAATTCGGAGAAAGGAGTTGAAGAACCACAACCTCTTTGGTCAAATTGAATAATATCGAATTTATCTGGGTCAAAGTATCTTCTATATCTTGGTTGACTTCCTCCTCCTGGACCTCCATGAATAACAAGAATTTTTTTGCCTTTTGGATTACCAGATCTTTCCCAATAAATTGTATGAATATCACTTACTTGTAAAAAACCCTTTTCACGTACTTCAATTTTCGGAAACAAGACTTGATCTTTCATTTTGAAATATTTTTAATCACTTTATTTATCCATATTATCCAAAAAGAAGTCTAGTTTAGAAGTATTTTGTTAAACAAAAAAAGGACTGCTTGTACAGTCCTTTTTGATATTTGATTTCCTTCTTACAGGATTTATAATTACATATTTTAAAGTCTATTTACTCATAAACCTAGAATACGTGAATTCGGGGATTTCTCTCGATAATTTCAGTCCCTATTGTCGCTAGTAATTATAAAGCGAAGTCTTATCAGACTAATTGATTGAACTTTAATTTTCGAATAATCCCATTCTCAGGAATACGCTTCCTATATTTTGGAATTTGCTAAATTTCAGGCGGACTATCAATCATTTAGATTGCCTCCGAACTCAACATTTATAAATTACTCCTTTTTATATTTTCAGTAAATCCGTGAATATGCTGATTTACTTTTTTCTTAATTTGTAAGAGGATTTTAATGATCCTTTGTTTTTTATAGATAAATATAAATAATAAAGTCTATAATCTCTTATTTATTCAGATTCATAGAGCAAAATAGATTCAATTATTCTTTTATCACTATCAGAAAGTTTATAATCATCCAATTTCCACTGAACAAATTTTACACACTCGTCAATAGAAGGATTCTTATCCCGGCACTTACGCCACTCTCTAATCCAATCTGCCAAGGCAAAAGTTATTTTTGTAGTAAGCATATTTACCAATCAGGGTAATTAAAATCTCCGCCTATAGGTTCTTCATAAAATTCCCCTTCTTTTATACCTCTATCATATTTTTCAATTATCTTTTTATAAGAAGCTATTGAGGGAAGTAAATCTCCTACATATATGGGTTCCATTCTAATTGTTATAATAGTTTCAATTATTTATTATTTTATATAAGAATTTAATAAATAGATTATTAATATGCATTATGGATTTCATCAAAAAGAACAAGATCTTAACAGTAATGGCCGTAATTGCAGTTTTATCATTTGCATTAGAAAAAGTAGGCATAATACACCCTTAAAATAATTAATTTCATTTGTTAGATACTTCCTAATGAAATAAGTAAACCGAAACTATTACTGCAAAAATAAGCAATGGAGATAATAATGTAAAAATTAAAGTTGAAAGATTAATCAGCATAAATTTTAAATAAATAAACAAATTTAATAAACATCACTCCTAAGCATTTGCAATAAGTAAAATTTAAATTATTACGATATAAAAAAATTTGAATAAAGAAAGATATAAAGAAGAATATGAAGAGGGGTCAGACTTACTATGGCCTAGTGATAAAGAAGATAAAATAACTCGGCAATTTTATAAAGATTTATCGGATCTTTCAAAAAACATAAACTATAATAAAAAGAAAAAGCTAAAACTTTTTGAACAAGTAGTTAGAATAATAAAAGGCAAAGGCTGGGGTTAATTAATATTCAAACTAAAATGAAAAATTTAAAGATATTAATTAAGAGTTTTTTTCTTTTAAGACCAAGATTTTTATCGACTATATTTTTTATTCCAATTCTTTATGGCATTGGCTGGGCTTTATCTCAGCCACTTCTATTGTTTAATTTTGAAGAAGAAAATTTATCCTTAATTGGAACTATTATTACTTTTTTTCTTTTTATCTTTTTACTCCCATATTGGTTTTATATAAAACGAAACAAATCAAGTGCTTGGGTACTTCTTGGGATCACTAAAGACAAATTTTTAAAAAACTTTGTCAATTTTTCTAAAGGTATCTTATTTTCCTTAGTTTTAATAATTCTAATTCTGGTACCACTATTGCAAAAAAATTATATTTCTTGGATAGGTGAATTTTCGCCAATAATATTATTAAATTCTATTGTACTGGGATTAGGTGTTGGATTCGCAGAGGAAATAATTTTTAGAGGATGGTTACTAGAAGAACTAAAATTTGAATATGGTACAAAAATATCAATAGCTTTACAAGCTATAGTTTTTAGCTTTGTTCATAATTTATCAAATGACATATTTTGGAACATAATAGGATTACGTTTAGGATTTATTTTACTTGGGATATTTCTATCATTAGTCAAAATTAAAGATAAAGGTTCCCTATGGAATTGTATAGGACTTCATGGGGGACTTGTGGGTATTTGGTTTTTTATAAATAACGGATTAATAGAATTCAAAGAAAATACACCCTCTTTCTTAGCAGGTCCTTTTACACAAAATATTCCGAACCCAATCGGAAGCTTTAGTGCAATTTTAATATTACTTTTGTTATGTATTTTTTATGCACTAAAATCAAAAAAAAATTTCCTTAGACGATTTAATTAGATATAAATACCGATTGATTTTTGATTGGTAATTGTCAGATTAAAATAAAGCTTAATTCTCATATGAACTTTGAGGCAGGAATAAGATTTATTGTCTTTTTAGTAATTTTTGGAGTTACAAACTATCAAATGATGTTGAGAAGATATGAAAACGACATCAAAAAAAAGAAATATTTACAACAGGAAAAAATTTCCAGGCTATACCCTAAAGGTTCATTTATTTTCTGAAATTAAAAAAGTTTTTGTAAAATCTACTCACCATTTTTTATTAGTTTTTTGCCAACCTTCATTTAACAATTTTTGCCACAATAATCTTGCTTCTTCTATAAAAATTTTTTTTCTAGTTTTCATCAAAGGAGCATTTTCTCCATGTATTCCCATAATAATTCCTTCTTCAATAAACATATAATTAATAGATTTATCAGAATTATCTCTATCTTTGTAGAAACGCATCACCCCTACAAAATTGGAGTCAATTAACCAGAAATCATTAGTTGTATTCAAAAATCCAAAATGAAATTAAATTAATAATATGCTTTCATTACAATTTGCGAGGGAAATATTTATTTAGTTTATTCATATTTGATATGTTTTTTCTTTTTGTCTACTTTTTTTCAATTCGCCACGTTTTTTCTTAACCTCAACTCTTTTCTTTTGTGATGCTTTAGTGGGTTGGGTATATTTTCTTAATTTAAAAGGTTTATTTAAAGCATTTTTTATTATTGAACTAAATTTCATTAAAGCTAGCTGCCTATTTAATAATTGATTTCTATGTTCTTGAACCGCTAAACGTAAGCTATTATTCACTAATTTGTTTTTCAAGTTTCTCTTAAGAATTTCTTTCTGATAATCATTTAATACTTTGGAATCTTCTAAATTAAAAATAATCTCTACTCTGCTTTCAATTTTATTTACATTTTGTCCTCCAGGACCGGAGGATCTGGAAAATCGCCACTTAATTTCGTTGGATGGGATTACTAATGTTTTAGTAATTTTTAAATCCATTTTTAGTTCTTTTTGATTTAGATCTTTAGAATCATCTCCTTAATACTTTAAAACATACCTTAAAATTAGATCGGTAAATACTGGGCGGTTAAGTTAGGTAAACCGAAATTCGGTGTATTTGCCGTATCAATATCTTCGGTATTTATCCTTTCATATTTCAAAGAATTATCAGATATTGAATTTGTACTAATTCAAAGGTCACTTATGTATTCAATGTTTGATCTTCTTTTTGAAACACCTTCATATCGCCCTGTATATGTTATTTCCGATAGTGAAATGAAGGAGTTAAAGAAAAACCAGCATCAAGAAGAACTTGATGAAATTAAAACACAAAAAGTAAGACTTGAAGATGCTTTTAAAGCTCAACTAAAACATCTTGAAGAGAGAGAAAAAGAAGTAAAAAAAGAACTTAAAGTACTCTCAGCCTCAAAAGATAAATAATTTATTTTTAGAGAAATTACTTTTTTCAAAGACGGTTAAAAACCGTCTTTTTTTAATTCTTATAGTTTTAAGGGATATATTAAATCCACAGATTTTAAAAATATTTTCCATAATTGAAACATGAATAATAATAAAGAAAAAATAAGAATGTTCTTACCCTTTAGCTGGGTAATATGTGCAGCAATATCTTTTGCTTATATAAATTCACATTTAATAAATACCTAATATAAATGTCTTATCCCTCGAGAGACGAAATACTTGCATCTTCAGAAGGATGGGTAGCATCTTTTTTAAATTTTCTTCCTGGTTTAGGATCGGGTTACTTATATCAAAGAAGATGGAAACCTTATTTTTTTACCATCACTGCTAGTACTGCATGGTTTGCTTTAGGTGTTTTTTTACAAGGAGATTCAGAACCGTCTCAAAGTGAACAAATAATTGGAATTTCTGGTCTTTTTTTTATATCAATAGTTACAGTTATAGAAGCCAACATTGCTTTCAAAAAAGCAAGTAATAAAACAAAACTTGAAAAAGAAAAATTAATTTCCTCTAAAAAAAAAGGATGGTTTAAATAATTCAAAAATTAGATCTAAAAAAATATTTAATTAGTTCTCAGTTCTTAATATAAATAATTAATTACCATAAATGATTTTTAAGATAATTAAATAAAATTTTTTTAATTATAAAAAAATAAAATTTCCTTTTCTTTAAGACCCTCCCATCCCGAGTCTATTAATAATTTATTCAATGTTTCTTTATCAAAATGCTTAGAACCGGTTTTGACGCATCTATTTCTCATTGATTTTTTAACGCCACTCCTTTGTCTTTTATTCTCCTTATCCATAATTCTATTGTATAGATCTAACATTTTTTGAGGGATTGGAGTACCGTCAAGATCAACTCCATTTTCAATCGCAAGATCAACAGCCTGCATTCCCATTTTCTTCATATATTAAAAAAAGCTGAAATCATAATAAAACAAAAGTTATTAATATAAAAATCTTTGAATAATAATTTATTGATTTTGAATTTCCTTAAGTACTCTAATAGCTTCTTTAATATGCTCAGGACCATTCAATAAATCTCTAAAAATATGCCTAACCGTCCCTTTGCGATCAATAACGTAAGTTACCCTACCATCCATAAAACCTAATACTTTAGGAACTTTAAAAGTTTTCCTAAGAGAGTCATTCGTATCACAAAGCAGTGGATATTGTAATTTATTTTTATTAGCAAATGCCAAATGACTTGAGGTACTTCCATTACTTACTCCCCAAACTTGCGCACCTAATACTTTAAATAAGTCATATTTATCTCTAAATCCGCAAACTTCTATAGTGCAACCAGGCGTATCATCTTTTGGATAAAAGAATAAAACGAGGGGACTTTTTAATCCCTTATTTGATCTTTTAACTCCATTTTGATCCAGTAAAGAAAATTCTGGAATTTTATCTCCAATCTGCAAAACAGTTCTTATAAAATTCCATATTAGAGGTTAATATGTTTTTTTTGTGGCCTTAAAGTAAATAACTGATATTAAAGTCAGTTTTTTTGTTTTAAAAGATACTAAAAAATTTTTGAAATAAACTAGGGTGAATTTATTAATTCAATAATATGGAATTAATAATTTATATTTTTTTATTTCTTATTCTTTTTTTGGGAGTTATTTTTAACTTAAAAATAACTAATTTTAAAAAAGTTAAAGAAATACGAAACAAAGCTAAAGGTTATTCAAAAAAGAGTAATTAAATATTTATTGCTAAGATTAAAACTCAATTTTTTCATTTGGAGTAAATACTGAGAAATATTTTTTTACTATTTTCTTTGGCTCACTAGTGGAAGAATTCGTTAATTTTAATTTTAGTTTTTCTACAGCCTCATTAGCATTAATCTCACCGAGTCGATATCTTGCACAAGTATCCAATACTTTAAACATTTTTGTGGTAACGGCTTCAGCTGGATAAATTAGAAAAAAAAGGTAAAAAACAACAAATAAGTAGTTCATTTTTTTAAGTAAGTAGATATTTAGCGAATAGTTTCAATAATTTAAAAAAAATTAATTTAGAAAAAAATTAAAATTTACAAAACTAATTTGAGGAGAATATAGGATTTCTTCAAAATAATAATAAAAGAAATTAAGATAAAATAAGTGAAAATAATAAATAATCTCGGTGAAAATGAGAAAATTAATAGATAAACATAAAACTCTTATAAATTGGTACCAAAAAAAATTCAAATTGAGTGATTATCAATTACTTTGGTTAGTTTTCTTTAAAGGAGTCTTAATAACAATAATATTTTTCAAAATTTTTTAATATTAAAAAAGCTCTTCCCAGAATGAAATTTTCACATGATTTGACTATATTTAATAGTAGATTTCCTAAATAGTTTAATAGTTATCAGTTATGAATATTTTTGGTGTAGGTTTGCCTGAAGTTACTGTAATACTTATCTTAGCTCTTTTAATTTTTGGTCCCAAAAAGCTTCCAGAGTTAGGAAAACAGCTTGGTAAAACTTTGAAAAGTCTTAAAAAAGCGTCGAATGAATTTCAAAATGAAATCGACCAAGTTATGAACGAAGAAGATAAAGATGAATCTCCTAAATCTATAGAAAGTAATCAAACCAATGAAATTAATCAAGAAAAAATAGATTCAGAAAACAGCAAAAAATAATATCTTGGATAGGCCCATAACCCCTATAGACGAATTTGAAAGAGCATTAGATAAAGCAGCTCTTACTAAAGAAGAATACGAATTAATAGACTACATTCGCTATACAAGTGTTTTTACGCAGACTAGTCTTATTAAAGATTTAAAAAGGCCTTCAAAGCCTCCTCTTTTGTCAGTTCTATGTCAAATTTGCAGAAAAATTGGTTCGGAGATGCCAGATCATTTCAAAAAAGTAATTGAGTGGTCAATTGAAATAAGTGATCACAATACAAAATGGGATGCTCATTTAATTTGCGCAGAAGCATTGAATATAGACAAAATCCCATTAAGTCCTATTCATGGAACAACTTTATTTGATGTTCTTGTTGTACACAAAGAATTATTTCTTGGATTTGATTAAATTAATCATCTAAAGGCTCAGAATCAGTATCTATAACATCCGAATCATCATACTTATTTATTTTATTTTCAATCCAGTTATTTATATAACTAACTAAAGGCAATGAACCTCTAAAAATAAAAATAGAGGTAGGCAAAGCGCTTAATAAACCGACTAAAGGACTCCTAAAAAGTAATCTTCCGGCTTTTATGTTAAATAAAATAATAAGCGCTGAGGGGACTATAACTTTAATTACTGTTTTGAGCGCCTCAAGCCAACCGACACGATATGTCCACCATATTAAAACTATGCCAATTATATAGAGGAATAAGTAAGTCATAAAAATAGTATAATAATTATCTATTTATCTTGTTCTTGCTAAGAAAAAGATTTTATAAATTTCTTTAACATCAATCAATCAAATTCTAGTAATGAGTTTTTCTGAAATAAGAAAATTTTTAATTAAGATGCAATCTGATGAAGAATTAAAAAAGCAGGTTACGACATCCTCTACAGCAGATGATGTAGCCCTAATAGGTCAACGCTTAGGTTATGACTTTTCAGGGGATGATCTATTAAGATTTAATGGACAAAAAGTTGATAAAGTTACCGTAAGAAAGGTAGATCATCCAGGAGAATACCACTAAATTAAGACTTAACCCATATTGCAAGCCCTCCGCCCCTGCCTCGAGCACATAACCAATTATGTTTAGTGCTAATTCCTACAAGTGAGAAAAAAGGCATTTTTTTATCTTCTGGTTTTTTTAATTCCTTATTAAATATAGGAAAACTACTAATACTAATTTTCAATTCTTTAAAATAGAAAGCCAATAAAGGTCTAATCCCCTTTAATTCTGCGCTCCCTGTAAAAGTAATATTTAATAATCCGAAATTAATTGAATTTTTTATTTCATAATTTATTTGATTCTCTTTATTTTTACTTTTCAATTCGAGTCTTGCCGACAATACTTGGAGAATCGAACTGGGTATATTTTTGATTTCATCTGACTCCTTTCCCCATACATACTTAAACTTCCACATTCCTAACAATTCCTCATATACAATTCCACTACCATTTTTTTGGGAGTTTTTTTCTAATAGTTTTATCTCATTAATATCAGGAAAGTGTTTCATAATAGATTTAATCTAAGAATCAAATACTAAGATAGCTTCATAAAAAATGTTCTTAGTTAAAAAATCTCTCCAAAAAGATTTCTTTGTTTCAATATATTTCCAAAAAAATAATTTTTTGGCACACATAAGGAACAAGATCTCGTTAATATATTTACATAAAGTAACTAAATTAATGGATTTTATCTCTAAAGGTCAAGGATACATTCCTCTAAAAGCAGTCCCTTACATATTTTTCCTTGCTGTTGTTCTAAGTATTACAACTTCAACTAACTCATTTGTATAAAACTCATCAGTTTTACTAAAGAGTAAAGTAAATATTTAATGGACAATTACGATGTAGTAATAGTTGGTAGTGGAATAGGTGGATTATGTTGTGGTTCAATTCTAGCTTTATCAGGCAAAACAGTACTTATCTGTGAAGCGCATACCCAGCCCGGAGGTGTTGCTCACAGTTTCAAAAGAAAAGGTTACACTTTCGAATCAGGCCCTTCATTGTGGAGTGGGATAGGTAAATGGCCGACAACTAATCCCTTAGGGCAAATTCTTAAATTACTTGATGAAGAAGTTGAACTATTTCAATACAAAGGTTGGCAAGTAATTGTCCCAGAAGGCAATTTTAATCTTGATGTGGGGGAAGAACCTTTTAAACAAACAATTAAAACTTTAAGAGGTGAGAAATCTGTTAAGGAATGGGAATCATTTATTTCCGGAATAAAACCTCTTAGCCAAATAATAAATGAAATACCTTTACTCTTATTTTCTCCCGAATCAATAAATTTCTTAGATCTAATAAATTTAACCTCAAAATTTTTACCTAATATCAATCAAATACCAAAATTTAATAAAGGCTTTGGGAATTTAGTAAATAATCATCTAGAGGATCCTTTTCTCAGAAATTGGGTTGATTTATTGAGCTTTTTGATAAGTGGCATGTCAATGCATGATACAAATACAGCTGCGATGGCTACTTTATTTAACGAATGGTTTGAACCAAATTCATACCTTGAATATCCTAAAGGAGGCAGTGAATCTATCGTAAAAGCCTTAATTAATGGATTTAAAAAAAACGGAGGAGAATTAATTCTTTCTTCAAGAGTAAAGTCAATTAACTTCAATAATAATTTAGCGACAAGTATAACTCTTAATAATGGTTCTAGTTTTGGTTGTGGAACTGTTGTCACGAATACTGATGTTTGGAATTTAAAACAGTTAATTCCAAATGGAATTTCAAAAAAATGGAATACAAAAGTTTTGAACCCTAATAAATGTGATTCTTTCCTTCATATACATCTAGGTTTTGATGCTGATGGTCTCGAAGATTTGCCAATACATGCAATACATGTTGATGACTGGGAAAAAGGTATAACCTCAGAAAGAAATATATCTGTATTTTCAATCCCATCTGTTTTAGATAAGAATATGGCCCCTAAAGGCAAACATGTTCTTCATGGATATACTCCTGCAAATGAACCTTGGGAAATTTGGGAAAACCTAAATCCAAAGGAATTAGAGTATAGAAATTTGAAAGAAGAAAGATGTTCAATATTCCTTAATGCAGTGCGAAAATTCATCCCTGACATAGATAAAAGGATTGATTTAAAGATGCTAGGAACCCCAATCACTCATAAAAAATTCACCAATACCTTTTGCGGCAGTTACGGCCCTGCATTATCTGCAGCAAAAGGTCTTTTCCCAGGCTGCAAAACTCCAGTAAAAAATTTATTTACTTGCGGTGCAAGTACATTTCCAGGTATTGGAATTCCTGCTGTTTCAGCAAGTGGTGCTTACGCAGCTGAAAAAATTATTGGTAAAAAAGAATTTAAAACTCTTCTTAAGAAGATAAATTTATGAATTAAATTCTTTTTTATAACTCCACAAATACTTAGTTAAGAAATAAGAATAAAGAAAGCAAAAACGTTTAGTAATGATAATCTTTATCTGAACATAAACTTAACTTATAGCTCTTATATGTTTTTCTTATCAATTCCTCAAGCCTGGCATTTAGTTGGCACTTGGTCAGAACAACTTCCAAGCGAGTCAAATCTTATAGGAATGGGCCAAACAGAATTAATGATGACTTTACATTCAATATTCGTTCCTCTCTTACTTGTAATATCATATTACTTATTCAATAGACTTAATAAAAACGAATCAAAGAAACTTAAAGGATAATCCTTTAAGTTTTACTTAGCTGAACTTCTTCTGACTACTTTTCTGCCTGTAGAAGTATCAACTCCGCTTGAATCTTTAGTTTGTAAATTAGTTTCAACATTATCAACATCACTTTTATCCATTTCTGCGCAAACACCTACTACCATGGCAGCTTGCATTTGATCTGGTAAATCTCCAATAGTTAATAAAGCCTTTAAAACTAATTGAAGTCGAGTTTGCCTATCTATTTCAGGTCTTAGTTTTTTTACGGTATTCCAAAGTTCTTGGGTAACTTCTTTTAAAAGTTCTCGATCAACAGCCAAATTAAATCCTTCTTGTATTTCTACTAATCTAACAAAAAATTGGATCTCGTAAAATAATATTCAATAAAAAGATTGTTAGTTAATATTTTTCTATCCGAATACGAGTTGCATTTGTTGGTGCAATTCATTCTTCTCTTGCAAAAGTTTATCTTTTTCAATCTTTTTTAGAGTAAAAGTTCTATAAAACTTTTTTTGAATCTTTATTGGAGTATTTTCAAACTTTACATTTTTGCTTATTAGAGAATTCCACTCTTTTGAATTAAATGGGGCATAAGGAGAAGATGAAATCACTTTCATGTCTTAACAATACATCTGTACTAATACTAGTACAGATTTACTATTATGCAACAACTGTATCGACTTTTCTTAATTTTAAAGTGTCTTTGAGAATGGATTGATTTTTTTTATCTATTTTGATGGAATTATAAGTTTGATAAATGAATAAACGTATCATACGTAACTTATTGATCCCTTTTTTTAGTGTCTTAAGACTTTCCTTGCTTAAAAACCTTTTAAAATAGTGAATTTGTTGAAATTAACATTGACAAGATATATTTAGTAATCCTTCCTATAAAGAGAATAATTAATTAATAAAAATGCTCCTTAGTAATGAAAAAAGACTAAAGATCCAAGGAATAATTAAAAGAATTGCTCAAGATAAATCAATTACATTAGAAGAAAGGATATATGTGGAGAAATTTGCACACCATAATTCGACAATTTCTCTTTGGCTGAAAAAAGCTAACAGCTTCAGAAGGAATGGCACAAAAAATGATGGGGGTATTGATAACCTCTTACAAACATTTGGGATAGATGGACTAGATAAAGAAAATCATTTCAACCCAAATGAAGATGATATATCGGATTGGTTTGGAGGTGCTCCTGGTTGGCTAAGAAGAAGCTAGATTCAATAATTATTCAATTTACCCAGGCTATCTTGCACAGATATAGACTCATAAAAGATATGAATACCCAAAACACCCATGGTATAAATTTAATCGGGACTAAATATTTTTTTGAAAAGGTTTTCATATAAATTTTTCTTTTAGATTATTTCTTCTTTACTGTTTTTGAGAATAGGTTTAATTGCTCTATTTATAAATTAAACAATATTCGAAACCTCAAATATATTAAATCACTTTAAGTATATATAAAGTTAAACAGCCTTAATCATCACAATCTAAGCAACTTTATTTTCAATCTTTCTTGTAAAATTTACTATTTTTGCCTCATCATGGTCTGAATCATTCCAATATTTTATAAGTCTTTCTAATTCATCGATCCTCTTTTTGGCATTTGCAATTTTTTCAGTATTTGTCATTTAAAATTTTTATCTATCCAATTAATACATGAAAAAAAATTATTTCAATAGAGGTAACAATTCTTAGACTATAAATAATAATTTTTGGTTAATTACTTCAATACATTATGGCCACCGAGCGGATAAGTAATTATACTTAAAGAAAAACAAAATTCATGAAGAAATTAAATTCTTTGATTTTGAATAGTACTGTTAACATCTTAGATTTAATCTACTCTGGTAGATGTTTACAGAGATTTTGGGTTTTAGAAGTAATAGCTAGATCTCCTTATTTTGCATTTCTTTCAGTTCTTCATTTTAAAGAATCTCTAGGAATTAAAAATGAAAAAACAATGATTTTAATGAAAGAACATTTTTATCAAGCTATTAACGAAACTGAGCATCTCAAAGAAATGGAGAAAAGAGGAGGAGATAGGTTCTGGATTGATAGATTTTTTGCGAGACACCTTGTGCTTTTCTATTACTGGATAATGGTTTTTTATTATTTCATCTCTCCAGCTAATGCTTATGATGTCAACATAAAAATCGAAGAACATGCGTTTGAAACTTATTCCAAATATTTAATAGATAATCCAAATGATCAAAAAATAAAAGAAATTGCTCAAGATGAATTAAATCATGTTCAAGAACTTAACGAAGCTTTGTCAATGCTTACTACCGTTTAGATTATTGCTGAGAAATCTATCAGCAATATTGAGATCATCACCGAAGAAGATATTAATCCTAGGCTAATCATCAATGAGACATAACCTTTTTTTCTAGGCAATTTATAAAAAGATATTCCAATAATTAATATCATTATTAATGAGAAAAAAATTATAATTTTTTCATTTACTAAATTGAGATGTATAACTAAATTCTTTTCTTCAAAAAATTTGAGAAATTGAGATAAGACTAGTTCTTCTTCTATTTTCTTAAAATAGTCAAATGAACTTATTAAAGCAGAACTTAATAAAGATGATGAAACCAGTGCAGTAACTGGTTTTGTTAACCTGTTAATTGTTCTGCTAAAACTTACCAATAAAATAAAAATAAATATAGAGGTTACTAAGGGTATTAAAGGTATAAGAGTTGTTGAATTTATGAAATTTCCCACAAAATGGTATATATCTTACTTAAATTTTATATTATTTTGGCGCGTTATTTTATTAAATAATATTTTTTAAAATCTTAAATGTAATTAGTACCTATTGCATTCTGTGTAAATTGATACCAAAATTAAATTAGTATTGAAAAAAAAATGTTAGCCATTTCTGAAATTATTATTGCAAGTGCTATCTTCCTAGGAATTGTATATTGGGAAGTTAAATTCCTGTATGCCAAAACTACTGTAGCGAAATAACTTCACCAAAATAGGAAAATTAAAAACCATAGAAAATTTAAATAAAATTTAAGAATTTAAGTTGACAAAAAAAGCTCTTAATATGAGAGAATAAACACAAATATTCAGTCCCTCTAAATTTAGTCCCTCTAATGAGCGAACCCCAAAATCCTAATACTAATTCAACTCAGCAGCAGCAACAGCAGCAGCAGCAATCCTATTCAGACAGCAAAATTAATTCTGCTGAGAGCGAGAGACTTTATCTTAAGATGAAAGAAGCTTGGCTTTAAATTTTATTCTTACTTGAAACAATATTTCTATTAATTTTTAATTTTTTTTTTAATTTTGAAGTAATCAATACTTTTTTATTTCCTACACCCATTAAATTTTGTTTAACCGCAAAAGTAATTTGTTTAGGAAACTTAAGCAGTTTGAGAAAATCAACGGAAGACTCGCAATGGGAGGGTTGATATATTTAGTTTTTACAAAATTAGTTTCCAACCGTGCCGACATACTAGATCAGCTTAAATCTTATTTGATTTAAAAAATGTATTGGAAGCATTATCCAGGAATATTTCTTTCTATATAAGCATCCGTTAAAGCTAAAATTAACCCCAATAATGTTGAAAATATAGCAATTTCAGTTGATTCCATTTTATGTTTGAATTTACCCTAGTTTGCTAAATAACTCAAAGTTCGGCAACAAAACTATCAACTTACTATAGTACGTATATACTACAATTTATTTATTATGAGCTCAGCAACTCCTGAGTTTCTTTTCGTTAAGCCTGGTGATTATGTCGCAATTAAAAAAGAAAATTGCGAAAATACCAACGAAAAGAATAGAAATTATTGGGTCGGTCAAGTTATCGACTGTATTGGAGGAGCTAGAAATCCAAATTCATGGACCTTGTTTCAAGTTGCCAATATAGATAATGGAGAGATCACTATAATCAACGCCGATATTGTAGAAAAAATTTTGAAACCTTCTGAAAGTTAATCTTATAAATAATCAAACAAACTTCCGTATCATTACAAAACAAAAGGCAAAATGCGCGCTTTAGAAGGATCACCCCAGTTCCAGGCAAGCAAGTCCGTATACTTGATTCATTGGGCAGGGAGGTAGAATGCCTTTATACATCCTGTAAGTTTTTGATATTTCCTCAAATCCCAAACTTGATAGAAGATAATTTGCATAAGGATTTAGATTCGAGCAATCCAATAAGATTTGGGAATCTAAATCACCAACTAACTCCCTTATTAATAATTCAGCAAGTGGTGGAGTATCCGCTAAAAGAGGTCCAATTCTCCAGCCTTGCTCATTGTCCTCCAATACACAAGGTCTTATCCTGCCAAATCCATGGCACATCCCATTATTATCGACAATTGCACTGACATTACCATGAGAATTTTTCAACCAGTCATTTAGAAAATGCGGTCTAGGACTAGGTTCTCTTTGATCATCATAAATTAAGACTGCTTCAGAGGAAATTTTATTACCCGGGAGAACTTTAAAAGAATGAAATTGATCTTTATAGAAATTTCTCAATGGCAAATCTTGAGACCCATTTAATTTCCATCGATTTGTAATGGAAGATTTTCTAAACCCCCACTTTGAGTAATCATTCAATCTATCTGGGGCGGCCTCAAGACCAATACAATCAACATTTTTTAAATATTCGAGGGCATGTTTCCATAATTTCACTCCATATCCATTGTTTCGGAATTCTTTTTTAACGATAAATAAACCTATAAAACCATATGAGGTATTGTATTTTATACACGCAATAGAACCTATGGGATTATTATCGATACAAGCTACCCATACCCCTTGTTTATCTGTATTTCTATAAATTGACACGTCATCCATTCCAGGACAAAATCCTTCTAACCTAGCCCAGTTTGTGACTTCTGATATTTCATTTATAGATATCAATCTAATTGAAAATTTTTTCCTCATAGAAATATACTAACCAAGAAAAATTTGGATTTTTAAAGACAATATTAATAAAATTGATTTTTTCTTATAAATCATTCACTTTGATTTAAGTGGCTAAAAACCTTAGTTATATAAAATTTATCCTCTGATATATTTATTACTATTCATAGGAATAAAATGAAAGTTTCTGATAAATTTCATTTAGAAGACATTAATAAATTAAAAAATACAGTTCTCACTGGAAAAACGGAAGATATAAAATGGCGGATCCAACATATCAATAAAGTTTCTAAACTTTTGGATGAAAATAAAAAAGAGATAATAAAATCACTTTTTGTTGATCTAGGTAAATCTGAAATTGAAGGGCTTTCAGAAATCCTTTTAGTTAAAGAAGAAATTTCACTTATAAAAAGGAAACTCAATGCTTGGATGCGACCAAAAAAGATTGATACACCTTTTTATCTATTTCCATCATCCTCTAAAGTTATTCATGAACCTCTTGGGTGTGTCTTAATTCTTGGTCCTTATAATTATCCATTACTTTATGTTTTAAA
This sequence comes from Prochlorococcus marinus, assembly GCA_001180285.1. Classification (GTDB taxonomy): domain Bacteria; phylum Cyanobacteriota; class Cyanobacteriia; order PCC-6307; family Cyanobiaceae; genus Prochlorococcus_A; species Prochlorococcus_A marinus_C. The sequence goes on along the minus strand of CVSY01000134.1, from coordinate 88,297 downwards.
GCCATTGGTAAATATTTTCTCAGCAGGAAATACTGCAGTTATAAAACCATCAGAGAAATGTCCTGCGACCTCAAAACTTGTTAAAAAGCTTACTTCCAAATATTTCAATAAAGATGTCCTAATGACAGTAGAGGGGGACTATAAACAATCCATAAAATTAATTGAACAAAATTTTGACCACATATTTTTTACAGGAAGTACTGAAACAGGAAAATCTATAATGAAATTAGCTTCAAAAAACTTAACTCCATTAACTCTTGAGTTAAGCGGAACAAATCCTGTTCTTATTTTTAAGAATGCAAATTTAGAAGTAGCTGCGAGAAGAATTGTTTGGGGCAAATTTTTTAATTCTGGTCAATCCTGCATGGCTCCAAATCATATATTTGTAGATAAAGAAATTGAAAATATTTTTATAGAACAATTAAAGAAATGCATAGTAAGTTTTTACGGAGACAATCCAATTATTTCCGAAAACCTATCAAAATTAGAGAAAAAGCAATTTACATCAACTGTAGAAATTCTCAAACAATATAAAAAAGAAAAAAGAATTTTATTTGGGGGGACTTTTAGTAAAAAAAAGTTGAAAATATCTCCTACAATTTTGAGAACTAAATTAAATGATAAAGATATTTTGCAGAAAGAACTTTTTAGTTCACTACTACCAGTAATAGGAATAAATAATAAGGAATCAGCTTTAAACCACATTAGTAAAACATCAAAACCACTAGCAATTTACATATTTGGAGGCAACAAAAAAATCCATAATCATATTTCAAAAGTAACCAGCTCAGGAACAATTTGTATAAATGATGTGATGTTACCAGTCCTTATTCCAAATTTACCGTTTGGAGGCGTTGGGCAAAGTGGTATTGGCAAATTTCATGGAGAAGAAGGGTTTCGAAATTTTTCAAATCAAAAATCTATTACTTTTAAAAGTTTTTTATTTGATTCAAATCTGCGGTATCCTCCCTACGAAAGAGTAAAGAAATTTTTAAAGTTTATTTTTAAGGTTTAATTACTTAAATTGTTTTCATAAACCTAGCGATTTTAAATTTAAAGATTATCTTTAAATAAATAGTGGGTTTCATGAAATTTGCATTTTTAGTAATTGCCATATTTATTAATTTTCTTAATTGCTCATTGGTAAAATCAGAAGAAAAGATATTTTCAGCAAAAAAAATTGAGAATATTACTAGAAAAGAATCAATTACTGAAGAAAAAACTAATATAAAAAAAATTCATATTGTAAAAAGTGGAGATACTATATCAAGTATTTCAAAATTCTATTCAATAAATAAAGATTTAATTATAAAATTGAATAACTTAAAAGATGAAAATTATATTTTTGTGGGCCAAAATCTTATTATCTCGAAACCTGCTGATAATCATACAAAACAATCAGACTTAATAAATAATTATCATATTGTTCAAACTGGTGAGAATCTTACTGAGATATCAAACAAATATAATCTAAAAGTGATCGATCTGATAGAGATTAATAATCTCAATAATCCTGATTCAATAAAAGTTGGACAAAAGCTCAGAATAAGAAAAAAGAACACAATTGACTCAGAAAATTATGAAACAACTGAAAATAAAAAAAATAATGACTTACTTGAGTTAGATAAAAAAATTTATGGTCCTATAATCATTCAAAGTAAATCATACAAAGATATAAAAGGTAGAAACGTTTTAAACGTACTAAATCAAGAAAATAAAAAACTGATTCTTTCAATCAATTGTGATACAAATGAATTAGATGTAAGAATACCCGGCAGGAAATGGATGGGAAGTAAACCTGCTAAAGAAGAATTCGAAAATAATTTAATAAATGATTTTTGTTAAAACTTTTAATTAATATGTGTGAATAATTTGTCTAACAATATTAATGATAGGTTATTCTACAAAAAGTTAAATTAATAGTAATGGCAATTTCAAGAGGAGATCTCGTAAGAGTAAAAAGACCAGAATCATATTGGTACAATGAAATAGGTAAAGTTGCTTCAGTTGATACCTCAGGTATTAAATATAACTGTGTAGTCAGATTTGATAAAGTAAATTACGCTGGCATAAGCGGAACCGATGGTGGAGCAAATACAAATAATTTTGCTGAAAGTGAATTAGAGAAAGCTTAAATAATTGCCTGAATTACCTGAAGTTGAGACTGTTAGAAGAGGTTTAGAGCAAAAACTCAATAACTTTATTGTTAAAAAAGTAGAAGTCTGTAGGGATTCAACTGTAGCATTCCCTTCTAACAAGCAAGAATTTATTAAGGGACTTCATAATACGCTTTTATATAAATGGAATAGGAGAGGAAAATATCTAATAGCTGAACTAAAAAAAATTGAAAATGAGAATATTAAAATTAACGAAAAAATAACATATAAAAATAATGGATTTCTTGTAGTTCATTTAAGAATGACTGGATATTTCAAATTTATTAATAACTCTACTCCGCCCTGTAAACATACAAGAATAAGATTTTTCAATAAGAACAATATTGAGCTTAGATATATTGACGTAAGAAGTTTTGGCCAAATGTGGTGGATTAAGCAAGGCTTATTGCCAAATAAAATAATCAAAGGATTAGGATCATTAGGACCAGAACCTTTTTCTAACGACTTTGATACAAAATACCTTAAGAAAGTTATTTCAAAAAGAACAAAATCTATAAAAGCTATCTTATTAGATCAAACAATAGTTGCAGGTATAGGTAATATTTATGCTGATGAAAGTTTATACTCGGCTGGCATTTCACCTTTTAGGGAAGCTCGAACAATAAAGAAGAATGAGTTAATCAAGCTCAAAGAATCAATCGTAACTGTATTAAAAAAGAGTATAGGTTCTGGGGGGACGACATTTAGTGATTTTAGGGACTTGGAGGGAGAGAATGGGAATTTTGGTTTACAGACAAATGTCTACAGGAGAACTGGTAAAGAATGTCATAAATGTGGAAATAAAATTGAAAGGCAAAAAATTACTGGAAGAAGTACACATTGGTGTCCTAAATGCCAAAAATAAAAAAGGGCTTACTCAATAAGAGTAAACCCTTTTAAATATTTTTACCTGGCATTGAGCTATTTTCTCAAGGGGCTACCCCCTAAATATTTTCGCCGCTGATGCGTTTCACAACCGAGTTCGAGATGGATCGGAGTGGTTCCACATCGCCATGAACACCAGGATAGTGTGAACCTTGAGAACTGCATAGAAAATTATATAAATTAAAAACAATAAATTAAGTTTATTTGGTCAAGCCCTCGGTCTATTAGTACTCCTCCGCTGCACTTGTTACCAAGCTTCCACGTAGAGCCTATCAACGGGTGTTCTTCCCGTGACCTTACTGGCTTAAGCCATGGCAATACTCATCTTGAGGTGGGCTTCCCACTTAGATGCTTTCAGCGGTTATCCACTCCGCACATGGCTACCCAGCGTTTACCGTTGGCACGATAACTGGCACACCAGAGGTGCGTTCCTCCCGGTCCTCTCGTACTAGGGAGAAATCCTCTCAATATTCCTGCGCATACACCGGATATGGACCGAACTGTCTCACGACGTTCTGAACCCAGCTCGCGTACCGCTTTAATGGGCGAACAGCCCAACCCTTGGGACCGACTTCAGCCCCAGGTTGCGATGAGCCGACATCGAGGTGCCAAACCTCCCCGTCGATGTGAACTCTTGGGGGAGATCAGCCTGTTATCCCTAGAGTAACTTTTATCCGTTGAGCGACGGCCCTTCCACGCAGAACCGTCGGATCACTAAAACCGACTTTCGTCCCTGTTCGACTTGTAGGTCTCACAGTCAAGCTCCCTTCTGCTTTTGCACTCAGCGACTGATTTCCAACCAGCCTGAGGGAACCTTTGTGCGCCTCCGTTACCTTTTAGGAGGCGACCGCCCCAGTCAAACTGCCCATCAGATACTGTCCGCTTCCCGGATAACGGGTAAGCGTTAGAACCCTAGCTCTGAAAGAGTGGTATCTCACCGATGACTCAATAGTACCCACAAGCACTATTTCAACGTCTCCCACCTATTCTGCGCATTCAGAGCCCGAGCACAATATCAAACTACAGTAAAGCTTCATAGGGTCTTTCTGTCCGGGTGTATGTAGTCCGCATCTTCACAGACAATTCTATTTCGCCGAGCCTCTCTCCGAGACAGCGCGCAAATCGTTACACCTTTCGTGCGGGTCGGAACTTACCCGACAAGGAATTTCGCTACCTTAGGACCGTTATAGTTACGGCCGCCGTTCACCGGGGCTTCAGTCGCCAGCTTCACTAAAAGCTAACCAGCTTCCTTAACCTTCCGGCACTGGGCAGGTGTCAGCCCCCATACATCGTCTTGCGACTTAGCGGAGACCTGTGTTTTTGGTAAACAGTCGCTTGCGCCTCTTCACTGCGACCAGCTCTCGCTGGCACCCCTTCTCCCGAAGTTACGGGGCCATTTTGCCGAGTTCCTTAGAGAGAGTTATCTCGCGCCCCTCGGTATTCTCTACCACCCCACCTGTGTCGGTTTCGGGTACTGGCATTTGTGTCTTAACGAGTATAGGGCTTTTCTTGGAAGCATGACATCACCAACTTCGCTGCCGTAGCAGCTCGTACTCACGCCTTAGCTCAAGATGTTTTCTCCATCTCTCAAAGCCTCGAACGCTTGAACCAGTAACCAACATCTGGCCTGGCTAGCCTTCTCCGTCCCCCTTCTCAAAACACATCTGGTACAGGAATATTGACCTGTTATCCATCGACTACGCCTTTCGGCCTCGCCTTAGGTCCAGACTAACCCTCCGCGGACGAGCCTGCCGGAGGAACCCTTAGGGTTTCGGGGCATGGGATTCTCACCCATGTTTTCGCTACTCAAGCCGACATTCTCACTTCTATGCTGTCCACGTCCGCTTACGCTAACGCTTCACCCTACATAGAACGCTCCCCTACCATAAATAAATTTATCCGCAGCTTCGGTATAACGCTTAGCCCCGTTCATTTTCGGCGCAGGATCGCTCGACCAGTGAGCTATTACGCACTCCTTTGAGGATGGCTGCTTCTAGGCAAACCTCCTGGTTGTCTGGGCAATCCCACCTCCTTTATCACTTAGCGTTAATTTTGGGACCTTAGCTGGCGGTCTGGGCTGTTTCCCTCTTGACTATGGAGCTTATCCCCCACAGTCTGACTGCCTAGTTACACACAGGGTATTCAGAGTTCATATCGATTTGGTACCGCTTTCGCAGCCCGCACCGAAATGGTTGCTTTACCCCCCTGCTGGAGCACTAGACGCTACGCCTCAACGTATTTCGGGGAGAACCAGCTAGCTCCTGGTTCGATTGGCATTTCACCCCTAACCACAGCTCATCCGCTGAATTTTCAACTTCAGTCGGTTCGGACCTCCACTTGGTATCACCCAAGCTTCATCCTGGCCATGGTTAGATCACCAGGGTTCGGGTCTATAAACACTGACAAACGCCCTATTAAGACTCGCTTTCGCTGTGGCTCCACCATTTCCGGTTTAACCCGCCAGTGCCTATAAGTCGCCGGCTCATTCTTCAACAGGCACACGGTCACCCGATTAGTCGGGCTCCCATTGCTTGTAAGCTCACGGTTTCATGTTCTATTTCACTCCCCTCCCGGGGTTCTTTTCACCTTTCCCTCGCGGTACTGTTTCTCTATCGGTCACACAGTAGTACTTAGCCTTACGAGGTGGTCCTCGCAGATTCACACGGAATTCCACGTGCTCCGTGCTACTCGGGATACAGCTAGGTCAACTTATCTTTCGATTACGGGGCTTTCACCCTCTGTGGCACGCCATTCAAACGTTTCTTCTAGACTTGTTGATCCATATTGCTGTCCCACAACCCCGATAGTCAAGACTATCGGTTTGGGCTGTTCCCCGTTCGCTCGCCGCTACTGAGGGAGTCGTTATTTACTTTCTCTTCCTCCAGCTACTAAGATGTTTCAGTTCGCTGGGTTAGCTCGCACCAACCTATATATTCAGTTGGCCGTACAAGGGGTTGCCCCATTCGGAAATTCCCGGATCAAAGTGTGCTTCCAACTCCCCGAGACTTATCGCAGGTAACCACGTCCTTCATCGCCTCTGTGTGCCTAGGTATCCTCCGTGAGCCCTTTGTAGCTTGACCAATAACTTCAAAATTGAAGCATCAGCTTAATAGAATTGTTATTAATGCATTCGCACAAATAATAAATCTGCATCATTAGAGATGCTTATTGTCTTTAAAAATAATCTATGCAGTTGTCAAGGTTCTCTGAAAACAATGAAATTAATTCAATGAGTCCAGCATCTTAATGATTTCATTAGGAAGCTAGAATCGTTCAGAATTTGATCACAACACAAAACATTTCCTTTCTATAGATTATGGAAGAGGTGGTAATCAGTGGAGGTAAGCGGACTCGAACCGCTGACATCCTGCTTGCAAAGCAGGCGCTCTACCAACTGAGCTATACCCCCAACATAGAGATATGGGCCATCCTGGACTTGAACCAGGGACCTCACCCTTATCAGGGGTGCGCTCTAACCACCTGAGCTAATGGCCCAGGAAAATAATGGGTGTGACCTAGAAAAACTTAGGAAATGAAATTCTTAATAAATTAAAAACGTGAGATACCGATCGACCTAAGGTGACAAAATAATAATATTAAACATTTTGTTGTCTCCCTGTTAGGAGGTGATCCAGCCGCACCTTCCGGTACGGCTACCTTGTTACGACTTCACCCCAGTCATTAGCCCCACCTTCGGCGTCCTCCTCCACAAGGGTTGGAGTAACGACTTCGGGCATGGCCAACTTCCATGGTGTGACGGGCGGTGTGTACAAGGCCCGGGAACGTATTCACCGCAGTATGCTGACCTGCGATTACTAGCGATTCCTACTTCACGTAGGCGAGTTGCAGCCTACGATCTGAACTGAGCCACGGTTTATGGGATTTGCTAGCTCTCGCGAGTTTGCTGCCCTTTGTCCGTAGCATTGTAGTACGTGTGTAGCCCAGGGTGTAAGGGGCATGATGACTTGACGTCATCCACACCTTCCTCCGGTTTATCACCGGCGGTCTTTCTAGAGTGCCCAACTAAATGCTGGCAACTAAAAACGTGGGTTGCGCTCGTTGCGGGACTTAACCCAACATCTCACGACACGAGCTGACGACAGCCATGCACCACCTGTCACTGCATTCCCGAAGGCACCCTCAAATTTCTAAGAGGTTCGCAGGATGTCAAACCCTGGTAAGGTTCTTCGCGTTGCATCGAATTAAACCACATACTCCACCGCTTGTGCGGGCCCCCGTCAATTCCTTTGAGTTTCACACTTGCGTGCGTACTCCCCAGGCGGAACACTTAACGCGTTAGCTACGACACCGAAGGGGTCGATTCCCCCGACACCTAGTGTTCATCGTTTACGGCCAGGACTACAGGGGTATCTAATCCCTTTCGCTCCCCTGGCTTTCGTCCATGAGCGTCAGTAATGGCCCAGCAGAGCGCCTTCGCCACTGGTGTTCTTCCCGATATCTACGCATTTCACCGCTACACCGGGAATTCCCTCTGCCCCTACCATACTCAAGCCTTTCAGTTTCCACTGCCATGATGGAGTTAAGCTCCACGCTTTAACAGCAGACTTGAAAAGCCGCCTGCGGACGCTTTACGCCCAATAATTCCGGATAACGCTTGCCACTCCCGTATTACCGCGGCTGCTGGCACGGAATTAGCCGTGGCTTATTCCTCAAGTACCGTCATATCTTCTTCCTTGAGAAAAGAGGTTTACAGCCCAGAGGCCTTCGTCCCTCACGCGGCGTTGCTCCGTCAGGCTTTCGCCCATTGCGGAAAATTCCCCACTGCTGCCTCCCGTAGGAGTCTGGGCCGTGTCTCAGTCCCAGTGTGGCTGATCATCCTCTCAGACCAGCTACTGATCGAAGCCTTGGTGAGCCATTACCTCACCAACTAGCTAATCAGACGCGAGCTCATCCTCAGGCGAAATTCATTTCACCAGTAGGCATATGGGGTATTAGCGGTCGTTTCCAACCGTTATCCCCCTCCTGAGGGCAGATTCTCACGCGTTACTCACCCGTCCGCCACTAACCCGAAGGTTCGTTCGACTTGCATGTGTTAAGCACGCCGCCAGCGTTCATCCTGAGCCAGGATCAAACTCTCCGTTGTGTTCAATTCCTTTTATAGATAAATCTACTCAAATTGAATTGCTTCATCCAAATAAAAACTTCAGTTTTTGTATTTAGTTTAAGCCTCCTTAAATCTTAAGGATTACATTGAGTGCACATTAAAAATAGTTCTAAAGTGACTTTCCAAGATCTCAGATCCGTTTACATCAAAGCCAAAAGTTAGCAATTGATGACATTTTATATATTCTTGACGGGACCTCACACCTTTATTGCATGCACATCTTGAAGTAACCAAAAAAAATTTTAGTTATTCTTGACGCAATAAAAGCATCAGTTCCTAAGTTTTTAAATTTTCTAGGTGCAGAGTTAAACAACAAGTGAATAACTCAATTTAAAGGGGAAACCCTTTATCTGGATGAAAATAATGAATAAATTCAAATCTTCAAAAAATTCATAAACTTACCAAAAATAAGAATTAAGGTAATTTACTGAATAATGCAGAAAGTATTTTTCTGCCCAGAAGAAAATACTAAACCATCCGACTGTAATTGTGCAACCTTTTATACAAAAATTTTTTATTAATTTTTTATTTGATCAAAGTCTCTTTAAACAACTAGGCTTAAATAAAAGGATATAAATAAAATGGCAGAAAGATTTAGTCAAAAAAATTTAAGAGTAAGACCAAGTTCTGATGAAGAAAAAATTGTAACAAATGCGAAAAAACACTTCGAAAAAACTTTAGTTGAAATATCAGGCGAGGTAGTTGGCAGTGTTGCCGCACTAGAACATCCAACAAAAAATAAAAAGTTAAATTATGGAGAAATATTTTTAAGAGACAACGTTCCTGTGATGATTTATCTCATTACCCAAAAACGTTACGAAATTGTCAAAAAGTTTCTAAGTGTATGCCTTGATTTACAAAGCACTAATTATCAAACTCGCGGGGTATTTCCGACTAGTTTCGTTGAAGAACACGGAAAGCTCATTGGAGACTATGGTCAGAGATCAATAGGAAGGATTACTTCAGCTGATGCAAGTTTATGGTGGCCCATTTTATGTTGGTATTATGTCAATAAAAGTGGCGATTATGCCTTCGGAAAAAGTCAAAGCGTTCAAAGAGGAATTCAACTTCTACTAGATCTAGTTTTACATCCCACATTTGAGGGTACTCCAGTACTTTTTGTTCCTGATTGCGCATTTATGATTGATAGGCCCATGGATGTATGGGGAGCACCTCTAGAAGTTGAAGTTTTACTCCATGGATGTTTAAAAAGTTGTATAAACTTAATGGAATTAAGTAGAGCAGATCATGTCAGCAGACTTTTAGATCAAAGACTTATTCTTACGAATCAATGGGTTAAGGATTTAGGAAGTTTTCTTTTAAAACATTATTGGGTTACAAGCCAAACAATGCAAATTTTAAGAAGAAGACCAACTGAGCAATATGGAGATGATCAACATTTTAATGAATTTAATGTGCAACCTCAAGTAGTTCCATCATGGTTACAAGATTGGTTAGAGAACAGAGGTGGTTACTTAATAGGAAACATTAGAACAGGAAGGCCTGATTTTCGATTTTACAGTTTAGGTAATTCTTTAGCATGTATGTTCGGAGTACTGCCTCCTTTAGAACAGAGAGCTTTATTTAGATTAGTTTTACATAACAGACAGCATTTAATGGCCCAAATGCCCATGAGAATTTGTCATCCTCATATGGATGTCGAAGAATGGCAAAATAAAACTGGATCGGATCCAAAGAATTGGCCTTGGAGTTATCACAACGGTGGCCATTGGCCAAGTTTACTTTGGTTTTTTGGGGCAGCTGTTCTATTGCATCAAAAGAATTATGGTTCAGATGATGTTATTCTCATGGAAGAAATGAAATCTTTAATAGAAGAATCATATTGGTGTCAACTTAATCAATTGCCTAAGCAGGAATGGGCAGAATATTTTGATGGTCCAACAGGTACTTGGGTTGGCCAACAATCAAGAACATATCAAACTTGGACGATTGTTGGATTTTTATTAATGAATCATTTTCTAAGGAATGAGAATAACGATCTAGATATGTTTATAATTTAGGCCTAAAATAATCCTAAGGTTAGCGATTTATCAATTGGAAGACATGCTCCAATACCAAGGTATATTGTTAAAAAAGTTCCGAATAAGAAAACAGACATAGCTACGGGTCTTCTGAATGGATTAGAAAATTTATTAACGTTTTCGATAAAGGGTAAAATCATTAATCCCAATGGAATTAATGTTTGAAGTGCAATACCCAAAAGTTTATTAGGAACAACCCTAAGTATTTGAAAAACTGGATAGAGGTACCATTCAGGAAGTATTTCCAAGGGTGTTGCAAAAGGATTAGCTTTGTCTCCTAACATTGCAGGATCTAAAACTGCTAATCCAACTACGCAGGCAATAGTCCCTAAAATAACTACTGGGAAAATATATAGTAAATCATTTGGCCAGGCTGGTTCACCATAGTAATTATGGCCCATACCTTTAGCCAACTTTGCTCTTAATTTTGGATCAGATAGATCTGGTTTTTTTAAGGTAGACATATGGAGAACTAGTAATAAATGTAATTATAAGAGTTTATAAAGGACCTGAAATACCCTGTTTACGAATCATTAAAAAGTGCATCAACATGAAAACTGCTAATGACCATGGCAACACAAAAGTATGAAGACTGTAAAATCTAGTTAAAGTAGATTGTCCAACACTTTCTCCGCCTCTCAATAATTCAACCATAAAGTCACCAATTACTGGTATTGCAGCAGGGACACCAGAAACAATCTTAACTGCCCAATAACCTACCTGATCCCAAGGTAGAGAGTATCCTGTCACTCCAAAAGCAACAGTTATAACTGCCATTACAACACCGGTAACCCAAGTTAATTCTCTTGGCCTTTTAAAACCTCCGGTAAGATAAACCCTAAAAACATGAAGGATTAACATCAAAACCATCATAGATGCACTCCATCTATGAACAGATCTTATTAACCATCCAAAACTTACATCGGTCATTAAGTAACTGACTGAGCTGTAAGCTTGTGTAACTGTAGGCTTATAGTAAAAAGTCATTGCAAAACCTGTTGCAAATTGAATTAGGAAGCATACTAAGGTTATGCCTCCTAAACAATAAAAAATATTTACATGAGGGGGTACGTACTTGGAAGTTACGTCGTCAGTTATGTCTTGGATTTCAAGCCTTTCTTGAAACCAATCATAAACAGATGAAGAATTCGCCATCCAAAAAAAAATTAGCTTTGATATAAAGAGCTTACTTAAAATTCTTATACTTGGTGTTAACACTTAACCCAATGAATTCATCTTTTAACAAACTTTTAACATTCAAAACTGTGATCACTGCATCAATGATCATCGTTTTTTCTATCAATCTTTTATTGATTGAAAGAGTGGATGCTCTTAGTGATAGCAGGCAATTAGTACTTGACGCTTGGACCTTAGTAAACGAAGGTTTTTATGATCCAGAAAAGTTTGATGAAATCCAATGGAAAAGAATTAGACAAAAAACTTTACAGAAACAAATTGAAACAAGTGAAGAGGCTTATTCCGCAATTGAAGACATGTTAAGACCTTTAGAGGATCCCTTCACGAGAGTTTTACGACCAAAAGATTATGAACTACTGAAATCAAGTAATTTTGGTAGTGAAATTAATGGTGTTGGGCTTCAATTAGGTGAAGATGATAACAATAAAATTAAAGTTATCTCTACTCTTGGGGGTTCGCCAGCTGAAGAAGCTGGAATAGTAAGTGGGGACTTGATAGAAAAAGTGGACGGAATCTCATCAGAAAAATTAGGGCTTGCAAGTACTGCCTCTAAGTTAAGAGGTGAATCAGGGACAAAAGTTTTAGTTGAAGTATCTTCGGAATCAGGAGAAATTAGAGAAGTCGATCTAGAGAGAAGATCAGTAGATCTCAGACCAGTTAGAACAAAAAGATTAAGAGACGATTCTCACACAATAGGATATTTAAGGATAACTCAATTCAGCGAAAGCGTACCAAAACAGGTTGAGGAGGCACTTCAAGAATTAAAAGAGAAAGAGGTTGAGGGCTTGATCTTGGATCTTAGAAATAATTCAGGGGGACTAGTAAGCTCAGGTATAGCAGTTGCAGACTCATTATTGAGTGAGAAACCTGTAGTCGAGACAAAAGATAGAAATGGAATCAAAGATGCAATTATTTCTCAAAAAGAGACATCTTTTGATGGACCAATGGTAACTTTAGTAAATAAAGGTACTGCAAGCGCCAGTGAAATACTTGCTGGTTCTTTACAAGATAATGAGAGATCAATTCTTATGGGAGAACAAACTTACGGGAAAGGTTTAATTCAATCCCTAAAAAGTTTGGGAGAAGATAGTGGTATTGCTATAACAGTGGCTAGTTACTTAACACCTAAAGGTAATAATATTCAAGGCCAAGGCATGACTCCTGACAAATTACTTGATCTCCCGGATGCAAATGATTATGGAAGTGCTGACGATAAATGGGTGAGGAATGCAGAATTATATCTGGGGACGCTTTTAGAAAAAGGAGAAGTTTCAGTTCAGACGATTGAATTAAACAATGAAGAAATTAAATCTGGAAATGGTTAAAGATTAAAAATAAAAATCATAAAAAATGAGTATTAAAAGAATTTTTCATGACCCAATTCATAAAGAAATAGTACTTGATGAAGGGAAGCCAGAAGAATTAATGATTAGTGAATTAATTGATACAGTTGCTTTCCAAAGACTAAGAAGAATAAAACAATTAGGTGCAGCATCATTACTTTTTCATGGTGCAGAATCCAGTAGATTTACTCACTCAATTGGCGTTTTTTGTATAGCTAGAAAAATTTTTAAAAGATTAATTGAAAGTAAATCTTCATTTTGTGAAAATAAATTTGTTCTTTATGGAGCAGCTTTACTACATGATTTAGGTCATGGACCTTTAAGCCATACCAGTGAAACAATATTCAAACATGATCACGAACAATGGTCTGAAAACTTAGTTACAAATTATTCTCCAATAAATTCAATCCTCCAAAAGTATGACAAAGAATTACCGAGACAAATTGGTGAATTATTTGAATCAAAACATTTATTTTCAAAACCTATAAAAACATTGATAAGTAGTGAGATAGATTGCGATCGTCTCGATTATCTCTTACGTGATAGTTATAACACAGGTACTAATTATGGCTTAGTAGATTTGGAGAGAATAATTTCAGCTCTTACCTTTTCACCTGATGGGAATATCGGAATCAAACCAAAAGGAGTGATCGCTATTGAGCATTTCCTTGTACTAAGAAACTTAATGTATAGAACAATCTATAACCACAGGATAAACGAAATATCAACATGGATTCTGGAAAAAATATTACATACAATAAAACATAATTATGAAAAGAAAATTTGGTTTGATGAGTCTTTATATAAATGGATTTTTTCCCCTTCAAAGGTTGATTTTGATGATTTCATAAGAAATGATGATGTAACCTTTTATTATCATTTGATTAGATGGAAAGATGAATCTTTTGAGCCACTTTCTACACTATGCAAAATGTTTATTGACAGAGATTTATTAAAAGCATCAGACATAAGTTTTTTAAGTAAAATAGATAGATTAAAAATCTTTGCATTTGCCACAGAATTATGTAAAAAAAATGGTTATGATTCAGAAATTTTTTGCGGGATTAAAGAAAGGTCTTTTAAAGGTTTTGAATCTAACAATGCACTAAAAATATACGACGGCACTTATCAAATCGCATTAGAAAATCGTTCTGCATTAATAAAAACTTTAATGAGAACTGAGGAAATCTCTTTTATTATTTATCCAGGTATGATCAAAAATGAAATTAAAAATGAAATTTCATTAATAAAAAACAATTCCTAGATTGAATTCAATGGAAATCGTTTTAAAAAACACCAAAAGTAAATATTTAGAAATCTTTTCTTTGTTAGATTTAAATAAAATCCATGAAGCTTTCAAAAGATTTCCTTCCATCAAGGAACCTTTAGAAGCAAAAATTTTCGCAGTAAATGAGTCAATAAATTCTTATCAATTATCAAAATTAAAAAATCATTTTGACAAAATTAATATTTCTTCCATAAGCATTTACTCAAATAATAGAGATACAATAATATCTGGAAGGTCTTTAAAAATTGATTCAAATTTTATTAAAGAGCAAGAAATTAAAAATAAGCTACTATCCTTTAATTCACAAAAGAAAGATGATATTTTTTACAAAGGAACAGTCCGATCAGGTGAAAGAATATCTTCAAACGGAAACCTATGCATTATTGGAGATGTTAATCCAGGAGCAATAGTTTCGGCTAATGAAAATATTTACGTTTGGGGCAAATTAATAGGTATAGCATTCGCAGGGAAAAGTGGAAATAAAAATGCCTCTATTGCCTCACTTTATCTAAACCCTTTACAGTTAAGAATTGCAGATATTATAGCTATTGGACCAAAGGATAAGCCCAAAAATAATTATCCAGAAATTGCGGTAATAGATAAACAAACGATAATTATCAAACCACACATAATCGAAAGTAAAAATTAATCAATCATTTGAAATAAAATAATTCAAACTAGATAAATTTAAGAATTACTTAATCTTTAAAATATTTAACTTTCTGCAAGTGGCCTTATTATTTGGAAAATCTTTAAAATCGTGGGGAAAAATACTCGCACAATATTAATTTGTTCAGGCAAAGGAGGGGTTGGTAAAACAACTTTAACTGCAAACCTAGGCATAGCACTTGCTAATAGCGGCGCAACAACTGCTGTATTAGATGCTGATTTTGGCTTAAGAAATTTAGATCTTCTTCTAGGATTAGAAAATCGAATCATTTATACGGCTCAAGATGTGCTAGACAAGAATTGTCGTCTTGACCAAGCATTGGTAAGACATAAAAAGGAACCTAATCTTGCTCTTCTACCTGCTGGAGATCCAAGGATGTTGGATTGGATGAAGCCAGAAGATATGAAAAAAATTAGTGAACTACTTAGTGAGAACTTTGATTTCGTCCTAGTAGATTGTCCTGCTGGAGTAGAAGATGGATTTAAAAATGCTTTAGCAGCCTGTAAAGAAGCTATTGTTGTTACTAACCCAGAATTATCCGCAGTGCGGGATGCGGATAGAGTAATAGGGATTCTTAATACTTCAGATATTGAGCCTATACAACTTGTAATTAATAGAGTTCGCCCTAACATGATGGCTAGTCAAGAGATGTTATCTATCGAAGATGTTCAAGGAATCCTTTCTTTGCCTTTATTAGGTATTGTTCTAGAAGATGAACAAGTAATAATAAGTACAAATAGAGGAGAGCCACTGACACTTTCAGATGGTAGATCTCCTGCAAAGAAATGTTATTTGAATGTTTCCCAAAGACTCACAAATAAAGATGTACCAATTATCGATCCAAAAAAAGAAAGCAAAAGTCTTAAAGATAAATTCATGAGATTAATGCAAATAAAGGTTTTTTAAAATGATGACTCTCAGAGATCTTATAAATAAATTACTAGGCAGAGAAACGTCTAGTGCAAATACAGCTAGAGAAAGATTACAACTTGTACTTGCTCATGACAGAGTTGATATGAGTTCTTTAACGACTGATCTTTTAGATAAAATGAGAAAAGAAATACTTGATGTTGTTGCTAAATATGTTGAAATTGATTTTGAAGAGGTGGCAGTAAGTTTAGAAACTGAGGATAGAATGACTGCATTAGTTGCCAATTTACCAATCAAAAGAACTATTTCAGGAGAAATAAAATTCAAAAAAACTGATAAAACTGATAAAACTGATAAAGCTAATAAAGATATCAAAAAGTAATAAATTTAAAAAAAGCTTAAAAAAATACTGATAATTGACCCTCCCTAATTGTAAAATAAATAGATTGCCGGCTTAGCTCAGCGGTAGAGCAGCGCTTTTGTAAAGCGAAGGTCATCAGTTCAAATCTGTTAGCCGGCATTTTGATTTATTTAATTCTGTTCAATATTCTTTGCTGAAAATAAAAAGATTAAACCTATCAGACTAATAATAGGAAAGAATCTTATTTCGAGAACATACTCTAAATAAGATGCAAGGGGTTCAAATATCCAATGAGTAAAAATTTGAATTAATAGTACAAAAAATAATAATAAAAACATTAATACAATTCCCTAACTAATACTTCTCCTTCTCTAATCAGCCTCCAATCTCCACTTTTCTTCCAAAATATAATAGTACTAGCTTTACCACTTCTTTTTCCCCAGGGGATAGGGCCCAAAATTTTTACAGAAGGAAAGTCTACAGCAATACCTTCAACAGTATTGGATCCTTTAAAACCTGAAATATTTGCACTTGAAGTTAACAAAGGGCCTGTTTCTCTGATTAGAGATTGAGCCATATATGAATTTGGAATCCTCAATCCAAGAGTAAGATCATTGCTTGTAAGGCTTGTATTATGCTTTTCTGCAGCAGGAATAATCATTGTGAGGGCCCCAGGCCAATATTTTGAAGCTATTTTTTCATAATCTTCTTTAGCTGATTCATGAACATAATCGATTAATTGTTTGTGTTCTGATCCCATAAGAATTAAAGGTTTGTCTTTATCTCTTTTTTTAAACTTATAAATAGTATTTGAATATTTTGGCAAGCATCCAATTGCAGGTAATGTGTCAGTTGGGAAAATTATAGGTAAACCACTTTTAATAATCTTCAATGCAGATTTGCAGTCTACTAAATTCATTAAAATTGTGATCCTATAATAATTTATTTATATCTTCCAATGGTAAACCTACCAATACCTGAAAGATCTTTAAAAATTTCAATTGACGTAAATTTATTTTTAACAAGGAGTTGTTTAATTTTTTCACCTTGATCAAAATGATTCTCTAAAATTAGCCAGCCCTTCTCTTTTAAAAATAATGGTGCTTTTTGTATTATTTCCCTAATGTGTTTCAAACCATCTTCGCCGCCTAATAAAGCAACTTTAGGTTCGAAATTTTTAACTTCTTTAGGTAATTTTTCATAAGTATCTTTAGGAATATATGGCGGGTTTGAAATAGCAAGGTCTAATTTTCCTTTAAAATTTTTAAGAGGTGACCACCAATTTCCCCAATAAAATTTCAAATTTGTTTGTTTAGAAGAATTTATATAATTTTTATTAGCTATTTCTAATGCGTCTTGATCTATATCAGTTGCCACTACTTCGCTAAATGGATAAGCCAATGCCAACGCAATACTTATAGCGCCTGATCCAGTTCCCAATTCAGCAAAAAATAATTTCTCTGACTTCCTTCTAAATATATCGAAAACAATATCTACTATGAGCTCTGTCTCTGGTCTGGGAATAAGTACTTTATTTGTAACTTTTAATTTTAGGTCTCTCCAATAAGTTATTCCGCAAAGGTATTGAATTGGGCAAGATCTTTTTAAATGATCTTCCCAAACAGACTCTAAAAACTCTAAGT
This sequence comes from Prochlorococcus marinus, assembly GCA_001180285.1. Classification (GTDB taxonomy): domain Bacteria; phylum Cyanobacteriota; class Cyanobacteriia; order PCC-6307; family Cyanobiaceae; genus Prochlorococcus_A; species Prochlorococcus_A marinus_C. Next base: position 70,717 of record CVSY01000134.1, on the reverse strand, counting down.
TTTTTTTTAAATGTAAGTTTCCATTAGAATTTAAAATTTTCAAGTTTAAATCTCTAGTCGAAATATCGCCTATACAATCAATTAAAAATTCAAAAGATTGTTGATCACCACCTTTTGAAAGTTGCTTTTTTTTCCACAATAAAAATTTCTCTACAGAAATGCAAAGCATTTATTAAAGAATTAGCGTTTTGGTCCAAGTCTACCTTTACTAGAGTCAGAGTAGAAACTTGATTTTTCTCCATCTTGAGTAGAAATAAATAAACCAATTAGGAATATTGTTGGCACCCCTACAAATAAAAGACTAGCTACGAATCCAAAGTTAGTTGTTTCCATTTAGTTGGTAGTTCTATAATTAGGTATTAAGACTATAGACATATAACTAGAAAGAAAGTGGAAAAATAAACAAATTTTATACACTGATTAACAGTCTTAAACAATTTAACGTGGTAATTTTTTATTTTCACTAATTTTTTTTAGTTCTTCCAAATTTGAGGGAGGGGATTGAGGTTTTGTTAAAATTACTGCAGAGGACTTTATCAATGTTTGGCATGCTAGTCGCCAATTTTCTGGTCTATTTGTAAGTTTTTCTTCTTCGACGGATGTAAGAGGGCTTAAAGAATTTTTGTTTCCACCTTCAACTGAAATAAAGCAAGTACTGCATTGTCCAGCGCCTCCGCAATTTCCCAAAATACCTTTTAGTCCATAAAGCTGTAAATTCTCTTTCATTACGAGTTCTCTTAAATTTTCACCAGGATTACATTGAACCTCTAAGTCCTCACGGATAAATCTGATAGTTGCCATTTTTTTTAGTTATTTTTCTTATTTTGGCGTTTTACTTTGAGAATTGTGACCAAAATATTAACAGTTTTTAGCTAAAAATTTCTTGTAATCTATGTTCTGCTAATGGATTTACCCAATTTTTGCAAGAAAATAAATTTATTTACAAAAATCCCTCAAAGACTAAAAAACCCTTACTATCATGATGTTTAGCTGTTCATGCAGCATAGTTACTAGAAATTAACCGATGGGATTGCCTTGGTATCGAGTTCACACAGTAGTTATTAATGACCCAGGTCGACTACTTGCTGTGCATCTTATGCATACTGCATTATTAGCCGGCTGGGCCGGTTCAATGGCTCTTTATGAATTAGCCATTTTTGATCCTTCTGATGCTGTTCTCAATCCAATGTGGAGACAGGGGATGTACGTCATGCCTTTCATGGCAAGACTAGGTATAACAAGTAGTTGGAACGGATGGGATATTACGGGTGCTACTGGAGTTGATCCTGGATTCTGGAGTTTCGAAGGGGTTGCGGCAGCACACATAGTATTTAGTGGTTTATTGATGTTGGCATCTATTTGGCACTGGACATATTGGGACCTAGATTTATGGGAAGATTCAAGAACTGGTGAGCCTGCTCTTGATTTACCAAGAATTTTTGGAATCCACCTTCTTTTAGCAGGACTTACATGTTTTGGTTTTGGAGCTTTTCATTGCGCAAACGTGGGGATTTGGGTTTCTGATCCTTATGGTTTAAGTGGTCATGTAGAACCTGTAGCTCCTTCCTGGGGAGTTGAAGGATTTAATCCTTTTAATCCAGGAGGTATTGTAGCTAATCATATTGCAGCAGGACTTATGGGTATTATTGGAGGTATTTTTCACATTACCAACAGGCCTGGGGAAAGACTTTACAGAGCTTTAAAACTTGGAAGTCTCGAAGGAGTTCTTGCTAGTGCTTTAGCCGCTGTACTATTTGTTTCTTTCGTTGTTTCCGGAACAATGTGGTACGGGTCAGCAACCACTCCAATAGAGCTTTTTGGTCCTACTAGATATCAATGGGATTCAGGCTATTTCAAAACTGAAATTAACAGAAGAGTACAAGCTGCTATCGATGATGGTGCCACAAAATCAGAGGCATATGCATCGATTCCAGAAAAATTAGCCTTCTACGATTATGTAGGTAATAGTCCAGCTAAAGGGGGACTATTCAGAGTTGGAGCTCTTGTTAATGGTGATGGTTTACCAACTGGTTGGCAAGGTCACATTGCTTTCCAAGATAAGGAAGGTAACGAATTAGAAGTTAGAAGAATTCCTAATTTCTTTGAAAACTTCCCCGTCATTCTTGAAGACAAAGAAGGTAACGTAAGGGCAGATATCCCATTTAGAAGAGCTGAAGCAAAGTACTCATTTGAGCAAACTGGCATTACTGCAACTATCTATGGAGGAGACCTAGATGGACAAACATTCACAGATCCTGCAGTAGTGAAAAGATTAGCTAGAAAGGCTCAACTTGGAGAAGCATTCAAGTTTGACAGAGAGACTTATAAATCTGACGGTGTATTCCGAAGTTCTCCAAGAGCTTGGTTTACATATGCACATTTATGTTTCGGATTGCTATTCTTGTTTGGCCACTGGTGGCACGCTTCAAGAACTCTTTACAGAAATTCATTTGCTGGAATTGATGCTGAGATTGGCGACCAAGTTGAATTTGGTTTATTCAAGAAGCTTGGAGACGAAACCACAAGAAGAATCCCTGGAAGGGTTTAAACTAAACTTTATTACTTAATCTTATGGAAGCTTTCGCTTACGTTCTTATTCTAACTCTCGCAGTTGTAACCTTGTTCTTTGCTGTCGCCTTTAGAGACCCACCTAAATTTGATAGAAAATGAACCAAGAAAAAAACCTCTTTAACAAGAGGTTTTTTTACTTTTCATAATTAGAAAATTACCCTACTATTAGGGTTGAAGTACACTTTTTCACCACATGCAGTGTCCAACCTGTCAAAACACAGATAGCAGAGTTTTGGAGTCAAGATCTGCTGATAGTGGTAAAAGTGTTCGAAGGAGAAGAGAGTGCTTAAATTGCAGCTTTAGATTCACAACCTATGAAAGAGTGGAAACAATGCCAGTTTCAGTTATAAAGAAAGACGGTGGCAGAGAATTATTTGATAAACAAAAATTGTTTACTGGCATTTCAAGGGCATGCGAAAAGACTAACTTCAGTAGTGAAGCAATTATTAATTTCGTAGATGGAATTGAATCACAAATCGTTCAAGAATCTAATAAAGATATTAAATCTTCACAAATCGGAGAATTAATACTTAAAAATCTTAGGAAAGAAAACGAAGTAGCCTATATAAGATACGCCTCAGTTTACAGAAAATTTAATGGGGTAAAAGATTTTATTTCTACTCTTGAATCTCTAAAAGGAAGTTCAAAAAACCAATTAGCTTCAATTTTATAAAATTAAGCATCTTAAAGTGTAGAATACATAACACAAATGTTTTTGCTATTGGTTTGCAGGCTTGTAGCATTCCTTTCTAACTACCTTAGGTAGTCTGCGATACAACAAATGAACGAAAATTCTTCCCAAACCATTAAAGAAATTTCTGAGGATCAAAAAATAAAAAATTCGACTGAGTTAGATAATGATTCAACCTCTCAAAATGAGGAAGATTTATCATTCGAGAAGAGCGATATACCTTCAGCAGACTCTTCCTCCAGTAGAACAAATACTGATTTTGACAACGCGGGATTCACACAAGAAGAATTTGCATCACTTTTGGGTAAGTATGACTATAACTTTAAGCCTGGCGATTTAGTTAAAGGTACCGTTTTTGCTCTAGAGCCAAAAGGGGCCATGATAGATATAGGGGCAAAAACAGCTGCTTTTATGCCTGTTCAGGAGGTTTCAATAAATAGAGTTGAAGGACTTAATGATGTTTTACAACCTTCAGAAAGTAGAGAATTTTTCATAATGAGCGAAGAAAATGAAGATGGCCAATTAGCCCTCTCCATTCGAAGAATTGAATATCAAAGAGCATGGGAAAGGGTTAGACAGCTTCAAAAAGAAGATGCGACTATATATTCTGAAGTTTTTGCAACAAACAGAGGAGGGGCTCTCGTCAGGGTAGAAGGCTTGAGAGGTTTTATCCCAGGTTCTCATATAAGTGCTAGAAAAATCAAAGATGACTTAGAAGGTGAATATTTACCTCTAAAATTTCTTGAAGTTGATGAAGAGAGAAATAGATTAGTACTAAGTCATAGAAGAGCTTTGGTTGAGAAGAAAATGAACCGACTTGAGGTAGGCGAAGTTGTTGTTGGTTCTGTAAAAGGTATTAAACCTTATGGAGCGTTTATTGATATTGGTGGAGTTAGTGGTCTATTGCACATTTCTGAGATTAGTCATGAACATATTGAGACTCCTCATAATGTTTTAAATGTGAATGACCAAATGAAAGTGATGATAATTGACCTTGATTCAGAAAGAGGACGAATTTCATTATCTACTAAAGCACTTGAACCTGAACCAGGAGATATGCTAACTGACCCTCAAAAAGTTTTTAGTAAAGCTGAAGAAATGGCTGCTAAATATAAACAAATGTTATTTGAACAAACTGACGAGAACGAAGAGATCCCCGCAGCTTCAGCTGAAACTGTATAAATTCACTTATTTATTTTGTGCACGAATATCAGAACTTAAGCCTCATTATTCTTATACAAGTATTTTTAATTAACAATAATTGATTTGTATCGATAATCTAATTTAGGATATTTCTTAATTCCAAAATTATTTTTAAATGAGTGATTACATTTTCACTTCAGAATCCGTAACTGAAGGTCATCCTGATAAAATATGTGATCAAATTAGTGACGCCGTTTTAGACGCTTTATTAACAGAAGATCCAGAAAGTAGAGTTGCATGCGAAACTGTTGTAAATACGGGTCTTTGTTTACTTACTGGAGAAATAACTTCAAAAGCAAAAGTCGATTATATAAAACTTGTTAGAAATATAATTAAAGAAATTGGATATGAGGGCTATAGAGCAGGTGGTTTTGACGCAAATAGTTGTGCAGTTTTAGTCGCACTTGACGAGCAATCACCAGATATTTCTCAAGGAGTAAACGAAGCAGATGATGTTAACGATGATTTGGAAGATAATACCGGAGCTGGTGACCAAGGCATAATGTTCGGCTATGCATGCGATGAGACGCCTGAATTAATGCCCTTACCGATTAGCTTGGCTCATAGATTAGCCATTCAACTTTCTAAGGTAAGGCACGAAAACGTGCTTAATTATCTACTCCCGGATGGTAAAACTCAAGTAAGCATTGATTATAAAAATGGCGTACCATTATCAATTAATACAATTTTAATTTCAACTCAACATAATCCTGAGATAGATGGTGTGACAAATGAAGAAGAAATTCGTCAAAGAATAAAAGAAGATTTATGGAAGAATGTTGTAATTCCTGCTACTGAAGATTTAGAAATCAAACCAAACATTCATACAACAAGATTTCTTGTAAATCCCACGGGCAAATTTGTCGTAGGGGGGCCTCAAGGTGATGCCGGACTTACTGGAAGAAAAATTATAGTAGATACTTATGGGGGTTACGCAAGACACGGAGGAGGGGCATTTTCGGGTAAAGATCCCACAAAAGTGGATAGATCAGCTGCTTATGCAGCACGTTATGTAGCTAAAAGTATAGTTAAGGCAAAATTAGCAAAAAAGGCAGAAGTACAATTAAGTTATGCAATTGGAGTTGCAAAACCGATTTCCATTCTTGTTGAAACTTTTGATACTGGCGTTATTTCGCAAGCTAATTTGACTGAGCTCATTAATAAGTACTTTGATTTAAGACCAGCAGCAATTATAAAAGAATTTGATCTAAGGAATCTACCCAAAAAAATGGGTGGTACATTTTTCAGAAAGACTGCATCCTATGGACATTTTGGCAGAAGAGATCTAGATCTCCCTTGGGAAAAGGTAGAAGAAAAAGCAGCCCAATTAGCGGAGGCTTCCAAAGTATTTTTATAAAAATATTAATTCCATGCCTGATAATTTTTATGGGGGATTAGATTTTGGAACTAGTGGCGCAAGAATATCTATAATAAATTTTCATAAAGAATTGATATATTCAAATTCAGTTCCTTATTTATGTAGCTTTAACAATCCAAATTCTTGGATCAATTCTTGTGAAAAACTCTTAGAATGTTTACCCATTGAGGTAAAAAGTAACCTTCAAAAATTGGCTATATCTGGCACATCAGGAACTTTAACAGCATCAAATTTACGAGGAGAGCCAATAGGAGAAGCAATATCTTATGCCCAAGCATGTAATGAACATACCATCCTTCTTGAATCATTAACTTCTGGAGAAGATCATCTGCGAACTCCATACAGTAGTCTTGCTAAAGCATTAAAACTAATAGATAAATATGGGACAAATATACTTTTACGACATCAATCTGATTGGATCACTGGTTGGTTTTTAAAAGATTGGACTTATGGAGAAGAAGGTAATAATCTAAAACTTGGTTGGGATCTAAAAAAAGAATCATGGCCAAAAAGCTATCTCAATACTTCATGGGGGAAATGCCTGCCTCAAATAATAAAAAGTGGGAAAATTATTGGACAAGTGAATTTTGATTTAGCAGAGAGATTTAAGTTAAATAAGAAACTAATATTAATCTCAGGCACTACTGACTCTAATGCAAGTGTAATAGCTGCAGGTTTAGGTAAAGAAGATGGTCTCACAGTTTTAGGAACAACTATTGTAGTTAAAAAAATTATTGATAATCCTATAAAAAAACAAGGAATTACAAACCATAGAGTAAACGGCAATTGGATATGTGGAGGAGCATCAAACGCAGGCTGTGGTATATTGTCTCAGTTTTTTTCTGATTTAGAAATAAAAGAGCTCAGTCGACAAATAAATCCATCAAAAAACACTTCTTTAAATCTTTTACCTCTTAATAGTAAAGGTGAAAGATTTCCTGTTGATGATTCTAATTTAAAGCCAATACTTGGTCCAAGGCCAGTAAGCGACTCACTTTATTTACATGCATTATTCGAGGGTCTAGCTAAGATCGAATTGAAAGGATGGGAAAAGCTAGGCGAACTAACAGGTTCTCTTCCAAAAAAAATTATTACTATTGGTGGAGGCTCAAAAAACCCTCAGTGGAGAAAAATAAGAGAAAATATTATCAATATACCAATAGTTTCATGTAAAAAAACCACTTCATTTGGTACAGCCTTGTTAGCGATGAACTCAAAATAAAAGTTTTTTTAGATATTTGATAAAGATATAAAATTTTTAATTAAAAGGGTTTCACAAACTACACATCTTAATTTAGAGTATATAGGTTAGAGCCGGGATAGCTCAGTTGGTAGAGCAGGCGACTGAAAATCGCCGTGTCCCCAGTTCAAATCTGGGTCCTGGCACCTTTAAAACCCTGTCCTAGACAGGGTTTTATACTTTCAAATCATTGAGAACTCGTTATTTTTTCGTATTTTTATAACTTTAAATTTTTAGTTTTCGACTCTGCAGACTTGACCAATAACACCCAAGATCAGTTTATCTCCATTAGGATCTTGCCAATTAGCTAAATCATTGAAATTTCTATTTGCTTCATCTATTGAGACATCAACATCTCTAAATGATTTTTCAAAACAATTTATATCCATTGTGTAGAGAATATCCTTAGTAATTTCATTTTTTGTTTTGGGAATAAATTTACTCAATACTCTTACAGAACCATCCTCATTCCTTTTTATACTTTGCCTATCCCATAACTGCTCTCCATATTCACTTTTAGGGACTCCAACCCACTCATGAGGCAAAGCTCCTGATTTTTTTATTGAAATACAAAAGAAAACGATAATCGAAAGGACTAAATTAATGAAATTTCTAAAAAATATTGAATTAACTTTATTCTTAGAATTAATCATGACTACTTATGGAATAAAAAACTTTTTATTAGTGGGAAATAAAAAATTAAAAATTTGTAAAAATTTTTATTGATTAGTATTTCTATTATAGATAGAATCAAATATTAAAATTAAGAATTTACTTCCAATAAATTTATTAGAAAAATAATGAATAAAATACAGAAATTTTTCTCAGTAGTTTTTTTTATAGCAATATTTGTTTTATTGATTTATTTAATCCAAAATTATGGCATTGAACCTCTAAGGAACAAAATAGAAAGTATGGGGATTTGGGCTCCTTTTGGAATATTCATACTCAGAGGAGTAAGTATTATTTTACCTGCCCTTCCAAGTTCAGCTTATTCTCTGCTAGCTGGTTCATTACTAGGATTTGAAAAAGGTTACATGACAATAATCTTTTCTGATATCGTTTTTTGCCAAGCTGCTTTCTTTATCGCAAGAAATTATGGTCGGGTTCCTGTACGTAATTTAGTAGGCCCGAAAGCAATGCAAAAGATTGAAAGTTTCAATCAAAACCAACTCGAAGAAAATTTCTTTCTTATGACAGGTCTACTAATGACTGGCCTTTTTGATTTCCTAAGCTACGCAATTGGTATTGGAGGAACTCGCTGGAAAATATTTACTCCTGCATTATTAATCAGTCTTCTAATCAGCGACTCTATATTAGTAGCAGTAGGAGCTGGAGTTAGCCAGGGAGCAGGATTATTTCTAGGGATTGCTCTATTGGGAATGTTTGCTTTAGCGACTATTTCAGGATTGGCAAAAAGTAAAATGCCTAAATAATAAAACAGTTGATGATTCTGTAATCAAATAAGAAAGATATGACATTTTCGCAAACAATAACTATATAAATAATGATTCATGTAAGAATAGAAAGCGATTAATTTTTAAAGTTATTAGATGACTCCATTAAGACCAACTTCATATGATCGCCCTGGAGAACAAATATCAACTACTCCTTCTGGATTGAAAGTAACTTCTGCAAAGAGATTAATGGTGGATTCAATGGTAAGAATGATACAAAAAGCAGAAAATCATTCCGTAGAAGATAAACTTGACGAAGAATCTAACAATAATTAATCAATTCATTGATAAAAGTATAGGAGAGTGGAAATCTATTAGAAGTACTCACACTTTAGCTTTTCAGGAATTTGAAAACTCAACTAGTAAAATATATATAAAACATATCAACAAAAAAAATAAAAAAGTCGTTGATATTTTTAAAAATTATAAATTTAGTTTAAACCTAGATAGCATCGCCATTTCTATAAACTGGCAAGCTATTAGTGATTGGGACAATAATGATATCGGTGAGGGAGATGAAACTATTCTGATTTTTTTACCCAAAGATGAAAATTCAGGAATTGTTTTAAGAAATAAAGGTTATACAGAATCATTTATTTCATCATCCAATTATTTTGTTGATGAACAAAATAATTTACACATTAAAACTATTTATAAATCAACAGTTTCCGAAGAAAGAATTTCCTTTTTATCCAATCATGTGCGATCTAGATTTTCTACTATTAGAAATCTTGAAAATAACTCAGTTATACAGACGTCCCATACTTCAGAGATAAGGAATTTAGCTAGTTTAAAAGATTAATTATCCTTTCAAATTGAAACTCTGTTTCAGATATTAATTTAGGAAGAAAGCCTTTGTTTCCACGCATATTATTAACTGTTGAATTCAAATCAGAGATCGTTGCATCTCGCATTAATTCAAAAACCCTTCTTGCATTTCTTAAAGGTACCCCAATAGCAAGATAAGTATTTTTAAGATCCTTCAAACAACTTTTTTCTAAAACTGATTCGTCATTAGAAATTAAAAGATAAGCAACAATCCTTAGGATTATTTCTCCATCTCTTAAACAAACGGACATCTTGTTAGTTGTGTTTAGAGATATTTTTGAATTAAGTGAATCTTGATTTTCGCAAATCATTGCTGTTACAGCGTCTGCTGCGATTGCATGTGAATTATTGGTTATTGAGGTTATTGCATCTAATCTTGAGTTTGCAGTATTAATAAATTCTTTTATATTGCTTAAATCATTTAATTTCTTATCTGCTGAAAATAGTTGATTATTCTTTGAAACTGACATTCCTTTAGTAATAAGTTAAATACCGATCTTAAGAATAATACAAAGCTATTAAAAACAACACAATTTCAAACTTAACGCAATGCTTCTTAATTAATAACTTCATTCCAAAGTGATAGTTGAAATAATTCAAATAAAAAATTTTTTTTCCGCTAATATAAAACTATATTTGAATAAAGTTTTGGATCAACAGGATTTAAAATTATCAAAAAAACTTATTTCCTCCTATAAAAAGAGATTGGAAAAAGAAATTCTAGACAGAAGTATGAAATTAAAGATGCCTCAAAATAAATTTGAAGAAATAATTAATAACAATAATGAACTTATCAATTTAAAAAAAACGTTAGAAGATCTAGAAACGGAATCTGAATCTCATAGTAAAGTCTGATTTTTGAAAAACCCTTCCAAAAGTGCCTCAAACCAACAATTTCCTTTTTAAGTCCCTAAACAATCAACAACTTCAAGCAGTAAATCATGTTTATGGACCACTATTAGTTGTAGCTGGTGCAGGTAGCGGAAAAACTAAGGCTCTTACTCACAGAATTGCGAACCTTATTGAGGGTAACTCTATAGATCCCTATAACATTCTCGCAGTCACTTTCACTAACAAAGCTGCCAAAGAAATGAAAGCAAGATTAGAGGTTCTTCTAGCTCAAGAATTAGCTTTTAATCAATTTGGTCAGCCTTGGACAACTCTCAAAGAAATTGATCAAAATCAATTAAGAACGAACGTTCACCAAGAGAGGCTTCAGAACCTTTGGATCGGTACTTTCCATTCTTTATTTTCAAGACTTCTGAGATACGATATTGAAAAATATACTGATCCTGAAGGCCTCAAATGGACAAGGCAATTTTCAATTTACGATGAAACAGATTCTCAAACATTAGTAAAAGAAATTATTAGTCAAGATATGAATCTTGACCCAAAAAGATATGACCCCAAAAAGATTAAAAGATTAATCAGTAATGCTAAAAATCAATGCTTAACTTCAAATGATCTTTTAGAAAAAGCAGATAATAATTTTGATAAAACAGTTGCAGAGGCATATAAGAGATATAGAATTTCGCTCTCAAAAAATAATTCTTTAGACTTTGATGATCTTCTACTTTTGCCTGTTTTCTTATTGAGGCAAAATGATATAGTCAGAGATTACTGGCACAAAAGATTTAAACATATTTTAGTTGACGAATATCAAGATACAAATAGAACACAATATGAACTTATAAAATTAATTACGGCTGGGAATACTGAACCAAAAAAATTCTTCAATTGGGAAGATCGATCAATTTTTGTAGTTGGAGATGCTGATCAAAGTATTTATAGTTTCAGAGCAGCTGACTTCAGAATTTTAATTGGTTTTCAAGAAGATTTTAAAACTTCAATCAACGACGATACAAAATCATCCTTAATTAAATTAGAAGAAAATTATAGGTCATCTTCCAATATCCTTGATGCTGCAAACTCACTAATTGAAAACAACTCTGAAAGAATTGACAAAGTTTTAAAGGCTACTAAAGAAAAAGGGGAACTTTTAACTTTACTCAGCTGTGATGATGAAATTTCAGAGGCAGAAGCAATTACCAATAAAATAAAATCACTCAATGACTATAATCAAAACCCAATTTGGAAAAATTTTGCAATTTTATATCGAACCAGAGCTCAGTCGAGAGTATTAGAAGAATCTCTTGTAAGGTGGCGCATTCCTTACACAATTTTTGGAGGATTGCGTTTTTATGATAGGAGAGAAATTAAAGATGCAATAGCATATTTGAAAGTTCTGGTTAATTCTTCAGATAACGTTAGTCTTTTACGAATCATAAATGTTCCTAGAAGAGGGATTGGTAAGACTACTATTCAAAAACTTAATGAACTATCTAATAGGTTAAATATCCCATTATGGGAGGTTCTTAATGATAAGCAAAGTCTTGAAGAAACAATAGGGCGGTCTTCAAAAGGAATTAATAAATTTACTGAAGTTATGAATGATCTACTGTGTTACCTAGACAATTCAGGTCCCGCTCAACTACTACAACTTATATTAGAAAAAAGTGGTTATTTAAGTGACTTGCTCTCTAGTGGGAATGAAGAATCTGAAGATAGAAGAAATAACTTACAAGAACTAATTAATGCAGCTACTCAATATGAAGAAGAAACAGAAAGTGGAGATGTAGAAGGATTTCTTTCTACAGCAGCCCTAACAACTGATAATGATACGAAGAAAAATAATCCTAACTCTGTAACTCTCATGACTCTGCATAATAGTAAAGGTTTAGAATTTCAAAATGTATTTATCACTGGGCTAGAACAAGGTCTATTCCCTAGCCATAGATCAATAGATACTCCCTCACTTCTAGAAGAGGAAAGAAGATTATGCTATGTAGGTATTACAAGAGCTAAAGAAAGAGTTTTCTTAAGTCATGCCAGAGAAAGAAGATTATGGGGTGGAATGCGTGAAGCAACAATTCCTTCAATATTTCTTTCAGAAATACCTGAAGATCTAATGGATGGCGAATTACCACAAACTGGTGGTGCTTCAATTAGAAGAGATTTGCATCTTGATCGTTTAACAAGAGTTGATCGGAACAATTCAAATGAATTTGTTAACAAACCAATAAATGCAGTAAGAAAATTATATTCCGGGCCAAGTAAAGGGAAAAGCTGGATAGTTGGAGATAAGCTAATTCACTCAAAATTTGGGAAAGGTGAAATCATACATATTTTTGGGAGTGGGGAAAAAATATCTTTAGCAGTAAAATTTGGTGATAAAGGAAGTAAAATTCTAGATCCCAGATTAGCTCCAATTCGTTATGTAAGTTAAAACTCATGAACGATATCTCTGATTACATTCAAGGGGAATTAATCAAAACTCCATTTAATCTATATAACCTAATTGCTAAATACATAGAATCTAATAACAATACTAAAGTAGCTTTTGTTGGCGGTTATTTAAGAGATTTATTAATTAGTAAATTCCACAAAAAATCGTTTTCTAAACCTGTAGACATTGATCTTGTTATTGAAGGATCCTCTATTTCTCTTGCAAAATTTATAAAAAAAAATATTGCAAATGTAGATTTATGTTTAATCAAGGAATTTAATTTATACAACACTGTAGAAATAAATATTAATGACTATAAAATTGATATTGCTTCTGCAAGAAAAGAAATTTATCCTGCTCCAGGCTTAAATCCGACAGTAAATAAAAGTACTATTGAGGAGGATCTTAAGAGGAGAGATTTTACTATAAATTCAATAGCCTTCGAGGTCTCGACAAGGAAAATCTATGATCTTTATGGAGGAATTTCTGATATAAAAAGTAAAAGATTGAACTTACTTCACAGTAATAGCATTTCAGATGATCCAAGTAGATTAATTAGATGTGCAAAATATGCTTCAAGGTTAGATTTCAATATTTCAAATAATTCCCTCAAACAATCTCAAGAAACAGTTAGACAATGGCCATGGAAAAGTTCAGAAACTCATCAAAAAATGATTTACCCTCCTGCTATAGGCATACGAATAAGGATGGAACTAGCTGAAATATGCAAGCACGATAATTTGGCTAATGTGATTTCGATAATTCATAAATGGGAAATTATCTCAATCTTAAATGAAAATATTAAAGTCGATAAAAGATTTTTAAGAGGACTAAATTGGATTAAGAAGTTAAAGGGAAATCATATGCTTTACTTATTAAAAGATTCAGAAGATTTAGAAAAAGCATGTCAAAGATTTTTGGTAAATAATAGTGAGATAAAAATATTAGAAGATTATATAAATATCAAAAAGATATTTAATACAAACCAAAAAAATTTCAATCATTTTTCTCCATCAAGTTGGACAAAATTTATTGAGGACAGAAACCTTAATGATGAGACAGTCAAATTATTAATTTGTGATGGAGGACCATACTGGCGTAAATTGTTTAAGTGGTTATTTATTTACAAATTCATAAAATCAAAAAAAGATGGAGAAACATTAAAAAAAGAAGGATGGGATCCAGGGAAAAAGATGGGAAAGGAAATCAAAAGATTAAGATATTTGGAAATTGACAAATTAAATAGAAATTAATTACATTTTTACAACCTCTCCAACCTTATACCATTTATCCTTTAGAACATTTTCATATTTACTATTGCAACTAATCAATAAGGGTCCGCATGTTTGAGGATCTAATAGTAATGATATTATCTCGTTAAAAGTCTCTTGATCTAATGAATTTTCGTTTAAAAAATTAATTATTCTTTTTTGCTTATTTACTTTATAAATTTTGTCAAAAATTTCTTTATTAGATTCAAAAAAAGTACTTTTAACATCTTTCTTTATTAAATCAAATACTCCAGGATAAGCTTTAAATGCAAATAAATCTAATAAAACTTTAAGTGGCTCAAGATTATTGCTTTGCCTATATAAATTAGATGATTCAACCATTTCTTTAAGATGTCCAATAAATCCATATCCAGTAATGTCAGTCGCAGCATTGACTAATGATTCTTTAAATTGATTTTGAAAAAGATAAATTTCATCAAGCAAATATTGCTGACTCTTTACTAAATTATTAATTACTTCAGAAGAACTACCTAGCATATTAATATTTTGCATTTGACCAGCAAAGTAAATCCCAACGCCAAGAGGTCTAGACATCATGAGAATATCTCCAATATTCATTCCAGATTTAAGCCATGGTTTTGCTCCGTTTTTTAAAATACCTTGAACTGTTAAAGAAATATCTATTCCTAATGAATAAGGTTTATTTACTAAACTTCTTGCCTCGAAAGTATGGCCTCCAAGTAATTCACCTCCATGATCCTCAACTGTTGATTTAATACCTTGAAGTGATTGAGAAAAGAGGTAACTCTGAAATTCCCTTTCAACTTTTGGTAATGAAATTAAAGCCTGCGCGGATGAAAGTTTTGCTCCGCATGCCCACAAATCTGAGCAAGCATGCAAAGTAGTAATTTTTGCATTAAGCCAAGGATCACTTACCAAAGCAGGAAATCCATCTACACTTTGCAAGATAATATCTTGACCATTTTGATATATCTCAACTGAATCTTCAGGTGATGAGGCAAAAGAATTTAAATTAGAATTTATTAATGATTTATTCAAAACAAACTGAGGAATCTTAGCTGCACATCCTCTGCAATCATTCAATGAAATATTTTTTTCACTACTTTTCATAATTAGCCTTTTTGATCTGAACTTTTTAATAAAGTTGAGATCAATTTTATGCTTTAAAATCCAAAAAATAAAAGATGGGCCGAAAACAAAATTGCGATAAATACCAAAAGCCTTTGGATGATGGCTAGGAAATATATTTACTATTTGCAATCCGATCTTTTGAGGAAACCACTTTTTTAATGATCTCCCTTCTATATCTTTTTTTAGATTTTGTACTAATGTATTTACAACTTTTACTGCAAAAACTCCCGATGCTGGTCTTTTTGCTGAACCTACAACTGCGCAATCACCGACAGCAAAGATTCCAGAGGAACTTTTTATCTGTAAATTCTGATTTGTAATTATTCTGCCATAAGAGTCCGAATCTAATAATTTTTTTTGTGCCCATAACGGAGATGTATTTCCAGTACATAAAAGAATCTTGCCATAATCAAAATTAAGTTTTTCAACTAAATCAATATTGTAATTCCGTAAACTTTTTAGAATTTTATTATTAATTTTTCTTGAATCACATAATAGTTTTAAAGGTCTATCTCCCCATCTTTTTCTCAAAGCATAAGATACTTCAATTGCAGCAAGGCCACTCCCAACAATTACAAATGGCAGTTCATTAACTGAATCAAAAATGTCCTCTTTTAGTATTGAGTCATAAGCACTTAAAAAAGGTTTAATTAAAAAAGCTTTTCGATTTTTAACTAGTGATTCAAATTCTTTTGGAATTATTGTTTGACTTCCATAATTAAGCACCAACTTCGAATAATTAACTGAAGGTCTATTAATTAAAACAATTTTCTTTAAATTGAAATCAATATCCTTTACTTCTTCTTCTATAAAAGATACTTTTGCATTTTTTGCTAAAGATTTTATATCAATTAAACTCTCTTCTAAAGTGATTGATTTTGAAATCACTGATGGGAATATAGCCGAATAAACCAAATGAGAATCTCTAGATATAATTGAAACAGGAATTTCTGGCATTAATTTCGGAAACATTAACCATTTCTTCAATAAAGAAACATTTGAGTGTCCTCCTCCAATTAGTACCAGATGATTAAAAGTCATTTACATCACTATGAATAAAGAACATTTATTACCAATTGAAAAATCAAGATTAGGAGTGATTGGTGGAAGTGGATTTTATTCAATGGATCAAATAGATTACTTAAGAGAACTAGAAATCAATACTCCCTATGGTAAACCTTCTGATTCAATAAAAGTATATAATCTTGGAAACCTAGAGATAGCATTCATTCCTAGACATGGCAGAACACATAGTTTAAATCCTTCTGAAATCCCTTACAAAGCTAATATTTGGGCTCTAAGATCAATAGGAGTAAGATGGATTATTGCTCCATCAGCAGTGGGTTCATTACAAGAACAGATAAGGCCACTTGATATAGTGGTTCCAGATCAATTTATAGACCGGACAAAAAATAGACCTGCAACCTTTTTTAATGAGGGAGCTGTTGCTCACGTAACTATGGGAGATCCCTTCTGTACAAATTTATCACGTATATTAAGTGAAATCGGAGAAAAAAATATTCCTGGTGGTAGACAATTGCATAGAGGGGGTACCTATTTAGCAATGGAAGGTCCCGCTTTCTCAACTAGAGCAGAATCTAATTTATATAGGAGTTGGGGATGTTCAATTATAGGAATGACGAACCACACAGAAGCAAGATTAGCTAAAGAAGCTGAAATAGCTTACTCCTCCTTATCTATGGTTACTGATTATGATTGCTGGCATCAAACTCATCAAGAAGTTTCTGTAGAGATGGTTTTGGATAATCTTAGATCAAATACTGAAGTGGCTAATAAAATAATATTTGAAGTAGCTAAATTAATTGAAAAAGAGAGACCAAAAAGTAAGTCTCATTTTTCATTAAAAGATGGATTGATAACCCAAAAAGAAAATATCCCAAGCTCCACAAAAGAGAAACTAAGGATATTTACTGATTCTTATTAGGCTTAAATGATATAAGTGATTATCAGGTCAGGGTAAGAATTGTTAGCCTCCAGCTCCAACCCCTTGGTATGAACCATAGAAGAATATTCCTAAAACGAAGATAACTGCGATTCCACCTGCTGTAGCAACAAGCCATAGAGGAAGAGTTCCTTCAGTCCATCTTCTTTCCCATGCAACTGCTGGTCTACCGTCGGGAAGTCTATCTGGAATTCTTCCATCAGGTCCTTTTAATTTACTCATGATTTTAATTTAATTGAAAAAGTAACTGGAAAATAAAATTCCCAATACAAAGACTGATAATAAGCCTAAATAAAGGCTTGTACGATTAAGTTCAACTGGAACTTTGTTAGGATTTTCGTTTACTTGCATGATAGTTAAATTTATCGGGCCACGAATTGCATAGCAGCAATAGAACCTAAAAAGAATACTGATGGAATAGCGAGAGCGTGAACTGCTAGCCAACGGACAGTAAATATAGGATAGACGCGGACTTCCGCAGCCTGCATTGGAGCTTGAGAATTAGTCATTGTTATTTTGTTCTTAAATCTAGTTGAGATTTAGCTTCATATCTTTGTGTTACGACAGGTGCTTTAGATTCAGATGATTGGAAATAACTATCTGGACGAGGAGTTCCAAAAGCATCGTAGGCTAAACCTGTATATACAAATAAGAAGCCTGCTATAAAGATAGCTGGTAATGTTACTGCATGAATAATCCAGTATCTAATACTGGTGATTATTTCAAAGAATGGGCGTTCACCCGTTGAACCTGCGGCCATAATCACAAATGTTTACCCTATGATCTTACAGTGTAAAATCATAAGTTCGCGAAGAAATTAACAGGTTGGTTACAGACAGTTGCTAAATATTTCAAAAATTAATTTTTTTTTTACTTTTAACTCAAGTTATTCAAATTAGCTATTCCATTTAAGGATATAACCACGCTCGCCAAGTACAAATCCTTTTTGATTGTCTAAAGCCTCTTTATCAAGAAAAACTATTTTAATGTAGTTAGTTGGCAATTCAGAAGCAATAGGATCTTTATTCCAAGTTTTACCATGATCTTTACTTACTATTAAAGTTCCATTACCTCCGCCAGCCCATATATCACCATTTGGATCCCATCCCATGTCTAGATAATTGTATCCATTAAGAATTGGTATAATAGGCTTTGACCAATTTTCTAGGTCACTAGAGTCTTCATTAAATCTAATTTCTGCTCCTCTAGAAAGCATCCATAAATATCCTTCGGGATTAAAACCAATACTTTGAACTCTTTTGCTACTGGCTCTTTGATGAGCTATCCATGCATCACTATCCTTTTCCAACGTTGAAAAGAAATTACCTAGACTACTTACACTGACATAATCTCCCTTATTAGTTCTTCTTAAATCTCTTACACCTCCAGAACCAGATGCATCTACAACTTTTGCATTCCATGATTCACCACTATCTGATGTTTCATAGATAGCACCTGCAGTGGTAGCCAATTCTGCAACACCAGCATCAACAGTTGTTATTAGAAATGGTTGACCTGGTAATTTGTTTCCTAGAGATAAACGTATCCAATTCTTTCCTGCATCGAGTGTATGCATAACTAATGAAGGCTGACCTATTAACCATCCCTCTTCTCCTTTAAAATCAATATCTAGGAGACGAAAGTTCTCTTCACTTGGTAAATCTAAATTTCTTTTTTCCCAAGTTTCTCCTCCATCATTAGATTCCATAATAAGTCTATTAGACCCAACTAAAAATCCATTTTTATCATCTATAAAATCAACATCTAAAGCATTTGCCTGGTCCTCAAACTGAATTGTTTTCCAAGGGCTGGTATCACTCATCTTTACTCCTGTAGATGAACAACTGCTCAACACAAAACAAATAAGTACTGAGAAAAGAAGATTGGGAATACTAGTAATAATTTTTTTCATTTGTATATATTAATGCAAAGAGTACAAAGAAAGGAACATAGCAGCAGCAAAAGCCAGGCCTCCAAAAATCAATATGTTTTTTTGTCCAGGAGGTAAACTATTAAAACCAAATCCATAAACTAAATTTTCTTCAAAACCACTAGGTTTAGATTTAGGACCTATATCCTTATAAAAATTTTTACCAGCTCGACAAACAGGGCAAGCGAATGTATTCCCATCCAACTCTGAAAAAGGAGTATTTTTAGGTATGTTTAATTTTTTATTTCCTTCAGACGGATCATAAATATATCCACAACTTCTACATTCGAATCTATTTTGTCCTAGATTAAGAGTAGGTTGTTCAACATTTACTCCTGAGGAATTTTCAGAAAGTTTTTCTTTCTCAAAGTCTTCAACTATTTTGTTTTCCTCAGAGGCTGGTTGAATGTTTTCACTCACGGTTTATTATTGTTCTTTAAGAACTTTAAAAGATTTTGCTTAATTAAGCGACTTTTATTCAAAATTAATTTTTTAAGATGTTTTTATTAACTGGCTATGAATACTTTTTAGGTTTCCTTCTAATTGCTGCAGCTGTTCCAGTATTAGCTCTAGTTACTAATCTCATCGTTGCCCCAAAAGGGAGAACAGGGGAAAGAAAACTTACATATGAATCTGGAATGGAGCCTATTGGAGGAGCATGGATTCAATTTAATATTCGTTATTACATGTTTGCCTTGGTTTTCGTTATATTTGATGTTGAGACCGTATTCCTTTATCCTTGGGCTGTTGCCTTCAATAGATTAGGCTTATTAGCTTTTATTGAGGCCTTAATTTTCATTGCAATACTTGTTATCGCTCTGGCATACGCATGGAGAAAAGGAGCTCTAGAATGGAGTTAAAAAATTGAATCCACAATCATCACCAAAAGCTATAAGAGAAATCCGAGAAGGAACTTGCAATCCTCTTGGTGCTCCCCAAGTAACTACAGATTTAAGCGAAAATATTATATTGACAAGTTTAGACGATCTTCATAATTGGGCTAGGCTAAGCAGTCTATGGCCTCTTTTATATGGAACAGCATGTTGTTTTATAGAATTTGCAGCCTTAATAGGATCTAGATTTGATTTTGATAGATTTGGATTAGTACCTAGAAGCTCGCCAAGGCAAGCAGACTTGCTAATAGTGGCAGGGACAGTAACGATGAAGATGGCTCCAGCCCTAGTAAGACTTTATGAACAAATGCCTGAACCAAAATATGTGATTGCCATGGGTGCTTGCACAATCACAGGTGGAATGTTCAGCGCAGATTCTACAACTGCTGTAAGAGGAGTTGATAAATTGATACCAGTTGATTTATACCTTCCAGGATGTCCACCAAGACCAGAAGCAATTTTTGATGCTGTTATTAAATTAAGAAAAAAAGTTGGTAATGAATCAATTTTAGAGCGCACAAAAACAGAGCAAACTCACAGATACATAACATCTGATCATGAAATGAATCTCGTTTTCTCTGAAAATACAGGTGAATATCTAAACAAAACTTCAGCTAACGTAATAACCCCCTCCAAAAAAGAAAAAATAACCGAATTACCTGAAAATACCGAAAAAGCTGAAATTATTAATCCTGTAGAAGATTGATGGAAAAAGACGGTACAGCCACATCCTCAGATACTTCAATAGAAAAAGAAGGCTTTATAAGCCAATCTTTGTCTAAAGATGGAATTCCAAATCAATCTTTACCTGAAGATCACATAGGAATTGAAAATATTTCTGTGGAACCTAACAAATTATATGAAGCAGTATCTGCCTTAAGAAATTACGGTTTCAACTATCTCCAATGTCAAGGAGGATATGATGAAGGACCAGGTAAAAATCTTGTAAGTTTCTATCATTTTATAACTGTTGATGATTTACAAAAAATCGAAAAAATTAAAGAAGTCAGATTAAAAGTTTTCTTAAAAAGAGATTCTGATTTATCAATCCCTAGTTTGTATGAAATTTTTAAAGGAAGTGATTGGCAAGAAAGAGAAACTTTTGATATGTATGGAATAAATTTTATTGATCATCCTAATCCCAAAAGACTTTTAATGCCAGAAGACTGGAAAGGATGGCCATTGCGAAAAGATTATATTCAGCCAGATTTCTATGAACTCCAAGATGCTTATTAATTTAATTTTTTTAATTTACGGTATATAAACATAACCGCTCTTGCGAGCCTCCTTGGATCATGTCTAAGGGTTGGAGTTATTCTTTTTGCATACAATGGTGCTTGCAAAACATAATAACCCTCAGATAATAATTTTTCTTTATTACATAGGACAGGCTCTGCTCCTCTACTTTCGTAATAATCTACTAGTGGTGACTTTTCAAATTGAATCTGAGATAAGATTGAGTTAAAAATTCGAGTATTTATTCCAAAATTTGATAATTGTTTTTCTATTGCTTTAATATGTTGATAAACATCAAGTCCATCCGTTTCTCCTGGCTGAGTCATCAAATTACTTATGTAAATTTTGGGAGCATTACTTTGCAATAAGGCATCTACTATCTCTGGTACTAAAAGATTAGGTAATAAAGAAGTGTATAGGCTTCCTGGGCCAAGAACAATCAAATCAGCTTCTTTAATATATTCAAGAGCACTTGGAAGAGCTGAAGGATTTTCTGGAAGATAACCAATCCTAGATATTAATTTTTTAGATTTGCTGATCTTACTTTCACCGAAAATTTTTTCACCATCTTCTAATTCGGCCCATAACATGACATCAATATTTGTTGCAGGTAAAACTTGACCTTGTACAGCCAAAACCTTACTAGAGGCTTGAACTGCTTTTTCTAAACTGCCTGTAATTGTTGTTAAAGCCGATAAGAATAGATTTCCAAAACTATGACCTTCCAGACCACTTCCCTCTGAGAATCTGTACTGAAATAATCTAGTTAAAATAGGTTCTTCATTTGATAAGGCTGCCAAACAATTTCTAATATCTCCAGGAGGTTGCACACCTAATTGTTTCCTGAGAATTCCACTACTGCCACCATCGTCGGATACAGTTACGATTGCTGTAATATTGCTACTGTAATTTTTTAAGCCCTTCAATAAGGTAGATAAGCCTGTACCTCCCCCAATTGCAACAATATTTGGGCCTCTGTTTAATTTACTTTTTACTCTTAATGCATCAACTAAAAATGTATCTTTTTCTGGAACAAGAGCTTTTTGAATAGAGTTAATACTTCTATTTTGTCCAATCCCTATTAATACAAGTCCAATAGCAAAAATTAAAGGCCCCAGTAATGAAACGGGTAAGATTTTAGTTAAACCCGTTAATAAACCAAAAAATATTTCAGTAAACCAATAAAGGGGGCTTAAATTTGTCCAAATTGAAAGGCCTAATAATGAAGTAAGGAATCCTATTGCAGATGTAAGCATCCATCTTTTTATTACCAATCCTGGCAAAAGCCAACTCAAAATTCTTAAGGTTTTGTTCAATAAGATAAAATTAGACTTTTTGAAATTTTTATAGTATCTTCTTACCCTTTTTTTACGCTTATTCATTAAAAACCTCTTAAATTATTTTTCTCAAATTTAAAAAACTATTTAGAATCATTATAAATCAAATTCATACATCCTTTTTTTATTTCTAAAAATAGGCAAAATAAAATAATAGATGCCTTTTATATAAGTTTTGAAAAAATCAAAACATGCAGTTGAAACAAAAAACCTCTCAATAAGCTGGGGGGAAGTTAATGTGCTTAATCAAATAAATTTTGAACTTAATGATGGAGAAAAATTAGCTATTGTTGGCCCCTCAGGTTCTGGTAAATCAACCATATTAAAAATATTAGCAGGACTAATTTTACCTACCAAAGGAGAATTAAGAATATTTGGTGAGAAGCAAACATATTTGAGATTAGATCAAAATAATCCTCCCGATGTAAGACTAGTTTTTCAGAACCCGGCTTTATTAGGATCTTTAACTATTGAAGAAAATGTTGGCTTTCTCCTTAAGAGAAATAAAAAACTATCTAAAAATTTAATTCACGAAATAGTATGTGAATGCTTAGCTGAGGTAGGATTATTTAATGTTGAGAATAAACTCCCAAATGAATTAAGTGGAGGCATGCAAAAAAGAGTGAGCTTTGCTAGAGCTTTAATTACTGATCAAACTCTTGCTGCAAAAACTAAACCTTTATTACTTTTTGATGAACCAACTGCAGGCTTAGATCCAATTGCCTCATCGAGAATTGAAGATTTAATTAATAAAACAAATGATAAAGCTAACGGATCATCTATTGTGGTTAGCCATGTTCTTAGTACTATAGAAAGGACTTCAGATAAAGTTTTAATGCTTTATGGGGGTAAATTTAGATGGGCAGGTTCAATCGATGAATTTAAAGAGAGTAATGACCCCTATGTATTTCAATTTAGGAATGGAAAACTCGATGGTCCAATGCAACCCAAAGACATTTAGATATTATGCGTAGAAGCTTACGAGATTCAATAGTGGGTTTTTCCTTATTAGGGGGAATTTTAATATTCACATTTTTTTCTTTCTGGCTCAGAGGAGTAAGATTATCTTCAAAAAATTGGTACCTTTTTGCAGAATTTAATAACGCAAGCGGTTTATCAAAAAAATCTCCAGTTACTTACAGAGGAATTTTAGTAGGATCGATAGAAGATATCTTGTTTACGAACGAATCAATTAAAGCAAAAATAGTTTTAAATAATCCTGAAATTATTCTTCCAAGGCCAGCATTTGCAAGGGTAGTTACAAATTCATTCCTTGGAGGAGATGTTCAAGTCGCTTTAGAAACCAGTGATAAGACAATTCCTAAAAACATTGCAAAACCTATATCTGGAGAATGCGATACCAAGTTAATTATTTGTGAGGGAGATACTATCACAGGTAAACAACTATCAAGTCTGTCAAATATAACTAATAGAATTAGTCAACTTTTAAAAGAAACAAATCAAGAAAACTTAATTGAAAACGTCGTCAACTCAATTGAACAATTTGACAGAACACAAGAAAATCTTGATGAATTAATTTTTTTATCAAAACAAGAACTACAAAGAGTTGAACCTCTAATCAAAGAAATGACAATTGCGGCAAATCATTTGAATAACATTTTGTCTACTATCGATGACAAAGAAACCCTTAATGACATTAAGTTGACAATTAATGCTGCTAGATCTATCTCAACCAAAATAGATGATATGAGTGATGATTTTGAAAAATTAACTCAAGATAAAGAATTAACAAAATCTATAAGAGATTTAACGATTGGACTTTCAAAATTCCTTAACGAAATTTATCCTTGAGAAATATTTAGAATTCATTTATAGCATTTAAAGCCATAGCTGCGATTGCTTTATCTGTGGCTTTTGGCAGTTGGACATATTTCCCTTGAGCTGCCTCTGCTAATTCTTTACCAAATCCGCTTGCTATAAATTTTCTCTCTGTATCAATTACTAAGAGTTTTATACCAAGCATGGGATATTTTGCAGCGATATCAAGAACCTCTTGTTTTAAATTGACATTTTCATTTTCATTATCTTTTCCCTCAACGTCATTTTGTCCTAGAGATACTCCTAAAGGAACATTTCCTCGGCCATCGGTGATTCCAACAACAATCACTTGACCTATATCTCCAGTAGAGAGCGCATTTTTTGCTACTTTGGCCGATTGTGTTAGTCCATGTGCCAAAGGCGATCCACCTCCACATGGCATCGTTTCTAGCCTTCTTTTCGCGGCAGTTATAGATCTTGTTGGAGGTAAAAGAACTTCTGCTTGGTTACCTCTAAAGGGAATAAGAGCTACTTCATCTCTATTCTCATATGCCTCAGTCAAAAGTCTGATAACTGCACCTTTAGCACTTTGCATTCTATTTAGAGCCATAGAACCACTAGCATCAACAAGAAAAATAACTAAAGCACCCGCCTTTTTTTGCAGAAGCTTTGCCCTAAAATCATTTTCTTCTATAACTATTGATTTATTAGGATTCCTTAATCTTCTCGATTTTTGATAAGGCGCTGCAGCTCGTAAAGTTGCATCTACCGCAATTCTTTTTACTTTACCTCTTGGAATTATAGGTTTTACATATCTTCCTCTACTATCACTAAATATCACTGATCTACTTCCACTATTTCCTGCTTTTGCTTTAGCTGATGAAAAAAGTAATAAATCAGGATCGACCATACATGCCTCAGGATCTAGTATAAATTCTTCGGGTATTTCAGGAGTAGATTCTTCTTCTCCATCAGAATTATCTTCTTCTTGTTCTTGGTCCTGCTCATTATCATTTTCATTAGTATCAGGTTCAGACTCTTCATTATTTGATTGAGGAGGAGGTGGAGGACTCTGATCCTCTGGAGGGGGGGGTTGAATATCATCATCTTCTGGAGGTATTTGCATTGCTCGTGGAAGAATAACTAACCTTACTGCAACTTTTAGGTCTTCAGAATTTACATTCTCGTCCCCTCGAAGAGCTGCATTAGCCTTTGCTACTTTTACTGCAAATAATTCTGACCTATGCCCTTCTACTCCTCCCCTAAGAGCTTCATTAACTAAATAGGTTATTTGCTCTTTTGTTATCTTGACATCCTTTAACCATTGTCTTGCCAAAATTAATTGAGTAGATAAATTATCGGATTCTTCGGACCATTTTTCTGAAAATTTAATATTATTTTCTGCGTGTGATAAAACAGATTTTGTAATCTCAACTCTTTGAGCATTATCAATAGATTGATCTGCGGACAGCACAATAGCAAAACGATCTAAAACATGATCTCGTAAAGCACCTTCTTCAGGATTATAAGTTGCTATTAAAAGAGACTTACAAGGATGAGAGAGGCTCAAACCATCTCTTTCAATATTATTTTGCTCTCTTCCTATAGCTTCAAGAATTAAATTTACAATTCCATCATCTAATAAATTTATATCGTCTACATACAGAACACCTCTATGAGCTTCTGCTAAAATTCCAGGCTGAAACACTTGATCTCCCGTACTTAATGAGGCAGCGACATCAATTGATCCAACAAGTCTATCTTCAGTTATACCAATGGGAACTTGAACAAATGGTGCCTCTTTTACTTTTTTTGGAATTTCATCAATTTGATTCAAATAATCACTTCCAATTACCTCCTCTAACAATTTATTAGTACTAATATCCCATTCCTCTGGTTTATCTGGATCTAGGTTCCTACCAATAGGTCTAATTGAAGTATTACTATTTCTCTTAGATAGTGTTTCCAGTATTGATTCATTATCTAATACTTCTACAGGAGGGAGTAAAGTATGCAAACCCCTTGCTAATACTGACTTACCAGTACCTCTTCCGCCAGCGATAATCACTCCTCCTAAACTCGGATCAACTGCTGCCAAAAGCAATGATAATTTCAATAAGCTATGACCCGTAATTGCCGCCAAAGGAAAAGCTCTAAAAGAATCCTTTGAGTTCATTAAATCTTTTATTTCTCCTTTTTCTTTTAACTCGGGGTTCAAAATCACTTTAAAAATGCCTGATATAGAATTTATCCAATAACTTTGTTTTTTGTAGTGGAATTATCAAATCTTAATATCAAAAATGGACTATGTATATCCCTCGGAGCAAATATTGATAGTAAATTCGGAAGCCCTCTTGAGTCACTATTAATTTGCAAACCAAAAATAGAAGAAATAATTAATGAGTGGGGAGATAGTTTCAACAAAAAAAAAGAAGAGAAAAGCAAATTTCAGGCAACCTTTTTTTGGTCTTCAATTTATGAGACATTACCCCATGGTGTTGAAAATGAGCAGCCAAATTATTTAAATACTCTCTTACTTATAAAAAGTAATTCTTTTCCTAAACCATCAATTAAAAACGCGAAATTACTTTTAAAAAAGTTAAAAAAGTTAGAGAGTTTTTTCGGACGAGAAGAGACGCCAAAGGGTAAGAAATGGCTATCAAGATGTCTTGATTTAGATATTCTTTGGTGGGAAGATTTTCATACGGTTGACGAGGAATTAACATTACCTCACCCTAGATTCATGAATCGGAATTTCGTTATTACACCACTATCTGAAATCTTAAGTAAAAGCCAAAAAATCACAAAGTGTGATGTCCCAAAATGGTCTATATAAATGATTTACAAAACCAAAAAATAACTGTTAGGCTATTTTTATTTAAAAATTATGGGCAACAAAAACCTTATAAAAAGATCCATATTTAAAGAAAAAATATCTGAGTTAAAGTCAAAAAAATTTAGTTTCGAAATAAATAGAATTGAGCTTCCAAATGGACATGAAGGTGAATATGGATACATTAAGCATCCTGGGGCAGCATTAGCCGTACCTATTACAACAGACAATAAAGTTATCATTCTTCGGCAATATAGATTTGCTGTTTCAAGATATTTATTAGAATTTCCAGCAGGTACATTAGAAATAGGTGAAACACCTATTAATTCAATTCAAAGGGAAATACAAGAAGAGACTGGATTCAGTGCAAACAAATGGGATGAACTAGGAACTCTTGTCCCTGCTCCAGGTTATGCAGATGAAGAAATTTACTTATTTTTAGCTCGTGATTTAGACAAACTCACTTCCGAGGTTAAAGGAGATTTAGATGAAGATATAGAAGTATTAATTTTAGATCCCGAAGAACTAGATAATCTTATTTCTAGTGGGGATGAAATTCTTGACGCAAAAACCGTGACGGCTTGGTTTAGAGCTAAACAATTTTTAGATAAATTATGAATAAACCTAGAATACTTTTTTGGCATAGAAAGGATTTAAGAATATTTGATAATCAAGCTTTAATCAAAGCATTTTCATTATCAAATGCTATTACTTCAACTTATATATTTGATACAAATTACTCACACGATTTCAATGCGAGTTCAAGAGCTTGGTTTCTAGCTTATTCGCTTCAAGAATTAGGAAATAATTGGAAAAAAATGGGTAGTAGATTAGTTATGGAAGAAGGAGATCCGTTATTAATAATTCCTCAATTAGCAAAGAAAATAGATGCTAAATTTGTTTTTTGGAATAGATCAATTGAACCTTATGAGATTAATCGCGATTTACAAATAAAAAAAAATTTAAAAGAACAAAATATTCAAGTTATTGAAACTTGGGATCACTTATTAGTAGAACCTTTAAAAATATTTTCAGGGAATAAAAATCCTTATTCAGTTTATGGACCTTTTTATAAAAACCTTAAATCAAAAATGAATTTATTAGGTTTATATGACCAAGATAAAGTTGTTTTCCAGTTTAAAGATATAGATTATAAATTTAAGGAAAATAAGACAATAAATTCATCTGATTCTGTTCTAGATAAATTTCTCAAAAATATCAAATTTCCTGGTTCGAATATTTGTCCATGTAGACCTGGAGAGAATGCTGCAGAAACATTATTAGAGAGCTTCATTAACGAAAAAATATATTCTTATAATTCTGCAAGAGATTTTCCTTCCCATGATGGGACATCATTTCTAAGTGCATCTCTCAGATTCGGCACCATCAGCATTAGAAAAGTGTGGAACGCAACATTAAATTTAAATTCAGATTTTGCAAATCAAGAAAATTACCTATCAATTGAAACTTGGCAAAAAGAACTTGTTTGGCGTGAATTTTATCAACATTGCTTATTCCATTTCCCAGAGCTAGAGAAAGGTCCATATAGAAAAAAATGGGATCACTTTCCATGGCAAAACAATAATGAATGGTTTCAACATTGGAGCAATGGAGAGACCGGAGTACCTATAGTTGATGCTGCAATGCGTCAACTAAATAGTACTGGCTGGATGCATAACAGATGTAGGATGATAGTCGCTTCATTTCTAGTAAAAGATCTTATATGCAATTGGCAAATGGGCGAGAAAAAATTTATGGAGACATTGGTTGATGGAGACTTAGCTGCAAATAATGGGGGATGGCAGTGGAGCGCCAGTAGCGGTATGGATCCCAAACCACTTCGAATTTTTAATCCATATACCCAAGCAAAAAAATTTGATCCTATTTGCGAATATATAAAATATTGGATTCCTGAATTATCTAAAGTGTCAAATTCAGAATTATTAAATGGGGAGATATCTAATTTAGAAAAAAATAATTATTCAAGTCCTATTGTCAATCACAACATACAACAAAGATTATTTAAATCACTTTATGCTGAAATTTGAATTTCCTCTATACAATTCTTTAAAACTTTATTTAAATTTTCTGCTACATAAACTTGCTCTTCATAAGAAATTTCAGGAAACATTGGAAGACTAAGAACTTCTGTACAAATTCTCTCTGTATTTATGAGTTTTGTTCTAGAAAAATTTTTATTTTTGTAAGCTATTTGTGCGTGTATTGGAATTGGATAATAAATAATTGAATTAATACCTTTTTCAAAAAGTTGTTGTTTTACCAAATTCCTTAATGAATAGTATTTTTTGCAATCAGTATCAAATAAATTTGAATAATCTTCATCTAACAAATATTTATCGTTTCTTAATTTGATGACAAATTGATTCCAAGAATGGGAAATTGAATCAGAGCTAATTTTTGGAAAACTAATAAATGGATTTTTTTCTAATAAATTAAGATAATTATTGGCGATTTTTTGACGATTACTAATCCACTTAGAAATATATTTAATTTTGATATTTAATATGGCGGCTTGAATGGTATCAAGTCTGCTGTTATATCCAATTTGAGTATGGTGATATCTTAATGGGCTACCATGAACAGCTAATTCTCTAATTTTTTTTGCAATCTTCTGATCTGAAGTTGTTACTGCTCCACCATCTCCAGCAGCTCCTAAATTTTTAGTAGGGAAAAAGCTAAAACAACCTATATCACCGATACTACCAACTTTGGAATTTTCCCACATTGTGCATGTTGCCTGAGCACAATCTTCGATTACTTTTAAGTTATATTTGTTGGCCAATGATTTTATAAAGGTCATATTCACTGCGTTCCCAAATAGATGAACTGGCATAATTGCCTTGGTATTAGAATTTATTTCTTGTTCTATTAGTTCAGTATTAATTAGATAAGTTTCAGGATCTATATCTACCAAAATAGGATTAGCACCAACTGCACTAATAGCCTCTGCAGTGGCAAAAAAGCTAAAAGATGAGGTAATAACTTCGTCACCCACGCCAATGTCTAATGCGCGCAAAGCCAAAACTAAAGCATCAGTTCCACTATTACATCCAATAGTATTTTTAACACCAATCAGATTAGAAAAACTCTCCTCAAATTTAGCAATCTCTTGCCCACCAATATACTGGCCCCCTTTTAAAACTTTAAAAACCTCACTCTCAATTTCAGAGCCAATTTCTTGGAACTGCCTATCTAAAGTAAATGGAGGTATTTGCATAGTGAATATATTAACCCTAAACCAGATTTGAATGGGTAAAAAAACATTTTAATTCACTTAAACCAACTCGGTTCTTTGCCAGGAGTCCATTTTATATTGCAACCTAAAGAAGGAATCTGATTTGAAGGATAAGAATTATCTTGATTCAAATCTTTTACAGCAGAGCGCAAATCTTTTCCAGATAGAGGGATGTCATTACCTGGTCTACTATCGTCTAATTGGCCATGATAAAACAATAAAAAATCGCCATTTCCTTCATTTGAAAAAAGATAAAAATCTGGGGTGCAAGCCGCTTTTAATTCCTTAGCAAAATTTTGATTTTCATCATACAGATATGGAAAACTCCATCCCTGTGATTGTGCTTGTAATCTCAAATTTTTTGGAGAATCTGAAGGATGAGTGACAATATCATTACTAGAGATTGCAACTGTTTGAACTGTATTTTCAATTTCTTTACTTAAGGTGAAAATTTGATTCTCAATATATTTAACAAATGGGCAATGGGCACAAATAAACATTAAAAGTAAATGCCGATTATCTAGATTTTGAGAATTAAAATATTCATTTTTTGAAGAATTAGCATTTAACATTTGGAAATTAGGTAATCGAAAACCTAATTCCAAAACCATAGAATTTGTTCTGACCATGTTCAAATTAAAAATTCTTTGATATTTGAAAATTATTGTATATTTTGCAGTAATCCGTAAAGATAGGTACTTTTATATAGGAGAATAATAGAAATAATAAACAAAATGCTTCTAAATCTAACTGGCAAAAAAATTCTTGTTACAGGAATTGCCAACAATCGTTCAATAGCATGGGGTATTGCTCAACAACTTTCAAAAGCTGGCGCAGAACTTGGAATCACATATTTGCCTGATGATAAGGGAAGATTCGAATCTAAAGTTAGAGAACTAACTGAACCTTTAAAACCATCGTTATTTTTGCCTCTTGATGTTCAAAATCCAGCTCAAATTGAAGAAATCTTTAAAAATATAAAAGATAATTGGGGGCAAATTGACGGATTAGTTCACTGCCTAGCATTTGCAGGACGCGATGAATTGATTGGAGATTATAGTGCTACCACTTCAGAGGGTTTTGATAGGGCTCTTAATATAAGTGCGTATTCGTTAGCACCTTTATGTAAAGCAGCAAAACCACTTTTTAGTGATGGTGCTGGAGTTGTCTCATTAACTTATTTAGGTTCAGAAAGGGCGATTCCTAACTATAACGTGATGGGAGTTGCTAAAGCAGCTTTAGAAGCTTCAGTAAGATATCTTTCTGCAGAACTTGGTCCCGATAAACAAGTCAGAGTTAACGCAATAAGTGCTGGGCCTATAAGAACACTTGCGAGTTCTGCTATAGGTGGCATTTTAGATATGATTCACAATGTTGAAGAAAAGGCTCCTTTACGCAGAACAGTCACTCAAAAAGAA
Organism: Prochlorococcus marinus; assembly: GCA_001180285.1. Taxonomy (GTDB): domain Bacteria; phylum Cyanobacteriota; class Cyanobacteriia; order PCC-6307; family Cyanobiaceae; genus Prochlorococcus_A; species Prochlorococcus_A marinus_C. The sequence goes on along the minus strand of CVSY01000134.1, from coordinate 39,034 downwards.
GTAGGTAATACAGCTGCTTTTTTATTAAGTGATCTCTCTAGCGGCATTTCAGGCCAAACAATTTATGTTGATGCGGGTTACTGCATTAATGGAATGTAAACTAAGTATTTTGCATAAAAATGTCATCTCTAAGGCAATTTGAAATAAAAAGAAAAACGAATGAAACAGATATTTCTGTATTTATAAACTTAGATGGAAATGGAATTTCTGAGATTGATACTGGGATTCCATTCTTGGATCATATGCTTCATCAAATATCCAGTCATGGTTTGTTCGATTTAAAAATAAAAGCAATTGGAGATACCCATATTGATGATCACCATACAAATGAAGATGTTGGAATCGCATTAGGCAAAGCATTTTCAAAAGCATTGGGAGAAAGAAAAGGAATAAGCAGATTTGGACATTTCTTTGCCCCATTAGATGAAGCATTAGTTCAAGTCACTTTAGACTGCTCTGGTAGACCGCATATATCTTATGATCTTCAATTGAAAGCCCCTAGAATAGGAAATTATGATACTGAACTAGTAAGAGAGTTTTTTATTGCCTTTGTAAATAACAGCGGTATTACTCTGCATATCAATCAAATACGAGGTAGCAATTCACATCACATAGTTGAGGCGTGCTTTAAAGCTTTTTCAAGAGCAATGAGAATGGCTACCGAAATAGATCCAAGAAGATCTGATTCAATTCCAAGCAGTAAAGGAATGTTAGAGAAACAATAAAATAGGAATTTTTTCTAATCAGCCACAATTCAGTTGATTTTTGGCGAAAATAGTAAAAAAGATTATTTTGTCGTGACTAATTTACAAGATAAAAAAATTTATAAATTTAAAAGTTTTAATAAAGAAGATTGGTCGAGTGCGTATCAAAATGTAGAAAAGGAGCTAACCAAGGAGCCTCTAAAAATTAGCAAAGGTAATAATATTACAAATTTAAATGGAACATTATTAAGAAATGGACCAGGGATATTAGAGAGAGGTGGACAATGGGTTCATCATCCATTTGATGGTGATGGAATGATAACATCCATAAAATTCGAAAATGGTCAGCCCTTCTTAACAAATAGATTTGTTAAAACTAAAGGCTATTTGGAAGAAGAAAAAGTAGATAAATTTATTTATAGAGGTGTTTTTGGAACACAAAAAAATGGAGGAATTTTAAATAACGCATTAGATCTAAAATTCAAGAATATCGCTAATACACATGTCATTAAATTAGGAGATGAAATCCTCGCATTATGGGAGGCAGCAGGTCCTCATGCAATGGATCCTGATAGTCTTGACACTATTGGTTTAACAACATTAAAAGGGGTACTCAAGCCTAACGAAGCATTTAGTGCTCATCCCAAAACAGACCTAAACTCAAATACATCTTCAGAACTTTTAGTCACTTTTGGAGTACAAACCGGGCCAAAAAGTACCATCAGATTAATGGAATTTGATAATGCTGGTAAAAATTCTGGACAACTCATTTTTGACAGAAAAGATACCTTTAATGGCTTTGCATTCCTTCATGATTTCGCAATCACAACTAATTGGGCAATATTTTTACAGAATGCTATTGATTTCAATCCTCTTCCATTTGTTATGGGTCAAAGAGGAGCAGCACAATGTCTAAAGTCAAACCCAAATAAAAAAGCAAAGTTTTTTATTATCCCCAGAGAAAGTGGATTATTTAGGGGACAGCCTCCTTTAACAATAGATGCTCCAGAAGGATTCGTTTTTCATCATGTAAATGCATTTGAAAAAGATTCCAAAATCGTATTAGATAGTATTTTTTATGATGATTTCCCATCAGTTGGTCCGGACGAGAATTTTAGGGATATTGACTTTGATAAATATCCAGAAGGAAAACTGAAAAGATCAATTATCGATCTAAAGACAAAAACTTGTGAACTTGAAACTTTTAGTGAACAATGTTGTGAATTTGCTGTTGTTAATCCTAAAAACTTAGGATTAAAAGCAACTTTTAGTTGGATGGCAAGCACATCTCAAAAGCTAGGGAACGCTCCACTTCAAGCAATAAAAAAAATAAATTTAACTTCTAAGGAAGAGATTTCTTGGTCAGCAGGTCCAAGTGGATTTGTTAGTGAACCAATTATGGTTCCATCAGAAAAATCTTCAAATGAAGATGAGGGATTTTTATTTATACTTCTATGGAACGGAGTAAGAAGAGGAAGCGATTTAGTGATATTAGACGCAAAAGACTTAAAAGAATTAGCTGTTTATGAATTACCCATCTCAATTCCTCATGGCCTTCATGGATCTTGGGTTAATTGAATTTAAGAAAAAATTTCAGTTAAATCTGGAATAATTTTTTTTAATGCTTTACCTCTATGACTACAAGAGTCTTTAATATCATTATTCATTTCTGCGAAAGTTAATCTGGTAGAACTCTCCTCAAAAATTGGGTCATATCCAAAACCACCTTTTCCTCTAGGGTTTAAAATTATATTCCCATGACATTTGGCCTCAGATTCAATAATCACTTCACCATTTGGTGAACAAACACAAATATTTGCAATAAAGAAAGCACTTCTATTTTGAACTCCATTTAGTTCTCTTAAAACTCGTTCAATTCTCTTTTGATCATTTTCTGCATATCGAGATGAGTAAATGCCAGGCTTACCACCTAGTGCTTCAATGCAAATTCCTGAATCATCTGCTATTGAAAAATTATTCGTTTTTCTCGAAACTTCACTCGCTTTTTTAATTGCATTATCTCTAAATGTCAGTCCATCCTCTTCAACTTCTAATGATTCTGGCTGGAGTAACAATTTACAATTAACTCCAGCAAGCAATTTCTTATATTCTTCAATTTTACCTTTATTCTTACTCGCTAAAAATAAATTTTTCATCCTTATTTTCCTGCCAAATTTATAAATTCTTGGCCCCACTCTAATACCTCAATTAGATAAGATTCTCTTGGTGCTTCACAATATAACCTTAAAAGAGGTTCCGTTCCTGAAAACCTAAAAAGAAGCCAAAAATTTTTATCAATTCTCAACTTTATTCCATCGATCTTTGAGATACTTTTTAACTTGTGATTATTAATATTCTCAGGAATATTATCTATGATAAATTCTTTTACGTTATTTTTTTCTGACTGATTTGGAAATTTAATATCAATTCTTTTATAAAAACTTGGCCCAAAATCTTCTTGAATTTCATCTAAGGTTTCATATAAATATTGAGATTTTTCAGCAATTCCATTTAATAAAACCATCGCTGCATATAGAGCATCTCTTTCAGGCATAAAGTCACCAAAACCAACTCCCCCAGATTCCTCTCCTCCAATAAATATTTTTTCTTTAATCATTTTTTCAGCAATATATTTAAAGCCAACTGGAAGTTCAAAAACATCTCTATTTTGACTCTCTGATATATTTTTAATAATATCTGAACCACTAACGGTCTTTAAAACTGGATAAGAATTATTTTTAATTTCGCCCAAATAGCTAATAAAGTATGGGAGTAAATCTTGAGTACTAGAGTATCTTCCTTTTTCATCAATTGCCGCAATTCTATCACCATCACCATCAAATATAATTCCTAAAGTTTTCACTTCATTTGTTGAATTTTTCATTAGTGTTTGTTTTAGATCATCTGCATAATTCAAAAGAGGTTCAGGAGGTTTTCCTCCAAAAAAAGGATCTGCATCTTTCCTGATTTCTGAAATCACTTCTAAATCATTAGAAGCAAAAATCTGAGACATACAATTTGCAGCTGAACCATGCATGGAATCTACAAAAATTCTCAATTTCATTTTTTTTAATCTCTTGGAAATATGGTCAATATCAAAAAGGGATTTAATTCTATTTAAATGAAATTTCTTAATATCTACCAACTGATTAATACCATCTATTTTTTCAATTGAATTTCCAAGCATTAATCTTTTTTCAACTTCACTTGTAAAAGATTCATCAACAGAACATCCATTAAAACTCTTTATTTTAAGACCTAGCCAATTATATGGATTATGACTTGCTGTAATTACTAACGCTCCAAGACAACCGACTTCTTTGGCATAGAAACTACAAGAGGGTGTTGTAACAAAGCTATCAGATAAGATAGGTTCGAGACCACATCCTCTTACAAAAGGCACTATTTGCTTGGCAAATTCACAAGCCATAAATCTACGATCAAATCCAATAATAATTTTTTTTGAATGAACTTCTTTATAGTATTGATAATGCAACTCCTGGCATGCAGCAACAACAACTCTTGAAAGATTGGATAAATTAAAATCAAACCCAATAATTCCTCTCCACCCATCAGTTCCAAATTTTATTTTATCTAATTTATCAGCTGTCAAATTTAAAATTTCCTTGATTTCTATTAATTATCTATACTAATTTATATGGGTAAATTTTAAAACCGCCCTTAAAAAATAATTTGAATTCTCTTCATTTAAAAAGTTTTACAAGATGCAAAAGAAAAGCATGGCTAGATTTTAAGGGTAAAAAATCTTATGAAGTTTGGTCTCCCCATAAAGCTATAGATAAAATTAATCAGTTTCAAATTTTCTCTGAATTTTGTAATGGTGAAATATATACAGGATTAAAAGCCTGTGAAAATGGTTATCAAGGAGTAATTGGATTAAAAATCAAAGGGAATCTTTTCCAAAATATTAACGCAGAGATACGTCCACAATTACTTGTCAAGACTAAAGGTAAAAGTAAATGGGGACAATATAAATATTTACCTGCTGTTTATAAGTTAGGCCATAAAACCACTAAAGAACATTTATTCGACTTAGCTTTTAGTTCTATGCTGTTGGAATCTTTTCAAGAATCTAAAATTGAAAAAGGATTAATAATTTCAAATTTTGGTGGGAAAGTTAATGTTGAAGAAATTTATTTAAATAAAAAATTAAGAAAAAAAGTTTTGAATGTTTTATTAAGTTTGAATGCATGCTTAGAGGGATTTATGCCAGAAATAACTCAAGATAGAAAAAAATGTACTATTTGTTCATGGCAAAATTTTTGTGACAAAGAAGCAAAAGAAAATGGATATCTAACAGATATAGATGGTATAGGATCCAAAACGGCATCATTACTCATAACAAATGGAATATCTGATACCCAATCATTAGCTTCGTATAGCGAAAAAAAACTTGGAGATAAATTATCTAAATTAAACTATCAAATGTATGAAAAAGCGTCCTTATTTGTAAAGCAAGCACAAGCTTATATTTCTGAGGAACCACATCGCATTATCAATAAAAATGATACTAACGATCTACTAAAAAAAATATGTTCGGGATTTTTTATATTTGATATTGAGTCAAATCCAGATAATAAGCATGAATTTTTATATGGTTTTTTAAAAATAAATAATTTGTCTATAAAAAAAGAAGATCATATTTATAAACCACTTTTAAATCTCAAAAACAATAAACAAGAATCTTACAGGAAAATTATTGAAATACTTTCTTCAGAGAAGCAATGGCCAGTTTTGCATTACGGAGAAACTGAAAAGATAGCAATAATTAATATTGCTAAAAACCTAAATTTTAGTCATGAAGAAATTGATTTACTTGCCTCAAGATTTATTGACTTACATACCTTAATAAGAAAGTCTTGGATATTACCACTAAAAAACTATGGCTTAAAAACTGTTTCTAATTGGCTTGGATTTGAATGGATGCAGAAAAATGTCAGTGGCTCGAAAGCCCTTTATTGGTGGATTCAATATCAAATTACAGAAAACGAAATATTTTTAAAAAAAATTATCCAATATAACAAAGATGATTGTTTAGCTACTCTACAAATTGCAGAATACTTAATCAAAAATCAATTAAAGAAAAATTGATCCTACAGATTTATTAATAATAATTTTTCCAAAAATTTCTGAAAAAAAATAACTTTCTTCCTCTAAATATTTTCTTTTAATCATTGCTAAACCCTTTATTTGAGAATCTGATTTGAAAAAACTAGTTATTTTACCTACAGAAATATCCTTGGCAGAATTTATATATAAATTTTTATCTTCAACGTCTAAATTCAAATTAGATTCAAATGATTTCCAAATTCTTATTTCTTGTTTCAGAGAAGAAACATTTTTTATTTTTGACATTGTTTCTTGTCCTAAATAACAACCTTTATTAAAATCTATAAGATCTTGTAATCCAAGCTCAAGAGGATTATTTTTTCCGTTTATTTCCATTTCTAATGAGGGTATTGCCTGATTAATCTTCCAGAGTTTTAAATCATTGGGATTTAGTAAATTTAGTTTATTTTTATGTATTTCAAATTCCTTATCTTCTATTTTGAAGAAAATAGGCTGGTAAGTTCTCCATGAACTAGATTCATCAATTTCCTGAATTCTATTTATAGAGAAAGGTTCACTTAGAAGTACATCGTCCGCTGGAAAAATTATTTGATTAAAGTAATCAATTATTTCATTAGTGTTACCCGCTAAGATAATTACTTCTAAGTTTCTCTCTAAAAAATTAATTTCAATTAATGATCTTAGAACTCCATTTGGAGTTAACCAACAAGTTTTGATAACTTTATTTTTTGAATTAAGAATATTACCTGTTGTTATTCCATTCAAAAATTTTCTGGCATCTTTTCCAGTAATAGAAAAACAATCAAATTTTTCAAGCCAAAACTTTTTGTTTATATCCTGCATTTTGAAATAATTATAAAAAGTCTTTTATCGTAAAAAGACTCTTTAATTTAACATTTTCATCTTCAAGGGCTTCTAATCCCCCTTCTTGCCTATCGACTATAGACAAAACTTCCTCAACAAGATAATTATTTTCGCGCAACTTTTTTATAGCTTTTATCACTGAACCGGCAGTTGTAACGACATCCTCTAGAACAGTTACCAAAGTTCCTTCTTTTAATGTAGGACCCTCTATTCCAGCTTTGGTACCGTATTTTTTGATTTCTTTCCGAATTATTAAACCATCAAGGTCTAGTCCATGCAAAGCTGCTTTGACAATTAATCCACTTACAATAGGATCTGCTCCTAGTGTCAATCCTGCTACAGCTTTTGACCTTGAGTCCTTTAACTCTAAGAATAAATCACTTATTAAGTTTAAGCCTTCACCATTTAATGATACTGGTTTACAGTTCAAGTAATGAATGCTTTTTTTCCCTGAAGATAAAGTAAAGTTTCCTTTCTTATAAGATTTTTCAATTAACTGTTTTAACAATTTTGCTTTATTTAAATCATACTTATCCGAAAATTTGCCCATTAGTAAAAGTTCAATTTATATTTAAAGATTAGAAGAAAAAAAAGAAATCTCACAAAAACTTCCAAATGAGGTGGTTTTTGAAATATTATTTTTATATTGTATATTGAAATTCAATGTAATTAAAATTACATAAATTCCCTTGGGGGTGTAGCAATCTGGTGAATGCACCAAACTCATAATTTGGCTAAGGCGAGTTCGATCCTCGCCACCCCCATTATTCATTTGTCATTGAATGAAAATAACTCTACTTTTATTTCTTTTATTTCTACCAGCTTTTTTCGCAGCGAGTGAACTGTCTTTCTTATTAATAAGGCCGAGTAAAGTTTTAAGGTTAATAGAAGAAAAAAAGAAAGGAGCATTTTCAATTTTAAAAATTCAAAAACGCTTTAGATCTTCACTAATTGCTTCTCAATTTGGAGTAACAATTTCATTAATTGCAATTGGATGGCTCAGCAATAACCTTGCTAATGATTATTGGAAAAGCAATATTTTATCAAATAGATTTTATGATCTTCTATTATTTTTATTTGTAGTTTTAGTTGTTACTCTTGTTTCTGGACTAATTCCAAAAGCTTTAGTAATTAACAATCCAGAATCTGCTGCATTAAGGTTAACCACGGTATTCGATGCCGTGAGAAAAGCTATGAATCCTATAGTGAAAACAATAGAATTCTTTGCTAGCGCTTGTTTAGGCTTGTTCAATTTAAATAACAAATGGGATTCTTTAAACTCGGGTTTATCTGCTGGAGAATTAGAAACTCTTATAGAAACAGATAACGTAACAGGTTTAAAACCAGATGAGAAGAATATTCTTGAAGGAGTTTTTGCCTTAAAAGATACACAGGTTAAAGAAGTGATGATTCCAAGATCTGAAATGGTAACTTTGCCAAAAAATATAACCTTTTCAGAACTAATGAAACAAGTAGATAAAACTCGACATGCTCGCTTCTTTGTGATTGGTGAGTCTTTAGATGATGTATTAGGTGTATTAGATTTACGTTATCTAGCTAAGCCAATATCAAAAGGTGAAATGGAAGCCGATACATTATTAGAGCCATTCCTTTTACCAGTAACAAAAATAATAGAAACATGTTCATTAGCAGAAATATTTCCAATAGTAAGAGACTACAATCCGTTCTTACTTGTAGTTGATGAACACGGTGGAACAGAAGGACTCATAACTGCAGCTGATCTAAATGGCGAAATAGTTGGAGAGGAAATGCTCAATAATAGAATTTATTCAGATATGAGAATGTTAGATAATTTCTCTAAAAAATGGTCAATAGCTGGAAAATCAGAAATTGTTGAAATCAATAAAAAGATAGGATGTTCTATTCCAGAAGGTACTGATTATCATACTCTTGCTGGATTTATGTTAGAAAAATTTCAAATGGTTCCAAAAATTGGCGACGTTTTAGATTTTCATAACATTAAATTTGAAGTTATTTCTATGTCAGGCCCAAAAATTGATCGTGTTAAAATAATCCTTCCTAAAAGCTAAATGTGACTCCCCATAGAGGATAATGATAATTAATATATGGATTTGAAATTATGCAACCAACCTCATCACCCGTAAAGGTTGGAGTCATAGGTATAGGAAATATGGGCTGGCATCATGCTCGAGTACTAAGTTTACTCAAAGATGCAAATCTCATTGGAGTCGCAGATCCAAATGAGGAGAGAGGTAAATTAGCTATTGAGCAATTTCAATGTGAATGGTTCAAGGATTATAAGGACCTAATTCCAAAAGTTGATGCTATCTGTATCGCTGTCCCTACGCTCCTTCATCAAAAAGTAGGACTAGATTGTCTCAAGGAAGGTGCTAACGTTCTCATTGAAAAACCAATTGCAGCTAACGAGTTGGAAGCAAAATCTTTAATAGAGGCTGCTAATGCAAGTAACTGTTTATTACAAGTAGGGCATATTGAAAGATTTAATCCTGCTTTTAGAGAATTAAATAAAATAGTCAATAATGAAGAAATTGTTGTTTTAGAAGCAAGGAGGCACAGTCCTCATGCAGATAGAGCAAATGATGTATCTGTAGTAATGGATTTAATGATTCATGACATTGATCTTATTTTGGAGCTTGTAAACTCAAAAATACAAAAATTAGCAGCAGTTGGAGGAAGAAATAGCGAAGGATTAATTGATTATGTTAATGCTACTTTAGTTTTTAAAAATAATGTTATTGCAAGCCTAACTGCAAGCAAAATGAGTCACAAAAAAATTAGAAGTTTAAGTGCTCACTGCCAAAATGGCCTAGTAGAAACTGATTTCTTAAATCACTCTTTACAAATCCATCGAAAGTCTCATGAATCATACACAGCAGAGCATGGAGAATTAGTTTATAGAAATGATGGATATGTAGAAGAAGTTAGCACAACCTCTATTGAACCTCTTTATGCAGAACTGGAGCATTTTCTTAAGTGCGTTCAGGGCAAAGAAATTCCTGAGGTAGATGGTGAGCAAGCCTCAAGAGCATTAAAAATTGCTGATTTTATAGAGAGTGCTGTAGAAAATTCTGGAGATGCAATTTTACTTGAAAATCCCGTCTAATAGTAACAATCTAAACTAAAAGAATTTTATTTAAATCCAACTGCAGCTTGCCAAACAAACACTAATAAAAAGAAAAATAAAGGAATCAGTGGAAGAACATCAACAGTTGGAGCAAAGGCCTTATAAGCCTCTGGCAATTCAGCGAATGTATTAAATAGAATGAGCACCTTTTTGATAATTTAATTAATTATGATAAGACGTTACCACGTATGGTGAGCAATAGAGGATGTTTTCCAAGGAGCGAAATCATTTGTAAAACAATTATCTCTAATTGCAGTAGAAATTGCATTGGTAAATCTTATTAAGTGAGCAATATTATGCAAACTTATGAGAGTTAGGCCTAATATTTCGTCATTTCTAATTAGATGATGCAAATATGCTCGAGAATAGGATTTACAGGTTTCGCATTTACAAGTTTTGTCAATTGGAGAAAAGTCATCTTTAAATCGAGCATTTCGCAAATTCAATCTTTCATCATTAAAAAATGCAGTCCCATGTCTGCCTAGTCTTGTAGGCAAAACACAGTCAAACATATCGAATCCATTAGCAACAGCTAGGGAAATTTCTTTTAAAGAGCCAATTCCCATTAAATATCTTGGTTTATTTATTGGTAAGAATTTCGGGACGTAATTAATTACACTATGTATTTCTTCGACTGCTTCGCCAACACTTACACCTCCCACTGCTATTCCAGGCAGATCAAAAGAACTTGTATATTTTGCGCTGTATTCTCTCAATCTCGGATGCTTTCCACCTTGAACTATACCGAATAATGCTTGATTGGATTTCTGATGAGTCTCAACACATTTTTGCAACCATGAATGAGTTCTTTGTAAAGAGTCCTCAATATCATTTTCGTTAGCTGTATGCGGAGGACAATGATCAAAAGCCATCGCAACATCCGATCCAAGATCCATTTGAATCTGTATTACTTTTTCAGGTGATAAAAAAACATGACTACCATCTCTTGGATTTTTAAATTCCACACCTTTATCAGAAATATTATTTAATTTGGCCAAACTAAAAACTTGATATCCTCCTGAATCAGTAAGAATAGGATTAGGCCAATTCATGAACTTATGTATTCCGCCAGATTTTTTAACTAGTTTTTCTCCAGGTTGTAAATGAAGATGAAAGGTATTTGAGAGAATCATTTCTGATCCTGTAGAGATTAACTGCTTAGATGAAATTCCTTTAACCGTTGCCAAAGTACCCACAGGCATAAATTTTGGTGTGTTTACCTGACCATTTGGTGTATGAAATATACCAGTTCTTGCTGCTGTATTACTGCAATTCGATGTAATTTCAAATTCAAACACGATAATTTATAAAATTTTTTAATCCTTTTTCATTAATCTACCCTATTATTTAATATTGAATCTATTTTTATCTCATCAAAAAATATTTAATAAAAAATTTGGCAGGATCTTGGATTTTCTATACGACATTTCCAAAGATACCTTTAATTAAACCCGAATTTAAAAATATTGCACAATTTGCCCCGCCTTTAGGATTTTTGATTGGAATAATACAGAGTTTTATTTTTCTTTTTTTAAGAACAAACTCTTGGTCAATTTATTCATCTACACTGATTTGTTTAGCTTCAGGATATTTAATTACTGGTGGGCTACACATTGATGGTTTGATGGATACTTTCGATGGTATTTTTGCGGGTAAAAAGAAACGTTTAAAAGCAATGAAAGACAGTAAAGTTGGGTCCTTTGGCGTTCAAGCTTTAGTTTTTATAACTTTAATTCAAATTGCTTGCATACTGAAAATTCAAAACCTAATAATTTTTGTTTTACCTATATGCTTATTTTGGGGTAGATTTTCAAATTTATTTTTTATAGAAAAGTTTAAATATATGAGTTACAAAAAAAAATCTATAAGTCACAAAAAGTTCTGGAATGGTTTTAAAAAAGAATCTTTGATCTCCATTTTTTTTCTTTTAATTTTCATTCCATACCAATTAGTTGCAATTACATCCCAAGCAATATTAATTAAATTATTAATTCTTATTTTGGTTGGTATTTTTCTAAGCTATTCTATCCCGAACATACTGGGTAATAAAATTGGAGGCTTCAATGGAGATGCCTGCGGTGCAAGTGTTGTACTAGTTGAAACTGCAATGTTGTTTATGCATGCAATTCTTTTATAGGTAGTTCTAAATAGAAAATATTTTTCTTCTTAAGATTTTTTAATTTCTCAGTATTATCAATTACGTTATTTTCCAGCAATCTCAAATCTCCTCCAATTTGTTTTGCTAATTTCCTCGCCAAAAAAAGTCCCACACCAGTACCGTCCTTGTTCTTAGCAGCAGATCCTCTAAAACCTTTTTCAAAAATTTTCTCGTTTTCATTTTTGGTTATTTTTTTACCATCATCAAATATACAAAGTCCATTGCTCGTAATTGCTAGTCCAATTTCAGCATCTTTTTGGGCATATTTAAACGCATTTTCTAATAAATTGGCCACAATTTCAGCAATTACAGCATATTTTGCCTTTAATGGCGAAATAGTCCAATCTGGCCAAAGAGAAGGTTCAGTCCAATCTCTCTTCTCTAAATCAGCATTAGCTTTACCCCTTTCTAATATTGGCCTCAATAAACCCTGAACAGTTATTACCTTTTTATTATCTAAATTTGGTGGTAATAATAATCTTTCCTCTCCAATTTTCAGAGGAAGTTGAATTGGTGAATTTAATTGTGCAAAAGAATCCATATATTGATTAATTTGTTTTTGCTCAATTATCATGCGTTCGACTATTTCAATAGAGTCATCATCTGAACCAAGTCTTTTTATTAGTAATTTTGCATATGTCCTAATAGCAGCTAATGGATTCCTTAATTGATGGATTATGACATTGACCTGATTTTTTAAATAATTGATTTCTTCATTTTTATTTTGACGTTCTAATTCGATAGAGACGCATTTAGCTAAAGATATTGAAAGCGCTTTTAATCTAGAATCAAGAGATACTGGCCAATTTCCCCCCTTCAAATCAGTTTCTACCCTAAGGACACCAAGAAGAATATCGTTTTCTTGAAGAGGGTACCATCTTCTATTAGGCGATGCAACTTTTAGCGAAGGATCATCTTCTATTGATGTAAGAAGCATATCAATTTGTGGCCATTGACCAATCATTTCAAAAGTTGCTTTAGTTCCTTGATTCGCTGAAGCAAGATACATAACTAAATTAGTCACGCCCATTGAGCAACCAAAACTCTCTAGCTGTTTTATAATTAGTTCTTCAAATTTTTTTGAAAGATTCATAATAAATGAAATTTTGAGAAATTTTTTTAAAAAAAACTTGAAAAAGGGCTTGTAAAATATGAAAAAAGTATTAAGATATAAAGAGGTCTGACTTTGGCCAGCCTTAAATATGAATATTTAATCATATTTTAAGCTACATCAGGGGTTGATGGGTCCTCTATGTAATTTGAATTGAATTTAAAATCACATATATCAGATTAGTAAAAATCAATAAGACTAATCTCATTGATAATTTCAGGAGTACCAATCAATGTCAAAAAAAAGAAAAAGAATCAGCAGAAGAAGATTGGCTGGCCAAAGAGTAATGGCTCATGTACCTATTTATCATATCGAAACTGGCAAACATAAACCAGTTACAGCAGCAAGAAGATTCATAGCTGAAAATGGTCTCTCTGCGCCTTCAGTTTTTAATGTAAGAAGAAATGAACACACCACCGATAGATTTTTTTGGGGTGAAAAAGGATTATTTAGTGCCCAATATGCTGAAGAAAATCATTTTCTATTTCCATCACTAAAAGTTGTAGTTGAAGGAATTGGTGAAGAAAAAATATTTGAGGGTCTAGAACTGACTGCAGATGATTGGGAAGAGATTGAAGAATATGAATACGCTTTTGTTTAAAAAATATTACATATATTTGAACTTATAAAATTAATTAAATTTGAATCAATTTGATGAAATCCATCAAATTCTAATAATTCACAAAATTTAGAAGACTTACTCTTTACCTTTTCATAAATAGTCCTAGAGGCATCTATAGGCACAACGTCATCAAACAAACCATGACTAATAATTAATGGCGAGAATTTTTCTCCTGGGGACCAGTTGGGGTGAGGATAACCACTACAAGCAACAATTAATCCAAAATTTAACTTAAATCCCGCATCAATTGCCATCGCCGCCCCCTGAGAGAACCCCAACAAAATTGTTTTTCTTAGTGGAATCTTATCAGTATCAAAATTTTTTAATGTAACTAAAAGTTTATTTACTTCAACCTCAGCTCCATTCCAATCATGTGGATATAATCCATACCACTGTCTTCCCTGACCGCTTGGGTGTAATCCAGGAGCCCTCAAAGAAATTACCTCAAAATCAAGATTTATTTTTTCAGTCATCTCCTTTCCAAATGTTAAAAGGTCATCTGAATCAGCCCCCCAACCATGCATCAAAATAATTCTATGAGTTGCAGTTTGAGAGCTAATCGAGACAAATTCATGATTGGTAGCATATTTCATGTTTATATTCTTAAGTAAGTAAACTTTCCCATAATGTCTCCATTAGCTTTAGTAAGTGTCTCTGATAAAAAAAATATAATTCCATTTTGTAAGGAATTGGTAGAGCAATTTAATTATAAAATTCTATCAAGTGGAGGCACTGCCAAACATCTTATAGAGGCTAAAATTCCAGTTATTAAAGTTGCTGATTTTACTAATTCTCCAGAAATTCTTGGGGGAAGAGTTAAAACTTTACATCCAAAAATACACGGGGGAATATTAGCTAAAAGAACTGATGAGGAACATAAAAAAGATATAGAAGCTAACAATCTTGAATTAATAGACTTAGTAGTTGTAAATTTATATCCTTTTAAAAAAACTATAGATCAGGGAGCTAAATGGGAAGATGCTATTGAAAATATCGATATAGGAGGGCCATCTATGATTCGTTCTGCTGCTAAAAATCATAAAGATGTCTCCGTTTTAGTAGATCCTTGTCAGTATCAAAATTTTCTTGAAGAAAGTAAAAAAGGTGAATTGAAAGACTCATATAAAGCAAAATTAGCCCTTGAAGCTTTTCAACATACAGCAGATTATGACACTGCTATATCTAATTGGATAAGAAAAGAAAGAGATTTACAATCTTCCAAATATATTGAATCTTATCCACTAATCAGAACCTTAAGATATGGGGAGAATCCACATCAAAAAGCTTTCTGGTATGGTTTAAGTAACATTGGATGGAACTCAGCAGAACAATTACAAGGAAAAGACTTAAGTTATAACAATCTATTAGATCTAGAGTCGGCACTTTCAACAGTTTTAGAATTTGGCTACACAGAAAAAAATGAACTTACAAACAACATCTTTGCCTCTGTTATTTTAAAACACAATAATCCTTGTGGTGCCTCTATAAGTAATTCAGCTTCCAAAGCATTTTTGAATGCTTTGGAATGCGACTCAGTTAGTGCATTTGGAGGAATAGTTGCTTTTAATTCAAATGTTGATAGTGAGACCGCAATTCACCTCAAAGATATTTTCTTAGAGTGTGTCGTCGCTCCATCTTTTGATAAGGAAGCTTTAGAAATTTTAAAAGTTAAAAAAAATTTAAGAATTTTAAAGTTTTCAAAAGATAAACTTCCAAAAAAGAATCAAAATTTTACTAAATCAATAATGGGAGGATTACTAGTTCAAGATACTGACGATAGTGAAGAAAAAACTGAAAATTGGATTTCAGTAACTAATAAAAACCCTAGTAATCAAACTAACTTAGATCTAAATTTTGCATGGAAAATTTGTAAACACGTAAAATCTAATGCCATTGTTGTTGCAAAAGACCAAAAAACTATTGGTATTGGAGCTGGACAAATGAATAGAGTTGGAGCAGCAAAAATCGCATTAGAAGCAGCTGGAAGATTATGTACTGATGCTGTCTTGGCCAGCGATGGGTTTTTCCCATTTGCAGATACTGTAGAACTTGCAAATAAATATGGAATAAAAGCTATTATTCAACCTGGAGGAAGTCTAAGAGACCAAGAAAGTATTGATATGTGTAATTCAAAAGGAATTTCAATGGTATTTACCAAAAAAAGGCACTTTTTACATTGAATTATGTTGATTTTGGATAATATGTAATTTTGTTAGTTTTTCTGAATAAAGATAGCCTACCTGGACCTGCACATAGAAAGTATAGAGAAATAGCACCATATATAAAAGATAATTCGAAAGCATAATTATGACCTTCAACCACTGCAAGAGGAAAGCCTTCAAGTCCAGTATCAAGGAGATGAAAATAAACTGCAAATGCCATTGTGGAGAACAGACCAAGAGAAGAAAGCCTCGCAAAAATCCCTAAAGCCAACCCAACTGGGCATACCAGTTGAGTAATTGCTGCTCCAAAAGTCCAAATAACAGGATCACCAGGCAAAAATGGGAAATACTTACCTACTACAAACTCTGCAAAACCCTGCGGATCCTGAAGTTTTTCTAGGCCATGATGAATCATCAAAACACAAAAACCTATTCTTAAAACAAAAATCGATAGTTCACCAAGGATATTCACTTCTGACCCTGAAGATGAATTGGCAACTACAACTTCAACTTTTTGGGGCGCTTTAGTTCTATTCATACTTGCAGTTTGAACCTGATTAGTTTGTGCTTTGTCTTCCATACTTCAATAATTTTTCAGTATTCTAGTTAATAAAGTAGATCTTTTGGAATTATCTGACTAATAAATTAAAAAAACTAAGCAAATTTTTAAATGAAGAAAAATTCAGGAAGCAATATCAATTAACTTTTCAATAACATCTGCAACAACCTTATCAGGAGTGGATGCACCTGAGGTAATTCCAACATTAATTTTTCCACTAGGTAGAAAATTATTTTTAAGTACTAAGTCTGATCCTAGTGGTTTATGAAATATTGAGTTTTCTTTCACTGATATCCTCTCTGGCGTATCAATGTGAAAAGATGAAATATTTTTATTAATTGCTATTTCTTGTAGGTGAGTAGTATTGGAAGAATTGAAGCCTCCAATAACTACTAAAATATCAAGGTCTTCATCAACCAGAGAGAACATTGCATCTTGCCTTTCTTCAGTTGCATCACAAATAGTATTAAAAGCTAAAAAGTGACTATTTAAGTTTTCTGGTCCAAATTTCTTTAACATTGTCCTTTCAAAAACCTTTCCAATTTCCTCAGTCTCGCTCTTAAGCATAGTTGTCTGATTTGCGACTCCCACTCTATCTAAATCTTTATCAGGATCAAATCCATTAGAACAAGCTTTAGCAAATTTGTTCATAAACTCATTCCTATTACCTCTCCCCTGAATATATTCAGAAACGTAGTTCGCTTCTTCCAGATCAAGTACAACTAAATATTTACCTGCGAATGAACTTGTAGCGAGAGTCTCTTCATGTTTAAATTTTCCGTGAATAATAGATGTGAAAATATGTTTTTTATGTTTTTCAACTGTATGCCAAACCTTAGAAACCCATGGACAAGTTGTATCAATAATATGACATCCTTTCTCATGCAAGAGTTTCATTTCTTGAACAGTAGCTCCGAAAGCAGGCAGTATAACAACATCCCCATTAGAAACTAAAGAAAAATCTTTGATTCCATTTTTAGCTGAGATGAATTTCACATTCATTTTTCTTAAATGATCATTAACCGAGGGATTATGAATTATTTCGTTTGTTATCCAAATATTCTCATTTGGATAATGTCTTCTGGTTTCATAAGCCATTGCAACAGCTCTTTCTACTCCCCAACAGAAACCGAAGGCTTGGGCCAACTTTATATTTAGTCTGCCTTTAGTATAGGTAAAGTTATTATCCCGAATAGAACTTATCAAATCACTTTGGTAAGCTTCTTCTAACGCTTGAGCTCTTTTTGTTGGAGAATCGAAACCCCTTCTATTATATCTATCAGAATGGTGAAGGGATCTTCTAAAAGCTTGAGTATCCATCTTCCTATATTACAACGTTTTAAATAATTTTTCGTAAAAAAAAAGAAACCTGACATAAGTCAGGTTTCTTAAATCAATTGTCAATTAGATTATTTAGCAGATGCAAAGTCTGGATATGCTTCCATTCCATGCTCTCCTATATCTAAGCCTTGAGTCTCTTCCTCTTCGGATACTCGGATTCCTCCGAATAATCCTCCAATTACAGACCAGGCAATCCAGCAAGTAACTAGTGTCCAAATAGCATAAGCTGCGGCACCAAGAGCTTGAACTAGAAGAAGGGTAATACCTCCACCATTGAACAATCCCATACCTGCTCCATCACCTTGTACAGCTGTACCCCAAAGACCGATAACTACAGTACCCCATACACCACAAACTCCGTGAACAGAGAATGCACCTACAGGATCATCAATCTCAGCGGCATCAAGTGCTGCAACAGAAAATACAACTATAATTCCCCCTACTAGTCCTGCGAACCAGGCTCCAGCAAGAGTCATATCACCACAACCAGCAGTGATACTAACCAAACCAGCAAGGATTCCATTAATTATCATTGTAAGATCAGGCTTACCAGAAGTTAATGTTGAAACAATAGTTGCACCAATAGCTCCAGCTGCTGCTGCTAAAGTAGTTGTTACAGCAACATATGGAACCCATTGATCCATAGCAAGTTGAGAACCGGGGTTAAATCCATACCAACCTATCCATAGGACTAATGCACCTAGAGTAGCTATAGCCATATTGTGTCCTGGCATAGCTTGTGGTTTTCCATCAGAGTATTTGCCAATTCTTGGTCCAAGAAGCATAGCTCCAACAAGACCCGCCCATGCTCCAACTGAGTGAACAATTGAAGAACCAGCAAAATCAACAAAACCTAAAGAATCAAGCCAACCACCATTCCATTTCCAGCTACCAGCAATTGGATATATAAATGCAGTTAATACAACAGCAAAAACAACAAATTCTCCAAATTTAACTCTTTCAGCAACAAGACCGGAAACGATAGTTGCTGCAGTTCCTGCGAATGCAGACTGGAACAAGAAATCAACAGTTGGGACTAATCCAGCATCAGTAACCATATCAGCGGTGACTGTTGGATCAAAGAATAAGCCTCCAAAATAAAGCCATCCGTCAGCAACACTTCCTCCATACATTAATGAATAGCCGATAAACCAATAAGAAGTAACAGCTAGAGCAAATACAAAGAGGTTTTTAGCAAGGATGTTTACTGCGTTCTTAGAACGACACATACCTGCCTCAACCATAGCGAAACCGGCGTTCATGAAGATCACCAAAATAGTAGCGATCAAAAGCCATAAATTGTTAGCAAGAAAAGCTGCATTCAACTCAGGTAAATCAGCTGCGTGAGCTGAAAGATTAAAAATACCTAAACCAAACAAAGCTAGGGGAACAGTTGCAAGCCACAACATTGAGCGGTTTGAACTAAATCCTCGAATACTCCTCAAAAGGAGCATAGGTCCATTAACAAGACTTGCGTCTTGAAGTTTGGACCTAGAGCGCCTTTGAGGCGTTTGCAAAGCAGTGGTCATAAAAAAAAATTAGATCTGCAAAAAAACAGTTTTACTGTTTCCTTTCAAATTTAAATTTATTCAAAAAACTTATGAGTGTCTAGTAGTTGTTGATACCATTTTTATAGTTGCACCTTAAAAAATAATTTGTTAAATTGAAAAAATTTGATTTTTAGAAGTTTCAAAATATCAAGATTTTATTTATTTCAAAGGTTTAATTCCTCTCCATGATATGTGGTCTTTATGAAATTCAAAGGAACAAGGAATCGTTATCATTCCTGCACTTAAGGATGCTCTAAAAAGATTGCCGTATAAGGGATCTGCGTCATCTCCTGGGGCAAAAAAACAAGCGTCTTTTCTAGTAATACAAAGTACTAATACACTTTTACTTTTAGGAATTAATTCCTTTAATTCTATGAGGTGTTTTTGGCCTCTTTTCGTTACTGTATCAGGGAATAGAGCAACATTTTCTCTAATCCAAGTCGTATTTTTAACCTCTATGTAAATGTTACGTTTATCAGGATTTGAAGATTTTGGAGTTAATAAAAAATCAATTCTGCTTTTTTTATCTTTTCCATAAGGAACTTCAGATTTAATTGTCTCAATTTCTCCTATCATTTCGTCAAGCAAATTTTTCTCAATAACCTTTTTGATTAACTTATTTGCAAATAGAGTATTAATACCAACCCAAACTTCCTCATTTTTTGCATTTAAAACACATATCTGTTCCCAAGTAAAAGGTAATTTTCTTTTTGGAGAAGGGGAAACACTTATTCTTACCTTTGCTCCCTCACTCAAAAGTCCCTTCATTGGTCCTGTGTTGGCACAATGAGCAGTTACTACCTCTCCGCTCTCTAATTTTATATCTGCAAGAAACCTTTTATACCTCTTGATTAAAACTCCTTCAATTAATGGATCAAATTCAATTATCCGATCATTCATAAATATGTCGTTAGTTAAAAATCAAATATAATTGAAACTTAAACTTCTTGAAAAATTTAGACAAATCCAAATGCATTCATTTTTAAAAAATAATGTTTTTTCAATTTCATTTGGTACTGGTCTAAGTAAATTAGCTGGATGTATAAGACAAATATTCATAGCTGCTGCTTTTGGGGTTGGGCTAACATACGACGCATTTAATTATGCCTATATAATCCCAGGTTTTTTGCTAATAATCATTGGAGGAATTAATGGTCCCTTACATAACGCAGTTGTTGCAGTTTTAACTCCGCTTAACAAAAAAAATGGAGGAATAGTTTTAACTCAAGTAAGCATAAAACTTTCAATATTATTATTCATTTTAGCCATATTCATTTACTCTAATGCCAATTTATTAATTGAATTATTAGCCCCCAATTTAAGTTACGAAGCTAAATCGATTGCCACTTACCAATTAAAAATACTTACACCTTGCATCCCTTTGTCCGGATTCATAGGTTTAAGCTTTGGCGCCTTAAATTCCCAAAGAAAATTCTTTTTATCAAGTATAAGTCCAGCAATAACAAGCGTAACTACCATTTTTTTTATTTTATTAAGTTGGATTTTCAACCAAGAAAATGCATATTCTCATTTCTTTACTTATACGGGATTACTAGCTTTTGCAACTTTGACAGGAACTTTAATTCAGTTTGTTGTTCAAATTTGGGAAATAAATAAAATTGGTCTCTTGAGATTAGAGTCAACCTTCAATTTATTTAAAGATGAAGAGAGGAGAATTTTCAAACTAATTATTCCAGCATCAATCTCATCAGGTTTAAGTCAAATTAATGTTTTTATCGATATGTTTTTTGCTTCAAGTTTTCAAGGCGCAGCATCTGGACTAGCTTACGGCAACTTTCTTATACAAGCCCCCTTAGGCATATTATCTAACTCCTTGATTCTGCCATTACTTCCAAAATTTTCTAAATTAAGAAGTGAAAAAGACAAAAGAGGTCTCAAAAAAAAATTGATCTCTGGAATAGAGTACTGTTTCTTAACCACTATTTTTTTAACCGCATTTTTCATAACATTCAATAATCAAATCGTACAATTAGTTTTTCAAAGAGGATCTTTTGATTATTCAGCAACTTTAAAAGTAAAAAATATATTAATTGCTTATGCAGTTGGCATACCATTTTATCTTTATAGAGATTTATTAGTAAGAACTTACTATTCAATAGAAAGAACAAACTTCCCTTTTAAGTCTTCATTTGCAGGGATAATATTTAATATTTTTTTTGATTGGTTTTTAATTGGTGCTCCAATTAAGAATTTTGGGAATCTTTCTCCATATAATTTCGGAGTTGTGGGAATAATTTTATCTTCAGTAATAGTCAACCTTATAGTCTGTATTTTGCTTTCTTTTAATCTGCGAAATGAAGATATCCATATACCTAACTTGGATTTATTGAGGAAAATTAGCCTCATGTCATTAGCAGCATTTATAGACAGCAAACTTTGTTTTACTATTCTCCAAACTACGAATAACTTCAATTCAAATTTTGCAGAATTTGTATTATTAATATTTGGAACTCTAACTTTTTTTGTGATTTATTTTTTACTTACAAAATTCTTGAAAGTAAATAAATTTAAAGTTTCAAAAAAAGAAATTTAGTTTTTAAAAAAAACTTTCCAAAATCTCTTCTAATTCTAGAATTTGTGAGTTAGTGATTAAATTAATCAGTGGAATACTATTAACACCATCCCCTACTTTTACATTTATTGCTTCCAGACTTAATTTTGCAGCCTCCAATGGGCCTTGATCTTTATTGCTGATACATTCAATAGCAAGATGCCTAGCTAGGCCAGCGTCTCCAAGATACAAATTCCACTTTTCTATTTTTATAAAAACCTTTTCGGAAATAACATTTTCTAGATCACTTATACTTATCTGAGAATCCATAAAAAGAAATTAATTTAAGTTGATTGTTTTGAAGTATCTTTAGGTTTATTTATAATTACGAAAAGTAAATGGGAGGCCAAAAGAAATGACCAGACAATTGCAAAATTATTAAAATAGCTGATTTCATATTTAATCTCTTTTAAAAGCCACGTGCCACTTACAATCGCAGTAAATATCATGCAGTGAATAACAAAATTTACTATTCGAGAAAAATGTTTATAGATAGGATCTTCTGAGTCACCATTTCCGTACCACTTTATAGGCATATTGATAATTAGATTGTTAATAATAGACATTTTACCCGAAATCTAGTTGACTAAGAGACCCTGAAACAGAGATATTACATAATTATGCGCCTGTAGCTCAGTGGATTAGAGCACCTGACTACGGATCAGGGTGTCGGGAGTTCGAATCTCTCCAGGCGCGTTTAAAATTCTGAAATATTCTTTTTATATTTTTCTAAAAAATATCGTCTATATTATGGGTATTACTTATCAAATTCAATGAATATACTTCAAAACCTTAAAGAAAGTGATCCAGTAATATCGAATTTTATTAACTCTGAAAAAAATAGGCAGGAAACTCATCTTGAGTTAATCGCAAGCGAAAATTTCGCATCAATTGCCGTTATGCAGGCTCAAGGTTCCGTACTCACAAATAAATACGCCGAGGGATTACCCCAAAAAAGATATTACGGGGGATGTGAATTTGTTGATGAAATCGAAGAATTAGCTATTCAGAGAGCGAAAAAATTATTTAATGCAAAATGGGCTAATGTTCAACCCCATAGTGGAGCGCAGGCAAATGCTGCTGTTTTCCTAAGTCTTCTTAAACCTGGCGACACAATCATGGGGATGGATTTATCTCATGGTGGGCACCTAACTCATGGGTCTCCAGTAAATATGAGTGGTAAATGGTTCAATGCAGTTCACTATGGCGTAAATAAAGAAACTAGTGAATTAAATTTTGATGAAATAAGAGAGATAGCACTTGAAACAAAACCAAAATTAATCATATGTGGATATTCTGCTTATCCAAGAACAATCGATTTTGAGTCATTTAGAAATATTGCAGATGAAGTTGGTGCATTCTTAATGGCTGATATTGCTCACATCGCCGGTCTTGTAGCAAGTAAACTTCACCCAAATCCAATACCATATTGTGATGTAGTAACCACAACTACTCATAAAACATTAAGAGGGCCTAGAGGGGGACTTATCTTGTGTAAAGATGCAGAATTTGGAAAGAAATTTGATAAATCTGTTTTCCCCGGAACTCAGGGTGGTCCCTTAGAACATATTATTGCCGCTAAAGCAGTTGCATTTGGAGAAGCCTTGCAGCCAGATTTCGTTAATTATTCCCAACAAGTAATAAAAAATGCAAAAGTTCTAGCTTCAACTTTAATAAATAGAGGTATTAATATCGTTAGTGGAGGCACTGATAACCATATTGTTTTACTTGATTTAAGAAGTATCAATATGACTGGTAAGATTGCTGACTTACTTGTAAGTGAAGTAAATATCACTGCAAATAAAAATACTGTTCCATTTGACCCTGAATCACCTTTTGTAACCAGCGGACTAAGGTTGGGAACTGCTGCTTTAACTACTAGAGGCTTTAATGAAGATGCTTTTGTTGAAGTTGGCGAAATTATTGCTGATAGATTACTTAACCCAGATGATTCACTGATTGAAAGTCAATGTAAACAAAGAGTATTAACCTTATGTAATCGTTTTCCTCTTTATGAAGGCAAACTAGAAGCATCAATTAAATGAGTCCTAACTCCAAGGGAGTTGAAATTCTTTCTATCGGAACAGAGCTACTCTTAGGAAATATTATCAATACAAATGCTCAATGGATTTCTGAACAGTTATCTCAATTAGGCTTAAATCACTTTAGACAATCAACTGTCGGTGATAATTGTGATCGAATTATAAAAGTAATTCAAGAAATATCGAAAAGAAGTAATCTTCTAATTACAACTGGTGGCTTGGGACCCACCCCAGATGACTTAACTACTGAAGCAATAGCCAAATCTTTTAATGTATCTCTTTTTGAAAGACCCCTCTTATGGGATGAAATTAAACAAAAACTTTCATACTCAAAGCTCAAGGACGATTCCTCCAGCTTAAGGAAACAATGTTTCTTCCCAGAAAATGCTCAAATTATTAATAACCCTAGGGGCACTGCCCCAGGAATGATTTGGGAACCAGTAAAAGATTTTACTATCCTTACTTTCCCAGGAGTACCCAGTGAAATGAAAACTATGTGGGAAGAGACGGCGTATGATTTCATTAAAACCAAATTCTCAGATAATTATTCCTTTTTTTCAAATACTCTTAAATTTGCGGGTATTGGAGAATCAAGCGTTGCTGAAAAAATTAATGATCTATTAAATCTTAAAAACCCTACCGTTGCTCCATATGCAAACTTAGGAGAGGTTAAACTCAGAATCACCGCGCGAGCTAAGAATAACCTAGAAGCAAAAAATATAATTAAACCTATTAAAGAAAAATTAAAAAAAGATTTTTCAAAATTTATTTTTGGAGAGGATAACGATACTCTTCCTAGCGTTTTAATAAAAGAATTAACCAAGAGGAACGAAACTATTGTTTTTGCTGAATCCTGTACCGGAGGCCTTCTATCATCATCACTTACCTCAATATCAGGCTCATCTCAAGTTTTTCAAGGTAGTATTGTTTCCTATAGTAATGAACTAAAAAATTCATTATTAAATATTTCTAAAGAAAAGCTTACAAAATATGGAGCTGTTTCTGAAGAAGTTTGTGAGGCCATGGCAATTAATGTAAAAGAGAAATTAGGAGCAGATTGGGCAATAGCAATTAGTGGAATAGCTGGTCCTAAAGGAGGGAGTCAAGATAAACCGGTTGGACTTGTCTATATTTCAATTTCAGGACCGAATAATCATATAACTAATATAAAAAAACTATTTAACTCAACACGAAATCGAATAGAGATTCAAAGACTAAGTGTAAATGTGTGTTTAAACAGCCTCCGATTAATCCTATTATCGAATAGTAAGTAACTATTTTTACAAATTGAGTCAAGATACCCTATTTGATAAAGTTTGGGATTTACATAAGGTTTCAAGTCTTCCTGGAGGATCAGATCAAATATTTATTGGTCTTCACCTTATCCATGAAGTGACGAGTCCTCAAGCATTTGGTGCTTTAAAGGACAAAAAATTAAAAGTAAAATTCCCTGATAGAACTGTTGCTACTGTTGATCATATTGTACCAACAGATAATCAGAGCAGGCCTTTCAAAGATAATCTCGCTGAACAGATGATTGAAACACTTGAGAAGAATTGCTTAGAACATAATATAAGATTTTTTAATATTGGTAGTGGTAATCAAGGAATAGTTCATGTAGTAGCACCGGAATTAGGCCTAACTCAGCCAGGAATGACAATCGCTTGCGGAGATTCTCATACTTCAACTCATGGAGCTTTTGGGTCAATTGCTTTTGGTATAGGTACAAGTCAAGTAAGAGATGTTCTTGCTACCCAAACCTTAGCCATGAACAAATTGAAAGTGAGGCAGATTTGGTGTGACAATAAATTATCTAAGGGTGTTTATGCTAAGGATTTAGTCCTTCATATAATTAATAAACTTGGTGTAAAGGCAGGAGCAGGTTTTGCATATG
Organism: Prochlorococcus marinus; assembly: GCA_001180285.1. Taxonomy (GTDB): domain Bacteria; phylum Cyanobacteriota; class Cyanobacteriia; order PCC-6307; family Cyanobiaceae; genus Prochlorococcus_A; species Prochlorococcus_A marinus_C. The sequence goes on along the minus strand of CVSY01000134.1, from coordinate 13,237 downwards.
AATTCGCAGGACCTGCTATACATGAATTATCAATGGAAGAAAGGATGACGATATGCAATATGTCTATTGAAGGAGGAGCAAGATGCGGCTACATCAACCCTGATGCAAAGACCTTTAGTTACATTAAAAATAAATTATATGCTCCAAAAAATGAGCATTGGGATAGAGCGCTTAGATGGTGGGAATCATTAAAAAGCGATGAAAATTCAATTTATGATGACGTAATTAAATTAGATGCTTCTAAGGTAGAACCAACTGTAACCTGGGGGATTACTCCCGGCCAAAGTATAAGCATTAATCAACAAATCCCTCTTTTAGATGAATTATCCCCAAATGACAAATTAGTTGCAGAAGAGGCTTATGAATATATGAGTTTCAAGCCTGGACAATTAATAAAAGATACTCCTGTAGACGTTTGTTTCATAGGTAGTTGCACAAATGGAAGAATCAGTGACTTAAGAGTTGCAGCTAAAGTATTAAAAGGCAAAAAAGTATCCAAGAATGTCAAAGCATTTGCAGTTCCAGGTTCAGAAAAAGTAGCTACTGAAGCAAAACAAGAAGGTCTTGATCAGATATTTAAGGATTCTGGATTTCAATGGAGAGAGCCTGGCTGCTCAATGTGTTTAGCAATGAATTCAGATAAGCTAATAGGTAATCAAGTTAGTGCTAGTTCTAGTAATAGAAATTTCAAGGGTCGGCAAGGATCTCCCAGTGGAAGAACACTGCTCATGAGTCCAGCAATGGTTGCTGCTGCTGCAATTAATGGCAAAGTCAGTGACGTTAGAGAATTTATCAACTGATGAAATCAGACTTTACCCCGCCAATTGGAAAAATTTCAAATATTAACGGGCAATGTATCTCATTGATTGGAAATGATATTGATACAGATCGAATAATTCCAGCGCGTTTTTTGAAGTGTGTTAACTTTGATTCATTGGGTGAATCTGTTTTTGAGGACGATAGAAAAACTTTAAAAGGGAAGCATCCTTTTGATCTAGAGGAAAACAAAAATGCCTCAATACTAGTTGTTAATAGCAATTTTGGATGTGGTTCCAGCAGAGAACATGCCCCCCAAGCGCTTATGAGATGGGGTATAAAAGCAATCATAGGCGAGAGTTTCGCCGACATTTTTTACAGTAACTGTATTGCGATAGGAATTCCATGTTTTACTCTACCTAAAAAATCCATAGAAGAAATACAAAACTATTGCAATAATCAATCTTTACTTTTAGAAATTGATCTTAAAAATTCATTAGCAAAATCAAAAGATTTAAATCTCAATCTTGAGATCAAAGAGAGCTCAAAAAAAATGTTTTTATCCGGAGAATGGGATGCTACAGCAACATTACTTGAAAAATCTTTTTTAGTAGAAAGGAAATATAAAGAACTACCTTATATAAAATTTATTTAGGTCGTTTAAAAGTAAAAAAACGTTATAAAGTTATTAGAAAATATATTTAAAAATTGTAATTTAACAAAATTTGAAACAAGTCAAGGATATTTAAATTTAATCCTGAGGACTTTCTAAATCTTTTCTATTAGGTGTTCTAGTTGGGTCACTAGCTAAAAAACCGAAAAGAAAGATTCCAACGAAGAAAAAAACAATTGTGTATACAGAAATTTTTAGGGCAAGCATGGAATTACGAGTGCTGACAGATTTATATCCTATTAAATTTATATTTAAATTATGGTAAAAGGTTTACTTTTTGTATTTTTGGAAAATTTTGAAATACTTTAAAGGGAGTTAATCATCATGATCATCCCATGGATCTGTAAGTTTTGCAGCTTTAGGTCCAAATGCAGTCCATAGACCGAATCCTGTTAGAGCTAATAGTAATGCCAGTATTGTTACTGCTATAGAAACTGCAGGATCTGGAGCGGATGATAAAGTTTGCATCAATTTTACTAAGTTTGTAAACAATTTATGTATAAGTTCTTATACAATAGCGAAATAATATTCGATTTAGTGAATTCAACATGGGCCAAAAAACAGCATTAGGAAGTCTTTTAAAAGCGATTGGCAATTCTGGTCAAGGGAAAGTGGTACCTGGTTGGGGGGCAGTTCCTGTGATGACAGTAATAGGATTACTACTTTTAGTCTTCTTAGTTATTCTTCTGCAAATTTACAACCAATCACTATTACTACAAGGATTCTCAGTAGATTGGAATGGAAACTAGATTTTTGATAAACCTTTAAAGTTGTTTGCAATCTAAAAATCCCTAATAAAATATTAGGGATTTTTATTTTTTGGTTATAGTTTGTTTGTATATTTATAATTCTCAATGAGTGGAATTTAGAAATACATCATGAATGAAATATTTTTAATTGGATTAGGAAATCCTGGTAAAAAGTACTCAAAAAGTAGACATAATATAGGTTTTTTACTGCTTGAAAATCTCTCTAAAAAATATAATTCAAATTTTTTGTTAAAAGATAAGCTTAAAAGTTACTACTCAGAATTTCAAATCAATGATTCTACATTCAGGTTATTTTTACCAAATACGTTTATGAATAATAGTGGAGATGCTGTTCGAGCAATAGTTGATTGGTACAAAATAAATTTAGATCAGATTTTCATAATAGTCGATGATAAAGATCTTCCCCTTGGAAAAATAAGATTTAGAAGCAAGGGAAGTTCAGGTGGACATAATGGGCTTAAAAGCATCATTCAACAATTGCAGACGCAAAACTTTAAGAGAATAAGAATAGGTATTGGGTCACCTCCCCTAATAGAAGGAAAAAATAATTTCAATACAATTTCACATGTATTAGGGAATATTTCTCTAGAAGAAAAATTAATATTGGATAAAGTATATAAGAGAGTTATAGAATCCCTCGAACAAATAAATATCAAAAAAGAAGAATATATAATAAATGAATTAAATTCATTTGAAAAAGGCCAAACCTAAGAAATGCGTTCAAAACCTGAAACGATTGCCAATGTAAGCGTAAAGGAATATTGCTTCTCAAAAAAGCAAATTAAGGGGGTTGTGGCAGCTAGTCAATTTAAGTGGACTTTTACATGGTACTTTCATAAAGGTTTATTAACAGTAAATCCACCTTTGGGAAGAGCATTAATTGAGGATGCCTTATTGAGATTTTTATTAAAAAAAGATTATGAACTGGAAGCAGGGAATGACTATAAATTCACTATTTCAGCCAAGTTTTAAAATCTATATTTTGATTCAAAGTAAACTTCATTTTGCAATAATCTTCTAAAATTATCAAAGCTGATATCGCATCAAGGTTTTTATTAATAATAAAAACCTCTCGAGGCATTAAAGACTTAAGACCACTAATTGGGAAAAGCTCGAAATATCTTGCTTTAGCCCTGTAGGTAGTATTTTTTTCCTCAAAAGTTATTATTTCTTTTTTAAAAAAATATAGTTTTTCTCTAATTTCTTTACTGGTGGTACCATTGCCAATAATAATTTGTGATATGTCTTCAGCGGTAATTAAATTTCTGACATAATTCTCAAGTAATTCACTTCTAACAATGATCGCTTTAAAAACTTTTTTTTTACTTATTTCAGCTAAAACTAAGCCGCATTTACTCTTTCCAGGATCAATGGTTATTACTTTAGGCATTTAAGATGCAATTTTTAAAATATTTATTTCTACGACTATGGGTTCGGCAGTTTTACTATCCCTCAAAGATACTACTTCTAACTTAAATTTGATATTTTGATTTTCTTTTAGGAAGTCTCTTATTTTTTTTACAAAATTTCCACTTGTATTAATTTCACTAGCTTGTGATCCTTTTGACTTGATTTCATCTCTTGTTGCTCTAAGCAATGATTTAATTCTTAAATTTATTGATTTAAGATTTAAATCACTTTCTCCAAGAATTGAACTTGTTATAATATCCCCTTTTTTTACTATAAATTTATTTTCTAATAAATCAGGAGATACAAAAACATAGTTATCGCCTTTTAAAACATTAGTTGCTGATTTAATTAATAAAATCCACTTACCACCACTAGCTGCTCTTGTCTCAATTTTTGTAATATCACTGGGTCTCCACAAAAGAATATTTTTTGCTTCTTTATTAATTGGGACAACTATTCTCCGAACAAATTTATCAGCTTCATTAAAGATTTTTGTTAAGTCTAATTTTATATTTGAGCTAGGATTAATCTCTGCAATAAATAAAGTTTGCCCTCTTTTAATAACAATATTTCCTCTTCTAAATTCTTTAATATTATTTTTTAATTGATTTAACTCCTTTTCTTTTTGCACAATTTTACCTTCAAGTTCCTTTCTTTCTTCCTGTAAAGGGATTAAAGCTTTCTTACTTTCATCTAAAGTTTTTTGCAAGAAAGGAATATCAACAAAAAGCCTTTGTCTGAATTCTTCACTGACTAAAATCAGTAACCCTATTGATATTGAACTAATAAACCCGCCAGTAATTATGGTTATTATAGTTGCTGTTTTTTTAGGCCTTAATTTTAAAATGCTAAATCTTGCTTTACCAATCTTTGTTCCAAGAATATCCCCAAATGGTGCAATTAATCCCCCTAGCAATATTAAAAAAACAATTAAAATCCAAGCCACACTTTTGCATACATTCAGTACATCATAATTGATGATGAATCAATTAAATCTTTTTGCAAGAGCAATTGGATCGAATACTGTGATCTTTTTTCTTTCAATATTAAGAAGACCAGAATCCTTTAAATCTCCTAACAATCTTGTAATTGTTACTCTTGTAGAACCAATAGCTTCTGCAATTGCTTGATGTGAAAGCCTTAGGTCTATCGTAATACCTTTTTCACCTGCAACTCCAAAGTCTCTACAAAGAACCATTAAAAAACTTACTAAACGAGAAGACATATCTCTATGTGTAAGAGTTTCAATCATTGTTTCAGTTTGCAGGATCCTACTTGAAAGCCCCTGTAAAAGTAATAGTCCGACCGAAGCATCTTCCTCAATAGCTCTTAAAACAGAATTTGCAGGTGCTGTTATCATTTCAACTCTTGTGAATGCTATAGAATGATAAAAGCGATCAGATCTATGGCCTGTTAGAAGAGATAAAACTCCAAAGAGGCTATTCTCTCGTAAAAGGGCAACAGTTATTTCTTCACCTGACTCATAAACTCTTGAAAGTCTTACTGCTCCTCTTCTTATAAGATAAACCCTTTCAGCAGGGTCACCAGGAAAAAATATCGTTTTAGATCTCTCAACCATTTCTGTGCTTGCACCATCAAGACCTTTAATAACTTCCATTAAAGTTCTATTGATTGGAAAACGTTCTCCAACAGAGTTAATTTGACTTTGTCCTGAATGTTGTGAACTAAAGCGGTTGAATCCTCGTGAAGCAGGTATCATAAATATCTTAACTTTTAAAAATTTAAGAAGACACTCTAAAATATCTTGTATCAACAGTAACAATTTTCAATTCTGATGGGTTTATCAATATTCACTTTTAAGTCATTGTTCACCTGGTTAACTCTTTTTTAAGTAAAATTACACTATATGCAGTGTCAATAGATTCTAATTATACTGCATATAGAAAGAATCTAAAATAATGGTAATTAGTTCAACTCATAATTATGCCAAAAATAATCTTGATGTTGTAAATATAAATTCTGCTAAGAAAATCAACGAAAGAAGATTTAAACAAAACGGGCAAATTCAAATCTATCAATCTTTATATCGAGGAAGTTACCCATCTATCATTAGTGACTCTCTTAGAAATGCTGCCCTTGGCAGGAAAGTGCTCTTAATACAATTTATGAAAGGAGGGGTCAAACAAGGACTTGATAATGCAGTAAGGCTATGCGGTAATTTAACCTGGGTTAGATCATCACATTCCTTTGATCAATATAATTCTGAAGAAATTGAAAATAATAAAAATTTAAAAAAATCTATTCATGAATCTACTTTTGAATTATGGAACTTTTGCAAAAAAGAACTACAGTCTGGCGAGAATGATCAAATCATACTTGATGAAATCTTTTTAGCTATTGACATGAAAATTATCGATAAAGATGATTTGATTTCAACACTTGAAAACCGATTTATATCAGGAGATGTAATCCTTACTGGTACAGATATTCCTAAAGATCTATTATTAATGGCCAACCAAATTACCGAACTTCGCTCATAGAACAATGCTAAAAAATGATCTCTGGATAAATCAAAAAGCTTCGGAAGGAATGATAAAGCCCTTTCAATCAGATTTAGTAAGGCATCTCGAGCCCGACAACAAACAAAAGCCAGTTTTGAGTTACGGATGTTCCTCCTATGGCTATGATTTAAGACTTTCATCAAAAGAATTCCTAATTTTCAGACATATCCCTGGCACTGTTATGAATCCCAAAAAGTTTAATCCTAATAATTTAGAAAAAACTGCTCTTCACCATGATAATGATGGAGACTTTTTTATTCTTCCTGCTCATTCTTATGGTTTAGGAGTTGCTTTAGAAAAGATGAAAGTGCCAGAAAATATAACTGTAATCTGCATAGGTAAAAGTACTTACGCACGACTTGGGATTATTGTTAATACAACGCCCGCAGAGGCAGGTTGGGAAGGTCATTTAACTTTAGAGTTTAGTAATAGTTCAGGTGCAGATTGCAGAATTTATGCTGAAGAGGGTATTTGCCAACTACTCTTTTTTGAAGGTGATCCATGCTCTACAACCTATGAAGATAGAAGAGGTAAATATCAAAACCAACCAGAAAAGGTGACTTTAGCAAAGATCTAAAATGAGTAAAGTTGAACTAATTTCGGTTACTCCTGATGCAGAAAAGACAATGGCTTACATTGCGAGAGTTAGTAATCCAAAAAATCAAGACAATGAAGACTATTCAAAATTATTAAGTTATTGCATTAAAAATGAACATTGGAGTGTTTTTGAACAGTCATTTATGACCTTACAAATAGAAACTAACAGAGGAATCGCTGCCCAAATTTTAAGACATAGATCATTTACTTTCCAGGAATTTTCACAGAGATATGCAGATAGTTCTCAATTGGGTAATATCCCTTTACCAGAGTTAAGGCGTCAAGATTTTAAAAATAGGCAAAATTCAATTCCTGATCTCCCTGATGAATTGAAAAAAAGATTTAATAAAAAAATTGGTTTACATTTTCAGGCTGCTTCAAAATTATATGAAGATTTACTTGCTGAAGGAGTAGCCAAAGAATGTGCGAGATTTATTTTACCATTAGCGACTCCAACAAGAATCTATATGTCTGGATCATGCAGATCCTGGATTCATTACATTCATTTAAGATCAGCTCACGGCACCCAAAAAGAACACAAGTCTATCGCCCAAAATTGTAAGTCTATTTTTAAAAAAAGTTTTCCGATTGTATCAAAATCTTTAGAATGGTAAAAATTATCCATGACTACGAGGTTTAACCTCATTATTTTTATTTTCTTGAATTGTTGAAAATTCAGCATTAATAATTTCCTCATAAGGTTTCTCTTCTTTCTCTAGATTATTAATAGATTTTCTTATTTTTATTTCATCTTGTTTACCAATAAAAGTTGATATTAAATTACCCTGTTTATCAAAAAGATTAACTTGAGGAATCCCGTTGACAGAAAACTTCTGAATGTAATTAGCCCATTTTTGATTATCAACATTAAGAAAAACAAAATTAATGTCTTTTTCGTATTCATCTTTCAAAGCTGAAACTTGTGGAGCCATTTCTTTGCAAACTTCACACCACTCAGCATAAAATTCCAGAAATGTTGGTTTATTATTTGTAAAAGCTATTTCAGGGTCAACAGATAATTCTCCAAAACTCTTTAGAAGATAAGTTGATTTAAAAAATTGATTTTTAAACAAAAGCATTGAAATCAAAACAATTGATATAATCAAAGCAAGCATTATTTTTAAGTTTGTCTTTAAAATTGGCTCTCGACTTTCAGATTGCACTATTAAGGTATTATTAACTAAAGATATCTTAAATAAGTTGAACAAATAAAGAGAATTGAAATCTATAAGCTTTTAATCAACTGATAAAATAAATAGTTAATAAGTATGAAATTTTATTTGATTCCTGAAATCTAATTATGCAATCAATCTTTGGAACTGATGGAATAAGAGGAAAATTTAATGAAGAGATAACTTATACTCTAGCCTTCAAAGTAGGTTATGCTCTAGGTTCAACTTTGGAAAAGAAAAATCCAATATTAATTGGAAGAGATACAAGAATTAGTGGGGATATTCTGCTTCAGGCAATAACGCAAGGTATAAATGAAAGTGGCAAAAGATTTATAAATCTTGGAATCTGTCCAACCCCAGCTATACCTTTTTTAATCAAAAAAGAGAAATTGAGCAGTGGGATCATGATATCTGCAAGTCATAATCCGCCGGAATATAATGGAATAAAAATTTTTGATCATAATGGTCAAAAAATTACTAAAAATTTTGAGAGTAAAATTCAAAAAATAATTGAAGAGTCAAAACAAAATATATCAATTCCTACAAAAGTGGTTCCCCTAAAAACAAATAAAGATCTCATGAATGATTATATTAAAAGCCTAATCCAAACAATGGATGGAGAAAGTTTAAGCGGGTTGAGAATAATATTAGACACATGCTATGGATCAGCAACAACTTGCGCAAAAAAGATTTTTCAGTCTCTTGGTGCTGATGTAAAAGTTATCAATAACTCTAAAAATGGATTGAAAATTAATTTGAATTGTGGTTCTACTAACCTCGGTCCGTTAAAAAAAGCATTAAGAGAGAGTCATGCAGATATGGGATTCAGCTTCGATGGAGATGCCGATAGAGTAATTGGAATCGATGCAAAAGGCAATGTGCTAGATGGAGATCATATGCTTTTTCTTTGGGGTAGAGAACTTATGGAACAAAAAATTCTTACAAATAATTTACTAATATCAACGCAAATGGCAAACTTAGGTTTTGAAAAGTCCTGGAATAAAATTGGAGGAATTTTATATAGAACTGATGTAGGAGATAAATACGTTCATGACGCTATTAAGAAAAATAAAGCGATTTTAGGAGGTGAGCAGTCAGGTCATATACTTTCAAAAATTAATAACTTTTCTGGTGATGGGATATTGACTGCACTTCAAATTTGTAAATTTTGTAAAAAGAAAAATATTAATTTAAATGATTGGCTTAAAACTAGTTTCGAACCTTTTCCTCAAAAACTAACTAATATTAAATTAGCTTTTAATATTAATAAATTTAATTCAAAAAACAAAATCTTAATTGATGAATCTATAAAAAATGTTCAGGCAATATATTCAAATAATTGTAGAGTTTATATAAGGCCTAGCGGTACAGAACCTGTAATAAGAATTCTAGTTGAGGCCCAAAATAATAAGGAAGTTAATTCTTTATCAAGCGAAATAACAAAAAAACTCTTTTTAGAAATTGATAAAATAACAAAACAACGATGAATTAAATTTTTATATAAATTTTTTCATAAATATCAAGTTGGTTAACAATTGCATACTTTTCCCTATCAGTTTTAAGTTTAATAGGATTAAAACTTTCGGAACAATTAAAATCTTTTTTATCTATTGTTTTAAAATGAAAATTACTTGTTATAGTGCAATCCATATAATCGAACAAATCCTTTACATCTGTTTTTATAAAAATAAGGGTGTCTTTTTGCAATGAATTTGAGAGCATATTAATAAATCCTGGCTGAATTACACGCCTTTTATAATGTCTCTTTTTAAACCAAGGATCAGGGAAATTAAAAGAAATACTTTTTAAATTTTTGATAATAAATTTATTTTGGACATCATTCAAAATATTGTTTGCATTACCAAATATAAAATATAGATTTTTGATTTCTCTTTCGATAACTTTTAATTTGGCATTTTTGACTAATTTCTCACGGATTTCAATTCCTAAATAATTCCAACTGGTATTAACTAAAGCTAAATCAAATAGAAACTCACCAGCAGCACAACCTATATCCAAATGAAGATTCGATTTCGAATCACGAAACATTTCGCTCAAAGAAGGTATTCTCTCAATTTGATTAAAATTACTACTAAGGGGATTAACATGCTGTCTCATTCAAATATCAATATATTCCTAAGCAATAATATAAGGATGCATAATATTCACAACTATGACAATAGTAAGTTCAAAAGTAACAGTTTGATGTTTAATTATTATGTGTTTAAAAAGAAAAAGTTTTGAACGTTTTTAATCAACTTTCTATTTGGGTATCCTTTCAACTTTCAATAATATTCCTTATTGGTATTCCTGTTACTCTATCCCTCTGGTCAATTAAAAAAAGAAATAAAGCAGTTATTAAACTTCTATCAATTTATTGGAAAGTCTCCCTTTTATTTTTTATAAGCCTTCTACTTTTAATAGGAAAATATAATTATGCTCTAGTGATAACAAATATTTCAACATTATTAATAACAGCTTCAGTTTGGTTTTGGAACGATATTAATGATGAATTAAGAGAATATGATTTTTCTTACTCCCTTACAACCACGACAAAAATATGGAGATGGACGATAACTTTTATATCTCTCAATTTCTTTATTCAGAGTTTAAAAAACTTAAACTGCTTTTCTTTTATTAATTCAGATGCTTGTGCAATATGGCTTCAGCCCTCTTCAAATTTATACATTTTTATAAAAAATTTATTTAATTTTTTCTTTGGAGCTAACTTTACCCAGCCGATATCAAAATTCTTAGGATTATTTTCATTATTAATCTATATTTTAGGCCTTATTCAATGGTCAATAATCAAATTACCTAAAAATGGAAGAAACTCTTGCTTCTCAGAAAATGGCAAAAATTGATTTAATAAATAGTCTTGAAAAAATAAGTTCCGAGATGCCTCATAGGATACTTAAACTAGAGGGATTTATTCTAAAAGAAAATCAAAAAGAACTACTAGAAATAATTATTTTTAGAGGATACAGTAGCTCAACAACTCATCCAATTGAAATAGATTCAGAAAAAAAAGTAATAACACTTTCTCATATAATTACAAACTTTAAACTTTATAAAGCACCGTTAACAGAAACCGAAGAAAATTTTATCAGAGAAAATCAAAACTCAGTTTTCTTTTTGAATCAAAAAAACTGGATTTAAATCAATTCAAAATTAATAATATTTGAACATCTTTTGCATAATTTTGTATTTTGGAATCCATTAAAAGTTTCTTTTTGATAATGCCAACATCTATCACATTTTTGACCTTGAGCTTTATTTATTTGAATTTTACCAAGTGCATTGTTATCAATAATCAGAGAATTCTCCGCCAAATCTGATACCACTTCGAAATTTGATACTATAAGCCAATCTCTAAACAAATCTACATCTTGATTGCCAAATTCTTTTAGCCAAGTAAGTGAATCTTTTAAATCTTTATCTTCAGGTAAATAATTAACTTCAGTTTCCAAAGCTGCTCCAATTATTTGTTTGTTCCTACATCCTTCTATAGCCTTGTTAATTTCAACTCTCAAATTTCTTAAATTTGCAATGTGCTCATTAAGTATTTGATTTTTCCATGACTGCGAAAATATTGGCCATCCTCTTTGAAAGACTGATTTTTCTTTAGTTAAATAAGGAATATTTTGCCAAATATCTTCAGCCATATGACAAAGCACTGGAGAAATAAGTACGGCTAAATTTTCAACAATTTTTGACATGACGAACTGACAAGATCTTCTCCTAAATTGTGATTTAGAACTTACATATAATCTATCCTTCGCAATATCCAAATAAAAATTTGATAGATCCACAACGCAAAAACTTTGCAAAATTTGGAAAAATTTTGAAAATTCATAATTTTCATAAGCATTTGATATCTGATCTGTAACCTCAACTAATCTGCCTAACATCCATTGATCTAATAGAGGCAATTGCTCAATTTCAAAACTATCAATTTTAGGATCATAATCATGAATATTACCTAGAAGATATCTTGCAGTATTACGAACTTTTCTATAAACGTCTGAAAGTTGCTTTAGTATATTTGAACCAATTGGAACATCTACTGAATAATCTACAGAGCTCACCCATAGCCTTAAAACATCAGCACCATAAGCAGGATCAGTTTTTTTATTATTACCTCCATTAATAATTATATTTGGGTCAACAACATTTCCTAAAGATTTGCTCATTTTTCTTCCGTTTTCATCAAGAGCAAAACCATGAGTTAAAACTTTCTTATATGGAGGTTTATTATTGACTGCAACAGATGTTAGCAAGGATGACTGAAACCATCCTCGATGTTGATCTGAGCCCTCTAGATAAAGATCTGCTGGATACTTTAATTCACTTCTTAATTCACATACTGCAGCCCAGCTAGATCCTGAATCGAACCAAACATCCATTGTATCTGTTCCTTTTTTCCATAGATCAGATTCTTTTGCATAATTTTCTGGCAAAAGATTCTTGACATCCCAATCCCACCAAATATCTGCTCCATGTTTACTAAAAAGTTCTTGAATATGATTAATTATCTCTCTGTTAAGGAGTATGTCATTACCATTTTTTTTATAAAAAACTGGAATAGGGACTCCCCATGACCTTTGTCTAGAAATACACCAATCTCCTCTACCAACAACCATAGAATAAATTCTTTTCTTTCCAGTCTCTGGCATCCATTCAACATCTTCTATTGCCTTTAATGCAGATGATCTAAAACCATTTACAGATGCAAACCATTGTTCTGTTGCCCTAAAAATAGTTGGTTTTTTAGTTCTCCAATCATACGGATATCTATGCTTATAATTTTCTTGTAATAGAAGCAAATTATTTCCTTTTAAATGTTCAATAATTAAATCATTTGCATCTTTCAGGACATTTGAACCTTTGAATTGACCAGAATATTCATTTAAGTTACCTTTTTCATCAACGACACATGTTATTGGTAAATCATATTTTTGACCCACATTAAAATCATCTATACCATGACCAGGCGCAGTATGAACAATTCCAGTCCCTGATTCTGTAGTAATATAATCTCCTCCAATTACAATTCTGCAATTTTTATTCTTTGAGGGATGTTGATATTCAATATTTTCCAATTTTGAGCCTTTAACTTCTAAAAGCACCTTGAAATCTTTATTCAATTTTTTACTTATTTCAGTAGATAAATCCTCAGCAAAAAGGTAAATTTTCTTCTCTTCATCGATAGCAAAAACGTACTTAATTTTTGGATTTACTGCAACTGCTTCATTTGCAGGTATGGTCCAGGGAGTAGTGGTCCAAATAGTTATGAAAGAATTATTTTGAAAAAAATCTTTTTTGATATTAAGGTTT
>CVSY01000133.1:0-215 GCA_001180285.1 Prochlorococcus marinus | reverse complement strand
ATCTAAGAAATTAATCTCTTAAATACAAAGGTAAAGATATTACCAGGGCAAAATTTCTCCGTTAGCATGCCAAAACATCCCCGAGTTATTTTTATTTAGAGAATCAATACGTTTTAAAAGGCCATTTGCTGATTCTTCAGGACTAATGCCATTTCTTGTAAAGCCAGTCATTCTTGTACTCACTAACCCAGGATGCAAGATAGCTACATAAATAT
>CVSY01000132.1:0-1028 GCA_001180285.1 Prochlorococcus marinus | reverse complement strand
TTTATGTTCTCAATTACTTGATGAGTTTGGGAGAGATAAAGAGTTAATAAAATAAATTTAATCAAAGAGTCTTATTCAACCAATCATAATATTTCATATCAGCATGGTATTTTTTGTAAATAATTTGAGGGACATCATATGTGGAATTTTTATTTAAGAATTCAATTAAATAATCTTTAAATTCTAGTTTACTTTTTATTGTGATTTCAAACTCTTTAGTTTCTTCAATATCACAATCCCACTTATAAATTGAAAAAATTTGCTTTATCGAAACACAAGCTGCAAGTTTATTTTGTATGAGTAATTTAGCCATTCGCAAAGCATTTGCATTACTTGATTCAGTTGTGAGCATAACTAATATTTCCATAATGAATTAAACATCAATATTTTTTAATTATGTGATTTATCAAATTGTGGTATTGATCAAAAGAGTAAGAATAATCTTTTTTAAATTTCGGCCTTTTAACTATAAATAACTTCATTTTACTTCCAGAGACTATACTCTCCCAGTTTTTCTGAGAATAACTTCCAGAATCTCTGCATAGAACATAATCTATCTCCCAAAAATCACAAAGTTTTTTTTCTAAAATGCTTTTATTATTTTTACTCGGTTCAAGTATCGCTATGTTTGAATTTTTAATACATGATCCAAAAGCTTTAGTTATACTCTCATAAGTTGGAAGTACCCTTGTAAATACATTTGCTTTACATTTCATATAATAACTAGCTGTATCGTTAAGGAATCTTGATCCTATTGCAAGAAGAATATTCTTATTTTCTATATCAACATTATTGATATCATTTAAGTGATTAATATAGAAAAAATTTTTAGTGTTATTTATTCGAGATGTCCTCTCAAATAGTAAAAGAGGTGTATTAATTTCTTTACATGCATTATTAAGATTTTTAGAAATTATTACGGCAAACGGATGAGTAGCATCGACAACGCATGTGATTTTATTTTTATTTATGAAATTAATTATTTGATCTTTATTATTTAATTTCCCCGTAATGATATGTAACTTTGG
>CVSY01000131.1:0-411 GCA_001180285.1 Prochlorococcus marinus | reverse complement strand
AGGCTGTTAATGGCCAGCACTAGTGAGGTCTATGGTGACCCAGAGGTACATCCCCAACCAGAAAGCTATAAAGGGAGTGTTAACTCTTATGGAATTAGATCCTGTTATGATGAAGGTAAGAGAATTGCGGAATCATTGTGTTTTGATTACCAAAGAACTCATAATGTGGATGTAAGAATAGTGAGAATATTTAACACCTATGGGCCAAGAATGATTCCCAATGATGGAAGAGTAGTTAGTAACTTTATTGTTCAGGCTTTGAAGGGAAATGATTTGACTATTTATGGCGATGGTACTCAAACAAGATCTTTTTGTTACGTAGATGATTTGATAGAGGGATTTATAAGATTAATGAATAGTCAATATACGGCACCTGTAAATTTGGGTAATCCAGCAGAGTTTAAAATAATA
>CVSY01000130.1:0-1340 GCA_001180285.1 Prochlorococcus marinus | reverse complement strand
CTTTATTGACAAATTTTTTCCCTGGAATTGACATGAGTGCATGGAATTTTGAGTCAATTAAATGGGGTATTATTGATTCCTTGGAAGAATTAAATAGCTTTAAAGAATCATTTCCGCTTAGAAATTGGATTAATAAATATTTGGATAATAAAAAGACAATTGATGGAGATATATATAATCTGACAAAAAAGATCACGAATAATTTTATTGATTATCTGATTTTTAGACCTGAAATGATTGCTGAATGGAATAGATATGAAATTAATTCATCTAATCTATTTAAGAATTTAAACTCAGATCAATTTTGGCAACCTATTTTATATAAATTATTAGAGGAAAAGATATCTGAAAAGCCATCATGTTTATACATGATTGAAGTAATAAAGAATTTAAGAAAAATTAAAAACGTTCAATTTCAAGTACCAAATCAAATTTATATTTTTTCGGATAATAACTTATCTAAACTACATATTAATTTTTATTCAGAACTTTCAAAATTTATTAAGGTAAATTTGTATTTATTATCTCCTGGAGAAGATTTATGGAATAGAATAAATTGTCTTGAAGGTGAGTTGGAATTTCATGATAATGAAAGTAAATTGAATTTAAATAATACAAATATAGAGAGAATATTTGGTAAATTTGGGGCAAACTTTCAGAAATTAATTGATGAAAATATTTATACTGAAGGTATAAATTTAAAAAATAATTTAATATATATTGATCCAACAACTAATTTTCACAATAAGAAAGATAGTCCTCTTCTTAATCAAATACAAAAAAGACTAATTGATAATAATAGCGTTGATTTTATAGTAAGTGAAAGGGATGATTCAATATTACTTTGTGAGCATTTTAATCAGAATAGTCAATTTGAATATTTAAGAAATAAAATTATAGAAATAATAAATTCTTGCGAGAATATTAAATATAGTGATATTGCTGTTTTATCTCCACAAACTAATTTAATTAAACCTTATCTAAGGTACATCTTTAATAATGAGTTAATTAATGGTGAAAAGATACCTTATTTTTTTATTGATGAGGATAATCATGACTCTTCAGGCATTTATGAATTTCTAATTGACATCACTGAAATAGCAGGTGAAAGAATTACACTTGAAAAAATAGATTATATTCTTTCGAAAAAAGTAACTCAGAACATTTTTGATTTTAATATTACTGAGAAGGATGAAATTATTTTCTTACTTACCCAAGCGGGGTTTCATTGGGGATTAGATGATAAAGAAAGATTAGGTGAAGAGAAAAACACTCTAGATTGGTGTATAAATAGAATTACTTTAGGCTTAATTTATGAAAAAGAAGTTAATTTAAGTACT
>CVSY01000129.1:0-17299 GCA_001180285.1 Prochlorococcus marinus | reverse complement strand
CTAGATTGCGGCGTTATTGAGACAGGTAAAGATAAAAAAGAAGAAGATAGACTTTATGAGATATTCCAAGATCTTAATGAATTAATAAATCATTGGAACCCAAATGCAGCGGCAGTAGAAAAATTTTTCTTTTACAGGTCTAGTACTACCATTAGTGTGGTGCAGGCCAGAGGGGTGATTATGATGGTATTAGCCTCTAAAAAAATTCCTGTTAGTGAGTATTCACCTGCTCAGATAAAATTAACAATTGCTGGGTCTGGAAAGGCATCTAAGAAAGATATTCTTGATGCTGTTATGTACAACTTAGATCTTAACAAACCTCCAAAACCTGATGATTCAGCAGATGCATTGGCGATAGCACTCACAAAACTAAATGAAGATGGCTTTAACTGAAAATTTAATATGAAGATCTTTGAAAATAAGAAATTGGAGAGGGAAACTTTTAGAAAACTAAGAGATGGTATTTCTCATAATCAAAGAGAAAATGTAGTAAAGAATGTAAAATTATATGTTGATTCATTTATTAAGGAATATAAAAATATTGGTTATATATGCATATATTGGCCTCTAAAAAATGAAGTTGATCTAAGAAGTCTTAAGGAAAAATTTTCTTTAGCTTTGCCTAGATGTAAAGATAAAAATGAATTGTTATTTTATCCATGGGATGAAGAGCCTTTCACAAAAGATTTTGAAGGGATACTAAGTCCCAACAACTCTTTTTCATTAAGTTATAACGAGATAAGTATGATTCTTGTCCCATGTCTTTCTGTAGATAAAAATTTAATAAGATTAGGTTATGGAGGAGGTTATTTTGATAAATTAAGGACAGATAATAATTGGAGAAATGTTCCATGCATTGGAGTATTAACTTCCAACTGTGTAAGTACGAGTCCATTAACCAGAGCTGAGTGGGATATTCCTTTATCAGGTTTTATCACAGAAAAAGAAATATTTGTATAATAGAAAATTCATAAAGCGGTTAATTTATAGTTTTTAAAAATGGAAAATCAGGAAAAATACAATAATTTATCAAGATTAGTAGAAAAGTTGAAGAAATCAGAAGATCCAAAAAGAAAATATGAATACATTTTGTGGTTAGGGAAAAAATTGAAAGTACCAGGTAATGAAATCCTTGTTGAAGAAAATAAAGTTAAGGGTTGTGTTTCAGAAGTTTTTGTTAAGGCAAATATTAAAAGCGGTAAATTATTTTGGGAAGGATATTCTGATGCCCTAATAACCAAGGGTCTATTAGCCTTTTTAATTACTGGTTTAAATGAATTAACACCAGATGAGGTAATTAAAATAGACAAGAAATTTATTGAAGATACTGGTTTGAGATCAAGCTTAACTCCTTCTAGGTCAAATGGTTTTTTAAACATATTATTGAAAATGCAGTCTCAAGCAAATGAATTTTTGTAGATCTAATAATATAAAATTAAACTCAAAGCTAAAAGAAATAAAAAATGAGAAGATGCAAAATTGGGATTGTAGGTTTTGGAACTGTAGGTTCAGGGATTTATAAAATATTAATGTCTGAAGTTGATTCACATCCAATTCTAAAAGAAATAGAAGTTGCAAAAATAGCAGTTAAAGATCTCAATAAAAAAAGGGATATTGAGCTAGATAATAATTTATTAACTGATGATCCATTTGAATTAATTAATGACCCCTCTATAGATGTAATTGTGGAAGTAATGGGTGGGGTTGATTTAGCGAAAGATATTATTCTGCAATCACTAAAATTAGGTAAATCTGTTGTTACAGCAAATAAAGCAGTCATTGCAAGATATGGGGAAGAAATATATAAAACTGCATCCAAAGAAGGAGTTTATGTATTATCAGAGGCGGCAGTTTGCGGGGGGATTCCTATTATTGAACCCTTAAAAAGATCACTAAAAAGTAACAGCATAAAAAAAATGGTTGGGATAATAAATGGCACAACAAATTTTATTCTTTCAAAGATGACAAATGAAAAAGCTGATTATAAGGAGACCTTAAAATTGGCACAAAACCTCGGGTATGCAGAATTTGATCCAACTGCTGATGTTGAGGGCCATGATGCTGCTGACAAAATTTCAATCCTTAGTGAACTTGCATTTGGAGGGAAAATCAAAAGAGAGGATATTCATTCTGAGGGAATTAGTAAAATTAATCTAAAGGATATCGAATATGCTAATAAATTAGGGTTTGAAATAAAACTTTTAGCTCTCTCGGAAAGGGGGCAAATTAATAGTGATAATTCACTTGCTTTGAATATTTGGGTAGGACCTTCTTTGATTCCAAAATCTCATCCATTGGCAACAGTTAAGGGAGTTAATAATGCCTTATTGATAGAAGCTGATCCTCTTGGAGAGATAATGTTATATGGTCCAGGTGCAGGGAGTGGCCCAACTGCTGCATCAGTAGTATCAGATATATTAAATCTGCATGCCGCCTCTGTAAAAAATAATAATTCAATAGATCCATTATTATCTTTTTATTTCTGGAGAAACTGTCATATTATCGAATCTTCAAAAATAAATAAAAAAAATTACCTTAGAATTATTTGTCTTGATAGTCCAGGCGTAATAGGAAAGATTGGAGATATTTTTGGAAAGAATAATGTATCAATCGAATCAATTGTTCAACTTGATGCGAGTGAGGACAAAGCTGAAATTGTCGTTATTACTCATGAGGTGAATAATGGAGATTTTGAGAGATCTAAAGATGAAATAAATTCGCTAAATGAAGTCAAAATTATTGCAAGTCAATTAAGTTGTATTTAAAAAAATAATTTGCAAATTTCTTTATAGCTTGGTAAACCGAAGAAAGTAAGCGTTTGGTTTTAGCACCTTAATGATTCATTCAAAACAACTAGTTAATAATAATGAAAATAATAATTTAATTTTTTCTGAAAACCTTTATAAAGGTGCTTGTGTAAAAATTAAAAATAACAATAAGACTTTTCAAGTAATTGGTTTAAACAGAGGTAAAGAAATTTGTTGGGTGAGAGAGTGGCCTTTTGCTTGTAATTCTAAAAAAACATTTGCTTTAGAAATTAGTCAAATAACCTTACAACTTTTCTGCTCAAATAATTCTTCAGAATAATTAAGAACTAAGGAAACATGAAAAAAAAAATTGTTTTATCAATATTTATAATTTTAATTTCTTTTTTACAGAATTCTTGCGGCTCAAAAAGAATATCTAAAAAAATCATAGTAGCAAGTTCTGGAAAAATTGAATCTTTAGATCCAGCTAGAGCAAGTACTCTTAAAGCAATTCAATTAATCAGTTCTCTTGGAGACACATTATATGAATTAAATTCTAAAGGAGAATTAATACCTGAATTGGCCTCAGGGATGCCAGATATTTCAAAGGATAGACTTCAAATAACTATCAATTTAAGAAAGAATGTTTTCTTTCACGATGGAACTGCATTTAACTCAAATGCTATGAAGTTTACCTTTGATAGATTCAAAAGAATTGGAACTATGAACTATATTTTAGGAAATAAGATTAAATCAATAGAAACGCCAAGTGAATATTCAGTGATAATAAATTTGAATAAACCATCAAGTTCTTTAAATGGTTTACTCACATCAGTAAATTTAACTCCAATATCTCCTACTTTTTACAAACAATATTCTGATAAGTTTCTAAATGAAAAATTTGTTGGTACTGGCAAGTATGTGCTGACCAGTTTTTCTAATGAAGTTCAATCAATTGATCCATATTTGAATTATTGGGGTGAAAAGCCCTTAAATAACGGCGTTAATTTTGTAGGCTATTCAAATTCATCCTCTCTTTTTGGGGCTTTAAAAAGTAAACAAATTGACGTGCTTTTATCAAATTCAATTGATGATAGTCAGAGAAAAAGTTTAAATGATTTAAGCAAAAATAAACAGTTTAATGAAGGTAATAGCCCTTTCACTGAATTAAGTTTTATAAGCCTCAAAACTAGTTCTTATCCCTTAAGTAATCTTAATTTAAGATTGGCTTTGGCAAAAAGTCTTAATAGAAAATTGATTAGTGAGAAAGTAAGTTATGGATTAAGGAAACCATCTAGATCAATTATTCCTCCGATATTAAAAAAAGATAATCAAGAACTGTGGCCTAAATATGATTATTTAGAAGCGAGAAGGTTATTGCAAAAAGAAAATTATTGCAATGGAAATATTCTAAAAATACCCCTTACTTATAGATCGAATGTACCAGCGGACAAGCTTATTGCTCTGACATGGCAAGAAGAAATTAAAAATTCTTTGAAAGATTGTATTGATATTGAACTCAATGGGGTTGAATCTACAACAGTTTATAAGAATCTAAGTTTAGGAATTTATACGGCAGTTCTTCTCGATTGGACTGGTGCTTATTCAGATCCTGAGGCTTATCTTACCCCTCTTTTAAGTTGTAATGAAATAGTTAACGACATTTGTAAAAAAGGAGAATCAGTTTATAGCGGTAGTTTTTGGGGATCTAATAAAGTGGAAAGTTTATTTCTTGAGAGTGAAAAAATAAGTGGAATTAAAAGATTAGAAAAACTTGTTGAAATTGAAAAAATAGCAGCAAGTTCAATACCTTATATTCCCATTTGGATCTCCTCTCAAAAAGCATGGTCACAAAATAAAATATCAAAACCTATTTTTAATGGCGCAGGAATAATTTCATTGAGTGATCTTGAGTTAATTAATGAGTAGAAATTTAAATAAACTACTAAATTATTCCTTATTAAAAATTTCATTAATACCAATAATGTTATGGATAATTTCTTCATTAGTTTTTATTTTATTAAGAGTTGCTCCAGGCGATCCTGTCGATGCCATACTTGGATCTGGTGCAGATGAGGTTTCTAGGGAATTTCTAAGAAATAAATTAGGGCTAAATGAACCTTTAATAAATCAATATTTTTCATATATTAAAAATATATTGCGCTTAGATTTTGGCCAATCTCTTAGTACCCAAGAGCCAGTCCTTAATATTATTATAAAGTCATTGCCTGCAAGTCTGGAGCTTGGATTCTTTTCAATATTAAATGCCATACTAATAGGATTTCCATTGGGATTGATTGGCTTAAGAAATAGAGGAAAAAAGACTGATTACATTGCGAGAATATTAGGAATTGCTACATATGCCATCCCTCCTTTTTGGGGTGCAATGTTATCTCAATTATTATTTTCTGTATTTTTTAATATTTCCCCAATTGGAGGAAGATTTCCTATATTTCAGCAACAACCCCAAATCACAGGTTTTCTAGTTTTAGATAGTATTCTTTCAAATAATATTATTGCCTTGAAAGATAGTCTTTATCATCTCGCACTCCCTTCGATTACCCTTGGCTTTTTATTAAGTGGTATATTCAGCCGCTCATTAAGAGTAAATTTGGATAAGACATTAAAAAGTGATTATGTAAATGCTGCTATATGTAGAGGAATATCGAGGAAGAAAATATTTTTAAACCATGCATTGCCTAATGCTCTATTGCCAATTGTCACTATTTCTGGCTTGACTATGGCCTCTTTGGCAGGAGGTGCTCTTTTATTCGAAGTGACTTTCTCATGGCCAGGTATAGCTTTAAGATTACATGAAGCTATTTCTCAAAGAGACTATACCTTGGTTCAAGGAATTGTAATTTTTACCTCTATGCTTATAGTTTCTCTAAATCTCTTCGTTGATATTTTAATCGCATATTTAGATCCAAGAATAGAGTACTAATTTTTGGAAATTTCTTTTATCGTTTCAAGATCTAAAAGATGGAAGTCAAGTCCTAAATCTCTTTGGTTTTTAACTACATTAGGGATCTTTTGGTCTTTAATATTTTTTAAAAATTCAACTATAAATTTAGTAGATAAATCTTGTACTAATATTGGCTCTGAACCAATAAAAGATTCACTTATTTTGAAGAGGTCATTATTTTCTTCATAGGTTTTATTAATTCTTATTGGAGAGAAATGACTTGCTCCTTCAATAATTAGAAATCTATTTGATGGATTATCTAAAGCATAAAAAACTCTAAATTGTTCATTCATTAACGGTGTAATAAGGTCATAAGTACCACCTATTAGAAGAGTTGGTGCTTTAATGCCTGTACTTTTTTCTTTTGGCCATACTAGACTTCCAAATGAATTAAAACCTACTATGGCACTGGCCTTATTAGTGTTATTTTTCTTAGGGAATGGTATTTCACTCAACTGACATTGAAGTAATTTTGATAAATTCGTTACCGCAAAGTCTTTTAATTCCGAATCACATATTTCCTCTAGTTGATAAGTTGGTTTCTTGCCTTCATATAAAAGTGCTATTAAAGCACCAAGTGAATGCCCCATTAAAATATAAGAATTATTAGGTAAACCAAATTCTCCATTTTCATGAGCTTTCAATACAGCATCTAAATCTTTAATTCTATATAAGTAAAAGTCTGCACTTCCTGGTATTGTTCCCTTACCATCGAGTACTTCTATGAATGATTCTAAATTACTCCCTCTATGATCTATAAATAATATTGGCCAGCCTCTTCTAGCCAATGCGTTACCTATCCATTTGAAATTATTAATTTCGCCTCCAAGTCCTGGCATAAATATTATCAATTCTTTATCAAAATTTGTTTTTTTGCTTTTCCATATTTCAATTTCAAAAGGTTTCACTCGGTGAGGAGCATAAATTTTTTTCTCAATTTTTATTAGATCGTTAGTTGATTTTTTTTCAGTATTTTTAAAGTTATTTTGTTTAGTTCTTTCAAGTTGATTTAATTTGGACAAGAGTTCTTGTTGCATTGATAATTCATTTTTCCAAGATGAAATTATTAAAATTAGATTATCAATATCTAGTGAAATTTCTTCTGATGGTAATGCCTTTATGATGTCTAAAGTTGAAACTTCTTTTTTTTGATCTAATAAATTTTCTATAGTGTTATATATTTCTGTTCCATTATTGTCATTTGGAACTTTAATGCTTTTGCTTAATTCTGTAAGAATTTTACGCCCTATCCAACTTCTTAATATTTGTCTATTTAATCCCTCTTCTTTGAAAACTGGAAATTCTAAAAATTTTGATAATTCAAAAACTCTGATAAATCCAATTTTTTTTAACCAATCTATTAATTCTGTTGAATCATCTTTGTATTTTTCTAATTTTGATAATTGTTCTATAGTAAGAGGGATTTCCATCTCTTCAAACTTAATATTTATCTTTTCAGCAGCCTTTAAACCATTATTAAAAAATAAACCACAAAAACTAAAAATAATTATAAAAATGTATTTCACTAGTGATTAGTCCAAATAGTTTAAAAATTAGCAAAAATTGGTGGATTCAATTTCCTTATCATTTGAGGTTAATAACCAAGATAAGATTTTTCGCTGCATTTGGAGCAGGAGGTGTTATTTATTTAACATCACTTATTTTTAATAACCTAGGATTATCGGCGACAGATATTGGCCTGGGATTTACCATTTCAGCAATAATTGGAACCGTAACAAGACTCTTTACAGGTAATTATCTTAATAAAACGGGAAAAATACAATTTCCCATAATTACTTCTTCAATACTAAGTATTGCCGCTAGCTTATGCCTCATTTTTTCAAGAGATACTTTTTTGTACATAATTGGACAATCACTTGTTGGGGCTGCTGCAGGAATATATTGGCCTGCTGCCGAGTTTGGGGTGCCCTATTTTTGTCATCCTATCGAAACACGTAAAGCTTATGCCCTTGTTAGAAGTTCGGAAGCTTTAGCAATATTTCTAGGGGTATTCTTAGGGGGTTATATGACGAATTTTTTGTATTCTAAATCAATATTTATAAATGATATATTTTGCATGTTAGTTATCACTTATTTAATATCTAGAAATAGTTCTTCTATAAAAAGAAACTTAGAAAATTTTCAAAAAAAATTAGTAGATCCAATTAATCAGGGACAATTGAAATGGAATAAAAATTCAACAATAATAATTTTATCTATTTTATTGATAACTACCTCTTTAGCCTTGATACAAGTAACTTTGCCTCTGGATCTTGTTAAAGGTGGAGTATATCGTAATGCATTAAGCAAAGAAAGTATTAGTCTTATAATTTCTATTCAGTTAATTTTATTGTTGTTTTTACAATGGCCTGTCGGTTCTTGGATATCCAAGAAAGAAAGATTATTTGGCTTGAAATTTAGTTTAATAAATTTCACTTTAGCTTCATTTTTATTATTTATTTCTAGTTATTTAAATATCCCAGCGTTTTATTTAATTTCTTTGGCATTAATTTTGGTGAGTTTAGGGACTGCTTCATTTCTTCCAACATCAACAGATGTCGTTTTCAGAATAGCTCCTTCAAATAAAAAAGGTTTTGCACTTGCTCTATTATCACAATGTTTCGCTATGGGTTATTTTTTTGGACCATTTATTTCAGGACGAATATTAGATCTATTTGGTTATGCTTCAATAATCTGGCTTTCAATTTCTTGTTTTTGCTTTATTGCCTTTACAATTCTATTTAAGAGATTGTTTTAATTAATCTTTTCTAATTCAATAATTCTTCTCTCTCTTAGAAATAAGAAAAAAGGTGCAGAGAATGCGAAGGCTATAAGAAAAGTTCCAATATATACAACCCACATATTCTTCATTTTTAGTTTTTTTGATTCATTTACTATCCATATAAAAATAGCGCTTGCACCTACTAATAAGTCTCTAGAAATTGACTGAGCTGCAGGGTTTGCATTCGCTAAAGAAATGAAGTTATTTATATCAAAGCTGTTTCCATATTCCCTAGCAAATTCGAAATTTGCCAACATTGGCAGAACAGCCCCCAAAATTGATAGAAAAAGGTAAAGAAAAGATAGTATCTGTTTATTATCTTTTAAAATGTTAAATGAATTCACTTGTCAAAAATATTTCTTTTAATAATAGTATTTAAAAGCTTATGGTTGTTGAAAAGAATAATAAATTTGAAGACTATAAATTTAAAAAAGGAAATTTAAATTTTGCCGTTGTTGGTCATGTTGAGTGGATAAATTTTTTAAAGGTTGATCAATTACCAAAATCCGGAGTTATTTCTCATTCTGAAAAGTCCCTTGAGTATCCAGCTGGTGGTGGATCTATTATTGCAAAAATACTTTCTGATTTAACTTTAAACCAAATTCATTTTTTCACGTCATTAGGTAATGATGATTATGGAGATAAGTGTTTCAAGATTCTTTCAAATATGGGAATTAAGTTGCATGTAGCTTGGCGTGATAAACCAACTAGAAGAGGATTTAGTTTAATTGACTCTCAAGGTGAAAGAGCAATAACAGTTATTGGAGAAAGGTTAGCTCCAACTCATAAAGATAATTTAGAATGGCATATTTTAAAAAAAATGGATGGAATTTTTATTACTGCATCTGATTCAGAGATTTTTAAAATGGCTAGATCAGCTTCAATACTGTGTACAACACCAAGGGTAGGATTAAATACAATTAATAATTCAAATGTCCTTTTAGATGGATTAATAGGCAGTAATCTTGATCCCGGAGAAGTTTTTTCTTTTTCTGAATTATCGTTAAAACCCAAATATACTATTAAAACCGAGGGAGAGAAGGGTGGCATAATATTCCCTGGAGGAAGATATAAGGCTCTTAAAAACAAAAAATTAAAGGTTGATTCTTATGGATGTGGCGATTCTTTTGCGGCTGGGATTCTTTATGGAATGGCATCTAAATGGGATATAGATAAAAGTTTAAATCTTGCTAAAGTAATGGGAAGAGATGCCAGTGAATTTTTCGGCCCATATGCAAATAGTGATGAAAAATAGTTGAATTAAGACTTATATGAGCAATCTAGATAATAAAAATAAAAATCTACTTGTAGAAAACATGATTGTTTTCTTTTTATTTACTGTTTTTTTAGTTTTTAATTCTTTAAAAACTTTATCTAAAATTTTTACCTATGGAATCATAAAAAAAGAAATATTAACTACTAAAAGTAACTTAGGCGTAGATATAAAAATAAAAATTAAGTAAATAAATGAATATATTTTTAGTTTTTCTAATTTTAGGAGTTATCTTTTTGGGCTACAAAAAAATTAGTTCTAAAAAAACAAAGAACTTAAAATTAGATAAATTTAAAAATAAACTACAGAGTACGCAAACAAATATTGACAGGATTTTTTTAAGAGAGGAAGAAAAAACCTTTTCAAATCCTAATATAAATATTTATATTGGGGTTTATGACAACGAAGAAAATATAAATAGAAAATCCAATATACATAGAGCAAGACTTTCAAAATTTAAGAAATCCAAATTAAATGGTGAGATGATATTTCAAGACGATGAACAAAGGATTTATAAATTTAATGACGGTAAGAAAGTTTACTTATAATTTTTAATGCTAACTACACTCAAGACTTTCTCTTGTTGAAACTCCTGTTGTTGGATTGATCCCATCAGCGATTTCACAAAGATTTCTTTGGTCTTCGCTGTCAAGGATGGCATAAGAAAAATCTGCTCCTTCTATTTGAGCTCCTGCAAAACTGCTGCCTGATGCAATCATATTTATTAAAACAGCATTTCTAAGATCTGTTTTTTGGAAATTAACACGATCAGAAAGAGTATCGGTCAGGTCGATTCCATTTAGATTAGAACCTTTTAAATCAGATAGGGTTAAGGTCGTCCCATGTAAATCAACATCACTAAAATCTGCATCTCTTGCCACTGCTCCAGCTATAGATGACAAATGAAGATCCTCTCCATGGAAATCAAATCCTGTGATATTAGATCTTACATAACTTGGAACTTCATCTCCTTCTCCCTTAACAGCAACATTCGCCCCAGCAAAAACTGGAGAGGATAAAACCAAGAAAGAAAAAGTTATACATAAAAAATATCTTAATAACCTAAAAAATTTCATATTAATAAATTTGAGTAATTCTATTTTATAACAATTAGATAATTTTTAAAATTGATGACTAAATTTGGAACTCCTTTTTAAAATTATTTAACACTATAAATTTTGAATTTAGGCTCTAAATTGGTTATACAATCTAGAAGTTTTTTGTTATCTCTGCTATTCGTAACCTTGAATTCAGATTCAACTGTACCTTCTTTATCTCTTATAGCTTGATTTAAAACTATGGAACCGTTTTCGTCAGATACTGATCTATGAAAAGTTCCTCTAGGTATTCTTAAAATGTATCCGCAAGATTCTAATCTAACTTTATAAAAAGGATAATCCCAGCCAAAATTGACAAGAAAAAATGTTCTTCCCCCGGAGATAGCCAGTAGATTATCTTCTTGATTGTGATGTATGTAAAATTGCCAATTCTTAAATTCTTCATCATTTGGAGGACTAACTGCAGGCCCACTGTGAATAACTAGATCTCTATAGTTTGATTCATTAACACTAATATCAAAAAATCTTACATCTTTTGTATCGCGAAATTTTTCATAACTTATCAATTCAAACATTTTCGATTTGTTTGATTTGATAACTGGAATTTCTAAACTTGAGTTCAATTTTCTTTAAATATTAAACAAATGAAAACAGATATATTTATCCAATAACGTATCAATTAACACTAAAAAAGAAACATATTATTATTTATATTTTTTTGTTATTTTAAAAGATTAAAAATTTAGTGTTTATTTAATTTCAAGAGGTTTGATTTCCCAGGATAAAGTATTTTCTAAATTATTTTTTCCTATAAAGTTTCCTGTAATTACAGAGGTTAAATTAGATTTTGAAGAGGATACCAATGTTAAATATCTATCATCTATTAATCCTTTCCCGCTTGGATCAAAACCTCTCCAACCAGCACCTGGAATATATAATTCAGCCCAAGCATGTAAATCCAACTCAGAGGGTAAGGGATCTTCAAAATGATAACCACTTACAAACCTACTTGGGATACCTATAGACCTGCAAGCTTCAACCATTAGCATTGCTAAATCTCTGCATGAACCTACACGTTCTCTAAGCGTTCTGCTAGCCGGCCATGCTGGACCAGTATGTCTTTTGGTATATTTAACCCGGTCTTGAATAATTTCTATTAGTTGGTATGTAAATGATAATGCGTTATTAATGCTTCCTGCTAAGGCTTCTTGGGCAAGTTCTACTGCGGAAGGATCGTGTTGTCCATTTGGCATCCATCCCTCTAATGCTCCCTGTAAATCTCTGTTAATAATGCTTCTACAAAAAGGTAATGTTAAATCTCTATTTTTAACTCCATCAATAATGTTTGGATGTTTAATAGTTTCAACTTCGCTGATTGATTCAATAGTTAAATTATCTGTTAATCCATCGAATCTGATTCTATTAATCTCTTCTCCGCTGGCAGCAAGTAATGGATAAATAATTTCTGGTTCTGGAGTTATTTTTAATTCAAAATTCTTTAGCTTTTGGAATCCGTTTGACCTTGGCTTTATACATAATCTATGCTCGCCTAATTGAACAGGGTCCTCGTATTTATATTCAAGTTTGTGAATGTATTTAATTCTCATTAATAAACTTATTAATTAATAAAATATTTTTCTTGAATGAGATCATTTAATTTATTTAAATCCATTTGCAATGAATCGATTGCCTCATGTAAACCATCATTAATTATATCTTCAATTCTGATATAACTCCACTTTGCTTTAAGCAAACCTCTCATACATTCTAATTCTGAAGGATTTTCAGTAGATGGTGAGGTATCTATCGTTTTAAGTGTATTGCTTATCCCATCAAGACAGTATCTTACTGATCTAGGGAAAATTGGATCAAGTAAAAGAAATCTCGCAACTGAATTAGGCTTTATAGAATTTTGCACTGCTTTCCTAAACATTTGATAAGCTCCAGCTGAACGTAAAAGTGCTATCCATTGCAGCTCATCAAGAACTCCTCCAAGTTCATCCAAGCTGGGTAGGAGTAAATAATATTTAACATCTAAAATTCTTGATGTTTTGTCAGCTCTTTCGATCAATCTTCCAAGAATGCTAAATCTCCAGGCGAGGTCTTTGCTTAGAGTCGCATCTGTAATTCCATAAAAAAGCTGACATTCCCTCCTTATCTCACTTAATTGTTCTTGTCTTGGTTTATTCCATATTGGTTCTCCTTCTTGCATATTCCAATATAAAATATTTATCTGTTCCCACATTTCTGTGGTCATGACATCTCTGATTTGTCGTGCATTTTCTCTTGCCATTTGAATGCAAGAAATTATACTGTTTGGGTTTAAACGATCTCTTATTAAAAAATTAATAACGTCATCAGGTTTTTTCTCTGGGAATCTTTTATCAAAAGATTCTCTATCACTTGAAGCATCAATTAAGGGGAGCCAAGGCTCTGCACTTCCTGGCGGACAATCTAATGACATTGCTTCACTTACTTCCACGAAACGAGATATGTTTTCTGCACGCTCTAAATAACGATTGATCCAATAAAGAGATTCTGCTACACGACTTAAAAGCATATTATTCGCCTACAACCCATGTATCTTTGCATCCTCCACCTTGAGAAGAATTAACGACTAGTGATCCTTTCTTTAATGCTACCCTCGTAAGCCCGCCTGGGCTAACCCATGAATCTTTTCCTCTTAAGATATATGGTCTTAAATCAACATGACATGGATATAGTTCTCCTTCACATAACGATGGCACAGTGGATAATTCTAATGTTGGTTGTGCTATGAAATTTCTAGGATTATTTTTAATTTTATAAGCGAATTCTTCTATCTCACTCGTTGTTGAGTGAGGGCCAATTAACATTCCATACCCCCCAGCTTCTGCGACAGACTTAACAACAAGTTTTGATAAATTTTCTAGAACGTATTCTCGATCCTTTTGATAATGACAAATATACGTTTCTACATTTTTAATAATAATTTCTTCATCAAGATAATATTTAATCATTTTTGGAACAAAAGAATAAATCATTTTGTCATCTGCTATTCCAGTCCCAGGAGCATTTGCTAAAGCAACATGACCTGCCTTAAAAACATCAAGTAATCCGCTAACACCAAGGCAAGAATCTTTTCTGAAATTAAGAGGATCTAAGAAATCATCATCAATTCGTCTGTAAATGACATCTACTCTTTTTAATCCTGAGGTGGTTTTTAAATATACATAATCATCATTACAAACTAAGTCATGACCTTGAACTAATTGAATACCCATTTCTTGAGCTAAATAACTATGTTCAAAATAAGCACTATTAAAAATTCCTGGAGTTAGTAGCACTATCTTGGGAGTGTCAGTCCAAACAGCAAGTTCTTGAAGAGTTTTTAAAAGATATGATGGATATTCGTCAATTGGTTTTACTATTCTTCCTGAGAAAAGATTAGGAAAAATATTTTTCATAACTAATCTATTTTCTAAAAAATAAGCAACCCCAGAAGGGCACCTTAAATTATCTTCTAAAACATGCCAATCTCCTCTTCTATCCCTTATTAAATCAAGTCCCGAAATTTGACACCATTTATTTAGTGGAGGTTTGAAACCTATCATCTGAGGTCTCCAACCTTCTGAACTCTCTATTAATTCTCTTGGAATTATTCCATCATTTATTATTTTTTGAGAATTATAAATATCATCTAGGAATAAATCAATTGCCTCAAGCCTTTGTTTTAGGCCTTTTTCTAACGTTACCCAATCATCTTTACTAATTATTCTGGGAAGTGGATCAAAAGGTAATATTCTCTCAGTACCTTTTAAACCAGTATCGTTTAATCTAAAAGTTGCACCATGTCTTAGTAATAATTTTTTTGCAGCAGAGTGATTCCTGTTTAATTCTTCAAGTCCCATATTATCTAAAGATGAAAGAAGTGGAATCAATATTTCTCTAGCAGAGTTAACATTGTCCTTAAAATATTCATCAAAGCTATTTTTAGGCTGATAACTTGAAAACATATATTTCATCGTTTAGTAACTTTTACTTTAGCTTTATATCTTTATTCGTATTTATGGCTACCAAAAATAATATCTCTTGACTAGATCTATATCATTATTTTGATCATTGAAGTATATTTTCTTAAAAATCTAAAAAGCATGAGTTCTAGTAATTGGCAATTTGTTTTTTTTAGATATTTCGCAAGCTTTCTTTTTATCCTCTCTCATAGTTTGCTGGTTCTTGATCATCTACCAGTAGGGGCGGCACTTCACGGACTTGGGGAAGTTTTTATTGCGCCTTGGGCTTTTAGGGAAAGAGCATGGGATCTTGTTGTTATTGCAGTTTTATTTTTCTTCTTCGATATCTGGGGACTTATAAACACTCCTTGGAATTAACTGATATTATTTATTTACAAATTCTGGGAAAATCATAATAAAAAATGAATTCTTATTTTAATCAAATTTATAAAATAATTTTTCTATTATTACTAACGAATAGTTCCAGTTTATATGCGCATAATTTATTTAATGGTGGTTGCAAAGAACATTGTGGGCAAAAAGTTAAAGTAATAAGTAATAAAAAAAAATTAAAAAATATTAATGATCAAATAAATATTGAAAGTAAAAATTCTTGTTTAAATAAATCACTTTGTAGAGGTTAACCTCTTGAGATTTTTTTAATTATTTTATGAAGTTTGTTCTTTGATAATTATCATTAAATTACCATTTGCTTGATAATTTTTATTAGGAGGATTTATTTGATTTTTAATTAAAAAAATAAAAGTATAAATCAACGGTAGAAGTAATGATGAAGCAGCAACTAAAGCGATTATCTGGTTTAACCTAATATATGGTTTTTTTACGAGATCCTCTCCGCATAATCCACAAATCAAATTACCTTTTAAGGATTGTTTTTGAAATTGATATTTAGGATTGCAATATGGGCAATAATATCGAATCATTTTTAAATTTTATTGTTTTAATCATTATCTATAAAACTAGAAGAAAGTCATCTTATTAAAAAAAGAGGGCTAATTTAAGCCCTCTTTTATCTCTTACTTATATTTTTTACTGAAGTTATTAACGCACCTAAATCATGGATCCTTGTTGCTAACTTCTTTTAAGCTAATGCTCACCAAAATTAACTAATTGTCTTTAACTGGGGCAAAAACTCTAGAATTAAGCTTGTTTCTTAAAGGGCACCTAAACGATGCAGAAGAAGGAAGCTTAGACATTAATAAAAAATAATTGGAGCAGTTAATTAAATTAGTTCGGTTTATTCCGAAATTTCAGGCAGGCTATCGATCATTTTGAAAGACCTCCTAGAACTCAACAATATAAAATTAGGAAAATATTTCTCTAAAGACAATCCGTTTTTATACGCATTGCTTTTTAATTAAAAATGTCCGAGAGTAGTAATCAATCGTGCTAATTTTTTTAAGATATTTTTAGTAAGTTTTGCTTATTTCTTTTGATATTTAATTCGTCTATCTTAATTTTAAATAATTGAGGAAATCTTTTATGAATCATTCGAATGAAGTTAGTAAAACTGATAAATCAAACCCCATAGACGAATATTTTCAATGTCTCTCATATTGCGATATTCACCCAAAAGGTATAGATAATGACTGTGAGGTCATTTGTATGGAAAGACATTTAAA
Organism: Prochlorococcus marinus; assembly: GCA_001180285.1. Lineage (GTDB taxonomy): Bacteria > Cyanobacteriota > Cyanobacteriia > PCC-6307 > Cyanobiaceae > Prochlorococcus_A > Prochlorococcus_A marinus_C. Next base: position 839 of record CVSY01000129.1, on the reverse strand, counting down.
AGCTAACTATTGGTAATTAATAAATTTCTACTTTTTACTTAAATCCCTTTGAAAAAAGGTTAGTACGAACTTTAAATTTCCATACATTTACAACACCTTTTGCATTGACTGCTGCAAGTGCACAATCATCAGGTCTCCATGATATTGCCCCTACTAAATCTCCTGCGAATGCAGCCCCAACGGGATCTCCATTGCCATCATTTTTTAGGAAACTTGCGACAACAGAACCATCCCTAGATCCTGAGGCTACAAGCATACCTTTATTTGAAAAGGCTAGGCTCGAAATAGGTTCTGTATGGTGACATAGCTCTCCTGGCATAGTGCCCTCTGGACCATTGCCTATAAAGCTCCAAACTGTAATTCTTTCACTGCCACTAGTGGCTAGTAATTTCCCGCTTTCATCAAAAGAAAGGTGACTTGGTTTCCCTGGGTATCCAGTCATTTCAGCATCCATTCCTGTTGATCTTCTCCAAAAATGAACTGAATTGTCTTGACTCCCACAGGCGACTATATCTCCATCAGGGCTTAATTCCATAGAGACCAATGATCCTTGCCACTCCAGTTTTTGATTCGTTTTATTATTAACAATGTCAAAGAATGTCACCCTGCCATAGCATGCAGTTGCGAGCTCATTTTTATTTGACCATGTTATTGCACTTACTGTGCTTGGATGATCTTCTGAGATCCATTTCTCTTCTCCAATTTCATTAAAAACATATACTTTTTTTGAGGAAGCTATCGCTAGAAATAATCCGTCATTAGACCACTTGAGGTGTTCTACCCAACCCTTACCAAGATCAAGTGTTTTAATAACTTTACCTTCATGACAATTACAAATT
>CVSY01000128.1:0-217 GCA_001180285.1 Prochlorococcus marinus | reverse complement strand
TAAATATAACAAATGATCCTTATTTATTACATAGAATATTAAAAACAGATATCAAAAAAGATCCTAATGCAGAAGAAGATGAAATAATCTTTGGATGTGGTTGTTTCTGGGGAGCTGAAAAATGTTTTTGGAAACTTCCCGGAGTTGTCACAACTTCTGTAGGTTATGCTGGAGGAGAAAAAAACAATCCAACATATTACGAAGTATGTACCGGCTT
>CVSY01000127.1:0-100574 GCA_001180285.1 Prochlorococcus marinus | reverse complement strand
AAACCATGGTTCTCCAAATTTTAATATATCTAAAAGTAATAATAATCTTCTATTAAAAAAATATATTGATGAATTATTGGAAAATAAATATATAAAAATTGACGACTCAGAAATATTTTATCTAAATGAAGATTCTAATTTAGAAACCAAAAAAAAATCTGAATTTTCTTCCGGTGTTAATTATCTATCTTTAGATTCCATGAGTGAATTATCCAAAAAGATAATTGAGTCAAATAATTTAATAGAGAAAATTGATTTTTTCTTTGAAACTTTAATAGTTGATATGAATTTTAATGATAAGGAATGGTTACTGACATCAAAAAATGGCGTTAAATTCAAGTCTAAATATCTAATTTGTTCAACTAATTTATTGTTGCATAAGAGGTCTTTAAAAATATTAAACGTAAATCAAATTCCACTAAGAAAAGCTATTCCTATTAATAATGATAAAAAAATAGATTTACTATTAAATTTCTTAGAAAAACAAACATTTATTCCCAGGTTAACTTTTTTAATTTATACAAATGAAAATTATAGTTATAAAGATTATTATTCTAAAAAACAAAGGTATTTTTATTTAAAAAATAATTTAGAAAAAAAATATAGATTTGAAAGAATTATTTTTCAGCTGCAAGATAATAATAAATTAGGAATTGTAGTGCATTCAAAAAACGCAGAGTTAATTAATTCTTATATAAGTTCAAAAGATGAAGAAGTTTTTAAAAAAATGATAATTACAAATTTCAATAAACTGTTTGAAGGGAATTCTATAGTAAATAAATTAACATTTGATGAAAAAATATCTATTATGAAATGGAGAGCTTCACAGCCTTCTGGCCTTGCCGTACCATTATCTTTACAATTTAGTAGAAAATATAGAATTGGATTTTGCGGAGACTGGTTTGAAGGTGATGGATTTGGCAGAATTGAAGGCTCCATTTTAACTGCTTTAATATTAGAGAAAAAAATTAAAGACTTAATTAAATAATTTTTTCAGAATGTTATCTATATCAGAGTTTTTTTCAATAATCAATTTATTTGTATTATTTTTTATGCCATTAGGTTTAAATTTATCGTAATAAATGCTCCATGATTTTAAGAAATCATTCTCAGCTTGTTTTTTATCCTTACCCCTTTCTTTTATATCTCTTTGGACAACTCTTTTCATGCACTCATTTTTTTTAGCTTTTATTTCTAAAAAAATAAAATCCTTATTATTTAAAGTGTTTGAGAATTCTTTAGCAAATATACCCTCTACAATTAAAAAACTTATATTATCTGTTTGGTTTAGGATATTTTGAATTGTTTTCTTCTCGAAATTATAATATCGATCACAGATTGAAATTCCATTCTTATAAATAAAATCAAAATCTTTTTTGAATAGTTTGTTATTAAAACTAATACTTCTATCAAAAAAACCTTCTACATATTTTGGTAGTAATCTACTTATTAAACCTGTCTTATAGTAATTGTCGGTACTTAACACAATACCATTTTTATTTTTTTTTATTATTTGATTTGATAAAGTTGTTTTCCCGCTTCCGGAAGGTCCACTTATGAAAATAAGCTTCATTTTTATGATTTGTTCTTTATTGTGATTTTAACTTTACTATTAATACAATTAAATTTTGAATACACATTTTATCTTTCTTTAAGTTTTTAAAATAATTTAGAATACCTTGCAGTGGCTCGTAAGCTTGCATAAATATTAAATGTGTGTCTTTATGTAATTGTATATAAATTATTTCTATTCAATTAGTTTTTGTCTTTTTATTAATTCCTCTGGAATTTGATAATATTAAATTGAAGAGCTAATTTTATTACCTAATATATTGCAATGATTTCTAAATTTCTCAGCAAACTAAAATCAATTTTATTTAAAAGTGCAGTTACTCCTGAAACTCCTTTAAAGAAAGAAAAAAAAGCTTCAAAGTCTGCAAAAACAAAAACTAAAACAAAAACAAAAACAAAAACCAAAACAAAAACCAAAGAGGTAAGTTCTAAGAAAAATATTGAAACTTTGACTACACTTCCAGGTGTTGGAGCAAAAAGCGCAAAAGCTTTGTATGAGGCGGGATTTAAAACAACAAAGGCAGTTATCGCTGCTGATGAAAAAGATCTTCTTGCTGTGTCAGGAGTTGGAATAAACCTTGTTAAGAAGCTTAAGAACCTTAAATAGTTAAATTTTATTTAAACCTCTATAAAAATTAATAATATTAAAGATTAACAAAAACTCTATAAGTTCTAGGATATTATCTTCTTCTTGCTTTTCTTCTCTGTTGTAATTTTCTTTTGTATTTTTCAATAGGGGTTTCATGATGCCTCAGTCTTTTTAAATCTGCAAAGATTCCAGATTTTGATACTTGTCTCTTAAATCTTCTAAGGGCAGATTCAATTCCCTCGTTCTCTCCTACTGTAACTTGTGTCAAAATTCTCTAAATAAAAAATCATTCTAGCACTTAAATAGAAAAATTTAAACTTAAAACTTCTACTTGTGGGTCGACGGTTTATTTGCTTAATTTTTAGCCCAATCCACAAAACTTTTTTTGTTACTTTTTATATCTTGTAATGATTCAAAATAATATTTTTCCCAATTATCTTTTGGCAGTCCAAGAAATAACATTAGGTTTAATGGGTATTGATTGCTATCAGCACAATTTCTAAAATCATCCCTGAATAAAAAGATTTCCTTTTTTAAAGCAATTGCGATACCTAATTCAATCATTACCCCTTCATCTGGTGGATTTCCATTAACAATCGCAAAAATACAATCACATTCTTTTAAATCAAGGAAATTACTTCTTGCAACCTCATATGCCCACTCACCTTCTTTTTGTGTTAATTGTTTTGCTCTCTCAAAAGGTTCAAAAACTTCTACATTTAAATCATTGAACACTTCAATAAATTCATGTAAGAGGGTTTTAGTTTGTTTTGAAAATCCATATGGATTAGCCAAATATAATTTCTTTCTCAAAGCAAACCTCTTTTTTTTATGTACTCTTCGCGGTCACTTTTTGAATTTAAAGTATTTTCCCAAGGGAAAACAATCCATTGACTTTTTTTTGTTACATGTATTGTATTCCACCATGTAGGTTTTATTTTACTAAATAATACAAAAAACATTGCTCCTTCAATATTCTTGAAGGTCGTCAATGTAATACCTGTTTCATAAACATCATCTACTATTAGTGAATTCTTTATTGGTTCTGAAATTAATTCAATTTTTAATTTATGGCTTAGTGCTACAGCAAGACATAATCCACCACGAGGAACTCCATATATTCCAGAAAATTCCTTAAACCTGCATTTATTAGCTATTTTTTCTACGCTCTTATCAAATTCACTCCAAGTAAAATAACTTATCATCTTAATTTTCGTTTTTTTCTGTTGTAGTAGCGTAATTTGAAGCAATTACACTTAAAAGTGCTACTACTTGCTCATTTGGACAGTTAGTATTATTTTTTAAATTTTCACATTCATTTATTATCTTGGCGTATGTATCCTCAACTATCCCGTTCATTTGATCGACACTAAAAGAATATGGTTTATTCATTTTTAAATTATTAGTTATTTTATTTTTACTTAAATATCCAACGAAGTAAATATTTTTAGTATTTAAAGATAAATTATTCCCACATGGGGTCATTTAATTTTTCATTTTTGAGTGAAGAAGGAACATACGTATGTAAATTTTCAATTTTTATAGCCCATTTTTTAGAGTTTCCCTTTAAACTGTCGCTTTCAATAAGGTTTGTTAGGGGAATCCTTTTTCTAACTTTAAGAAGTCCTAAACAAGCTTCCCAGGCTTCATTATTTTTATAAATATCTAACCAAAAATCAAAAATATTCTCCAAGATTTCTAAGGGGATATCAAATGGAATCCCCATTGAAGGACTTGCAATTAAATAATTTTTGTTTCTTAGTTCATTTAATAAATTATTCACGTTTAAATTAATAGCTAAAAGAACATCTTTTGCTGATTCATTACCTATTAATTCTTTTCTATGGCAATCTAAAAGATTTCCATCCTCAAGAATATTTTCATCGCAATTTTTTATTCCCACAATCCAAAAACCTTCTCCACTATTCACTCCACTAGCAAGAAATAGATATTGAGGTGAATTCTCCAAAATTTCAAATTATTTTTTCCATTTTTAACATTTTTTGCTTGATTTGAAAATAATTTAGCTATGCAATTAACAATATGAAGTCCTCGTAAAAATAATTTTGTTGTTATATTTAAATTTTTAAAAAGATGTTTGATTTACGAGAGCTAAAGTTAATGTTTTTAGATCCTACTGATTTAATAATTAATAATATAAATAAATATCTTTATAGTAATAAAGCAATTAAATTTATTTTTTCTTAGGAAATAATTTTCCTATTTTCTCCTTTTGCAAGTACTCCTTTTTAGTTCTTATTTTTTTGTCTTCTAAGGATTCTTTATTAGTACTTACAGCATAAATAATATAGAAAATCATGCCAGTAAATATTAATCCTATAAAAATTATGAATATTCCTATAGGTGCACTGGGACTAAATATTTTAAGATCTAAAGCTGTATTTAGGGAAATTATCATCAATAAACCAATTCCTTAAATAAAATTTATAGAAATCTAATTAATTTCCTCGTATCCAAAAAATGTTGTATTGTCTGAATTTTTATAACCGTTAGCAGCTTCCTGTGGATTTTGACTGTCAATTTTTCTTGCTTTAGCATGAATCATGTTGAATGGAAAAATCACAGCTCCTACAAAAAAATGAAGAATTAAGAAATCTGAAGGTAATCCATTTGTCCAATCAGGAAAAAATAGCAATGTCATCAATGATTCGTACATATTTGTAGTCAAATAAACCTCTGACTATTATTACTGAACTTATCGCAATACTTTTAATTATTAATAAATTGAAATTTAATTTGCTCTTAATAATTATCAGATTTAATTGAAAAGACAATTCTAAAATACTATTATATTATCTATAAAGTATTGATCATAAGCTGTTGTTAAAGTTCGTTTTTGTCTTAATTTTGTTTATAATTTTTCAATTAAAACCTGTAATAGGATTATCTTTTGACACATCAGACCCTAGTGTTAGTTTGCTACAAAATAGGATATCTAATAATTTCTCTAAGAAATATTGCAATGCTATTCAAAACGGTTTTTCTAAAGATGAAGCAATGAAATCAGCTATTATAAAAACTGAAAATATTATATCTTTCTCTTACAATCCCCAGAAAAAATGGATTGAGAAAAGCGACTTGGCTAATCAAATTTCATTGCATGTAGTTAATGATTGTGGATTATCATTTGGATTAATTGGAAAGGAGGGAGTTAATTATTTTAAATCATATTTTCTGGAAATTTATGAGAAAACAACTCCTGACAAAAATTTTTCAAGATAGATTAGATTAATGAATAATATTTCAGACAAATTAGTATTGACTGTAATTTTGGTTACTATTCTTTTTGTATTTGGATTAATTTTTTCAGTAAAGTCTCCCGAGAGAAAGGTTATAGATTCGCCAATAATGTGGAAAGATGATTATTCTAATATCGCGATTTTTAGGAATAAAACAAATTCAGAGATAAAAAGAATAATTTAAATGAATATCATTCATAAAAAAACAGAAGGATGCTATCAGACTAAATACAAAAAATTTTCGAAACTCAATCAATTTACCATTTCATTGTTTAAGTAATTCAAAAGAACTGATGCTAATTTTAAATCATCATTAAACCATGCTCGTATCGCCATAGCCCTTCTAGGATCATAAAAATTTTGTTTTCTGTACCAACTAAGAACTTCTGAATCTGATTTCATTCCGTTACATGACAAACAACATGGAACGCAATTACTTGTAATGCTCATACCACCTTTCGACATAGGATGAAGGTGATCAAGTGATTCCGATGGGTTACCGCAATAAATACATTTAAAATTTGTAACTTTATTAAGTGATTCCCTCCAATTTTTATTACTTATCTTTGGACAAAACTGATCAAGGTAAATTGCATCCTTTTTATGCATAATATTCTTGACATTTTTTTGATAATAACAGTTTTTTAAAAATATCATTGAAAAAGATAAGATAATACTTTGTAAGTCTTATGTTTCTTATGAAAATACTAATCTTTACTTATTAAAACACAGGCAATTTATAGTTAATGGTTTATTTATTATCAACTCTAGAAGGAGGTTCTGATTATTCTTTACTTAATAATATTTATATCTTTTTGATATCTTTTTTTTCTAATACTTTCTCAGCAATTTCTGGAGGAGGTTCAGGATTACTGCAATTACCAGCATTGATTTTATCTGGTGTTCCTTATTATCAGTCTCTGGCTAGTCATAAATTGGCAACAGTAGCATTAGGAATAGGAGGTTCATTAAGAAATTACAAATCTTTAGGTAATGATATAAGTATTGTTTGGCAAATTTTAATTTTTGGATTGCCAGGCGTGATTTTAGGTTCTTCTATAGTTGAATATGTTTCAGAAAAATATTTGTACTTGATTTTAGGTATATTTTCAATATTTTTAGCTTTTTACTCATTTCTTAAACCAGATTTGGGATTAACATCTGGGAATAATAAGCTTTATTTAGTTCAGAAAATTAGATTTTTAATTTTTATTTTCCTTATAGGGATTTTGAATGGTTCTATTTCTTCGGGTACTGGTTTGCTTGTAACAATACTTCTAATAAAAACTTTTAAAATGGATTTTCTTCGAGCTATAAGTTTGACATTCTTTACTGTTGGGATTTTTTGGAATTTTATCGGAGCAGTTTTTTTGACTAAATTAGGATCAGTTCCTCCAAACATATTAATAGCATTAATAATTGGTTCTTTTACAGGAGGATATTTCGGGGCTCACTTATCAAAATTAAATGGAAATATTTTAATTAAGAAGGCATTTACAACGGTTTGTATTTTAGTTGGCACTAGCTTATTGTTTAAATCTATAAAAAATTTTATAAATTAATGGAAAATACCTCTACTCATTTGATCTAACGTTTAAAGCATGTTTTTATTTAAAAAGATAGATTAATTATTATCTGTATTTATTATTAAAGGGTTAATGAAAAACTTGTTTTATTAAATACTTATTTTTAGAGATTTTATTTTAGAAACAAAAAAAAGGCCTCACATATGTGGGGCCGGGTGATGGGGAACCTTATTTTTAAACCAATTTCTTAAAAAATGCAACCCCCTATCTGTAGCGCAAACAGTCAACACCAAATACACTACAGATAGTGCTTTAATAGTTTTCTTATGTGTAAATTTATCAATTCTGAAATTATACTATGATTTTAAAGTTTATGAGTAAAAATCTTATTTTATGATTTCAAGTGTTTTTGGTAATTTTACTTGTTAAAAATGTCCCGCACAGTATCATTCGTAAGAACTTTGTTAGTAAATAGCATTAATGATTGAATTAACTTTACTTACTCTTTTGAATTATGTTGGAGATAATTTCTGTGAATATAGAAATATAGGCCATGATAACTATAAGTCTTTACTTCTCTCATACAGTGATGCGAGTAATAAATTTGGACCATTGGAGGTTAAAAAGGTTATTGAGAAGTCTGAAAATTTTAAAGTTACAGCTGTTGCTATTGCTGCAATTAAGTGCCCTCAGCATATAGTTAATTAATGAAGTTTGAATTAAAAACTGAAAATGAAAATTATTCAAAATCATTTTCACAATTTTTTGTAATAGTATTTATATTTACTTTGTTTATAGTCCTTTGTGATATTGCAATTAAATTAGGACCTATATCTAGAAATTACCAAATTGACTACAGTTGTAAGCTTTTATCTGTTGAAAAATCTAAACTTCACTTTAAGAAATTATCTAAACTTTCTAATTTGAAAAATAAACAATTAATTTGGGAATTATGTAGGGAGGTTATCAAATAATACTTAACTAGATGCTGACGAATAGAATTTTAACGCAAATAACCAGAACTTTCTTGATGTTATAAGAAATACCGTCGCAACAATAACTTCAAGTAATATTTTCCAAAATACTGAAAGTCCTAGAAAAACTTCAGATGGAATTGTAGTTATAAAAGCAATAGGAATGAAAACACTAAAAAAAATTCTTAAAGAAAATGAAAATGAATTTAAAGGGAATCTTCCAATATAAAGGAATGATCTTAACACTTCTATTGCATTCCAAGTCTTAACAAACCAGACAGTAGTAGTAGAGATAAAAAACCACAAGCTATATAAAATACAAATTGAACAGCCTATTGTAATAAAGGATAGGGTCAGAAAACTTAAATTTAAATTTATTTGATTTATTCTTATGCAAAAGAACAATAATAAAAATCCAAGCATTATTTCTAAAAATCCAGATGGATTTATTTTTTTTAATGAAATAAAAAATTGACTATCAATAGGTTTTAAAAGTACGAAGTCTAATGTTCCTTCTCTTATATGTTTAACTATTTCAGTAAGATTAGGATTGAACCATGTATTTGTTATTCCATTCAAAATCGTATAAATAGCTTGTATTATTAGTGCCTGTTCAAATTTCCATCCTCCAATATATCCATTATTTTGAAAGAAAATAGATAATAGAAAAATACTTCCTACTAAACTCAAAATTGCAGTAATTAAATCAACTAATATATTTGTCTTATACTCCAATTCAGAAGCTAAAGAAGTATGTAAGAATTTTTTATAAACTTTTAGATATTTTCTTAAATTCATGACCCCATTGCGGTGTATTTTTTCGTTCCTTCAAACCAGATTTTCTTAAATAATGGGAAAAGTAACAAAATCCATAGAATTTGCATACTTAAGCCTCCACTAATATTTGTTTCATTACCTGACAGTAAGTTCGCAGGAAAATCAATTAGATACGGAAAAGGAGTCAAATAAATCCAAGATTTAACATAGGCGGGAAATGAAACTACTGGTGCTAAAAGACCTGAGAGAAATAAGGTTGGAATAAATAACAATCTTTCTATCGAGGATGCTTTTTCTGTCCAGAAACATAGACATGCAACTATTGACTGAATTAAAAATTGAATCAAGAAGGATAAGAAAGTAGATACTATCGATAAGAGTAAAATACCTAAATTTGGTATCCATATACTTTCTGGATTAAAAATAAAAAAGAAAAATGCAATTATAAGTGCGAAAGGAAATCTTGTTATTTGCTCAGCAAGATGTTGTGCAAAATATCTGAAAAATGGATTTAAAGGTTGGATTAAATACGGAGATACTTTCCCCATAAGAGAATCCTCTTCAAAACTAAATACAACCCAAACTACAGAAAACTGTCTTACAAAAAAAGCACATAGGAAATACCTAGAAAGCATAACATCACTAATGTTAATGGATTCATTTAGATTATTGTTTGTCCAAATGTTTAACATAAAAAATGGAATAATACCTGAAATTGCCCATAATGCAATTTCTACCCTATATTCCAACATGTTTGAATATTGGACTTTTAATAAAGTGAATATTTTACGATTAATCAAATTAGAAATCATAATCTTTTTTGATTAATACCTTCCCAATAACTTCATCTATAGGCGGTTCATTTATAAAAAGGTCTTCAATATCAAAATTATTTAGGATAGTTTTTAGTGAAGAGGTAATAGAGTTGTTTTCAATTTTTATAGTGATTTCATTCTTCATTTTATTTTTAACAGTAAAACCGGAATTTTCTAATTTAATTGCATCCTCTTCTGAGCGACAAACTATTAATATTTCTTTAACAGGAGAAAGTTTTTTTAATAATAGGTCAAGTTTTCCATCATATGATATCTCACCTTCATGCACACATATAACTCTCTTGCATAGCGATGTAATATCTTTCATGTAATGACTTGTTAAGCATATCGTTGCATTAGTTTCCCTATTGTATTTTTGAAGGAATTTTCTTAAATTTCTTTGTGCATTAATATCTAATCCAAGTGTCGGCTCATCTAAAAATAGAATATTTGGTTCATGTATCAGAGCTGCTAGTAATTCAGATTTCATACGCTGACCTAGTGAAAGTTTTCTAACAGGTATAAATAGCTCTTCATCAATCTCAAGCATTTCAGAGAGTTTTTTTATTCTCTTTTTAGCCTCGAACTTATCTAAGTCATATATTGATGCATTCAAATAGAATGATTCAATCGGCGGAAGATCCCAAATAAGTTGTTGCTTTTGTCCCATTATTAAGGTGATATTCTTTAGAAAGTTTTCTTTTCTCCTGAAAGGTAAGTAACCTGAAACCAAAATGGAACCTTCACTTGGATAAATTAAGCCACAAAGCATTTTTAATATTGTTGTTTTCCCAGCTCCATTAGCACCTAGAAAACCTACTATTTCTCCTTCTTTAATTTCAAAATTTATATCTTTTATAACTTTTAAACTTTTTGTTTGTCTTTTAAAAAAATGTTTAATTGTTCCTTTTAAACCTGGTTCCTTGGAAGAGATATCAAATGACTTAGATAAATTTCTTACATCGATAATATTTTGTACCATTTAAATTTTTAATTACTAGAATTTAAAGTCAAATAAATTGTAAATTTTTTTTATTCTAGAAAATTTTTTAACCAATTAAAAAATATCTTTAAACGATACAACCAACCAGATAAAAAAGTTAATTGGATTAAGTAACTCGCTTACCTTATTTTTATTCTCATAATTTAATCTTCTTAAAGAATCAAATATAAAATTACTATTCTCCTTTTTTTCATTATATTTTTTAATTACATTACCATTTTCGTCAAGAAGATCAATTTCATCCTCAAAAAACCATTGCTCTTTCCCATTATATAATTTCAAGACAACTCCAATACCTTTGCCGTCAGTTATTCTGAAATCACTTACCTTACCCATTGAAGAAACATTTATTGCATCAATAGTTTCTTTGGTAAGTCTATCTTTAGATAGTTCTAGGTTAACTTGAACAGAATTACCTATCTTAAGCTTATCTAAAATTGACATTTTTTAGGTCATTATACCTAGTGACAAAGGATTTATGTGATTAATTTTGAATTATTGATTTATTTCAATAATTATGATTTTTTGAAAACCGCTTCAAGGATTCTCTTTATTGAAATTGTTAATACTCTCAAAAATACAAAAAACAGACCTAACCATCCTAATATGACAGCTATTGATAACATGCTTGAACCTAAATCACGCTGTAGCAAATTCTGCATATAGTTTTTCTGAATTAGCTAAATTTACTCTACTTTATAAAATTACTTATTAAAGATTTAAATGTTCAAAATTCAGATTTTTTTAAATTCTTTTTTTTTTTTTTCTTTCTCGTATTTAATAGATAAAATTTGTGGGTTAGGATTTAATTAGTTATTAATTTAATTTTTTGGATCTATCTTTGAACTCATACATTGGAATATTTTTTATTATTTTTGGATTAATGGTTAGAGTTGACTTGAAATTATATATTCAAAAGGATTTTAAATAATTCTTAATTAAACTCTCATAGTTTGATAATAAAACTTTCAGTCCTAGTATATTTTTTACTTACTTTAAACTATTGCAAATACTAAAAAAGCAGCTTGGAAGCTGCTTCTAAATGGTGGCGGGGGGGAGATTTGAACTTCCGACCTTCGGGTTATGAGCCCGACGAGCTACCAGACTGCTCTACCCCGCGACATATACATAGCATACATCTGAAAAGGTTATTTTTCCCGTTTTTTTAGGATTCTTGGAATTTTAATTTACCTTTAACTTCAAGTCTGACTCCTTCAGAAAAATTAAACACCTTTTCTTCAATGTCTTGAATTCTTAAGTCAGATATCCACTCTAACTGTTTTAGTAAGTGAAGACTAACAGCATGTTTTGCTCTTTTTGAACCGTCTTCTACTTTTAAGGCTAATCCTATACCTTCATTTACCTTACATAGACACTGTATGCCCTCGGCACCACCTTTTCCTATAACTTTTCCATGAGAAGCTTTAATTATTTCGGTATCAAATTTATTGTTGTCACTTATCATTTTTGGGTTTAAGGTCATAGCCCTACTGATTTGTTCTAGTTCGGCATTTTCGGAGCTGCTTAAAAGTGAATATAACCTCGACATTTCTAATAGTTTTAAATAAAGAGTGGGAGCACCACAATCATCACGTTCAGCGTTTATTTCAGATGATGGGATTTCAAGTAAATCAGAAACAATTCTGAATATTTCGATTTGTAGTGGATGATCCCCCTTTAAATAACTATCTAATGGCCAATTCATTTTTTTGCATGTAGCTAAAAAAGCAGCATGTTTACCCGAACAATTATGTTCTAATGGACTTGTCTTCGATTTTGGACATTTCAGATTATTAATGTCAATGTCATATTCCCATAATATTTTGAATGCTTCTCGTGAATGAAGCTTTGATCCACTGTGTGAACCGCATGCTATAGCAATGGATTTTGATTCATTGTTGATTTTTGAGGCGGCTCCACTACTGACAAAAGGTATTGCTTGAAACGGTTTTAGTGCTGACCTTATAAAACTTTTATATTCTGGATTTCCTGCGCACATTAAAACCCTCCCTTTTTTGTCAGTAATAACAGCATGAATTTTATGGATTGATTCAATATTTGATCCTCTCATTAAGATTGCCTGTATGGGCGGATTGTTTGAAGTGTAGAGGTTTTTAAAATTAGAACTCATTTAGAAATTGTTATATTGAAAAATCAAAATGCCAGACAATGCTATGACTGAAATAATAGAAAGAATTTGAATTAAATTTCTTAAAATAGGCTTTACCTCAATTGAGGCAATAAGTGATTCTTTTTCTTTCAAAATTAATGGTTTTTCCCATACTTGACCGTCATACCAACCGGATTCCTCATATTCAACTTTTTCAGATGTTAATCTTTTAAATATATGATTCCAACCTAAATACAACCTTATTGATATTAAAAGAGGTATTGATAAACTGCAAAAGAAACTCAATAATATATATCTTAAAAGGGATGTTTTGAAATAGACACTTCCTGAAGAAATAACAAGAAATAGCATAAAGGCTCCTACCCAGAACTTTATCAATATAAGAATTAATGACTTCTTGGTTTTTGGCCAAGAAAAAATTTTAGATTTTGATAATTCTATGAATTCATTTGTGGGTTGTTGCTCTTTCGGGACAGGACATCTAGATTGATTCATAAAATAAAATTATGGAAATATAAGATTATCTCCATTACTCCAGAATGATTCAAGGTCATAATATTTTCTTATTTCTGGTTGAAAAATATTTACGATCAAATCACCATAATCTAGTAAAGCCCATTTCGCTTCGTTAACCCCTTCTTTCCGTATCGGTTCAACTTTAGCCTTCTCTCTAAGCTCCCCCTCAACAGAGTTAGTTATAGATCTAACTTGTACATCAGATAATCCTTCTGCAATTAAAATCCATTCACTTATAAATGATACTTTGTCAATTTTGATTAGTTTTATGTCTCTTGCCTTTTTTTCATCACATGCTTTAGCTGCTATTAAAACCAAACTTTTATTGTCCATAAACATTTTCACTTGAAACTGATTTTTCTGAACCTTCTTGTTGAGATAATTCTGATCTTGCTTTTTCTGCACTTTTTCTTAAGGCATCTAATCTATCTTCAAAGAAACTTCTTTTTTTCTTTTTTCTTGTCTTATCTATTAACTCCTTTAATGCTCCTCCAAGACTTTTATAAGCATTCGGAATGCTGTATCCAAATCTACAAGCAAGATCTATAGCTCTTTCATCTGCATAAATAGCATCTTGAAGCTTTTTTTCAGAATTATTTTTTAAATATAATCTATACCCTGCAAAACTTGATAGACCAAGAGCAAGTAATAAAAGTAACCCATCTTGCACCCACAACTCTCCTATCGCGCCACCAAGTCCTATAGCAAGAGCCGCCATTTCCCATCCATCCCTGGGAATTGTGTCATTTTGAATTTTCCCAACCTCGTGCCAAAATAATAGATTTCTGTGGTCAATAGCTAAGTTGTCCCATTCATCTAAATCTATTTGAATTTCTACTTCGTCACGACCTATTTCCTCAAGTGTTATTAAAGGTGGGTCTATGGCTGCAGCAGCCTCAACAAAAACCCAACTTTCATTCTCTGGAGGCAACAAATTTTTAAGTCGCTGAAGTTCGCTCATAAAAAATTAATTTCTTTCAATACTATAGAAACAAATGTTGCTTTTCAAGTAACTTGATTAACATCTGATGATTTATAAGTAGCATGAGATAAATGAAGTTTTAAATTATGCCTCAAAGAGGTGATCTTAAAAAAATTCTTATTCTAGGTTCAGGCCCGATTGTTATAGGACAAGCTTGCGAATTTGATTATTCTGGCACTCAAGCTTGTAAAGCTTTAAGAAATGCTGGTTATGAAATTGTCTTGATAAATTCAAATCCAGCATCAATAATGACTGATCCTGAGATAGCAAGCAAAACATATATCGAACCACTTACTCCAGAAATTGTTTCTCAGATCATTTTAAGAGAAAAACCTGATGCGATTCTCCCTACTATGGGAGGTCAAACCGCTTTGAATCTAGCGGTTAAATTATCAGAGTCAGATTTTTTAAAACAAAATAATATTGAATTAATTGGTGCTGATTTAAGAGCTATTAATAAAGCCGAAGATAGAAAATTGTTTAAAGAATCTATGGAGAAAATAAATGTAAATGTTTGTCCATCTGGTATTGCATCTAACCTGGATGAAGCTATGGAGGTATCAAAAAAAATTAGTTCTTATCCTCTTATAATAAGGCCTGCATTTACACTAGGAGGTGTAGGAGGTGGAATTGCTTTTAACCTTGAAGAATTTGTTGAGTTGTGTAAATCAGGTTTAGAGGAAAGTCCAAGTAATCAAATATTGATTGAAAAATCTCTCATTGGATGGAAGGAGTTCGAATTAGAGGTTATGCGAGATACAGCTGATAATGTAGTAATAGTTTGCAGTATTGAAAATTTAGACCCAATGGGTGTCCATACTGGAGATTCGATTACTGTAGCTCCTGCACAGACCCTAACAGATAAGGAGTATCAGAGATTGCGGGATTTGTCATTGAAAATCATTAGAGAAGTAGGAGTTGAAACAGGAGGAAGTAATATTCAATTTGCAATAAATCCATCTAATGGAGAAGTAATTGTCATAGAAATGAATCCACGTGTGAGTAGATCCTCAGCTTTGGCAAGTAAAGCAACTGGATTTCCCATAGCTAAGATTGCAGCTTTATTATCTGTAGGCTATACACTTGATGAGATTATTAATGACATTACAAAAAAAAACACCTGCATGTTTTGAGCCATCAATTGATTACGTAGTTACTAAGATTCCAAGATTTGCCTTTGAAAAGTTTAAAGGCTCTTCTAATACTTTAAGTACTGCTATGAAATCCGTCGGTGAGTCAATGGCAATAGGTCGTTCTTTCGAAGAATCATTTCAGAAAGCATTAAGATCATTAGAAGCAGGTGTTTTTGGTTGGGAATGTGATTCACTAGATAAATTCAAAAACGAGAGTCATATTAAAAATAGTTTAAGAAACCCTACATCTGAAAGAATTCTCCTAATTAAAAAAGCTATGCAGCTTGGAAAAACTAATTCTTATATTCAAGAAATTACAAATATAGATTTATGGTTTATCGAAAAATTACGTAATATCTTTAATTTTGAAAATGATTTTTTGAAAGATAAGGACCTTTTTAATCTAGATAGGGATCTGATGTTGCATGCTAAACAATTAGGCTTTTCAGATCAACAGATAGCTAAGTTAACTAATTCTGATTTTTTTGAAGTAAGAAAATTTAGAAAACAACTTAATGTAATTCCAATTTATAAAACTGTTGATACTTGTTCAGCAGAATTCTCATCCTCAACACCCTATCATTATTCAACTTACGAAGAATCTTTCATTAATTTTAATTCTCAAATTTTTGATAGCGAGATTTCAGAAAATAGTAAATCAAAAAAAATTATGATTTTAGGAGGTGGTCCAAACAGAATTGGTCAGGGAATAGAATTTGATTACTGTTGTTGTCATGCATCATATCAAGCTTCTACAAATGGCTATAAAACAATAATGGTTAATAGTAATCCTGAAACTGTATCAACAGATTATGATACTAGCGATATTTTATATTTTGAGCCTGTAACTTTGGAAGATGTGCTCAACATAATAGAAGCTGAAAATCCTCATGGTTTGATTGTTCAATTTGGAGGTCAAACTCCATTGAAATTATCATTACCTTTATTTGAATGGCTTAAATCTAATGATGGGATCAGAACTGGATCAAAAATTCTTGGGACTTCTCCAATATCTATTGATTTAGCAGAAGATAGAGAGGAATTTACAAAAATTCTTGAAGAATTAAGTATTAGACAACCTTTGAACGGTATTGCACGTAATCAAAATGAAGCAGAAATAGTAGCAAAAAATATAGGATTCCCCTTGGTTGTAAGACCTTCTTATGTTTTAGGTGGAAGGGCAATGGAAATTGTTAAAGATGAGAACGAATTATCGAGATACATTTCTGAAGCAGTTAAGGTATCACCTGATCATCCAATTCTACTTGATCAATATTTGAATAATGCAATTGAGATAGATGTTGATGCTTTATGCGATTCAGAGGGTTCGGTTGTAATTGCTGGCCTAATGGAACATGTGGAACCTGCAGGAATTCATTCAGGAGATTCAGCTTGTTGCTTACCATCTATTTCTCTTTCAACATCCACAATAGAAAATGTAAGGAACTGGACTAAATTAATTGCACAAAGATTAAATGTTGTTGGTTTAATTAATTTGCAATTTGCAGTTATAAATACAAATAATAAAGAAGATAATAAAGAAGATAAATTATTTATTCTCGAAGCAAATCCAAGGGCTTCCAGGACAGTTCCATTTGTTTCAAAAGCCATAGGTAAACCAGTTGCAAAATTAGCTACTCAGTTAATGCAAGGTTTTACATTAAAAGATCTTAATTTCACAGAAGAATTTTCTCCAAAATATCAGGCAGTAAAAGAGGCCGTTTTACCTTTTAAAAGATTTCCTGGGTCTGATACATTACTTGGCCCTGAAATGAGATCTACTGGAGAAGTAATGGGTTTAGCTAAAGATTTTGGAATTGCTTATGCCAAGTCGGAATTAGCAGCAGGTAATGGTGTTCCTTCAGAAGGAGTTGCTTTTTTATCTACAAATGATTTAGATAAAAAAAATCTTGAGGAAGTTGCTCGAGAACTTTTGAATTTAGGATTTAAATTAATCGCTACAAAAGGAACTGCTTTATATTTGGTGAATTTAGGAATTCAAGTTGAAGAAGTGCTAAAAGTTCATGAAGGAAGACCAAATATTGAGGACCTAATTCGTTCGGGACTTGTTCAATTAATAATTAATACTCCAATTGGCTCACAGGCTCTTCATGATGATGCTTATTTAAGACGTGCCGCTTTAGAATATAATATTCCAACTTTTACAACTATTCGTGGTGCAAAGGCAGCTATTAAGGCGATAAAAGCTTTACAATGCAATAAAATTAATACCTACTCTCTACAAGAAATCCATAATTTTTAAAATTTTATTATATGTTTTTTAGTTTTTCTCTCAATTGATTAACTAAAGAGTTTCTACTTATTGAAAGTAATTTGAGAGTATCTTGATGCATCTTAAGTTGTGTCTCAGCTATTTGTAGTACTTTTATAGATTCTTTTATTTCATTAGAAAGTTCATTTATTAAATATTTTTTGCCTTCAAAGGTTAAAACTGGATTTGTAGAATCGTTCGTGTTTTCGTTCATGGATTTACTTTTTTAATAAATAAATTAGAACTATAATTTTTTAATAAATTGTTTTTCACATAATTCTTTATAAATTCCAGGTTTTTTTATTAAATCAATGTGATTCCCAACTTCAATAATTTCACCTTTATCGAAAACAACTATTTTATTGGCCTCTTGAGTAGTGGCTAATCTATGAGCAATTACAATAACTGTTCTATCTTTCATAGCTCTATTAAGCCCTTTTTGTACTTCAGATTCTGATTCTGCATCTAACGCACTTGTGGCCTCATCTAAAAGAAGAATTGAGGGGTTCCCAAGTATTGCTCTTGCAATTGCTATCCTTTGTATCTGACCACCTGAGAAATTTGATCCTCTTTCAGTTATCTCAGTTTCATATTTTTTAGGAAGGTTTTGAATGAAGTTGTGGGCATTTGCTTTTCTTGCTGATTCTATAACTTCTTCTTTGGTGAAATTTCTGCCCATTCTTATTACATCAATAATTGTTCCTGAAAACAAAAAAGGCTGTTGTTGTACTAACGCAATGTTTTCTCTAATGTCTTTTGTATTTAATATTTTGAGATTTTTATCATCAATAAAAATTTCTCCGTTATTTGGAGTTATAAACTTTAATATCAAAGCCAACATTGTACTTTTACCAGCTCCAGAAGCTCCAACAAATGCTGTGACTTCCCCTCTTTTAATTTCTAAATTGATATTTTTAAGTACTTGATTATCTTTTTTGTAAGCGAAATTTACTTTGCTGAAACTTATTTTGCCTTCAAAATTAGATATCCTTTGTAAATTTTCTTTATCATTTTCGATAGGTTCTTGATTTATGTTTTTCAACCTTTTTATTGAGGCTTCTGCCTGTTTATAGTCATTAAAATTTGTACTTACATGGCTTATTGGATCAATAAGCATTAATATTGCAGCAAAAAAACTACTAAATTCTTCGCTTGTTAGAAGGCCTAGATTGATTCTTGCGGCTCCTAAACCTAATATTGCTAATATTCCAAATGCTTCAACAAAACCTACAACAGGATGTTGAAATGCAAGTAGTCTTAATGTTTTATATTTTGCTTTTTTATTTGTACTTAATCTTTTATAAAATCTTTTCTCGATCCAATTTTCTGCAGCAAAAGCTCTTATAGTAGACATTCCATTTATGGATTCACCTATTAAACCTGCTAAATTACTTGTTGATTCTTGACTTTTTTCGGATGCTATTAAAACTCTTCTTCCAAAACTGTTAACTGAAAGAATAATCAATGGTGCTAAAACGAATGTTGATACTGTAAGTGACCAGTCTAAATAAAACATATAGATTATTACCGCTAACAACTGTAAAGTACATGGAATAGTATCTTGAGCAGTTTTATAAATAACTTCGCTTACCCTGTCTGCATCTTCAGTAAGTCTATATGTAATGTCCCCGGCTGAAATATTTTCAACAGAATTCATCTTTATTTTTTGAATTCTACTAAATAAATTTCCTCTCATAACTTCACTAATTTCTAAAGATGGTTTTGCTATGAATACATCTTGTCCAAATTGAGCAGTTTTCTGAACTAAAAATACAAATAAAGACTTAATTATTATGCTAGAAACTTTTGAGAGATCACCTGATCCAATCGCTGGGATTAAGTTTCCAGCAAAATAAGCTAATAAAGGCCAACAAGCTACATAAATAAGCATGCATATAAAACCCTTGATAAACCTATTTGAATATGGTCTGACTGGTGGAATTAGTCTCAAGATATATTATATTTAATTGCTTATCCTACTTTATCAATATCTTTGGTTATAAAAAACAATGAAATTGGATCAATTCTTAAAATGGAAAAATTTGGTATCTTCTGGTGGCGAAGCAAAAATTTTTATTAAATCCGGTTCTGTCAAGGTTAATGGTTTAATTGAGACTAGGAGAGGAAGGAGGTTAAATAAGGGAGATAAAGTAATATTTCTAAAAAATGAATTAATTTTTGAATAGTTAGCTTATTCAACTCACTTTGTATTAGTATATTTTTCTTGGAGTTAGTATTTTGAGAAAATCTGTAATTGCTGGTAATTGGAAAATGCACATGACTTGTGCCGAAGCTAAATCCTATTTAGAAGAGTTTATTCCTTTAATAAAAAACATAAAAGACGATCGTAAAGTTGTTATTGCACCACCTTTTACAGCAATTTCAACCTTTTCGGATCATTCTGATTTTGATTATTTAGATATTTCTAGTCAAAACATTCATTGGGAAGATCAAGGTGCATTTACTGCAGAAATATCTCCAAAAATGCTTCTTGAACATGGTGTCTCATATGCAATCGTTGGACATAGTGAACCAAGGAAATATTTTAGCGAAAGTGATGAACAAATTAATAAAAGAGCAGTTTTTGCTCAATCTAGTGGACTTACTCCAATAGTTTGTGTAGGAGAAACATTAGAACAAAGAGAGAGAGGAGAAGCTGTTAGAGTTATTACTAGACAAGTTGAACAAGGATTAGAAAATACAGATCCATCTAATTTAATTGTTGCCTATGAACCAATATGGGCTATTGGCACTGGTAAAACATGTGAGGCTGAAGACGCTAATAAGATATGTTATTTGATTCGTAAATTAATAGGTTTTGATGATGTTATTATTCAATATGGTGGATCTGTTAAACCTAATAATATTGACGAAATCATGTCAATGAGTGATATAGATGGGGTGTTAGTCGGAGGGGCTTCATTAGATCCTAATAGCTTTGCCAGAATTGCTAACTATCAATAAGAAAAATCCATGGCCAAAAGGGTGGGGCCAAAAAACTTCAATTATGGGAGTTATTAATTTAACCCCTGATTCATTTAGTGATGGTGGGGAATTAAATTCCTCAAAAAAAGTTATAGATCAAGTAGACCATTTTTTGAACAATGGTGTTGATGTTATTGATCTTGGTGCTCAAAGTACGAGACCTGGAGCTGAAGAAGTTGGCTCTAGTAAAGAAATAAAAAGATTGATCCCATATCTAAAATTAATAAAATCTGAATTTCCAGATGTTTTAATTTCTATTGATACTTTTAATTCCGAAGTGGCTTACGAAGCTCTTTTAAATGGCGCTAACTGGATAAATGATGTTACGGGAGGAAGAAGAGATATAAAAATTTTGGATGTTGTATCAAAATTCAACTGTCCATTCGTCATAACTCATAGTCGTGGTAATAGTCAAAATATGAATCAACTCTCTAATTACCAGAATGTATTGAGTGATGTTAAGTGCTCGCTTGATAATTTAATAAAAAATGCTTTAGAAAAAAATATATCTGAAAGAAATATAATAGTGGATCCTGGAATTGGTTTTTCAAAGGATATTATTCATAATTTGGAAATCTTGAGAAACTTAGATATATTTAAAAAATGGAATTTGCCAATCTTGATAGGTGCATCTAGGAAGAGATTTATAGGAGAAATTTTGAATGAGAAAAATCCCAAAGAAAGAGATATAGGAACACTTGCAATAAGTTGTCTTTGTTCTCAATTTAATATTGACATTGTGAGGGTCCACAACGTCAAACTAAATTATCAAATCCTGAAAGTAGCCGATAAGATTTACAGAAAATAATGAATTTATTATTCTTTAACTCCTTCGATTTTATCCTCTACCTCTTGGTATAGTTCTTTCAACTGTTCAATATTCTCATCTGAAGTTTCCCAATATCCTCTACCATTAACTTCTAGCAAAGTTCCAACAATTCTTCTGAAACTATTAGGGTTAAGATCCATTAATCTTTTTCTCATCTCTTCGTCATTTATAAATGTTTCATTAGTTTCTTCATATACAAAATTATCTACTTGACCACTTGTCGCACTCCAACCAAGAGTGTAATTAAGCCTGTTAGAAAGTTCTCTTACTCCTTCATAACCAGATTTAAGCATACCTTCATACCACTTTGGATTTAAAAGTTTTGTCCTTGAGTCTAATCTGATAGTTTCTCCTAGTGTTCTAACTTGAGCATTAGAAGTAGTTGTATCCGCTATGTAACTACTTGGTTCTTTCCCGTCATCTCTAAGTGTCTTAATCAATTTTGTTGGATCAGAATCAAAATAATGACTTACATCTGTTAATGAAATCTCTGAGGAATCAAGGTTTTGAAATGTAACATCTGCTGTTTTCATTACTGACTCAAATACCTCTCTTTTTTGATTCATCTCACCTGGATTATCAGCATTAAAAGCATATGTTTTGCGAGATAAATACATTTCTTGTAATTCATTTTCTTCCTCCCATGTTGAATTTTCTACAGCTAAATTAACATTTGAACTGTAGCTTCCACTTGCATTAGAGAATACTCTTGCTGAAGCTTCTCTGATAGAAGTGCCTTCTTTTTCTGCTTGTTCTAGTGAATGTTTCCTTACAAAATTAGATTCCAATGGTTCATCTGCCTCAGCAGCTAATTTGACCGCCTGATCAATTAATGCCATCTGATTTATGAATAAATCTCTAAAAACTCCTGAGCAGTTAACGACTACATCTATTCTTGGCCTACCTAATTCTTCTAAAGGGATTAATTCTAATTTATTGATCCTTCCAACAGAATCTGGTTTTGGTTTTACACCAACAAACCATAAGATTTGAGCAAGTGATTCTCCATAAGTTTTGATGTTATCAGTACCCCATAAAACACAAGCAATTGTTTCAGGCCAGGCCCCTTGCTCTTCCTTTTGTCTCTCAATTAATTTGTCTACAACCGACTTTGCAGCAGCTACTGCTGCTGTAGTAGGGATTGATTGTGGATCAAGTGCATGGATATTTTTACCACTGGGTAAAACACCTGGATTTCGTATAGGATCTCCACCTGGTCCAGGTAAAACGTAATTTCCATCTAATGCTTTAATGAGGCTATCCATTTCTTTATCAGCACAGACCTGTTCCAAACAGAAAAGTAAGTAATCAAATAATTTATTTAATTCCTTCTGGTTAACTTGATTAAAACCATTTAAGTTACAGACTCTTAGCCAAGGGGTAGGTAAATTTAAACCAAATACTTTAAGGAAGTCAAACAATTTGGAAAGAAGTGATTTTTCTAAATAAACTCTTCCATCAACAATTTTTAAAGAGTTGACCATCGCAAAAATAGACTCTCTTGCTGTCTTTATGATTTTTTCATTTAGCTCTACAAATTTGAGTTCACCTTTGTTATTACCATCATAAATTTGTTCAATATTCAGCCCCATGGATTCGGCTAGCAATCCAGGAAGAGATCTTAATCCCTCTTGCTCTCTCTCTAATGATGCAATATTTACAAGAGTTGCGACTGCTTCTTCTGCTGTTGGAGCTTCTCCAATAGTATGAAGACCACATGGTAATAATCTACTTTCAATTTCCATCAACTGTTTATAGATATTACCGACAAATAAATCTCTTTCATCAATTGAGAGTTCTTCTACATCTTTTGAAGGGAGCTCAACATCTTTGTCAAGATTACATTGTTTAGAAGTTTCGACTATTGCATTAACTATTTGAATACCCCTACTATTTTCTCTTAATTGTTGATAAGAACCAACAAGTTCACTTAGTTCTTTAAGTCCTTTGTAGAGTCCTGCATTTTCTGCTGGGGGAGTTAGATAGCTAATGGTTGAGGCGTAGCCCCTTCTTTTAGCGATAGTTGCTTCAGAAGGATTATTAGCAGCATAGTAATACAAATTAGGTAATGATCCAATGAGAGAATCCGGATAGCAAGTTTCACTCATGCCCATCTGTTTACCAGGCATAAATTCGAGTGATCCGTGAGTTCCAAAATGAAGAACAGCATCAGCTCCCCAGATTTTTTCTACATAGGTGTAATAAGCGGCAAAACCATGATGAGGACTTGCACTTCTTGAATAAAGTAACCTCATTGGATCACCTTCGTAACCGAATGTAGGTTGTACACCTATAAAAACATTTCCAAAATGTTTTCCATAAATAAGTAAATTTTGTCCGTCACTATTTAGGTTTCCAGGAGGTTTACCCCAATTCTCTTCAAGTCTTTGTGAATATGGTGTGAACTCTTCATATTCTTTTACTGACATTTTATGCGCAATATTTAACTCGGGAGAGCCTTCCATTGCTTCAGGGTTATTAATTACTTTTTCCATTAATTCTTTTGAATTACTTGGAAGTTCATCTATTTGATATCCTTTCGATTTCATTTCAAGGAGTACCCTATAAATTGAACCGAAAACATTTAAGTATGCTGCCGTACCAACATTTCCTTTGTCTGGTGGAAAACTAAATACTGTGATGGCTAATTTTTTGTCCTTTCTTTGTTTGACTCTTAAAGTTGACCATTTTATGGCTCTTTCAGCTATTACATCAACTCGATCTTGGAGCGTATGCGCTTTGCCTGTAGCATCATCACGACCTGAGAGAATAATAGGTTCAATGGCACCATCAAGCTCTGGAATTGCAATTTGAAGTGCTACCTGAACTGGGTGTAACCCTAGATCACTATCTTCCCATTCTTGTGTGGTTTGGAAGACTAATGGAAGTGCAACCATATAGGGTCTGTTTAACCTTTTTAGGGCTTCAATAGCTTTAGGATGATCTTGTCTTGCTGGCCCACCAACTAGTGCAAATCCTGTTAGAGATACAACTCCGTCTACTATAGGTTGATCCTTATTTATGGAATCATAATAAAATTCATTAACTGGTTTAGAAAAATCTAGACCTCCACAAAAAATAGGTAGTACTCTCGCACCTCTGTATTCCAATTCTTGAATAACAGCAACGTAATGAGCATCATCTCCCGTAACGATATGGCTCCTTTGAAGCACTAAACCTATTGTTGGAGTTTTTTCATCTTTAGGATTTATATCTTTTCTATTATTTTCCCAATTTTGATATTCTTTAAGACTTTCAAACATGCAAGGAGCAAGAGGGTGCCAAATTCCTAAATCTGGGAATGTTTCTGGGTCTTGAATTTTGAATTCTTCTATTTGATCTTTTATGATCTCAGAAACAGCATACTTTTCAGAAATCATTAACAAGAAGTTTTTTAGGTTCTCAGTGGTACCACCTAACCAGTACTGAAAACTCAGAATAAATGTTCTAGCATCTTGAGCTTTTTCTACTGGTAGATATTTAAGTATCGAAGGTAGTGTATTTAATAACTTCAACATTGAATCTTGGAAACTTGCTCCATCAGATTCTTTTTTCTTTTTTATTAAATCTCCAATAATACTTTTAGATTGACCAAGTTGGGCCATGCTGAATGAACCTAACTTATTTAATCTCATTACCTCTGGCATGGAGGGGAAAACTATTGATGCTTTTAGTTTGTCTTTAAATGGAGATACTGCATCAACCACTTTTTGAGCAAGGTCTTCAATGAAAATTAGAGAAGCTACGAATATATCTGCATTAGCTATATCTTCTTTAAAATCTTCAAAATTACTATCATTCCTAAGTTCTTCGATAAGATAGCCGCTGAGGTCTATACCTATTGGCCCATTCATTTTATTTATTGACTTTGCAGCTTCCGTTAAGGAATTTTGGTATTGTGGCTCAAGGACAACATAAACTGCTTTAATTACAACTTTGTGTTTGTTATCCTCAACAGGAGATACTCTGCGGTTTGCTGAGCGGACCTGCGTAAACATTGATTTTCTTTAAGTATTTCTACCAGCCTACGAATGAAAAGACGTTATTGTGTGCAATATAAATAGCGTGTAACAACCTTTTAAAAAAAAATTTTTAAAAAAATGACTGAAAATTCTAAAAAACCCGTACCAGTACTAGTTTCCGGAGCTTTAGGCAGGATGGGTAGCGAAGTTGTTAATACTGTATTAAATTCTACAGATTGTGAACTTGTCGCAGCAATCGACATAAACGAAAATAATAACGGTTCAAATATTTCTGAATTATTGAAGGTAAAAAATTGTGATGTTTTTGTTTCAAATGATTTTGAAGGGACTTTATGTTCAATTAGTCAAAATTATAGAAATGAAAAAATCAAACCTGTTTTGGTTGATTTTACTCATCCTGATTCTGTATATGAAAATACCAGATCATCTATTGCATATGGTGTATCACCAGTAGTAGGAACTACAGGTCTAAGCCCTTTGCAAATAAAAGATTTGTCTGTTTTTGCTCAGAAAGCATCGGTTGGTTGTGCAATTATTCCTAATTTTTCAGTAGGTATGGTTCTTCTTCAGCAGGCAGCATCAGTAGCTGCAAGGTTTTACGACAATATTGAATTAATTGAGATGCATCATAATCAAAAAGCTGATTCTCCTAGTGGGACGTGTATAAAAACTGCAGAAATGATTGAAGAATATCCAAAGAAATTTAATCAGAATTTAGTAAAAGAGTCTGAGTCATTGAAAGGTGTACGCGGTGGGCTCAGAGAATCAGGAATTAATATACATTCTGTACGATTACCAGGATTACTCGCTCATCAATTAGTAATTATGGGGTCTCCAGGTGAAACTTACACAATTAAACATGACACTATTGATAGAAAGGCATATATGCCAGGAGTTTTACAGGCTATTAAAAAAATTGGTAATTATGAAACTTTAGTTTACGGACTTGAAAAATTGATTTTTTAAAATGATAATTCCAATTAATTCAAGTCAAATTTCAAAACTTATTCCTGCAGTTGGTACAGGAAGTCAATTTAAGTACGCGTTAGGGAATCCTAGAAAAATTCTTCAAAGAGTAATAGTTTCTTCAATTGGAGGATTTATCTCATTAATTATTAGTTCGACTGGAGATCAAACTAATAATTTCTGGTTATTCCTATGTGTAGGTTTCTTTTTGTATATCATCTGGGGGCCTATTCTTGAATCAAGTAGAAAAAACTTGCAATTAAGAAAATATAAATTTTTTTCTATATTTGATGGCTACGTATCAGATATCTATAAAACAGAAAAGATTGAAAGTTCAAGAGAACAGTCTAATAGACAAGGTCGACTAGAAGTTATCGAAAACAAAAGGACTTGGTTAGTACTTGAATTAGAAGATGAGGATGGTTATTTGGAAAAATTAAGCTTTCCTATGGAAAATAAGCACAGTCAAATTAGGGTGGGTTCGAATATTAGATGTTTAGTAACATCTGATTACCGTAATTTTGACAGAGATTTTTATTTGACCGATGCTTGGCTTCCTGAAATTAACTTATGGGTTGGTGAATACCCCTATTTATTAAGACCGGCCTTTGAGGAAATTTGCTATATTTACCTGAATAGATAGTTGATGTTTATAATTTTATACGATGAAAAATAAATTCAATTTTAAAATTATTGGATCAGGTCCCACAGGTTTATTACTTTCAATTGCACTTTCAAAATTTGATTGCAATATTTTTTTAACTGATTTATTAACAAAAGATAGAATAATTGATAAAGATAAAACTTATGCAATTACTCACTCAACAAGAAAAATTTTATCTAAATTCAGACTTTGGGAAAAATTAGAACCATTTTTATTTGGCTTTGATACACTTTCAATTTCAGATAGCGTAACTTCTGCTTTCACCAATTTATCAACTTCTGACTTAGATGATGATATAAGTTCTGCCAAAAATATTGGCTGGGTAGTTAAACATTCGGATCTCATGAACGTATTTTTTCAAGAGATTGACAATTATGAAAATATTTTTTTTATGACACCACAGAGATTGTTACGTAAAAAAATATTATTTGATTATCAATTCTTTTCAACAGGAGCTAACTCACTTGATAAAAAATTCATAGATTTTGTTGATATTAAAAAGTCTTATAATCAGTCATGTTTAACTTTTAAAGTTTCTCTTAGAGGTCATTGTGAAAAACGAGCTTATGAAATTTTTAGAAAAGAAGGCCCACTTGCGTTATTACCTTTAGAAAAAAACTTATATCAAGTAATTTGGACCTCCAGTACACTAAAGGCAATTGAAAGGTTGAATTCCGACAAGAATTTTTTAATGGATAATTTATCAACAATCTTGCCTAATGAATTTAAGTTGGACCAAATAATTGGCGAATTTAATATTTTTCCTGTTTCATTATCCTTAAATTTACCAGTTTTAAATTTTAAAAAATTAGTTTTTGTAGGAGATGCATTTCATACATTTCATCCTGTTGGTGGTCAGGGTCTAAATACTTGCTGGAGAGATGTAAATACTATTTATGATCTTTTTGATAAAAATACTGCTATTACTAAATTGCAGTTGATATTATTTAAATTTAAGTATTTTTCAAGCAGAATTTTAGATATTATTGTCACTATTTTTATAACTGACTCGTTGATATCAATTTTTGCTAATCGAAACGTTTTTTTATTCCCAATAAGGAAATTATCATTTTTACTTTTAAATAAATTTCTTTTTACAAGAAAATTAGTTCTTAATCAAATGACTAAATCTCTCATTTACTCAAGTATTAAATAGAATTCATGAATAATTATTTATCTAGAGAAATGATAATTTATTTATTTAATGTATTAGGTTTAGATGAATCTACTATTGAACTCGGCATAAAATTATCTATAAAAAATAACACTCCATTACCAATATTATTATGGAGTTATGGAATGCTAACTATTGAAGAACTAGATAAGTTATATTCATTTTTATTTCAAAAAATGGATTAATAATTCTGTTATAATTCAGTTATATCTTAATCGAGAACAATTACAGATTTAACTAAGGGAAATCAGGTATCAAGACAATCTATAGAGAAGCTTGATTTATTATTATTAATCCTAGAAACTATTGATTTAAATGGTATTCAATCCCTTTACGCTTTATCAAATAGTCTTGATTTAAATGAAGTTCTGCCAAATAAAATTACTATTTGGAAATTAAGGAATAATAATCCATTGAGAAAATCTTATGTTAATAACAATATTAAAGTAAATGAATTCGATGCCTTAATTAAAATTACTGTTGAAATGTCTAAATATTTATATCCTTATATAAGAGAGATACTGAAATCTAAAGAAGATATTAAAGAGAATTCAATTATTTGGAATGATTTTAATAAGAGATTTATTGAGTTGATTAAAGAGAGATTTAATGTAGATAGTATGAGAGTGAAAAAGCTTTTAAATCAAGCTGAAAATGGTGAGATTATAATAAAATCATTGCTTATTTTATCTTTTTGTATTTCAAATCAGGGTTATCAAAAGTTGAAGAATTTTTTATACGATTTTTAATATTATGCAAAATAAATTGTCATTTCATCAATCTTCTGTAAGTCTCGAAATAATCGGATTGCCAGATTATTCCAATAATGAAAATAAAGATCAAATATCCATAATTTCTCAATGGAAATTAACCATAGTTGATAAACCACTTATTGAAGGCAAAATTGAACATTTAGGGCCTATTATGAATGCTTTTTATATTTATTCAAATCTTTTAATCAAAAACGAAATTCCAATATATGAATCTAAGTTAATCGATATAAAAGCCGATAATCTCCACATACATAATATTGTCCTCAAGAGCTCTAAAGCAAATATAAAGCCTTTAGTTCTAAAGATTGGTAATTCATTGCTTTCAGATACCATAAATTGTTTTGATCAGTTAAATGAATCTCCAAAAGTAAGAATTAAAAAAACTGATATAACTACTAACATTCCTAAAAAATTAAGATTTGGATTAAATAGAAAAGTTAAATTTTTTAATTTCTTAATTTCACCCTTTATTGCAATTTGTTCTTTAATTCTATTCTCTTCTTCTTTTATTTATTTTTATAGTCCTATTGAAAATATAGAAAAAAAAGAACTAATAAACACTGAATTAAAGAGCAATTAGCATCTTAAATACAAACACGATACTATAGGTTAATTTCTTTTCAGAGTAATTTAAATCTATTCTTTGGGCTTTGATGTATGGCAGATTTAAACATCCCAAATTTGAATATTAAAACTGATAAATATATTTTTAAAAAAAAATTAAATTTAAGAAGAAAATCTAAAAGAAGACTATTTACTGAATCTTTCTTTTTGTTTTTTTTTAGTGCTTTTTTAGTTTATATAAATTATTTAATTCCTAATAAAAATTCGCTGTTACAAAATCTACCCTCGACATTTAATAAATCTTTTTTATTAGTAATTGAACTTTTTTCTTATCTCTATGAGATGTTTTTGGTGATTTTTATTTTTGCATCTTCTTTTATTGCACTTATATTAATGGTAGGTTCATTTAATAGGTTATTTAAAGTCTCTAAGAGAAAGTCACAACAAATTGTTTATAAATAATTTCAAATAGGTTGCATTAGGCCACCACTTCCTGAATCAGAGTCATCATCATCATTTTCTGTTTCTTCTCCAAATAATGCAAATATACCTAGTACAATGGATGAAAGGATAATTGAAAAGGGTAAAATTGAAGTTTGGATTCCGACGTCTATATATTCACCCATAAAATAAATAAATTTTTATAAACCTAACCGAAATCAAACTGTTTCGCGGATTTTAAATAATTTTTTAATAATTTATTCTCTTTTAATAAGTTCTTTATCGAAATTCTTTATTTCTCTTTCAAAAGACCCGAACCACAATATGAGTTGATCAATTTGATTTTGAATTTCAGTTGCACCCAAACCCCTTATTGTAATTATTGATAATTGTTCGCCTTCATTAAAATTAAATTTATTTTGAACACTACTTGCCAAAGAATTTTTAAGTATTTTAAAAGTAGATTTTTTTAATTTTGTCTCTATCAAGATGTTTGGCTTTTTGAGCTTGATCTTATTAAAACCACATTTTTTGGATAGTAATTTTAGTCTCATTATCATAATTAGGGACTCAACAGGTTTGGGTAAGTTTCCATATCTATTTACCCAGTCTGTAGCTAATTCAGTTAATTCATCATTATTTGAACATTCAGTAGCAGATTTGTAAGCCTCAAGCTTCTCTTCTCTGTTTAATATCCATGTTGCAGGTATAAATGCATTTATTGGTAGATCAATTTGAGTGTCGTTAACATCAGGTATTTCTTGCCCACTGATTTCTGAAATAGCTTCATGGAGCATTTCTATATATAAATCATATCCAATAGCATTAACCTTTCCACTTTGTTCTTCTCCTAGTAAACTACCAACACCTCTTATTTCCATATCTTTCATTGCTAGTTGGTATCCACTACCAAGTTCTGAAAAGTCTTTTATAGCTTTCAATCTTTGTTTTGCAGCGTCATTAATTTTATTTATATTTGGATAAAATAACCAAGCATGTGCTTGTACACCGCTTCTTCCAACTCTTCCTCTAAGTTGATAAAGTTGTGAAAGGCCAAATTTGTGAGAATCTTCAATAATGATTGTATTTACTTTAGGTATGTCTAATCCACTTTCAATTATCGTTGTGCATATCATTAGATCTACTTCTCCATTATTAAAAGCAATCATTGCATTTTCAAGTTCTGTTTCGTTCATTTGCCCATGAGCAACAATAAATTTTAAGCTGGGAAACATATTTTTTAATTTGTTTACAGCTTGATCTATATCAGAAATTCTTGGAAGAACATAAAAAATTTGACCTCCCCTATCAAGTTCTTGATTAATTGCAGCTCTTATAACATCCATATCAATTTCAGATAAATATGTTTTTATTGATCTTCTTGATGGTGGAGGAGTATTTAGTAAGCTCATTTGTCTTAGTCCAGATAAGCTCATATAAAGAGTTCTTGGAATTGGAGTTGCGGAGAGAGTTAAAACGTCTATGTTGGTTTTGATTTTTTTTATTTTCTCCTTTTGCCTTACTCCAAATCTTTGTTCTTCATCAATAACTAGTAGTCCTAAGTTTTTAATTTCTATTTCTTTTCCTAAAATTTGGTGGGTTGCTACAACTAAATCAATTTTGTTATTTTTCAAACCTGCATAGATTTCCTTTCTTTCATTAACGGTTTTGAATCTATTGAGTAATGATACTTTTATTGGGTAAGGTGAAAATCTATTACTTATTGTTCTCCAATGTTGCTGAGCTAGGATTGTTGTGGGTGCTAGTAATATTACCTGTTTACCTGATGTAATAGCCTTAAAAATAGCCCGAACCGCAACTTCTGTTTTGCCAAATCCTACATCTCCACAAACTAGCCTGTCCATTGGTTTATTGCTTTCCATATCGGATTTTATTTCTTCTACAGCAGTAATTTGGTCAGGTGTTGGTTGATAAGGGAATGATTCCTCTAATTCATCTTGCCAAGGACCATCTTCTGGGTAAATGTAACCCTTTAATTTTTCTCTCTTTGCATAAAGTTTTAAGATATCGACAGCAACTTTTTTGATTTGTTTCTTATTTTTTTCTTTTATTTTTTCCCATTCTGTCCCTCCTAATTTATTTATTTTCGGCTTTATTTTTCCGCTTGATCTATATCTGTTAACACTACCAAGTTGATCAGCAGCAACACTTATCTTCCCATCTTGATACTGAATGACTAAATAATCTCTTGAATCTCCAGTTATATTTATTTTTTCTATTTTTAAAAATTTCCCTATTCCGTGATTTTTATGAACTATAAAATCCCCTGGACTAATCTTATTTACATTTATATTTGAATTGACACTTCTTTTTTTTCTTCTTATAAATACATTATTAAAAAGAGATTGTTGTGAAAATAATTCTTTATCTGTTATCAGGACAACTTTCCATATCGGAAGATAAAAACCCTCGATTTCGTAATTGTTCTTATTTTTTAAAATTAGAGGAGTAGAATTATTAATTGACTTATATGCTTCATCAATATCATTAGGATTGTTTAAGAAGTTTGAATTACATTCATGCTCAAAAAGTAAAGTCCTTGTTCTCAATGGTTGTGCTGATAATATCCATACTTTTTCATTATTTTTTATATTTTTATTTATATCATTGGATAATTTTCCTATATTTTTAGAGTATGAATTTATTCTTTTATCATTTAACAAGAACTTATTATCAATATTGACTTTAGATTCAAATTCATAAAATTTTATCAAATTAAAATTTTCTAGTGAATTTAATATTTCTTCAAACTTTAAATGTAAATTAGGTTTGGCCTCTAAATTAATACCATTATTTTTAAGGTTCTCATTTAATTCACACTCACAATTATCAAAATTATTTTCTGAATCTATATACCAATTATTTGCAAATTTCTTACAATCTTCTAATTCATCAATTACAAGAATTGTTTCCCTATCAATAAAATCTATTAGATTTGAGGGTTGTTTTTCAATTATTCCTAAATAACGATCAAGATTATTTTTATTTGTATCTTCTGAATTAAAAATACCGTTCTTAGAAAAATTATTTAACTTATCTTTTATTAGCAAATCAAATCCAGCCTGTATTATTTCAATATTATTGATACTTTCTAATGTTTTCTGTGTTTGGGGATCATATTCTCTTATCTTCTCAATTACATTATCAAAAAATTCTAATCTTATAGGAAACTCATTATTGACGGGATAAATATCTATTATTTCCCCTCTCCTACTCCAGAATCCTTCAGTTGAAGTTAAATTATCCTTTGTATAACCCAACAAAGTAAGTTTATTTGCTAATTCTTGAATCTCGATTTGAACTCCTTTTTGCAAATCTAACTTGTTTTCAATTAATTGGTTTTTAATTATTAGATGAGGTTGTAGTGATCTCTCAGTTGATATAACAATATTAAGTTCATTTTTCTCTTTTTTTATTAATTTAGATAAAACAGTAAGCTGACTAAATTCAATCTCTTTGGATTTATTAATTGATGAGTATGGTAGATGTTCTGTTGGAGGATAATATAAAACTGCTTTATCATTTATACTTTCAAAATAACCAATCCATTTGTAGGCAATTTCTACATTAGGACAAATTAATAATATATTTTTTTCCTCTTTTTTTGCGATGCTATCTAATATTATTGATTTTGCATATCTACTTGAACCAACAATATTTAATTCATTATTTTTTGAAATTCTTTTTATTAATTCAGAAGTAATTTGTGAGTTCGAAATATAATCAACTAAAGTATTTAAACTCATTTATAACTATCAATCTTGATTACAAATAACCGATACATTATATTAGATTTTATACCGATTGTGAATAATATTTAATGGATTCCGCCGCAATAAATTCTTTTATACCCACACTAGATGAGGTAGACAGTTGGTACGAAATCTTTACACTGTTACCAATATTAATTGCTCTAGAATTATTATTATCTGCAGACAATGCTGTAGCATTAGCTTCTCTTACTAAATCCCTCGATAGTACAGAATTAAGGTCAAGAGCCTTAAATATTGGTATAACTATATCTTTATTATTTAGAATTATTCTAATCATATTATCTAATGTTCTTCTAAAGTTTATTCTTATTAGAGTTTTTGCTGGTTTTTATTTAATTTATTTATTCTTCTCTAATGTTTTTTTAAATTCAGATATAGAGAACTCTGAAAATGGGACAGATAATAATAAAAAAAATTTTAGGTTTTTAAGGGTTGTAGCGCTTCTTTCAATTACTGATTTTGCTTTTTCCATAGACAGTATCACTACTGCAGTAGCTATAAGTGATCAATACATATTAATTATATTTGGAGCAGTGATTGGAGTATTAGCCTTAAGATTTACATCGGGGATTTTTCTAAAACTTCTGGATATATTTTCTAGATTAGAAACAGCCGGTTACGTAGCAATTTTAATAGTTGGGATTAAACTTTTACTAAATACGTTAATTAAAGAATCTATTCTTCCAGACTATTATTTTTATTTTTTGATTCTTTTTGCTTTCATTTGGGGATTCTCTAAAAAAGAATCTAAAATTTAATCTGAGAGATATTCACCTGCTGATAGCTTTAACTGTTGAATCAATTGCTTTTTGCTAGAAATGTTTTTGCCTTCTAGTTTTGCCTCTAACAAAATAATCGGATCAGTTTTAGTGGAAATTATAATTCCTTCATTTTCTATTACGGCAAGAATAATACCTGGTCTTGAATAATTGCTCATGAAAAGGTATTTTTCATTTTTAATTACATCACTAGTCAAGACTTTGATTTTAAGTATTTTAAGGTTCTTACCTCTAAAATTTGTATTTGTTCGTGGGTATAATCCTTTTATTTTTTGAGAAATTTTAATTGCCTCATTCCCCCAATCAACTTTAAAGTCTGATTTTTCAATCATTCTTGCGTAAGTAATTTCTCTTCCAAGGGTATTTTGTTTTATTAATTGAGGATTAGTATTTTTATTAATATTTTCTTCGATTATAGATGTAGCATTTAAAAATAATTTTGCCGATAAAATACTAAGTTTTTCCGATAGTGTATTTAAATTATCGTTATTATTAATTTTAATTTTTTCTTCCAACAATATGTCGCCAGTATCTAGTCCCTCATTCATTTTCATAATTCCTACACCAGTAAATTCATCGCCTCTTATTAGGGACCATTGAATTGGGGCGGCACCACGCCATCTTGGCAGTAATGAAGCATGTGCGTTCCAACAACCAAATTTTGGGATTTCCAATATCTCTTTGGGTAAAATTTTTCCGTAAGCTATAACAATAAATAAATCACAAGAAAGTGATTTAAGTTCATTTATAAAATCTATATTGCCCCTGATTTTTTCTGGAGTATAAATTTTTATA
Source organism: Prochlorococcus marinus (assembly GCA_001180285.1). Lineage (GTDB taxonomy): Bacteria > Cyanobacteriota > Cyanobacteriia > PCC-6307 > Cyanobiaceae > Prochlorococcus_A > Prochlorococcus_A marinus_C. The sequence goes on along the minus strand of CVSY01000127.1, from coordinate 65,277 downwards.
GATTCTTTCTCAGCAATGCTTTTTACAGGTGAGGCTATTAATTTATTTCCCCTAGATCTCTTCTTATCCGGTTGGCTAACTACTGCAATTACTTCGTGCTTAGATTTAATAAAAATATCTAGACTAGGAATTGAGTATTCAGGTGTTCCCCAGAATATAATTCTCACGCGTCACCAGTTATTGATAATTCTTCTACCCATATATGAGGCGAAATTCCACTTGTTGTTACCTCCTGGCTTGATTCAATATTTACAATATTTTTCAAAAGATATTTGATATCCCCTGCTACGGTGGCAGATTCTATTGAGATTTTTTTTCCATTTTTATAGAGCCATCCATCAAATGGAAGAGAAAATGAACCTTGACTTGCTCTGACACCTGCATGGATTGCATTTAACTCCTCTATATAAACAAATTCTCCCTCATAAGTAGAATGATCTAGTGATGTTTTTAGATTAAAGTTTTGATCTGATTTTTCAACTACGATCCAATCAGGAGATACTGAGACTTTTGATCCTAGTCCAGCGTGTCCAGTGGGAGTCGTTTTAAATATTCTTGCAGTTGATTCAGAATGTATAAAATTTTCAATTCTTCCTCTGTTAATTAGACATAGTCTTTTGGTTGGAGTTCCCTCTCCATCAAATGGTGTTGAAGAAATATTCTTTTCGTGAAGGCCATCATCATAAATATTTAGTGCTTCTGTAGATAGTTTCTCTCCGATTGAATTTTTATTAGATAAGCTCACTCCATCTATGATGCTTCTAGCATTAAACATTGAGCTAAAGGCGTTAATGATAGTTAAAAAAGACTCTGGAGAAAAACATATTAAATATTTATCAGTTTTAATAGATGAATAATTTAAATGAGAAATTGTTTTATTTGAAGCCTCTTTAATACACGACTCTATATCTATATCATCAGCTCCATATCCAAGTTTTACGGATCCTGAACTACGAGGCTTCTTATTTTTCTCTTCTGCTCTTGCATATAAATATAATGCTGCTTGACTTTTGGAATAACTTCGAAAGGCACCCTCACTATTTGCATAAACTCTCTCAAAGAAACTCTCAGATAAACCATTATATGGAACAGATTTTATGGATTCATGACTTTCTAATAGTTTTACTTCCGCTTCTCTTAAAACTGTAAGTAATTTTTTTATTCCAACAGGATTTCTTTTTTTAACTTCCTTAACTTTAATAGGATCCTTCGCTAGTGGTGAAAATTCTGTAGATTCATTCTTATTGCCGAAATCAGAAGCTATATTTGCTTGCTTAAGAGCCTTTTTAATACCAGATTCACTAATATCACTTGTTGTAGTAATACCAACTAGATTAGATTGATTCCAAACTCTTATAGTTAAAATTTGTTTTTGTGATGCCTTAAGTTGTTTAGCCTCTCCTTTATCTACTTGTACAGAATAATCATTAGTGAAGCTTGCTCCATAATCCCATTTTTTAAGATTTAGGAAATCTGCAGCTTTGGAGATTTGAGTTGTGATTTCTCTTGAATTCATATCTTATCTTCCGCCAACAGTTATTGAATCAACCTTAATATGAGGTTGGCCAACAGTTACGTTGACACTTCCACTAATGGATCCACAGAAACCAGGAGCCAATTCGAGATCATTTCCGCACATTGATATTTTTGGCATAACTTCTTTAGCCTCACCGATCAATGTTGCTCCCTTTACTGGACTAGTTAATTTTCCATTTTTAATAAGATAGCCTTCTTCTACCGCAAAATTAAATTGTCCTGTAGCACCTACACTGCCGCCACCCATTGATTTGCAGTAAAGTCCTTCACTAATACTATTTATTAAATCCTCTTTAGAGTGCTTACCTTTAGCTATGTAGGTATTTCTCATTCTTGAAGCTGCAGCAAAAGAATAATTTTGTCTTCTTCCACTTCCTGTTCTTTTATGGCCAGTTCTTAATTCACCTGCCCTATCGGATATGAATTTTTTTAAAATTCCATCTTTTATAAGAACTGATTTTTCGGGTTCCATACCTTCATCATCTACTGATAATGAACCGAAGGATCCTTCTGATATCCCTTCATCTATTGCTGTTACAGATTCATGTGCAATTTTTTCATTCAATTTATTCTCAAATGGTGTTGTTCCTCTCTCTATTTGAGTAGTTTCAAGTAAATGACCACAGGCTTCATGGAATATAACGCCACCAAATTTATTAGCTAATACAACAGGCATTTGTCCTGCATCAACATAATCTGCATACAACATGTTCATTGAACTTTCAAACACATCATTAGCTGCTTTTTCGTGATCCCATAATCTAAATTCATTAGGCATTCCTGATGATCCAAATCTTCTACTTCCACTAGATCTATATTGGGCATCACTTGCAATTACGTTGAGACCAACTGTTTGATGCAATCTAATATCTGAGACATAGGTTCCGTCACTAGAGGCTATAATTACTTCTTGAAGATTTCTTGAGTAACTTCCTTTCCTAGTTATTATTTTATTATTTTTTTTTAAAGACTTTGTGCTAACTAGTAGTTTTTCACTTATCTCATGAATAGATGGGACTTCATTAATCCATTTTTTCTTGGATAAACTATAGTCCCTATGTTTATTTAAGCCGTTAAATAGTTCTTTTTGGTTGTCTGTTATGTCTAACATCTCAATAGCCTGAGATACCGATCTCATCAGGCCATGCTTTGTTAAATCATTTGTACTTACAAATCCATCCTTTTTCCCCTTGAAGATTCTAATGCCAGCACCCCTTCTAAATGATGGACTTACACTTGTAATAAAATCTTCTTCTGCTAACACGCTTGAGTTGTCAGTATTTTCTATAAATATTTCTACAAAATCAGCACCAAGTCCAATTCCGTAGAAAATGATTTCTTCTAATAAATCTTTATTGCAACTACCAAAAACGATTTCATTTGATTTGATTTGTGACGAAAGCATATGAGTCTATAAATCTTCTCTGTATTAAAGATTATCTAATCGAAGGTTGGAAATCTTTGCTATCAAGAGGTTTTAATAAGTATAGTCTTAATAACTGGTAACCGTTTGATAAATATTTAGGTAATTTTTTAAAAGTTTTAGATACTTTATTTCCATCATTGTTTGCAATATCAGAAAGAACCTTATTATTCTCTACTATTTTATCTAATCTTCCATAAAAAGATTTATCATAAACGTCCATTACTACAGGGAAAACTCTAGCTGCAGTTTCATTTGTTTTATTAATAACAAACTGGTCGTAATCTCTGGCATCTAAACCTAAAGAACTGTAGAAATCTTTTTTAATTCCCAAATCCCTTGCATACATAGTTGCAAATACAGCTAATAGAAAGAACCTTGACCATAACTTGGATGTTAATGGAAGATTATTCAAGAAATATCTAAACCTATGGAAGTAGTCGAATAATGGGTGTGTAAAAGTAGAGCCGCCAATGGTAATTTTTTGGCTTAAAGATTTAACAGTACGTGGCTGTGCTTTCATTAATGCGTCAAAGAAATCCCCATGTCTATTTTCATATTGACACCAATTTTCAAAGTAATTAAATAGTGGAAAAATTTTGCTATCAGGGTTCTTTTCGAGATGCCTATAAATTGCTATGTATCTCCAATAACCTATTTTTTCGGATAAATAAGTAGCGTAAAAAATACTTCTTGGAGGGAAATAAGTGTAATCTTTATTGGCTGTTAAAAAACCTAAATCTAACTGAAGTCCGAAGTCACTCATTGATTTATTTAAAAAACCTGCATGTCTTGCTTCATCTCTGGCCATATGAGCAAAACATTCGGCAAGTAGAGGGTTTTTGACTTTAATTCTCTTACTAAGTTCCTTGTAAAGTAAAAAACCTGAAAATTCTGATGTACAACTTCCCTCGAGAAAATCAACAAAAAGCTCTCTTGTCTCAGGATCTAATTTTTCTGCAGCCCCTTCAAATTCACTATTTCTTACAAAATGATGTCTATTGTAATCTTTCCTAAATTCCTCGCAAATAGCTTCCAATTCCTCCTCGTTTATTGATAAATCCATATTTTCCATAGCCTCAAAGTCTGTTGTATAGAATCTTGGAGACAAAATTGTTTCTTTTGCTGGTATCTTTCCATTATTAATATCTTTTTTATTTTTTGATTCAACAGTTGATTGAGCCATTTTTTATTCGGTTTATTAATACTATTATTTACTATGATTTGTATTTTCGAGGGAAAAGTTAACTTGGTGTTATTGTTTTTCTAATTAACTCCTATTAACTTTTGCCCATTCAATCTTTGAAGTACTCTTGAAATTATTAATTTTAGGGTAATCCTTTTTTCGTCAATAAGAAAGGATTCAATAATACTGGGTTGTTGATTAGGTTTTGATAAAGAAATACTTTTTAATGAACTAATGTCATCCTTCTCAAAGGATAACCAAAAGTTACATGTATCTTTAATTTCACAATTTATTACCCAACATTTATCTCCAGAAATAGGTCTGTTTGTGTTAGTGAGGTTAATATTGTTTATTTCTAATCCTCTTTGATTAATTTCCTCAGTAAGTGAAGGAATTAGGTGCATATTAATAAATTCTTGGAATGGCTTTTTCTCTACTGGGAGTTCTTTTTTTGGTTTTGTTATAGGTTTTTCGGGAGTATTAATTTCATTTTTTATAACCGCTTTAGTAGCAGAATCACCATTATTTATATCCACGTTAATAACTTTTTCTGATTTAGGTTCTTTTATTTCCTCAGAGTTTGATTTAGTAGTGTTGTCAGATATTTCTTTATTAACTTCATTATTTTTGTCTAAATTTTCTTCCATAAAAAAAGCTATTTATCCCATTATAAATTAAAAAAACAATTTTTAATTAATTTATTTTTTTCTACCAATCATTATCAGCACTATCCCAGTCATCTTTAATATCCTGATTTGTATAACTTTGATCTCTTTTAAAATTATTATCATTCATATTTTTTACTACTCTGTAATTAACAGAAATCGTTGGTTGAGTTTCTCTTATATCCCTTTGTGGGGGCATCTCAACGTTTGGTTCCATTTCTTCCTCATTATTATTAGATACAAAATCATCTTCAACATTTTCGAAAGTTTTTTTTCTGAAACTAGTACTAGTAATTGTTGTATTTAATAAAGTGCTTACAAATAAACCAGAAAAAAATGAAATACTGATTAACTTACCTATACTTACTTCTTGGAGAGTCCATTTAAAGTATCTAAATGAAGTCTTCTGATTATTATTTGTATATAATAATATTTGAAAAATTATTATTAAAAAAAGAGTAAAAATTAAATATTTTTTCTTAAACATAATTATAAAAAGTTAACTTAAAATTTTTTTGGTTAATATTTCCATAATATATTATGTAAAAATTTATTTATGTTAATTCTAAATCAATCTGATATTTAAGAATATCGACTTTTATTATTTTTACTTCTATTGGATCTCCAACTTTATATGATTTTTTAGATTTTCTTCCAATTAATAGATTTTGCCTTGACCTGTATTCATACCAATCATTATTAAGAGTACTTACGTGTACTAAACCCTCTACATTTAGTTCTGATATCTCAACAAAGAAACCATATGTTTGCACTGATAAAATAAACCCACTATAAATATTACCTAGTAATTTTTCTGCTTTTCTTACTTTTTTTATATTTATCATATTAGATTTATATTGGTTAACTTTGTACTTGAATTCATTAAGTTTATCTATCACAAACTTGTTAAATAATATATCTAGATTTTTTGAAATTGATGAATTAAATATATCCCAATTTACTAGGTTTAATGAATTACTTTCCGATAGATTGATTATATCAATATTATTTTTCTTCGATTTCTTACCATTTATTATCATATTAAAAATACAGTACTGGTTAATAAGATTAGTAAAGTCAAATCCAGGTATTGTCCATGGTGAAATAAATAATTTTTCTGATTCATCATTATCAGGATCTTTAGATATCAACCTTATTTCATTGTCCTTAAATTCATTAATTAGAAGTTTATGTAAGATTCTTTTTTTATTATCATCGCCACATAATTTAATTACTTGACTAAATGTCAAATTACCATCTTCATTAAGCTCTATATCATTATCAATAAATTCTGAATATTTGATGATTTCATTTGCATTAACATAATCTATTCCATTTGAGATGTAACCTGCACTTTTTAAGCCATATTGATTTGAATGTTTGAACCATATTAAATTAGCTTCATATAGTATTGGTGAAAGGTAAGTTTGGCAATCTTCTTTATTTAACGATTCAAAATATCCTTTTGAATATTCAGCTGGATTGTGAATAAAAAATTCTTCAAGTGGTTCAATATTATTAAGTGGCGCAGGAATTTCTACCTTACCCTCTAAAAGATGGTTTTCTCTGAATGAACATGAAATTTCTAGTATTTTATCTAAATCGTCGACATATTCCTTTATAGGTTTTAATACCCGAGAGGTTATTCTTGATTTGCTTTTTCTAGATAGAAGCGCGTCAGTATGATTACTTCCAACAATAAGGGTGCATTTTACTAAAGTAAGATGAAATGACCAATCGATTATTTCATTATCACTATTTAAATTGACACAAAGGCTTATTGCTTCATTTTTTTCACCAAATTTAAATTCAGAATCATTTCTTATAGCTTCACCAAGGTAGTTTTGCCAATCATTTAATAAAGGTAATGATTCAAAGCCTTTGAATAATATTTCTAGAGATTTTTTACTATTTAGATCTACTCTTTCTGCAAGATTATTTGTATGTATCCATAATTTAGTATTTTTATTTTTTCCATGCTCTATTTGAATCATTGGGAGCATTGGAGAATTATTAGAATTCCAACTTTTGAATAAATAAGAGTTTTTATCTGTAAGGTCTATCCTCTCCCTTTGTTCTATTTTTTTTGATTCAATATGATTTAAATCATATGATTTAACGATATTACTTTTAGATAAAACAAAGTCTGTATCATAATCTTCATTATTGTTTAGTTTTAGTTCCTGTATCACATGACCTAGTCCTTCTTCTTGACCTATGGGGAATCTATCAATCTCAACTTTTACTATATTCTTATTGTCTGGATTGAAAGTGTATTTTTTATTTTCTTTTGGAAGTTTAATTTTAGAAAGGATCCTATCGTCTATTGGGATTGCATATACATCATTATTTATTATCTCTACTTTAGAAAGAAGTATTTGATTTGATCTTTCAAGAATACAATCAACTATTCCTTCTGGTGATCTTCTTCTATATCCCTCTTTTATAATCCTTACTAAAACTTTATCTCCATTCCATGCATAGTTAAGTAGATTTTCTTTAATGTAGATATCTTCTTTATCTTTTCCTCTTACAGCAAAGCAATAACCTTTGCTACTACATCTTATTTTGGCGACAAGATGATCATTACCCTTTATGCAAGTATATTCATCATTTTCATTTTTATTAATTATTTCAAGTTTTTCAAGAGCTGTTAAAGCAATGTCTAATTTATCCTTATCAGATTTCTTTGTTATTTTTAATAATCTGCATAATTTTTTATATTCTAACCCTTCTGACTGATTAAGATTATCAATTATTGAAGATGATGTGAACATAATCAAAATGAAATTATAAATTAATTTAGGGGTATATACTTCATTATTACACCTTATTATCCAAGCTTAAAACTAATTATTTTCTTTCTCTTCTTTTTCTTCTTTTTCGATGGTGAAGGAGTTGATAAAAAGCCTTATACCAATGATGAAAAATGTAATGGACGCTATTGACTTAAGAACTACTTCTGGTAAAAAACTTGAAATAGAACCACCTGTTAAAGCTCCTAGTAAACTAGCAAAAACAAGTGCTGAAGAAGATCCTAGAAAAACTGCTAATGGTTTATTTGAAGTGCCGCTTATGGTTAAAGTAGCCAGTTGAGTTTTGTCACCTAATTCAGCTATGAAAACTGTTAAAAAAGTTGATAGTAATAAACTTAAAACCATTTATAAATAATTTTTAAATGTTTCATAAGCTAAAAATATACTTATCAGTATCATTAAAGCACCAGTTGATAAAGCAAATTTGCTAGGAGATATTTTTTTTGATACCCATTTACCAATAAGAACTCCTACTATGCTAGAGCTTATTAATGCTAGAGAACTTCCAAGAAAAACAATTATTGGCTTGCCCGATTCCGCAGAAAGCATCAATGTGGCTATCTGAGTTTTATCTCCAAGTTCAGCAATAAAGATTGTTGTAAAAGTCGTTATAAATATAGAAAAAAAACTTTTTTCTATATTATTTTCCTTTTTTTCTAATTTACTATTCATTTTCCTGAAACAGCAATTTTAAAAGTTTTCATCTCTTTACTTTGGTATCCATAATTTGATGAAATATGTTGTTTGCAGCAATCTATTAAAAATTTATCACCAGATTTCAAATATCCTTTAAATGAAGTTGAAAATTCATTTACCCGGCAAAAATGTGGTCTGGTTTCATAAATTAAGCATTTTTTATTTTCTCTGTCTAGGTTTTTACACCAACCGTCTCTTGCAGTCATCGAATTTATCAAAGCTATATCTTCTTTGTTAAGTTTGTCAGCCAAATCGCTTCTTTCGTTCAAGTCGAATTTACAACAAGCTCCACAATTTTCTATACATGTCCATGATTTCATAATTTAATTCAATCTTGTAACGTATCAGTACAGTTTCGTCATTTATTTGTAAAAATAGTATCACAAAACATATTCATTAATCATGGCAACACTTATTCCTTTGGCTGTAGTTGCGTTAGCAGGACCAGCAATAATTGCTCTTGTATTTTACCGCAGATAAAAGAAATTCTTTTTGGTGACGTATCTTGAGGGTGTTTACTGGGATTTAGATGGTACCATCGCAAATACTGAATTAGAGGCCCATTTACCTGCTTTTAATAATGCTTTTAATGACCTTGGTATTAATTGGAATTGGGACACTAATAAATATATAAATCTTTTGAAGATAAATGGGGGCAAAAATAGGATTGCTTATTACGCTAAATCTAATGATGACAATTTCTCAGAAGATTTAATTCTCAAAATTCATGAAACAAAGCAGATTCATTACTTAGAAATTATAAAAAAAAATTGCGTTAGTTTAAAAACTGGTGTTTTTAGATTAATAAATGAATTACATAAAAAAAAAGTAAGACAATTTATTGTTACTTCAAGTTCAAGAAGTCAAGTCAATCTACTTGTTGAATATCTTTTTAATGGCTTCCACCCTTTTGAGTTCATTATTTCAAGTGAAGACGTTGAATTAAAAAAACCAAATCCATTACCATATTTAAAGGCAATCCAATTAAGTGGTATAAACAAAAACAACTCAATTGTTTTTGAAGACTCCAATCCAGGATTGAAATCTTCTTTGGCAGCTAACTTGCCTACAATTTTTGTACCTTCAAATATCCCAATTGTTCTTGACGAAAATATTAATTTAGATTGTATTTTAGATAGTCTTGGTGATGAGAATAATGTGGCAAATGTAATTAAAGGACCTAAACTAAAAAAATCATACGTCGACTATAGCTTTCTAAGTGATTATTTAATGTCTTTTAGTAATGCAAAAAACTAATTTTTCAAGAATTACCTACCAGTTAAATAATTTATTTTTTGGTTTTTTAAGTGATACTTGGAGAACAAAATCTATTGGTCTAATTTCTGTTTTGACAGGTTATTTTTTGTTCGCAAATTTTCTTACAAAATTTATATCTGAAGGTAAAAATGAGTTAATTATGGTCCCAATAATAATTGTTTTTATTGAAATCATTATAAGAATTAAACCTGACGCAAGTTCTAAGTTTTATTATCTATGGACTATAGTTGATAAACTAAGAATAGGTGCAATTTATGCCGTTATACTTGAGGCATTTAAATTAGGATCTTAAAAGCTATTCTTCTTCTTCTTCTTCAATAGGATAAACAAATCCTTGAGCTTTCCCTGTTAAAACTGATTTACCTAAAGATATAGCTTTTTGGGCTGCTATTGCTGCTTTCCCTTTCCATACAGCGTGCCTTTGGTTCCTTTTGCTCTTTGATTTTTTCTTCTTTGGTACAGCCATTATGTTTCTTTATTACCATATTATAATATAACCTTTAACTGGTTATCTCCAAAACTTTTGAGTATATTTTGTTTATATACGTCAATTTTTTAAATAAGCATATATGCTTTATTAATCACTTATAAAGATTAGTGTTTAGATCAAAATTCTCCTATTCAGATTCTAAATCAAGTTATTCGGATCTTCTAGAAGATATAGAGACTGGAAAAATAGAATCAATATTTTTCTATCCAAGGCAGAGAGAAATTGATGTTCTTTATAAAAATGGCGATAAATTTAAAATACCTATCCTTTACAACGATCAATTAATCCTTGAAAAGGCTACTGAAAATAAGGTAGACCTTACTATTAACAATAGTAGAAAAGAAGCCTCAGCTGCTAATTCATTTGCATCAATAAGCCTTTTCCTGATTTTTATATTAGCTATAGTTTTAATCTTGAGGAGTACATCAAAATTGGCTTCCAGAGCCTTTGGTTTTACAAAAAATCAAGCTAAATTTGTAACAATTGATGATGTAGAAACTAGATTCGATGATGTAGCTGGTGTCCCTGAAGCCGCTGAAGAATTAAAAGAGGTAATAACATTTTTAAAAGAACCAAAGAAATTTGAAGATCTTGGAGCAAAAGTTCCTAAGGGTGTTCTTTTAATTGGTCCACCAGGAACAGGTAAAACGTTATTGGCTAAAGCAATTGCTGGTGAATCAGGAGTGCCCTTTCTCTCAATATCCGCATCAGAGTTTGTAGAACTTTTTGTAGGTGTTGGAGCAAGCCGAGTTCGGGATCTGTTCTCTAAGGCTAAGGAAAAATCCCCTTGTATAATTTTTATTGATGAAATTGATTCCATTGGTAGGCAAAGAGGGTCTGGAATCGGTGGTGGAAATGATGAAAGAGAACAAACCCTTAATCAGCTTCTAACTGAATTAGATGGTTTTGCTGATAATTCTGGGATTATTGTTTTAGCAGCCACAAATAGACCAGATATTTTGGATGCAGCATTATTAAGACCAGGTAGATTTGATAGAAAAATTGAAGTAATGCTTCCAGATTTAGATGGAAGAAAAAAAATTCTTTCAGTTCACTCACTTTCCAAACCACTTTCAAGCGAAGTTGATTTAGGATATTGGGCTTCTAGAACAGTTGGATTTTCGGGAGCAGATCTTGCTAACTTGATGAACGAGAGTGCTATTTACTGTGCAAGAGACGAATCTAAATTAATCAGTGATCTTCATATAGAAAATGCCCTTGATAAAATTACCATTGGCCTGAGAAGTTCATTAATAAATTCTCCTAATATGAAAAAAATTATTGCTTATAACGAAGTAGGTAGAGCAATTGTATCTGCTGTGAGAAATGGAATTGAATCCGTTGATAAAATTACAATTTTACCTAGATCTGGATCTATTGGAGGATATACAAAAATATGTCCTGACGAAGATGTAATTTCTAGTGGATTGATTTCAAAAAAATTATTATTTTCAAAAATTGAAATTGCTTTAGCTGGAAGAGCAGCAGAAACGATAGTTTTTGGTGAAGGTGAAATTACACAATGCTCCATGAATGATATCTCTTATGCGACAAATATCGTAAGGGAAATGGTTACAAAATATGGATTTTCAATTATTGGTCCAATTTCAATGGATTCTGATAATAATGAAATGTATTTGGGAGATGGATTATTTAGAAGAAAGCCTCTCATAGCAGAAAATACCAGTTCTAGAATTGATAATGAAATCATAAATATTTCTAAAATTTCATTAAATAATTCAATAAAAATATTGAAAAAAAATAGAGCCTTACTAGATAAATTAGTTGATATACTTTTAAATCAAGAAACTATAGATAAAAAAGTTTTTAAATTAACAACTTCTAAATTGTTGAAAGTTTGATTTAATTGTTTTAAATTAATAAAAAATATTTTCTTGATTATTAAAAGCAATACATCAAAGTTAATAGTTACACTTTCATTTTTACTTATTCTTCCATTTGTACAAAAACAATGGTTTAATTTGTATTCACTCAATATTAATGAAATTTCTTTTTATTCAATCCTTTACTATTTGAGCGGTGCAATATGTCCATCTTTAGTGTGCTTAAACTCTTTAAAAAACTATACATACTATAAATTTAATAAGGATAAAATTGATAGTATAAAAGTAATTAAAGGCAAAAGACTATTATTGTTAGTTGCAATAAATTTAATATTTCTCTCTTACTTAATAGCTGATTATATATATATAAATTTTGATCTTATATTAAATTTATTTCTTGACGAAATTAATGTACTAAAACCGGATATTCCACAGTTAAGTTTTTTCATATTTTTAATTTCTATCTTATTAATTTTTAAGAAATCTAGGTTTCTTTTAAAAAAAATAATATTGATAAATTTTATTTTGATTTCTCTCTATCTTTGGCATCTTCAAATTAATAATATTAGTGTTGATGATCAGTTTCATATTTATAGATATTTTGGTTTAAATGACTTAAATTTAATTAATCTTTTTATCCTGGTCGCAATAGAAATTTCTTTTTATACGTGGTCATTCTTATCATATAAAACTAATTTAAGCGATTGGATCGTGCCCAAACCTCAAAAAGGGGACTTCATCCCCTTTTTGAATATATTTATTTTTTATTTTTTTATAATTATTTACTACTCAATACTTACTTAAATGTTTCTAATCCTTCTATAGCGCAGAAAAATATTCCTTACTACCTTTGGGGTCCTCTAACATTGTTTTCTCTCCGGGGGTCCAGTTTGCTGGACATACTTCATCGGGGTTTGCCGCAACGTATTGATAACCTTGAAGAATCCTTAGCGTTTCATCAACATTTCTACCTACAGGAGCCTTGTTAACAGTCGTATGCATAACTACTCCTTCTGGATTGATAAGAAATAAACCTCTATCAGCCTCCCCATCATCATTTAGAACATTGTAAGCCTGGCAAATTTCTCTTTTTAAGTCAGAAACTAATGGATAGTTAATATCACCTATACCACCTTCATTTCTTGGGGTTTGTATCCAAGCCAAATGACAATGTTTGCTATCAACTGATACCCCAAGTATTTCCGTATTAAGTGCCGAGAAATCTTGGTATCTGTCGCTAAATGCAGTGATTTCAGTTGGACATACAAATGTAAAATCTAGTGGGTAAAAGAATAGAACAACCCATTTACCTCTTAGACCTGAAAGTGTAATCTCCTTAAACTCTTGATCATATACTGCTGTAGCACTAAAGTCTGGTGCTTCTTGGCCAACTCTTAAGCTCATGAAAAAATTTGTCCTTATTTAAATTATGTATGGTCTGAATGACCGTAATAAGTATTATAATTTTTTTATTAATGAATTAGCAAGTTTTTTTTAAATTCAATGAAATGGCACTATTCCTTTACTAAAAAATTTACAATTTTGAATCACAATAAACTTTTAAAAAATCTAAAAAAAGAGTTAATTAAATATCCCATTAACAGGTTTGACAATACAAATTCGAATTAAAAGAAATTTTATTTTATTTAAGATTCCTTAAAATTTAACTCTCTATAATTAGAAATATTCTTTTTTAATATTTTTAATTATGGCTAAATATATTGAAAGACTAAAGGAAAAAGTTAGAATAAAAAAATTTGATTCTAAACAGCCAATTGGAGCTTGGATTTTCGTTGTAATTTTGAATATAGTTGGATTTGCGGGTTATTTTTACTTAAAAGTAAATCATATACAACTAGGTAGTTAAAAACTTATCTTATTTCCTTCTTAATTGAGCGACAAAAATTTTTTAGTCTTTCATTCCTCGTTAAGTCAGGTAAAGTCCAAATTGATTCTGTCTCAGGTAATGGATCTTTGCTCCATTCTTTGAATTCTTCCATTATCGAAGCATTATTTAATTTTGATGTATACAGTTTTCTTTTTTTTAAATATTTTCTTATCGCTTTAAGATTTGCCTCAATATATTCCGTCATAATAAATACTTAGTCTTATATTAATTTATCATCTAGCAAGTTCTGCTTTTAAAAAAAGATTAATTAGACATTTTGAACTGCTTGAAAAAGTCCAAACGAATAACCTCCTATTAGAATCCATCCAAGTACACTTGATATTATTGTAGATCTTCTATTGTGTCTTCTTAAGGCGGATTCAATCATTTCATTAACTTCATCTCTATTAAGGTATTCTTTATTGGAGTTTTTTTTCATTTTTTTTTCTTTTTACAATAAACGAATTTATAAGAAAGTGAGCTAAAGATTTTTACTTATCAGTAAGAGTTTTATTTTTTGATGATATAAATTTTTTTATACTTAACATAAGATATATAATAAAATCTTAAGAGAAATTTTTGAAATTATAAGATAAAGTATTTGAAATTAAGGATCATAGTTTTTTTATACAAACAATGAATATTAATGATAAATCTGTTTTAGAAATGCTTAATAAACTTATTGCTATTAATAGGCTAAATAAAACTCAAATTCTTCAAATGGTGAATTTAGTGTCAATATCAAATGACTTCAATGATTTAAATGAAAATTTGAAATGGGAAAGTTCTAAATCATTTCATCAAAATGTTTAAATTAAATAAACTCTTTGTTTGATCATTATTAATTCTTTAAATTGATATAAGGGTGATATAAGAGAAACTTAATAGTCAATTGAATTAATTAAGAGTTTTATAAATAATTTATATAAGCTATTCAAATAAATTTTTGATAGTAATTTTTCATATAAGAAACTTGCTCTTGATTACTATAATTCAGTGTTGTTTTCTTATCCTTGCTAATTGATTTAATTAATATTGTAGAAGTGATTATTATTATTAGTATTATTAGTAAATCTCCAACAGTAATCCCTCTCTCCTTTAGATTCATGATAAAAAATATATTTTGTTTAAATATAGCCTTTATTATTTAATAAACTAATATTTTTTACAAACGTGCTAAAAACACATATGAAGGAAATGTAAAAAGAATATAAAAATATTGAGACTATAACCTTTTAAGTCATATAAAAAAAATAGATGAATTCATTATATGGAAGTCAAAAAAAAAATTTGTAGTTCTAACACTCCTTCTTTTTTCTCTAAAGAGATGATTATCACAAAAAAATCACTTAACGAAAATCAACTCAAATTTACTTATCAAAAACAGTTAATCTCAGATCTAGATAATAAGCACAAGGAATGGTCAAAATCGATTAACAGTAAATTTTAAAAGCTTTCGTTGATTATATTTAAAAGTTTATTTCTTTTAATTGTATTTGTTTCTTCCCAATTCAGTGTTACTTCATCATTAATGATAGGTTTTGCTTCATAAGCTAGATACCAAAGAATAAATCCGACAGGAAATAATAAAATATGCATACCAAAATTAGTTGACTTAAATTAAATATAGTGCAACACTTATAATGTGCAAGTGTGACACTAATTTTTTTAATTATGCCCTCTCCGAGGAAAAGAATTGGTTTTTTGCCAAGTGAAGAAGTGCATGAAATTATTGAAAAATTGTGCACAGCTTATGAGTTTAGTCAGTCAAAGGTCACAGGTTTATTGGTTGAGGAAGCGTTAAGGTCTCGAGGTATGTTAATTGAAACTAATGGTCAAAATCAAAATGATGGAGGTGACTTTATAAACTTTTCTTTTGATCACGAAACATTTTCTGAAAATAATAAACCTCCACTTAATGTGGACGAATATGCAGTTAATAAAAAAGTATTATCTGAAAATATAAAAATGATGCATGAATTTATTGAGTTTAAGTATTTTAAGAAAGTTATGAAGCGTAATAACAACATTATTGAATAAATAGTGTCACACTATTAATATTTATATGAAAATGCCTTTCAATGGAATATAGAAATTAAGCAATGATAAATATTTTTGAATATTTCTAATAAACTTCTTAAAGAGGAATTCAAAATAAATTGAATATTTAAAAATTCAGCGGACTAAATCCTCGTGGAGATATGAACCTTAGCCCGCTTTAAAAAAATAGCAATAAAAAAATATAAATACAATAAATATTTAAATTTACTTTTGATTTAAAATTGGATTATAAATACTCTAAATATAAATGGCAGTAAGTGAATTAAATGAAGATACACAGGATCAAATATGTGATCTTCTTGAAAATCTTCAGCAAATAGAGAAACTTAAAAATAAAGATATACGAATTTTGCTTGATAAGATAGTTAGAAAATATGGAGGAAAAGTAGTAAATAAATGAAACGTCTATTAAAACCATTAATAGTTTTGCTTATTTTACCAAGTGTTGTAAATAGCTCCCACTTAAATGATCAGAGAAGTTATAGTCACCTCAGAAAGCACTAGGGAATCTATCAAGTTGGCAAAATACCTTAAAGATAAGGGTGTAGTTAAATATTCAGCATATTGGTGCCCTAATTGCCTTAATCAAAGTGAATTATTTGGAAAGCAAGCTTATAGAGAACTTAATGTAGTTGAATGTGCAAGAGATGGCATAAACAGTCAAACTCAATTATGCATTGATAAAAAAATTAAAGGGTTTCCCACATGGGAAATAAATGGAAAACTAATTTTAGGGGTACTTTCACTAAAAGAGTTATCAAAGTTGACTGGATTTAAGAATTAAGGAAAATGTAAGATGATTAATGGCTAGATATTAAAGGTTATTTCTTGAGCACCTTTCATACATCCTCCGGCGGGATAGTTAATTACTTTTTTTGATATTAATCCAATACTTATAGCAACTATTCCAATCCCAAATAATGCTCTTGATCTTTTGCTTAAGATGAGATACTTCATTGGGTATTTATAAATATTAAACAGTAGGCATTATTAAATTATAACGTGGATTTCTTTGTTTAAAAAGATTACCAAGTAACCCTAAATCTATTATTTTTTAAAATAAGTTTTAGATATTAGATATCTTGAAAATCCTTAATCAATAAATGCTTATTTCTTTTTTTAATATTTTTAGTTTGTATTTGACAGTCTTTTTATAATTAAAATGAGACTGTTATTTTTTTATGAAAAATAAAGAATTTAATGTGACTCAAGGAATGGCTTTGTTACTTTTGAAGCCATTAAATTTACCCGCTAACTACGTCCTAAATCTCATAATTTATATAACTAATCCTAGCAACAATATTGGATACTAATATTCTTCCCAAACTGGTTTGGTTCTCCTCCAACCTTGAGCGATTAACTTTCTCCATTCATCTCTAGCTTTATCAACTTTAAGTTCTTCTCTGGTTGTCATAAGAGGTGGTTCTTTTCCTAAAACACCAAGTATTCTTCCAGAGTCAATAAACATATATTCAAAAAATTTATCTTTATTTTGATTATTCTTTGAAAACCTTTTAACCCTTGAACGATTCGAATTAAT
This sequence comes from Prochlorococcus marinus, assembly GCA_001180285.1. Taxonomy (GTDB): domain Bacteria; phylum Cyanobacteriota; class Cyanobacteriia; order PCC-6307; family Cyanobiaceae; genus Prochlorococcus_A; species Prochlorococcus_A marinus_C. Next base: position 47,854 of record CVSY01000127.1, on the reverse strand, counting down.
AAGCCAAAAGTTTTCTGTCAATCTTACTTTTTTTATGTTTTCTCAATTGGAGCCATTGTTAATCCTTTGCTGAATAGTTGCTCATGATATAACTCTGCCTGTTCAAGATTCCCTCTCCATACCTCTGCAGATCCTGACTTGTCAACTTTGATGGTTAGATCCCATGCTCTTTGTTCACTCATACTTGGGATAATTGTTAGAAGACAATTTGCGACATGCTGAAAAGTATTAAAATTGTCATCAAGAACTATAACTCTTGCTTCTGGATATTTTGCTTTAGATTTTTTTGGATCTAGGACTGTGCTGAGTGAATTAAACATTATTTTCTTTAATAGTTTAATTAAATTAAAATTTCACTTAAGTTCTACACTTGAAAAGTATTGAAAATGTCTCGAGCGTGACTTGAACACGCGACCTGCGGGCTATGAATCCGCCGCTCTAACCAGCTGAGCTACCGAGACATGGGAATATTGTAAGGCATTGGTTGTACTTAATTACTATTTTGAAAATTTATTTGTTTGTTGGCCTCATATATAGCAATTCCACAAGCTACAGAAAGGTTTAGACTCCTAACACCTTTTTGATCATTGTTTCCAGTCTGTATATTTGGCATAAATATTGATATTAAAAAGTCGCTTTTATCAATAATGGAATCTGGCAATCCTGAATCTTCTCTCCCAAATAGCAAAATATCATCTTGTTTAAATTTAAAATCCTTCAAATATAATCCATTTTTTTTACTAAAAGAAATTATTCTTTTTGATCCTTTTGACGTCAATAATTTTTCAAAATTCTCATACTTATTAACAGTAACAAGAGGCCAATAGTCTAATCCAGCTCTTTTTAAATATTTATCTTCTATTTTAAAACCAAGGGGCTCTATAAGATTTAAGGGTATATTAAACGCTGCACATGTTCTGGCAATATTACCAGTATTTTGTGGGATTCTAGGTTCAAAAAGAGCGACTTCCAATTTTAAGTAGGTATTTCTATACTTATTTCATCTATTTTGATTGCTCTGCCGTTTATTGCCAGCCAATTATCTTTTGATATTTTGGTTATTCTCTTTTGAAGTTCGCCGATTCTTTCAATATAAATATTACCAATTTTATATTCAGAGACTAGACTCCAACCTACTTGTTCACCAACAATAATTGTTATGCTTTTTCTTTTCATTAAGAGACTTATAAGTGAATCCATTTTTGTTGACCATTCATTTTGTTCCTTGCCAATACTTTTCATAACGTAGCCGCCAATTGAATCTATTAATAATGGACCTTCTTCTTTCCTTAATGTATTTAATAGGTCTGTCGTTTCTATTAATTTCCAATCTTTTGGCCTTCTTTTTCGATGTAAATTGATTTTATATTGCCATTCTTTATCATCCAAATTGTTTTCAGATAAGGCAACATATGATAAATTTTTTACCTCCTTTGCAAGATGCTCTGCGAATTCACTTTTGCCACTCTTTGTCCCCCCTGTAATAAAAACTATATGAGATGAATATTCACTAATACTTAAATCCTTGGCATTCATAATTTCTCTATTATTTAGAGAAATACCACCATGTTGCTAAAGGGATAATTGTAGCTGCAATTAACAAACCTATAACTATATAAGTAGCAGTTGAACTCTCAGTATCTTTTGTTCTCATAGTGTTAAAATTTGGGTCCACTACAGGGTTGTCAATAGATGAAGGCTGACTTTTTTCGTAATTTATAACAGTCTTTTGTTGTGTAACACCAAAATATTTATTTATACTACTAATTTCATTTGCGTATGTAGTTGAGGGGATAATAATAAAAATTAAGCCAGTAATAATAAGAGTAAGTATATTTTTATTGATTTTTAGGTTCATTTTAGAAGGTTTTGGTTAATTATATATTAAAAACCATATGTTTGAGCTTTTTTAAAGCTACTAAACAATATAATATTTGCATAAATTTATTAGAAATAACATATTTAGAATATGGGTTTCAATGGGAAATCATTAATATTAGTCGGTGTAATACTCTTTATTTTTCAGATAGCAAATTTCATTTCAATAGAAACAATCACTCCTGAGCTTGAAAGAGCACAAGTGTTAGCGGCTATAGCTTCGTTAATTATTATTTTGGTAGGTTTTCTATTTAAACAATTCGAACCATTAGCTGGTGAGAAAGCTGCTTTAAAAGGAGAAAATAAGTTTCTCTTCGATAGAAACATGCCGGATGAAGTTATTGATGAACTAGCATGGGGTTCTGAAGCGATATTAACTTCAACAGCAGCAGCAGCAATATTAATCCATAATGATGGCGTTAATATATTGAGGAGGGGAATGACTTCAAGTAATGATTTCAAACCCGGGGAAACTTGTCTGAGATCTATAAAAGATATGAAATTAATATCACTGGCAAACACTAAATTTTATCCTGGAAGAGATGAGTTTTATAATTTTTGTGCCGACATCCCGTCTATTTTAGTTGTACCTATAAACAATAAGGCTTTTATATTGATAGGAGGTTGGAGTGCTAAGTGTTTTACGAAGTCTGATGAAAAATGGATTAATAACTGGTCAAAAAAAATTAATAATATTTTATCAAAAAATAAAATTTAAAAATAAATTATTGATTTAACTCTCTTACCTTTTGATTTAAAACTTACCGTTTCAGTATCTAAGTTGTAGTAGGCGTTTTCTGAATTTGTTTCATATCTATTGTCTTTATTTTCATCCTTTATTATATATTTTACTGGATTAAAAAATTCAATTATATTATCTGAACCCATTATCGCTTTTGATGAATTTAAGATGATATTTTGATTCTCAAATCTTATATTTCCTTCCAATAGATATTTAGTCTCTTCTATATTCCAAGAAAAATAATCAGCATATAAAACATCCTCATCTTCATTAAGAGTTTTTAGTTTTACATTTCCTTTCATTATAAGGAGTTTATTGTTGTCTGATAGTGTTGATTCTTCTGAAATTATTATATATTTGGTTTCTTCTCCTTTAAAAATATTTATGGTGGGTTTATTAAAATTAAATAATAATTTACTATTGTTATAACTTGAATCTGTACTGGTAATAGAATATATTTTATCTCCCTTTTTAGAGAAAATATTCATATCTAAACTGTTAATTTTTTGTACTAATTTATTTTCTTCAATCACATTTGGCGTGCATCCAAGTATAAATAATGGAAGAAAAATAATTATTCTATAAATGTTGCTCATACTCCAGCTTATTTATTATTGGAGTGGGTTTAGGAAGACTTGAGTTACTAACTAATAATCCCCAACATAATTGTTGTTTCCAAGGAATTTCTTCTGTGTATATAGATCCAAGTTGCTCGTTAATTTTTGTAGATAATTCGGGCAATAAAGGTAGTAATAATAATCCTATTATTCGGGTACTTTCTAAAACGTTATAAATAATTTCTTTAACTAAAGGCAGATTTTTTTCTTCTTTTATTAACAGCCATGGCTGATTATCATTCAAATACAAATTTGTATGAATTGCTAGGTTAAGCACTTCATTAGCTGCTATATCTAATTTGTAGATATCAAAGTTATAAATATATTTTTCAACTGCAATATTGGCAAAATTCTGTAATTTATTTTCACTTAAAATTTTTTCATTATTTGGCACTTTATTATCAAACCATTTTCTAGACATAGATGATGTTCTATTTAATAAATTACCAATTGTATTAGCTAAGTCATTATTGATGATGTCAACAAATCTTTTATCTTGAAAATCTCCATCATTTCCTAGTGATATGTCTTTAATGAGGTACCACCTTACAGGATCATTTCCATATTTTGTAAGCAATAAATCAGGGTCGAGTACATTTCCTAAGCTTTTACCCATTTTTTGCCCTTCTCTTGTAAGAAACCCGTGCCCAAAAACCTTTTTAGGAACTTTCATTTTGGCAGAAATGAGCATTGCAGGCCAATATACGGCATGAAATCTGAGAATATCCTTACCAATTAAATGAACATCAGCTGGCCATCCTCCATAAATTGATTCTTCCAATGAATGTTCTGTCGCATCAGAACTAATGGCACTTACATATCCAAGTAAAGCATCAAACCACACATAAAAGGTATGGTTATCGTATCCAGGGACTGGAATTCCCCATGTAACATTTGTTCTTGAAATTGAAAAATCTTTTAAACCTCTAGATACAAAATTTATAATTTCATTCTTTCTTTCTATTGGCTCTATAAAAGAAGGTTCGTTGATTATTTTCTCAATTTCTTTTTGATATTTTGAAAGCCTAAAAAAGAGATTCTCTTCATTTTTCCATTCTAGATTTTTTTGATGTATAGGACACTTGTATGTTGATGAATTTTCTGGATTATCTTTAAATTCCTCACAACCTACACAATACCAACCTTTTTGAACTCCCATATAGATATCATCTGATGTTTTTACTCTTTCATAAAATTCATTAACAACAAATTCATGATTTTTTGAGCTTGTTCTTATAAATTTATCAAAGGATATATTCCAATTTTTCCAATTATTATAAAAGACTTCTGAGATTTCATCACAATGAGATTTTGGTTCAATACCCTTTTCATTAGCTGTTCTTTGTATTTTTAAACCATGTTCATCAACACCAGTGATGAAAATAACATCTTCACCTGCTAGCCTTTTATACCTAGCTATTGAGTCACAAATTATTGTTGTATATACACTTCCTAAATGAGGTTTATCATTAACATAGTATAAAGGTGTAGTAATGACAAAAGTCATAAAGCTTTTTTATTAATACTAACAGATATTTTTTAAACTAATAACAACCTATTATATTTATTATCTCATTAATAAATAAATTCTAAAAGATTACTATCATTTATAATATATTTAACTTTATATATTTTATTACTATATATTTCTATTGATACAAAAAGAGTAATAAGTATTTCAAGTGAATAATCTGGAAAATAAACCAAAGCAATATTTTTTTTATGATTAATCCACTTAACAAATATTAATTTATAAAAAGGTTTTCTTTCATTTTTAAAAAATAATTTTAAATACTTAAATTTATCATTTTTAAATATATTATTATTCTCTGATTGTCTATTTTTTGAAAAATCAATAATCTTAGAGACTGAATCTTTACTTAGAACTTCGTAATTATTAATTTTATTATAGACTTGCCTTTGTATAATTAAATCTAAATATCTTCTTAATGGTGATGTACATTGTACATACATTTTAAGGCCCAATGATTCATGTATTCCTGGTTTAGTAGTTATATAACTTCTTCCCATGTATTGTTTTAATATTATATATTTAATATCACTATCTTTATATCTGTTAAGTATTTCCGATGGTTTGCAGTTTAATTTTTGAATCCTAAATGCAGCCGCTAAATCATATTTATCTATGAATAAACTTGTTACATAACCCATTAATATCATGGATTCTGCAACTATAATTTGTGATATTGTTTTCTCTAATTTAGTTAGTATAATCTTATCCTCATATAATTTAATTTTATTATTAGGACTTTCAAAAATAATTGCTCCTTGTTTCTTTCTGAATGTAATACTTTTTTCTAATAATTTTTTAATTTCAATTAATTCTATTTCTTCTTTAGGTTCTATTTCTAATATTTCATTTGCATCTTCATATGTTAATTGATATTTTGGTTTTATTATTGCTTCAGTAATTTCATATTTATTTATTGATCCATCGTCATTGAATTCTATTGATGCACTAATAGTTTCTGAAACTTTATTTTGAGCTAGATTTGCCTTTTCAAGAATATCCTTAGGGAGCATTGGGACATATTGATCAATTAAATATAAACTGCTATTTCTCTTTCTTGCATTTAAATCAACATTAGAGTCATGCAAAAAGAGTTTGCATGGATTAGTTATATGTATCCATAAATTTTTTTTATTTCCTTCTTTTATTTCTAATGAAATAGCGTCATCAACCTCATGTGGATCATCAGAGTCGATAATATATGTTTTTAGATTAGTTAAATCTTTCAAATATTTGAAATATTAATTATAGTGCCAACTATATTCAATATGAAATTATCCTTCAGGATTTACGAAGGGTAAAAGAGCTACAATTCTTGCTCTCTTTACAGCTAATGTGAGATCTCTTTGTTGCTTAGAGGTTAATCCTGTCATTCTTCTTGGTAAGATTTTTCCCCTTTCGGTTATGAATTTTTTTAGTAGTTCTACATCCTTATAGTCAATTGGATCTCCAGGTTTGATAGGTGATAGTTGTTTTTTAAAAATTGAATTAGGCATGATTTAATTTAATTTGATTACTTAATTTCTTTGTGAATTGTCATTCTGTTTAAATGAGGATTGAACTTTTTTAGTTCTAATCTTTCTGTTGTATTTCTACGATTCTTTTCAGTAGTATATCTTGAGACACCATTTGATCTCTTAGGATCTGTGCTTGTCCTAGCTTCAGTACATTCCAGGGTCACTACAACTCTTGTCCCTTTTTTTGCCATTTTAATTAATACTTTATTGTATAATTTTCTATTGTACATCTTTAACAAACTTTTTTGAAGATATACTTTTTTCTTTTATCATCATTGATTAAAAAATATATATGAAAGTTTCTCAAAATTGGTTGAAAAATTTAGTAGAAATTACTTCTACTCCTGAAGATCTCTCTGAGAAATTGTCTATTGGTGGATTTGAGGTTGAATCATTAGAAGATTGTTCAAAAAATGTAAATGGTGTTGTTTTAGGTAAGGTATTATCTGTTTTAAAACACGAAGGATCTGACAAACTTTCAATTTGCCAAGTCGATATTGGTAGTTCAAAGAATTTACAAATTATCTGTGGTGCGCGGAATATTAAACCAAATATTTATGTTTATGTTGCTACTGTGGGCGCGAATTTAAATGCAGTTGATTTAACTATTAAAAGAAGTGAAATTAGAGGTGTCATGAGTGAAGGAATGATATGTTCACTGCAGGAACTTGGTTTAGAGGAATCTAGCGAAGGTATAGAGATCATTGATGAAGATTTGGCCCTAAAACATGAATTGGGCACGCCAGGGTCTGATTTGCTTCAATTAAATGATTTTATATATGATTTAGCCATTACAGCTAATAGACCTGATGGAATGTCTGTTATAGGTATAGCTCGTGAAATTTCTGCCCTTTTAGAATCCACCTTAAATTTTCCAGAATTAAACCATAAATACGATATTCATTTACTTAAGGGAATTAAACTTTGTCCAGAGGCTATAGAATCTAATTGCATTTATACAATAAGCTGCATTGATGGAGTAAATGGAGAGAAATTATCGCCAAATTGGCTTAAAGACCGTATAGAAAAATCAGGTATAAAATCTATTAACCTTCTAGTTGATTTGACAAATTATATTCTTTTAGAACAAGGTCAACCTTTGCATGCTTTTGATAAAGATAAATTGTCAAACTTAATTGGTAAGGAAGTTTCTCCTGAAGATTTCTCCGTAAGAAAAGGCAAAGATAACGAAAGACTTATTTGCTTAGATGGTAAAGAATATGAATTAAATGACAATATCACAGTTATTACTTGTTGTGATAAACCGGTAGCTATTGCTGGGGTTATAGGCGGTTTAGAGACTTCTGTATGTAATACTACTTCATCTATTTACCTTGAAGGCGCTGTTTTTAATCCAGTTACTATAAGAAAATCTTCCAAGGCCGTTGGCATAAGAACAGAATCTAGCAGCAGGTATGAAAAAGGGATTTCATCAAAAAATACTATAAGTGCAGTAACTAGGGCAATTAATCTTTTAGAAGAATATTTTTCTATTAATTCACCAATCATTAATACGTCAAATTTAATAAGTAATGAGGATATATTCATTAAACTACGGAGAAATCGAATACATAAAATTCTTGGTCCATTAATAATTAACGATCAATTTGAAAAAAGAAATTTATCTGATAATGAAATAGTTGATAAATTAACACTCATAGGTTGTACTTTAAAGAATAAAGAATATGGCTGGGATGTAGCAGTAATTCCTAATAGATCCCATGATTTGACGAGAGAAATAGATTTAATTGAAGAAATAGCTAGATTAATAGGCTATGACAGATTTGACTTAAAACTTCCTAATCCAATTAAGCCTGGAAAATTGTCATCAGAACAGTTGGCATTGAGAAAAGTAAAAAATGGTTTTATAGAAAATGGTTTTAACGAGGTACTAAGCTATTCTCTTGTTCCTGAAGATGATGAAAAACTTATAAAGATTTCCAATCCTTTGTTATTAGAAACAAGCTGTCTTAGAGATAATATCTGGAAAGAGCATTTGGAGATAGTTAACCGTAATATAAAAGCTGGACAAGCAAGTTGTTATGTATTTGAAATTGGAAATATATTTCAAAAGAAAACTGAGTTCATTCAAGAAGAAGTTCTGAATGGTGCGATTTATGGAAATAAAAAATTTGGAAAATGGATAGATTCGGGTAAGGATAACGATCTTAATTATTACCAGGCCAGAGGAAAGTTAAAGGAGGCTTTATCATCTTTGAACATAAAAATTGATGATCAACCTACTGATTCAATTGATTTTCTTCATCCAGGAAGGACAGCGAAATTAGTTATTGAAGGGAAAGACGCAGGTTATTTTGGTGAAATACATCCCAAACTTATATTAGAAAAGAAGTCATTAAAAAAAGTTTATTTATTTAACATAAATGTTTCTAACCTCTTGGGAGCTAGTACAAGAAAAAATAAATGGATTCCAATATATAAGCAATACCCAATTGTTCCGAAAATGGAAAGAGATATAAATTTCGTATTCAGTAAGAAATTTTTAATTAGCGAAATAACATCACAGATAAGAAAAACAGGAAAAAATCTTTTAGAGGATGTAAATTTAATTGATGTTTTTGAAGATACTAAATTTGGAGATGATCATGTAAGTTATACATTTAGATTATCTTATAGAGATAAAGACAAAACATTACTGGACTCGGACATTACATCTATACATTCAAATATCATTTCTAATGTTGAAAAATGTTTTGATACTAAATTAAGGAATTAAACGTATTATTAATCTCATATGAGACTTTATATTAGTCTTGTTATAATTCTTAAATAAGAAAAGTAATAATCCTATAAAACTAACAAATGATGTATTATAAGTATCATGATCAATTTTTTATCTCTATTGCTATCTTCGGTGTTGTGGGTCCAAGTACCTCAGTGGTCAGATGATTGGTCAAAATGTGCCGTCGATGTACCTGACACTTCTTGTCACTGGTATGTTACTGCACCTGATAATACTTTTGGCGAAGGGTTTGATTGGTCCAGCGCACCTTGGTTTGATGCAAATGGCTTAAGCGATGTCCCTAGTATTGATAAGCAAACTGCTATTCAAAAACTTCAAAGTAAGTAGTACTGTCTTTAAGGCAGTTCAGGAGAACATAAAAGCCTTTGATTTCAAGACTTTTTAAGCGTTATTTATTTCTTGGACATTTAAAGGACATAATTTTTTGATTTTTTATTCAATTTTTAATTTTTTCCAGGTAAATAACAGTTTGGGTATGAATAATCCAAATTGATAAATTAATTTATCTTATAAATCTTTTTTGAGACTATATAATAGACTTATAATAAGTCTCATATAAGAACTCCTATACATTAAATTATTTATTCTTCAATAATATATTCTATTTTTATTTCATTTATACATAATTATTGTCTCCATATATTTGAAATAATAATTTAGAAAAATTGGAAATTTCCTAATTTTCGGCTATCTTATATGAGACTATTAAATAGACTTATAATTAGTCTTATTTGAGAATAAGTATACTATTTTCTATATAGATTTTTTAGCAATTGATACGCTTCATTTAATTTTCTCATTTGATCTGTTGATCCTCCAGCATCTGGATGCGTCTCTAAGGCTATTGATTTATAGGCCTCCCTAATTTTACGGAACGTATGAGCGGATCCTGCGGATGTTGATAAATTCAATAATTTAAGTGCTCCATGTACTGTCATTGTTGAGTCCAAAGTTTCAAATGAATTTGATCTATTATTTCGCTTAAATCTACTTATAAATCTTCTCATAAGTGTTGGTATTCTATTTATCAGATCTGATGTAGCAAAAGGGTCTTCTAAAACGCCAATCATTAATAAAACAATTTCAAGGGATGGATTTTTCTTTATCCAGAATGGGCATAATTCTGACATTAATTTATTGGCTGCACTCCACGTAAAGGGTAGATTTTCAGTTCCATCAAGATTTGGCCATATATCCCTTTCAAACCAATCCATCGAAGCTTCTACTACATGATCATTAGGAACTGATCCATATAAGGTTTTCCAATGACTAATTAACTCAATTCGACATTTTATTAATTCAGTTTCTTTAATTGTATTAATTTGAATATCATTAATATTCTCCTTTAATTTTTCACTATTAATACTTCTTCTTAGATTCCTTACTTTTTTTTCAACAAAATTGGGAAGGCTTATGTTTAAGTTGGCTTTTTCTTTAGATTGATTGTTATTTGTAAATCTTTTATTAAAAGATATCTCATTAACTTCTTTTTTTACGTCTGATTTAATTAATACCAATGCAGTATCTTCATCAATATTTAAATTTTCTTTATTATTATTCTCGTTAAAGTCTATTTCTTGCTGTTGGTTCTTAGGTAGTAAATCATCTTCTTGAAGAAGTTCTTTAAGTATCTTTTCTATTACAGGTCCTCTTGCTCTAAATCCCCACTCTTTTCGTAATTGATCAAACCTGGAAATTAGTTCCTCAGGTAAATCAATTGAAATTCTTTTTGTATTTGAATTTTCAGGAATATTCAATAATATTTTCTTTAATAGTATGGAATTTATTTAATTTTATTCAAAAAAAATTGAAAGTCCATACGAAATATTGTTTTTAAATTAAAACCAATCTATTTTTATGTCACAAGTCAATTAAGTGTCTTTTTATAATAAAAATAAAAAATGTTTAATTGTTATTTCAAGTCATCTAAAGAAAAAAAGAGTTTTTATCAACATAAGAAATTAGAAATGCTCAATTATATTAAGGATTCACTTGAACGTAAAATTGCCTCAGTAACAGCATCTATAGAAGTTCTAGAAAGCCAAATAAGCAGGGATAAGAAAGTTGAAGTAACTAACTAGTATTCAAACAAAATTTTCTAGAAGTTTTTCAGGGCCTAATTTCTTTAAATAATTAATATTTGAATTTTCAGTTACTAATAAGTATCCTGCAAATCCTAAACCGTTAATACTGAAACCATGGATATGATCATTTTTTCTTTTTATAATAGCGATCCATTTATTAGTTATTAAAATGTTGTAAGGATATATCGGTTTCTTATCACTAATAGGGTTCCCAAGTCCTAATTTCTTGCATAATTCCAAGTAAAATTCAAAAAGACATGATGGATTTTCTAAAAAATTAAATTTGGATACAACAATATTTTTTTTAAGCTTACTATCTATATCTTGATATGAGTTCATCTCTAAAAACCACTTTTCTCTGGGGCATGATATCTCACCTTTAGATCTACGCAGAAGTTGAAAATGCCTATGAGGTTGACTCGCTCCAGCAATTGGAGAACTATTGAAAAACCATAATCCACTAGTATCTTTATTAACTTGTTGGATCGCTCTCCAATCTTTAATATCTAACCATCCATTTTGCGGTTTCCATTCATTTGTAATAAGTAAAATATGACCTTTTTGTACAGGGTACTTATTTAATATTAATTGATGATTATCACCAATTTTATCAATTTCTAGTATCTTTTCCCAAGGACAAAATGGATTTTGCTTAGGACCATAAATTTTTTTTTTATTAAATTTTGAAGTATCTAGTTTCCTAATTATGAAGTCGTCTTTTTCATATAAATCTCTTGTAATAATATCAGTTTTGAGAGGATATAATGATTCATCATCAATTGATAATTGAGTTTGTTCTAGTGCTTTTTTCCAATATATTTCTAAACTCATTTAAAAAAATTTAACATTATCATTTTAAAAAAAAAAATAAACTTGTAATTACTTTTTATTAAATTGATATTCTTTCAATTTTTCCAGAGGTACTGATTCTAAGACTACAATATTCGTTGATTCTAATATAACTTTTGGTGCAAGACCGTCTAATAATGCTTGCTTCCACCTATCAAGACAAATACACCAATGATCACCATCCTTTAGTCCTGGGAAGGAATAAATAGGCATGGGAGTTATTAAATCATTACCTTGTGATTTACTATATTTCAGGAAATTATCATCCATTACACAACATATGGAATGATTCCCTCCATCATTTTTGTCATAATTGCAATATCCATCCCTGAACCACCCTGTCATTGGTGAGCAACTACAAATCTCAATTTCTTCTCCAAGGACATTTAACTGTTTTTGATTATTTATGGTCATAGTTTTTTTAATAATAATAAAACACCAACATTTCTTTAAAAAAGGTTGACGAGTATGGGGGGTAAAGAGGTAATAATTCTAATAAGGTTTTTTTCATTATGGATTGGGACTTTACTGAAAACATTGCATTTAAAGCTCTTTATGAAGCTTTTAAAGATAGTGATGAAACTTCCGCATTAGAATTTTTATCTAGTGATGGTGCTTCATATTATCTTGAGTTAACACAGGATGCCGCAGGTGAGGGACTTGATCTGGGTGATAATGAAACGATGGAAGAACTACAAGAAGAAATTATTGAATATTTAGAAAATAACTAAAAATATAGCTTAAGCGCTGAAATATTTAGCTTTTGAGTGTAGTGAAATGATAGCTGTAGTACTTTGTTCTGGATGAAGTTGTTCAGATTCATCCATGGTCAAGTTTATTCTTTTGGCATCCAACAATGATAATTGTATGTTTGAATCAGATACCTTTGGACATGCAGGATAACCAAAAGAATATCTAGCTCCTCTATATTTTTGAGCTAGTATTTCTCTATTTTTGTCTGGTTCTTCAGACCTAAAACCACATTCAATACGAATTAATGCATGGACATACTCAGCTAGAGCTTCTGCTAATTGCACTGTAAGTCCATGGAATAACAAATAATCGCTATATTTATCTTCTTTAAATAATTTTTGAGAATATTCGCTGGCTATATCGCCCATGGTTACTGCCTGCATAGGAAATATATCTATCGGTTTATCATTTTTCAAATCACAATAAAAATCAGCTATGCATAAATTATTCCCAGATTTTTGTCGTGGAAAATTAAATTCGGAAATTTTATTTAATGATTTCTCATCAAATAAGAAAATACTATTATCTTTTCTCCCGCATCTGAAATATCCATAAACTGCTTTGGGTGATATAAGTTTTTTCTCTATAATTATCTCTAACCATTTATCTAACAATGGTTTAGCATATGAATCCAAATAATTATTGTATTCATCTACGCTTTGGTCTTTTCCTTTTTTTATTTGCCATTGCCCGCTAAATAAAGCTTTTGTATCTAAATAAAATATTAACTTATTTAAATCTATATCAACATCGTTCAAGACTTTCGTTCCCAAGAAAGGGGCTTGAATTGGATCTTCTTCATTTATAAATTTAGATCTTATAAAATTTTCTTTTAAATTTAATTTGGAAGTCTCGGTATTTATTGATATAGATTTTTTAGCAGCTTGAGAGTTTGATTTTGATGAGGCTAAATTAATTTTTATACCTTCATTGTTAATGAAACCCTCTGTATTTGACCAATTACCCTTTTTCTTATTATCCATATATTCATTCATAAATTTAAGATCAGTGAACGCATCCTTTCCGTACAATATTTTTCCTTTATATATTTTGCTGCAGTCCTCATTTACAAATTTTGGGGTTAAGGCTGCGCCTCCTAATATTACCGGTACACTAATATTTTCATTGTTAAAAGCCTCTAAATTATCTTTCATAAAAGCAGTTGATTTAACAAGTAATCCGCTCATAGCGATGCAATCTGCATTGTATTTTTTTTGTGCATCTATAATTGCTGAAACATCTTGCTTTATTCCTAGATTTATTACGTCATAACCATTATTAGTAAGTATTATATCTACCAAATTTTTTCCAATATCATGTACATCGCCTTTGACAGTTGCAATTAAGAGTTTTCCATTTGATATGTTCTCATCTACAGTTTCCATATATGGTTCTAAAATTGAAACAGCAAATTTCATTGTTTCAGCGGATTGGAGTACAAATGGCAATTGCATTTGACCTGAGCCAAATAAATCTCCTACAACTTTCATCCCATCTAGTAAAAAGGTATTAATTATTTCAAGAGGTTTATATTTTTTTAACGCTTTATTTAATTGTTCTTCTAATCCTATTTTTTCTCCATCTATAATATGATTTTTCAGACTTTCTTCAAGACTTAGATTTTTATTTTCTGAAGATGCTTTTTTGAAATCTTGAATAGATAAATCTTGAAAAGCCTTTGTTAATTCTACTAATGGATCATAAATACAAATATCATCTTCAAATTTTCTTTTATCATAAATCAAATCTAAGCAAAGCTTTTTAGTTTCTTGAGAAATTTTTGATAATGGCAAAATTTTATTTGGTGCGATGATAGCAGAATCTAATCCTGCTTTAATGCATTCATCTAAAAATATTGAATTTAGATTGATTCTTGATAATGGTGAAAGACCAAAACTAATGTTTGATATCCCAAGTATGATATGAATATCTGGGAAATTTTCACGAATTTTTAATATAGCACTAATTGTTTCTTTAGCGTTTAATCTATCTTCTTCTATCCCTGTAGATATTGGCAGAGCTAATGGATCAAAAAATAGCTCATAATCTGACAAACCACGTTCTCTTGTTCTATTAATCGCTCGTTTGACAATCTTATATTTTTTTTCTGAATTCCTTGCCATTCCATCTTCATCAATTGTTCCGACAACAAGACCTGCACCATATCCTAAGGCTAAATTTAGAACTTGATCAAACCTTTCATTGCCATCTTCGTAATTGGTTGAATTTATAATACATTTACCACCAGCTGACATTAATCCACTTTCCATTTTATCTGCATCTGTAGAGTCAATCATTAATGGTAAATTTATATTGGTAACAAGTCTTGAAGTTATTTCCTTCATATCTTTCACTCCGTCTCTGCCTACATAATCAACATTTACATCAAGAACGTGAGCATTTTCTTTTTGTTGTTGCTTTGCAATTGCAACTAAGCCATCCCAATCGTCGTTATTTAATAACTCCCTTACCTTTTTCGAACCACTTGCATTTAATCTTTCTCCTACTATCAAAATTGAATTGTCTTGTTTATATGGCACAGAGTTATATATTGATGAGGCAGATGGAATAAAACCACTTGAATTTTTCTTACCATTTTTGTGGGTCCTTTCAATATCAATAATTTCATCGATTATTGAAGACAGGTATTTTATATGTTCAGGTGTTGTCCCACAACATCCACCTATTAATTGAACATTAAAGTCATATATAAAATTCATTAACTGCATCTTTAATTCTATTGGCTTTAATCTATAGTGAGCTACACCACCAATATTTTCAGGAAGACCTGCATTGGGAATACAGCTTATAGCGAAGGGAGAATTTTCAGACAAATATTTAATATGATCCTTCATTTGCTCAGGACCAGTTGCACAATTAAGTCCAAGGATATCTATATTGAATGGCTCTAATATTGTTAATGCAGAAGCAATATCAGATCCAACAAGCATAGTACCTGTTGTTTCCATTGTTATAGATACCATTAAAGGTATATCAATATTTTTACTTTCTAAAATTTCTTTTGATGCCAATAAAGCAGATTTAATTTGTAAAACATCCTGACAAGTTTCAATCAAAAGAAGATCAACTCCTCCATCTATAAGACCATAAATTTGTTCTTTATATGATTGCTTTAATTCATCAAAATCTATATGTCCTAAGGTGGGTAATTTAGTTGTTGGCCCAATTGAACCTGCTACAAATCTTGGTTTATCAACTGATGAATATTTGGCAGCAGCTTTTTTTGCTATAAATGCTGCATTTTTATTTATCTCATAAGCCTTATCTGCAATATCATATTCATCAAGAACTATTGATGAGGCACCAAATGTATTAGTTTCTATAACATGACAACCTGCTTCTAAAAATGAATTATGAACCTTCTCAACTACCTCTGGCGATGATAAAACAAGGTTTTCATTACATCCCTCTAATTCTTTTCCTCCAAAGTCATTTGCAGTAAGATTTAAGTTCTGAAAAGATGTTCCAGTACCTCCGTCAAAAATAATTAATGGTTTTTCATCTCTATTTAAATAGGTTCTGAAAGATTCCATTTTAGGTAAAAATAATTTATTTTAGTGAAATTCTTGTTACCCAATCATCATAGTCTTGAGAACGACCTTCTGTTATTTCTATAAGCTTACTTTTTAATTTATTCATTATTGGTCTTTCAACATTTAATTCAGTTGATTCAATTTTTTTAACTGGTGTAATTTTTGCTGCTGTACCAGTTAGAAAAACTTCATCTGCTATTAATAATTCTGTTTTATCAACAGGTCTCTCAATTACATTTATTCCAAATGATTTTGCTAATTCAATTACACTAGCTCTAGTAATACCCTCAAGGATATCTTGATCAACACCAGGAGTGATTAAGTCTCCATTCCTTACAATAAATAAATTCATACCACTAGCTTCGCTTACCTTACCACTTGAATTTAATAGCAGGGCTTCATCAAAACCCGATAAACTAGCTTCTGTTTTGGCTAATGAACTAGTAATATATGCTCCACTTATTTTTCCTCTTAAGGGGAGAGATCTATCTTCTTGCCTTGTCCAACTACTCATTCTACAAGAAACACCATCTGGGGATAGATAATCTCCTAGTTCAATACAATAAATAAAGAAATTTGTTTCAATATTGTGTAACCTTGGCGCTATACCTAAATCGCTTGTATAAACAAATGGTCTTATATAAATAGGTTTTTCTGGCTTGTTTCTTTTTATAACTTCTTCTAAGGCTTTAAAAATATATTCTTCAGAAATTTCGGTTAAGAGTAATTTTGCACTTTGAGATAATCTTTTTATATGTTTATCAGTTCTAAACAAAAGGAATTCTTCTTTGTTTGTTGGGTTAGGTATCGCTCGCATTCCTCCAAATGCAGCAGTACCGTAATGTAGTGCATGAGTAGCTATTGATATTTTTGCTTCTTTAAATGGAATACATTTACCTTCGAACCAGGCGTATGGAAGAAATTCATGCATATTTAATTTATTTAATTAAGGTAAACTTGTTTTATCCTACTTACTTATTCTAAACCTTATTTATATATAAAAATGCACAGGATATTAAATATAGCAGGAAATGAAAAGAATAAGGATGATTTAATTGAGCAACCAGCTGCAGATTTTATTTTTATAACAAGTGTCAAGGCTGATTTAAATCTTATATCAAACTTATTGTTAGAAAAAGAATTTGCTTCATTAAAAAATAATATAAGAGCTTTAGAAATTTCTAATTTAAATTCCTCTGCTCAAATAGATAATTATTTATTAAAAACCATAAATTATGCAAAAGTTGTCGTACTTAGAATATTTGGAGATAAAGGTACATGGAACTATGGAATTGAACAACTTTTAAATTGGCAAGCAGTTAATAAAAAAAGGAAGTTAGTAGTCCTATCAGGTACCATTGACCAGGAAATTTCCTTATGTGAAATAAGTAGTATAAATAAAAATATTGCATTAAATATTTCTAGATTACTAAGATCTGGAGGACTGGATAATTATAGAAAGTTTCTAAATTGTTTAAATTATTTAGTTGTTGATGAAAAATTAATTCCTGATGATTTTTTGAATATTACTTTTTATGCAGATCCCTATTTATATGATTGGAAAAATGAAAGTGGCGAAAAGATAGGAATAATATCCTATAAATCACTTTTTTTGGCTAACGAGATTGAAGTAAACGAAAAACTTAACCTGCAATTAAGAAAATGCGGATTATCTCCTAAAACATTTTTTATTTCAACACTAAAAGATCATATTATTCAGAAGAAATTAATAGAAATTTTTAAAAAAGAAGATATTAAACTAATAATTACCACAACTTCATTTTCTTCATCTCAAATCAAAAATAATGAATTAATTGAAAATTCAACAAATATTTTTACTTCTCTTAAAATTCCAATTTTACAGCTTCTTTCTTCTAATAGATCAAGAAAAAAGTGGTTAAATTCATCTATTGGAATGAATTCATCTGATTTATTAATGCAAATAATTATTCCTGAATTTGATGGAAGAATTACTACCTGTCCTTCAGCATTTAAAGAAATAATTTCTAAGAAAAATACACTATATAGTGAAATAACTAGTTACAAAGCTGATCAAGTAGGTATTCAATGGATTTCAAAATTTGCAACAAATTATGTGAAACTTCAGAAACTTAATAATTTTGATAAAAGAATTTGTTTAGTAATAAGTAATTATCCAGTAAAGAATGGAAGAATCGGTAATGGCGTTGGTCTAAATACACCATCTTCAATAATAAATATTCTTAATTGGTTAAAAGAAGAAGGTTATGACCTTGGATCTTGTAATTATCCTCAAGATTCTTCGGAATTAATGTCAATGCTTATAAAAACTAGAACTAATGATATTGAATCTCAAAATAATAAACCATTAGATTATTTACCACTTAGTGAATATTTAAAATATTGGAATTATTTAGAAATTGATCCCAAAAATATTATTGTTAGTCGTTGGGGTAAACCATCTGATGCTATCGATCTAGATAATAAAGGCTTCTCAATAAATGGTATTAGATTTGGGAAAATAACATTATTGATTCAACCTCAACGAGGTTATGACGCTTTCACTGATAGAGATATTCATTCTCCCGATCTTCCACCTCCCCATAGATATTTAGCACAATATTTTTGGATTGAAAAAGTTTTTAATGCAAATGCTTTGTGCCATATTGGTAAACATGGGACTGTTGAATGGTTACCTGGTAAATCTATAGGTCTCAGCAATAAATGTTTTCCAAATATTATTTGTCCAGCAATACCAAACATATATCCCTTTATCGTAAATGATCCTGGAGAAGGATCCCAAGCTAAAAGAAGAACTGCTGCAACAATTATTGATCATTTAACCCCTCCATTGGATAGGTCAGAATTATATGGAAAATATTCAATATTAGAAAATTATTTAGACGAATATTTTGAAGCAAAATTATTAAATTCTAATCGGATTGAAATAATAGAAAATTCCATTTTTGAATTAATAAAAAAAGATTTTAGCGAAATTACTTTAAAGAATAAAATTAATCAAATAGAAGAAATTGATTCCTTTCTTTGCAAAATTAAAGAATCTCAAATTAGGACAGGTTTGCATATTTTTGGCAATAGGCAGAATGATATTAATGAAATAAATTTATTCTTGTGTATTGCTAGAGTACCAAATACGAACCGAATTGGTGTTACTCAATATATAGCAAAACATTTAAAACTAGATTTGAATCCTTGGACAAATCAATATGATCAAATGTTGAGTGAAAAGGATAAAAAAATATTATTGACTTTTTCCAACAAAAACATTTTAAACTTTAGAATGGCTATTGATTTTTTGGAACAACAAGCAAAGTATTTAATATATTTGTTTTTTTACAAAAAGAATATCAATATAAAAAATCTAGAAAAATATAAAAATCAGAAAATAATAGACTATTTCTTTAATGAAAAAAAACATAATAAGTATTTTTTATCATTAAAAAAAGAGATTCTAATTCCAATCATTAATTCTTCATATAATGAGAAATTATCATTTATTAATTCATTAAACGGACAATATGTAAAAAGTGGTCCATCTGGAGCTCCTACGAGAGGTAAAACTGAAACTTTACCCACTGGTAAAAATTTCTTTTCAGTTGATTCGAGAGGGCTGCCAACTGAATCAGCATGGAGTGTTGGTTGTCAGTCTGCTTCACAAATACTTGATTTATACAAACAAGATAATGGAGAAGATTTAAAAAATATAGCAATATCCGTATGGGCAACATCCACAATGAGAAATGGTGGTGAAGACATTTGTCAAATACTATATTTATTAGGAGTTCAGCCTATTTGGGATGGGCCTTCAAGAAGAGTAGTTGATCTAGAAATCATTCCTTTATCTGTTCTCGAAAGACCAAGGGTTGATGTTACTTTAAGGATTTCGGGAATGTTTAGAGATGCATTTCCACAGTTAGTTAAATTAACTTCTAAAGCAATAAATCTTGTTTCTAATCTTAATGAGGATGATAAATTTAACCCTCTCGCTGGGGCATTAAGGGATGGTGATTCAATTAATCGTATATTTGGGTCAGCGCCAGGTTCATATGGAGCTGGTCTGCAAGAACTAATTTCAAATTCTAATTGGGAAACTATTGATGATTTAGGAGAATCATTTCTTAATTGGAGTAAGTGGATTTACAGTGATAATCTTGAACCTATAGAGGATAAAAAATCATTTGAAAATGCTCTTAAAAATGTGCAGTTAGTTGTTCATAACCAAGATAATAAGGAACATGATATTTTAGATTCTGATGATTATTATCAGTTTCAGGGTGGATTATCTTCAGCAGTTAAAAAATTGAGCGGTAAATTTCCTGAAATGTATCATGGTGATTTATCAAAATTTGGATTATCCAAAATTTCAAAATTACAAGATGAAATTAATAAAGTTGTTATATCAAGAATACTTAACCCTAAATGGATAAATGGAATGAAGGATAATGGTTATAAAGGAGCGTTTGAATTTTCAGCTACACTAGATTACTTATATGCTTTTGATGCTTCTACTGAAGTAGTCTCAGATTGGTGTTATGAGGAAGTTTATAAATCATGGTTATGTGATCTGGATCTAAGGAATTTCTTTCTAGAGAATAATCCATGGGCTTTAAGAGATATTGCACAAAGATTTCTTGAAATTGTAAATAGAAAAATGTGGAATAATTGTTCATCAGATGTCATTGAAAATTTAAAGAACATAATTATTAATACTGATTCAATAATTGAAAAAAACGAATTCTGAATTATCTACCTAATAGTGAAAGTCCATGACTATCAGTTCCACATGTTTTTAGCATTGAATATTTGTCTGCTAATTTATCTATTTCTGTACATACAAATAAACTAGGATTCCATACTTCATTAAGTTCATAATCGTACCAAACCTCTATTCCATCAATGCCTTGTATTTTGGCCTCTGGAATTAATTTATAAAAGGGAATCCTGTATCTCGCTGGATGTGCAAGAAATGATAAACCACCAGCTAAATTTATTGCTTTTATAACTGATTTAATATTTAAATCATTACCTATTGGAGACTCTCCAAGTATGTAGGGATTTAGGTATTTACTTTTTATATCTATTCCTAATCCAATTACATGTACTAAACATCCTAAAATCAAACAATTAATTTCTATTCCCGAAATTAATGTAAAAGAATCTTTAGGATAATTTTTGAGTATATTATTTTTTTTTATATATTCATGAGCTTTAATTGTATGATGATCGGTTATTGATAAAAATTTCAAGTTATTTTTATAAGCTTGTTCTAAAAGTTCATAAGGTTCTAAACTTCCATCACTAAATTTTGTATGACAGTGAAAATTAATATTTTTAGGACAACTATATTTATTAATATTGGAAGTTAATTTTACTAAGTCTTCCCTATTCATTACTTAATGAATTCTCATTTTTCTTTCTAATCTTTGCATATAATTGTATTGAAGCCAACATGAAAATAATTAGTCCAACTACGCTCCATGTAGCAACACTAGTTGGAAAATTATTTTTAAAAATAACTAAAAGTACAATTATAAATAATAATAAAGTAGGCAATTCATTTAATAATCTAAGGTTTTTTGCTGAAATAGTTGAAGTACCATTATGTAATGAATACATTATTTTATAACAATAAGAATGATAAATTACTAATCCCAAAACAAAAGTAATTTTAATTTGCAACCACTTCTCACTTAACCAACTTGGTTGCATAATAACCATGCAAATAGCCATACTTAAAGCTAATATCATCCCAGGTGTTGTGATTATATTCGCCAGCCTTTTTTCCATCAAGGTGTATTGTTTATTAAAGGCAATTTTTAATTCATTATCCATATTTTTAGATTCTTCATGATATATAAAAAGTCTTACTAAATAAAAAAGTCCCGCAAACCAAACGATTACACCAATAATGTGAAGTGATTTAAACCAGAGATATGCTTCAGCTGCCAAATTACTAGATTAATTTAAAAATATATATTTTTAATATAGTTATATTTAACAATTTCAAGAAATCTATTTTTCAAAAATTAATTAATATTTATAACTCGTTAAAATATTCATATATATCATTTACTGAATTTTTTCCAAGTCCTTTAACTTTTGATAAATCCTCTTTACTAGCTATTCTTATCGCGTCTATTGATTTAAAATGCTCAAGCAATTCTCTTATTCTTGATGGTCCTAATCCAGTGATTTGGGACAATTGAGATCTATTCATTCTTTTAGATCTTTTGTCTCTATGAAAAGATAATGCAAATCTATGTGCTTCATCTCTTACCCTTCTTAATAGAAGAACACCTTTTTGATTTTCATCAGTATCAAGAGACTTAGTAAATCCTGGAATAAATATTTCTTCATTTTTTTTTGCCAATGAACATATAGTTACTTCTTCCTCAAGATTTAATTCTTTTAATGCTTTAATAGCTGCATTTAACTGTCCTTTTCCTCCATCAATCATTATTAAATCAGGCCAATCTGATAGGAGTTCATTGTCTAATTTGCTATTCGTTTTATCATTTAATATTGAAAAATCCCCTCCGCTTTTTTTAAATCTTGACCATTTTTTAAACCTTCTATGTATTACTTCATATATCGAAGCAAAATCATCACTATGTCCTACAAAAACGTTTGGATCTTTAATTTTATATTTCCTATAATCCTGTTTAGAAGGAATTCCATCAATAAAAACGACTTGTGATGCTACAGGGTCACTACCTTGTATATGGCTTATATCATAACCTTCAATTCTTTTAGGTTGTTCGCTTAATTCAAGTATTTGGGCAAGATCCTCAATTGCTGATTCATTATCTTGTATCCCATTTAATATTCTATCTAATTCCAATTTCGCATTTTTTAAAACCATTTCTACAGTTTCATGTTTTTTATTTCTTTTTGGGATTAAGATTTTTACTTTCTTTTTTCTTAGCTCAGTTAACCAATCCTCTATGGTTGCTTGTTTTGGAAGATTATATTGAATAAGGATTTCTGATGGTATTTCTACAGGTTCAACATTCATATAATGCTCTTCTAATATCTTTTGTAAAATAAGATTCTCATCTTCATTATTTAATTTTTGACTGTAGCCAATTCTCCCAATGAGCTTACCAGATCTCATTTGGAAAATTTGTATACTAGCTACATTTTTTTCTGAAACTATTCCAAAGATATCTCTATTAATTGAAGAATCTGGTATTGATATTTTTTGTGATTCAGTTAATAATTTTAAACCTGAAATTTGGTCCCTTATTTTTGCTGCATTCTCATAATCTAAATCATTTGAAAATTGCATCATTTTTTTTTGTAAAAATATTTCTAAGTCATCATTTCTTCCCTGAAATATCATAGATACTTGTTTCATTATTTTTTTATAATCGTCAGATGATATAACTTCTTGGCAAACACCTGGACATCTTCCTATTGAATAATTCAAACAAGTTCTATCTTTATAGACTGGCCGTGGTCTTTGTCTAAGTGGAAATATTTTTTTTATCGTAAATAATGTTCTCCTTAATAATCCGACATCTACATAAGGTCCATAATATCTATCTAAATTATTTCTATTTCTTCTTCGTCTTGTAATAAATATTCGAGGATATTTTTCACTCCAAGTTATACAAAGATATGGATATTTCTTATCATCCTTTAAAAGAATATTAAAATATGGTTTGTTTGTTTTAATTAAATTTGACTCTAAATTTAATGCTTCATATTCGCTATCTGTGACTATTATTTCTATTTCAGTTATTTGACGAACCATCAAACTTAATCGGGGAGTTAAATCTGAATAATTATTGAAATAACTACTTACTCTACTGCGTAGTTTTTTAGATTTACCGATATAAAGTAAGTTATTATCAATATCTTTAAAAAGATAACAACCAGATGACTTTGGAATTTCGGATAATCTTGATTTTAATAACTCCTTATTATTAATTAATTTATATTCAATTTTAAAATTATATTTGTTATTTATTTTTTCGATAGAGGAATTACTCATTTATAATGGTTAACCTCCATAATTCCAGCCAGTTGAAGATAAATTTAGTGAGTCAACATCATTATTAAGATAAGCAGATTGCACCTCTCCTACAAAAACGGTATGGTCTCCATGCATAACACTTCCAACAACATTACATTCAACACCACCAACACTATCAACTAAAATAGGCAATCCAAGCTCACCTAAATTAAATTCAACAGATTCAAATCTACCTCCTAATGCTTTTTGAGGTTTAAAGAAAACAGCTGCTAGATCCTTTTGATCACTTTTGAGAACATTTAATGAGAACTTATTGGTTGACTTTATTATTTCATGACTAGAACCCTCTGCTCTAACAGCCATTACAACCAATGGTGGGGTGAAAGAACCTTGAGTCACCCAACTTGCAGTAAATCCATTTACTTCATTTTTATCCTCGTCTCTAACGCCACAAATAAATAATCCGTGAGGTATTTTTCTTAATAAGATTTTTTTTGCTTCTAGATTTAATGTCATAATTGATTTAACTAATAATTTTATTTTAACTAAATTTCTTATTCGATCATAATAAATTCATGAAAATTCTTTATCCAGGTACATTTGATCCTTTAACAAATGGGCATCTTGATTTAATAGAAAGGGCTGAAAAAATATTTGGCAATCTAGTAGTCGCTGTTTTAGAAAATACCTCTAAAACACCAACATTTAATCTTGAAAGAAGAATAATACAAATAAAAAATTCTCTTTCTCATTTACCTAATATTGAAGTTATTTCTTATTCTGGCCTAACTGTTGATTGTGCAAATGAGCTAAAAGCAAATCTCATTCTCAGAGGCTTAAGAGCAATGAGTGATTTTGAGTATGAACTTCAGATTGCTCATACAAATAAATCTCTTAATAATGATATTGAAACTATATTTTTATCGACAAATACAAATTATAGTTTTCTTAGTAGTTCTTTAGTAAAAGAAGTTGCAAAATTTGGTGGTGAAATTAATCACATGGTACCCTCCTCTGTTGAGAGGGATTTAAGAGAATATTTTAAATAATATTTTTGTTAACAAGATTTCAAGTAATAAAGATCACTTAATAATTTAAAAGCTTTTTCTTTATCAATTTTATTCGAATTTTGGATAATGCTTATAATTATGGGCTTTTCATTTTTATATAAAAAGCCAGATAAAGCAAAGACATTTGAAAGAGTCCCAGTTTTGCCAAAAAACTTTCCAGACAATTCACTATTTACAAATCTTTTAGCTAATGTTCCTCTCACTCCCGTAATTGAAAGTGTAGATTGATAAGCTTTAAAATCATTAAAATATCTCATTTTATCTAAAAACAATACAACTAACTTTGTTGTAATTTTATTTTTTCGAGACAATCCACTAGCATCTGCAAAGTATGCATTAGTTGCTGGTAGGCCTTTATTTTCAAGCCATTTTTTCATTTTTATATAGTTATTATCGTTCCATGTATTTGAGGCATTTTTAAAAAGAGATTCAGCCGTAAAATTATGGCTTTCAGAATTTGTTAGAGTTAATAATGAAAGAATTGGAGTTGAATATACTTTATTTATCTCTTTAAAATTTTTTAAATAAAAAGTTTTTTCTGAATCAAAAAAATTTATATATATTTTTGAATTTGGAAATTTATTTTTTAAATAATTTTTAATAAAATTTTTTAATGCATAAATATCATCATATTTATTGTGATTACTTTCTATTGCAAGAGATGTAATTGGAGATCCATATTCGTAAAGTTTATCAGTATTTGTCCAACCATTAGGCCAATAAAATTTTGAATCAATTTCTACAATATTAAAGTTAATAATTTTATTTTCTTTAACATTTGAAATTAGTTCGATTATATTTTCATAATTAAGATCTGGATCACCTTGACCTTGTAAATAATAATTATTTTTATTTTTAAATAAGGAAGTTTTTAAATTATTATTTAATTTATATTTACTTAAAACATAAGCTGATGAGAATAATTTTTGGTTAGAAGCTGGCAACCTTGGAACATCCTCGTTGTAGGAACTTATTATTTCCCCTTTATTATTAATAATTGATACACTAAAAGAATCATCAAGCGTTTGATTCAATAAAGCATCGTAATTAGGACATATTTTGTTTTTATTAATTATTCCCGGGAAATTAAAATAAATACTATTTAAAATAGTTATTTTCTGATTTGCTAGTAAATATCTTATTAAGAAAGGAGATGTTACTAATACAAGAACAATAAAGAAAAATGAATATATTTTTTTTATCACATTCAATCTATAAATTTACAAAAATAGATTCATTGTCGGGTTTAATTTCAAATTCTTTTTTAAAAAAATATCTTTTATTTTCTTCTTTGAAAAGCAACCAGTTATTTGGATAAATATGCATAAGAGCAGCTTTATTTAAAGGCTGCAGAAAATAAATATTTTTCCATGTTTTGACAAAGTTTTTACGTCGCTCTCTAATAACACTTCCAATACCAATATTTGCATCTTCAAATTTTGGATTTAATGTATAATGCGTACCTTGATAATTATCTGACATTGGTTCAAATGAATCGAAATCATATGGCTGAGGTAGTATCGATATCATTGCACTATCAATATTATTTATATTATTTGATTCATTAAATGATTTAAAAGTAAAGATTTTATCTTTGAT
The DNA here is from genome assembly GCA_001180285.1 of Prochlorococcus marinus. Lineage (GTDB taxonomy): Bacteria > Cyanobacteriota > Cyanobacteriia > PCC-6307 > Cyanobiaceae > Prochlorococcus_A > Prochlorococcus_A marinus_C. The sequence goes on along the minus strand of CVSY01000127.1, from coordinate 20,918 downwards.
ATCTGGATAGTCTCTTTGAGCCAAAGCCACAGCACCTTGATCAGCAAATGTTATGAATACATTATTATTTTTAGACAATATCTTGTAGATGGTTATTCCAATTCTGTTGAACTTCAATCCTTCAAAATTAAATTCTATAGTAAATCTTTTATTTGAATCTAATAAACTTGGAATAATTGCATCCTCCATATTCTTAAGAGATTCATTTAAATCTTTAGGTAGTCTGTAATTGGTTTCCATTAAAATTTGTCAATACATATTTGAATAAGTTCTAAAAATTTATCTATTTCTGACTTATTGTTTATTGAACCTAAAGTAACACGAATATTTGAATATAGTTCATCATCTTTTAAACCAATATTTTTAAGTGTTGAGCTAGGTTTCCCAGATGAGCTTGAACAAGCACTTCCACTACTTATGGCTATTTTATTTTCTGACATGAAATTAACAATCTTATAGGCCCTTATAGGCTCAAATAGTTTATTTAATAGTAGAAAAGAAATATGACTGGGAAGTCTATGGTTAATACTACCCGTAATCTTTATATGATTATTATCTTTTATTTTTTGAAAAAAATAATTTTTAAGTTTATTAATATTATTAGAAGGAAATTCAGTTATGAAATCATATAATTTTATTTTTCCTTCAATATTCTTTAGTGATTCATACATTCCAGCGATTAATGGCAAAGCTTGTGTACCTTGTCTAATTGAAAATTCCTGAGTAAGTGATATGTCACTATTTTTTAAAATTTGTCTAGAGTTTTCTTTTGTTAAAAGAATACCGATCCCTTTTGGACCTCCAAATTTATGAGCGGATAAACTTAAAAAATCACATTTAAGATCTTTCCAACTGAATATTCCATTACTTAATATTTGAGTTCCATCTAAATGAAACATTATATTTAATTCTTCACATTTGGAACCAATAAATTGAACAGGTTGTACTGTCCCAATTTCACTTTGTCCCCAAATAATTGATACAAGCTTAGTATCATTGTTTAAAAATTTTTCGATATTAGAAATATTTAAAATTCCATCATTATTTACAGTCCATTCGTAAATATCCCAATTTTGTTTTCTTAGTTTATTAGCACAAATAGTTGTTGCTTGATGTTCGACATTTGAAATAACAACCCTACCATTTTTAAATTTCTCAAAAATATTATTAAATACAATATTTGTCGATTCTGAAGAACCAGATGTAAAAATTATATCCTCTGGATCTGCTTCAAATATAATAGAAATTTTAGATCTAATTTTTTCAAGATATGTAGAGCATTTTATCCCTAGCTCATAGGTAGATGAAGGGTTATGCCAATAATTCCTATAAGTTGAATTAATTATATTTAAAACATTCTCAGATAATGGAGTTGTGGATGCATTATCGAAATAGATATAATTATTTTCCATTAATTTACTAACATTGATCCTGAGAAAACCTTTTTAGCATTACCGGTCATCATCACTTCACAATCGTCTTTTGACCAATCAATTTTAAGATTACCTCCTGGTAATGTTACTATGGTTTGTGAATTACAAAGGCCTAATTTATAAGCTGCCACATGGATAGCACAGGCACCTGTTCCACAAGCTAAGGTTGGTCCTGCACCCCTTTCCCATACTTTTACTTTAATATTATCTCTATTTAAAATTTGACAAAAATGAACATTAGTTTTTTCAGGAAATAATTCATTTTTTTCAAATATAGGACCAAGTCTGGAAAGAACAATTGACTCTATGTCTTTTATAAAGAATATTAAATGAGGATTTCCCATTCCTACGGCATAACCCATATTATTAAAATCTTTCTCAATAAATTCGTGTGAAGGAATTGAATTTATTTTTTTTTCAATTGTTGTTGGAATATTTTGACATTCTAAAATTGGAACTCCCATTTTTACTGTAATTTCATCATTTATATATTTTGCAATTTTTAAACCAGCTTTAGTCTCAATTTTATATTCTATATTTTTATTATTCATTGAATCATTTACATGGAGATACTCAACTAAACACCTAATTCCGTTTCCACACATTTGCGCTTCAGAACCATCAGAATTAAAAATTATCATTTTTGCATAATTATCTTCATTAGGTTCTTCTATAAAAATCACACCATCTGCTCCAATACCAAATTGCCTGTTGCAAATTTTTTTTATATCAAATATTTTATTTGTCTTGTAATTTTTATATAATTCATTTCTTCTAGAATCTATTATTACGAAATCATTTCCGTTACCTTGATATTTTTCAAAACTTATATTTTTCATTTGTAATTTATATATCTTAAATTTTAATTATAAATTATTCCTTTTAACAATTTATTTCTATTTTATACAATGGATATTAAAATAATAATTTAACAAATAAAAATTAAGTGATTTCTTCCGATAAACAATATGAGGCTGATACCAATTTATATAATCCATCTGTAATAGAAAAAAAATGGCAGTCAATATGGAGGGAAAACAATTTATACAAAACCGATGAATTAACTGAGAATAGCGATAAGTTTTATGCCTTATCAATGTTTCCTTACCCTTCAGGTAATCTTCATATGGGACATGTTAGGAATTATGTTATTACAGACTTAATAGCTCGATTCCAAAGGTTTAAGGGTAAATCTGTCTTACATCCAATGGGTTGGGACGCCTTTGGTTTGCCTGCTGAAAATGCTGCAATTGAAAGAGGAATTAGTCCAAGTATCTGGACTAAAAAAAATATTTCTCATATGAAGTCACAATTAAAGCTATTGGGACTATCAGTTGATTGGGATAGGGAATTTGCAACATGTGATGAAAATTATTATATTTGGACTCAATATCTATTTTTAGAGTTATACAAGTCAGGTCTTGTATATCAAAAGGAATCAGAAGTTAATTGGGATCCTATAGATAATACAGTCCTAGCGAATGAACAAGTTGACTCAGAGGGTAAATCATGGAGATCTGGGGCAGTAGTTGAAAAAAAATTATTAAAGCAATGGTTTTTAAGAATTACTAATTATGCGGATGAGTTATTGAAGGATTTAGAAAAATTAGATAACTGGCCAGAAAGAGTAAAAATAATGCAAGATAATTGGATTGGAAAGTCAATTGGTGCAAATATTAATTTCAATATCAATACCAATCCAGAAAAGAAAATAACTGTATTTACAACAAGGCCAGATACTTTATTTGGAGTTACTTATTTAGCAATTTCTGTAAATCATTCATTAATTAAAAAAATTACTGATCAAGAAACCATACAAGATATAGAAAATCTTAAACAATATTTAAAAGATAATAAAAATAATGAACTTGAAAAAATTGGAATAAAAACTAGCTTAATAGCAATAAATCCAGTTAATTCTGAAACTATACCTATTTGGGTGGCAAGTTATGTTCTTGATGAATACGGTACAGGCGCTGTTATGGGTGTACCTGCCCATGATTTAAGGGATTTTGAGTTTGCTAAGAAAAACAATATAGATATTAAACAGGTAATAGTAAAGGATAAAAGTGAACAAAGCAATGAGCTTGATAATGCTTATGTAGAAAATGGATATCTAATTAATTCAAATCAATACAATGGTATAGAAAATACTATTGCTAAATTAAAAATTGCAGAGGAGGGAGTAAATAATGGATGGGCCGAAAATAAAATTCAATATCGTTTAAGAGATTGGTTAATATCTAGACAAAGATATTGGGGATGTCCGATACCCATCGTTAATTGCAAAAAATGTGGAGCTGTTCCTTTAAACCAATCGGATTTGCCTGTTTCATTACCAAAAGATATAGAAATTTCCGCTAACAAGATTAATGCTTTAGGTAATAATAATAATTGGATAAATACAACATGTCCAAAATGTGGAATAGCGGCAAGGAAAGAAACTGATACTATGGACACTTTCATGTGTTCATCTTGGTATTTTTTAAGATACCCATCTTCAAAATGTTCAACTAAGCCATTTGAAAAGAATGAAATTAATAAGTGGTTACCTGTAGATCAATATGTTGGAGGAGTAGAGCATGCAATATTGCATTTGTTATATGCAAGATTTTTCACAAAAGCTTTGCGAGATAATAAACTATTTGATATTGATGAACCTTTCAAAAAACTATTAACGCAAGGAATGGTTCAGTCCGCAGCCTATAAAAACAATAAAACCGGTAAATATGTTTCTCCTTCCGATATTACTGACTTATCAAATCCTACAGATCCAATTGACAATTCTAAACTTGAAGTTCTTTTCGAGAAGATGTCTAAGTCTAAATATAATGGAATAGACCCTGAATCAGTAATTAAAAAATATGGAGCAGATACAGCAAGAATGTTTATATTATTTAAAGCACCACCAGAAAAAGATTTGGAATGGGGAGATACAGATGTTGAAGGACAATTTAGATTTTTAAGTAGGATTTGGAAGCTTTATATAAATTGTGCAAAAGATATAAATAGTAAATCTAATTCCTATCCAGATAAAGAAAAAAGTTTAATAAAGTCAATGAATATTGCTATAAAAGAAATTACAAACGACATATTAAATAACCAATTTAATACTGCGATTTCAGAACTAATGAAGTTTTATAATTCTTTATCGAATTCCATTAATGACGTAAACAATAATTTAAAAATTGATGCTTTAAAAACATTTTGTATTTTGTTGGCTCCATTTGCACCTCATATTGCAGAAGAAGTATGGCATCTTATAGGATTTAAAAAATCTGTGCATTTAGAACACTGGCCTTCATTTAATGCCGAAGCACTAAAGGAAGATTCATATGAACTAGTCATACAAGTTAATGGAAAAGTTAGAGACAAAGTAAATATAAATAATGATATGAGTGAAGATCAAATTAAAGAATTTACTCTTAAAAGACCTAACATATTAAAATGGACACAAGATAAGGAAATAAGAAAAATAATTATTGTTAAAGGAAAAATTATGAATATTGTTGTTTAAGAATTTATTTTTTGAATAACTAATGAATTTGGATTTGACCAATCGCCCTTAACTAAATAATTATCATTACCGAAACACATTTCACGGAGTATAAAAAATATGGGTTCACTAACTGAATTATCGAATAATGATGTTATGTCATTTATAGAATATTCTCCACCTTCATCTAATAAATTACTTACTTTTTGTTGATACTCAATAATATTTGCAGCTGCTTTCTTTCCAGCTTCAACTCCAGGTTGATCATATGCATTTATATTTACCAATTCAGCGTAGAAGGATACAGCCCTCTCAAATAAAGCGATTAAGGCCCCTAGTGAAAAACAATTTAACTTTTCTAAAGTAATAGTGATACTTTGTCTGTCTTCACTAGAGAGTGCTGATCTGGTTCCTTGCAAAAAACCAGAAAGATATTCTTTAGGATTCTCTTTTTCATCAAAAATATTAGTAGATGGAGAATCTAATAATTCAATAAAAATACAAAAGAAATTATCAATACCATCTCTCAGTTGCTGAACATAAGCATGCTGATCTGTAGATCCTTTATTACCAAAAACGGAAATACCTTGATTAACTACTTCACCATTCCTATTAAATTTCTTTCCTAATGATTCCATTACTAATTGCTGAAGATATTTACTAAATACCTGTAACCTATCTCTATATGGTAATACGACCATATCTCTCTTACCAACGCCATCCCCAGTTAAATACCATGCAGATGATAATAATGCTGCAGGATTTTTTTTAAAATCACTTATACGCGTGGCCTCATCCATTACTGATGCCCCTCTAATGAATTCAAATATATTTTCATTAATAAGAGCTAATGGAAGTAATCCGACAGAGCTTGTAATACTTGTTCTTCCTCCAACCCAATCTTGTAAATTAAATATTTTTAACCAATTTTCAGAAGTGGCTTTTTTAAATAACTTACTATCTTTCATAGTTATAGCTATAGCATTAGAATTCCATTCAAGAGAATTGTTTTCGCAGTGATTTTTAATAATTTCCATAGCAATTCTAGGTTCAGGAGTACCACCTGATTTGCTTACTACTACAAATAATGTTGTTGATAATTTTTCAGATAATTCTTCTAACTTTTCGCTAATTAAAAATGGATCAACATTGTCGATGTAAGAAAAATTTAAGCCTCGAGAACACTTCTGGAGTGACTCTGTAATAAGTAATGGTCCTAACCCACTTCCACCAATTCCTATCCATAGAACATCAGTATAATTCTGATTATTCTTATTCTTAATATCTCCATTTAAAATTTGTTTTCCAAATTCAGAGACTGCATTAATATCTGCGCTAATTTCCTCTCCAATTGTTAAAGAGGGTGAAATTGATGGATTTCTAAGCCAATAATGTCCAACTTGTCTATTTTCATCAATATTTGAAATTGCACCATTTTCTAATTCTTTTATCGATGAAAAAACATTTATAAATTTATTTTCTAAATTTTTTATCTCTTTACTTGTGAAATTAATTTTGCTTATGTCTAACCAAATATTTAATTTTTTATCAAACCAAAGATAATTACAAAATTTATCCCAAGATTTTAAATCTCCATTCATTTTATATATTTGTTTCTTTTATTTATTATTCAATTATATCTATACGAATAGTACATAGATTTGAATCATTTAAATTTGTTTAAATTATTATCTTCAAATAAATATGTTTTTGAATATAAACAATTAAAATTAAGGGTTTTTTTTATTTCATATGAATTTATCATTAGATAAAATAGAAAACTTTGGATAGATCATTTAATTACCTAATTTCGCCTGAGATATCTGAATTTAGAAGATTTTCACCAAAATTAAAAATAGGTGTACTTGCTTCTGGTAAAGGAACAAACTTTCAGGAATTAATTAATCTCTCAGAAAAAGGAGAATTAGATATAGATATAAAAGTTTTAATTACTAACAAAGATGAAGCCGGTTGTATAAAAAGAGCTGAAATTAAAAAAATACCTCACAAAATTATAAGAGGCAAGGACTTTCTGCAAAAAGAAGCTTTTGAATTAGAAATTGTAAATACTCTAATTCATTACGATGTTGAACTTGTGGTTATGGCAGGCTGGATGAAAATTGTTACTCCATTTTTTATTAATAAATTTAGGAATAAGATAATAAATATTCATCCTTCATTACTTCCCGCATACAAAGGAGGTTCTGCGATAAAGGACTCTATATTAAATGGTTCAAAAATAACTGGTTGTTCAGTACATTTTGTAGAAGAGGAGGTAGATAGTGGATCATTGATTATGCAAGCTGCATTGTCAATTAGAGATGATGATAATATTGAATCACTTTCCAAAAGGATACAAATGCTTGAGCATAAAATTTTACCCCGCTCAATCTCTCATGCTGGGTTTTTGATAAGAAGTAATTTTATGGAAAATTATTAGTTAAATCAAGACCTTCATCCATTGAAAATCCACTCATAATATTTAAATTTTGAATTGCTTGCCCAGTCTGACCTTTTAACAAATTATCAATTGCAGATAAAATAATAATCCTTCCATTTCGAATATCAACTTTAACAGAAAGGAAAATTTGGTTTGTATTTTTTACCCATTTTGTTGAAGGGTATGTATCTACCGGTAATACTTTAATATTTTTAAAATTTCTGTAATAATTATCTAAAAGAATTCTGCAATCATCAGAGGTTAATCCTGGATCTCTTAATCTCCCATATATAGTCGAATGCATACCCCTTGAAAATGGAACCAAATGAGGTGTAAAAAGCAGTTCAATTTTATTTCCAGAAATTATAGATGCTACTTGCTCGATCTCTGAGGTATGTCTATGGTTTATCAATCCATATGCTGATAAGCCTTCACCACATTCTGATAAGAGTAGCTTTTGGTTTGGTTCTCGACCTCCTCCAGAGGTTCCGCTTTTAGAATCAATCACTATTCCTTCATTTTCAATAATTCCTTGCGATAGATAAGGAACTAATGGAATAAGAGCAGATGTTGGATAGCATCCTGGACAGGCAACTAATCTTCCTTTTGAAATGGCTTCCTTATTTATTTCAGGGAGACCGTAGACTGCCTCTTTACATAAATCATCATCATTCCTTTTATAAATAGCAGCTTCTTTGGAATATACATTTTTCCATTCATCTAAAGACTTATATCTGTAATCAGCAGATAAATCAATAACTTTAAGTCCTCGATCTAATAATTTCCTTGTCAATGTTGAAGATAAGCCATTTGGTAAGCAAAGCAACGCAACATCTGTATTTTTTGAAATATTATCTACAGAAATTTCTTCTATATAAGGATCATTATCAAGATAAATAAAAGGAAAATTATCATTCCACTTTGATCCAGATGTTTTATTACCTCCTAAAAATGAAATTTTGTATTTTTTACTTTTCTTTAAAAGATTTACCGCTTGAATACCGCCGTAACCAGTAGCACCTACTATTGCAACATTCATTTCTTTGAATTGGCAGACTTTGAGATAGGATTATAAAGTGTTGAATTTAAGGTAAGTAAAACACTATTTTTCTATATTGATAGGAATAATGAAAGAAACAAGTCCCAAATCAAATAATGGAACAATTTTGGATATAAATGAATCTTTTAAAATTGAATTTGATCCTATCAGCGATGCTTTAGCAGCTATACGAAATGGAGAATGCATAATTGTTGTAGATGATGAAAGAAGAGAAAATGAAGGAGATTTAATATGTGCTGCGCAGTTTGCAACTCCACAGCAAATTAATTTTATGGCTACTGAGGGACGTGGTCTTATATGCCTAGCTATGCAAGGAGAAAAGCTTGACTCTTTAGATTTACCATTGATGGTAGATAGAAATACAGATGAAAATCAAACAGCTTTTACGATATCAATTGATGCTGGACCTGAAAACAATGTTACTACCGGAATTTCTGCTGAAGACAGGGCAAAGACAATTCAAGTTGCTATAAACCCAAATACAAAACCTGATGATTTAAGGAGGCCAGGACATATTTTCCCATTAAGAGCTAAAAAAGGCGGAGTTTTAAAAAGGGCAGGTCATACCGAAGCAGCAGTAGATATTGCGGCAATGTCAGGTCTCTACCCCGCTGGAGTGATTTGCGAAATACAAAATCCTGACGGTTCCATGTCAAGACTTCCACAACTTAAAGAGTATGCGAAACAGTGGGGAATGAAATTAATATCCATAGCTGATTTAATAAGTTACCGGTTTCAAACTGAAAGATTTGTATTTAGAAAATCCGATGCTGTACTTCCAAGTATTTTTGGTAATTTCAAAGCTTATGGATATGTTAATGAACTTGATGGTTCAGAGCATGTTGCATTAGTTAAACAAAAATCATCAAAATTAAGCGAGCCTGTACTAGTAAGAATGCATTCAGAGTGCTTAACAGGTGATGCTTTTGGATCTTTACGTTGTGATTGTAGACCGCAGTTAGAAGCAGCTTTATCAAGGATAGAAAAGGAGGAAGAAGGAGTTGTTGTTTACTTGAGACAAGAAGGTAGAGGTATTGGTTTAATAAATAAATTAAAAGCTTATAGTTTACAGGATGGCGGATTAGATACTGTAGAAGCTAATGAAAGATTAGGTTTTCCAGCTGATCTCAGAAATTATGGAGTTGGAGCACAGATATTAACCGATCTAGGTATAAAAAAACTGAAATTACTTACAAACAATCCTAGAAAGATTGCTGGATTAGGTGGTTATGGAATAGAGGTTATTGAGAGAGTTCCATTAGTAATTTGTCCAAACGATAATAATGCAGAATACTTGAATGTTAAAAAAACTAAGTTAGGCCACTTGATTGAAGAAGATAATCCTAATTCGAGGAATATCGATCCATTTATATCCATTTTTCTTGATGGAAAATATAAATCTATTGATCTAGTTCCAATAAAAAATAAAGTTTTTAAATTCTGTAGTGATAAGAACATAAATATTAAACTAGAAAGTACTCCTAGGTTATTGGCTTTTTGGAATCGACCAAAATTAGTTTGGCGAATTTTGCATGATCAGAACAGAACCAATTCCAACATTACTGATGAAGAAATAAAGAATATAGAATTATTTATTCAGTTTTTATCCAATTATGAAAATAGTACAAAGATTGGAATTATTGTTTCTAGAAATATTGAACAAGCATTACACCCAAAAAACAGCATCAAATTAATCAACACTAAATTTACAATAAACAATGAAATCTTATATTCTTCTACAAGAAAATTTAATCTAGATAAAGAGACATTTAGTATTGTTTTTGAAGCCTGAAAACTACTTTAAAGTTGCCTTAATAATTTTTGACCCATTAGTAAGCTTTAGCACTACATCCATATCATCAGTCTTACCAAAAACAGTATGTACCCCATCTAGATGGGGCTGTGGTTCATAAACTATGAAAAACTGACTGCCACCTGTATCCTTTCCTGCATGTGCCATAGAAAGTGAGCCTTTTAGATGTTTATTAGAATTAATTTCACATTTTATATTATATCCAGGCCCACCAGTTCCGGGCATACCTGATGCACCATCACGAGTATTTGGACATCCCCCCTGAGCCATAAATCCAGGAATCACTCTGTGAAATGCTAGACCATCATAAAAACCATCACTAATTAGGCTTGTGAAGTTTTTAACTGTATTAGGTGCGTCGTCAGAGAAAAATTCAATATTAATGTTCCCAACTTCTGTTTCAAATAATGCAGTTGTCATGTTTTATTTGTTTAGTAATTAATAAATATTTTAGTAGCTAAAGCAACTTTTCAAGGTTTTCCTTAATAGTGTTTATATCAATGCTATCTTTATTACTATTTTTGTCTTCCTCCCAATTTTCAACTTCTAGGTTTTTCTGGGGTGGTGAAATTAACAACCTATCTTCTGCGGTTTTAGGTACAAAATTTTTTTCTACAAATTTGAATTCATAATCTAATTTAATACAGAAATCTTTTATTTCCTCAATATTAATCATCTCAACCGTTGGCAAAGGAAAATCTTGAGCCTCAAGAAGACCACAATATCTTGTTGCATCATCCTTATCTTCAAACATAAGAACGATTGTCCTTCCTTTAAGTTCGATTGAATGAATCCCTTCCTTATCTGTTCCTGAATTATATAAAAGAACAAATACGTTCATAAGTATCGATTTTTTCTATTTATATAATATTTGATTAAGAATCAGAAAGTGATAATTCTTGTAATCTTGTATATAAAGCAATTTCTTCATCATTAATATCAGCAGGTATCACTACCAAGATTTCAACATATTGATCACCTACATTATCATCGAAAGTTAAACCCCTCCCTTTCAAACGCAACATTCTTCCCGTAGATGATTTTGGTGGTACTTGAAGTGTGACATTTCCATCAAGGGTAGGAACCTCTACTGCACAACCAAGAAGAGCATCATGAGGGAATAACTCTAATTTATATAGAACTCTTAAACCATCAATTCTTAGACCACTTTCCGTTTGAACTTTTAACTGTAGATAATGATCTTTACCTCCTCTTGCTATATTTTCAAGTCTTAATCGCCATCCATCTCCAGCGAAAGGTGGTGTATCTACTTCTACTACAGTTTCATCTTCAAGCTCAATTAAAATTGAAGCTCCATTTAAGGCCTCATCAGGAGTTAATTCAATAATTGTCTCGATATCTTGGTGGAGTTTAACTGGAGGGGGCTCTTCTGGAGAGGTTGTAGGATAATCATGATTATTAAATTCGTCATTATTTGTATTTATCCATTCATCATCAAATGATTCATCATCATATTCCTCGTAACTCTTTGGTGAATATTCATATCCAAATAATGAATCAAGATAATCTTGAAAGTCAGGAAAACCTTTCTCGAAATTATTATTTTCTTTATCATCCTGGTTTTTTTCATCCGTACTATTTTTTCTTACATTAGGATCACGTAAATATTCGTATGCTTCGTTAATTAATTTAAATCTTTCCTCTGCATTAAGATCGTTTTTATTTAAATCTGGATGCCATTTTCTTGCTTCTCTACGAAAGGCCTTTTTAAGTTCTTTATCATCGAAATCAGGGGATAAACCCAAAATCGACAAATAGTCTTTTTTAGAGGAAGTAGTCATTGTCCCATGGATCATCGTCCCTAGAATTACCATACCTCGAATTTCTATAATTTCTATTCATTTGATTATCCCAAGGGTCATCATCCCAATAATCATCTGAAAAGAGTTCATCCTTTAATGATCCAAATGTATTTTTAATACTCTGTAAGGGATTATTATCAGTTTTCTTTTCTGCTGCAAATTTTCTATTTAAACCGAATAATGCTTCTTGTAGAGCACTTACTGATATTTCTAATTCCTGAGGATCATCGTCATCTATATAATCTTCAACATCTTGAATAGCTAATTCAACAGCTCGTTGTTGCCTTTCGGCCCCATAAGGGCCAAATTCTAATGAGGCATCTCTAAGTCTTCTCTCAGCTTGCGCAATAAGAGTTAAAGCATTATTTTTTCTATCAATTACAGCTCTTTTCTTTCTATCTTCATTAGCTTTTGCTTTAGCGTCTTCAATTATCGAATTTATTTCTTGTTCATTTAAATTAGAACCTCCAGAGATTGTAACTGTTTGCTTTCTTCCAGTTGTTCTATCAGTAGCACTTACTTCTAAAAGACCGTTAGCATCAATATCAAATGCTACCTGTACTTGAGGTATCCCTCTTGGTGCTGGAGGTATTCCTGATAGTCTAAATTTACCGAGTGATTTATTTTCAGATGCTAAAGGCCTTTCTCCCTGGCGTACTTGAACAACTACTGATGATTGATTTGCTTCAGAGGTACTAAAAACATCAGATTGTCTGACTGGTATTGGCGTATTGCGCGGAATAAGAACCTTCATAAGACCACCAATAGTTTCTAAGCCTAAAGATAAAGGAGTAACGTCATTTAAAAGTAAATCTTGTAAATCACCACTAATAATTCCAGATTGTATCGCTGCTCCAACTGCTACTACTTCATCAGGATTAACAGATTGACAAGGATCATTTGGAACAAGAGTCTTTACTAATTGTTGAACCATTGGGATTCTTGTGCTCCCACCTACAAGAACTACCTCATCAATATCGTCTGCATTCCATCCAGAATCATCTAAAGCTATTTGCACAGGTTCTAATAATCTATCAAGTAAATCTTGTGATAATGACTCAAATATTTTTCTATTTAATGTTTCTTCAATATGTAAGGGTCCCTCATTACTTGTTGTTATAAATGGCAAAGATATTTGTGTTTTTTGCAAACCTGACAATTCACATTTAGCTTTTTCAGCAGCCTCAGTTAATCTCTGTAAAGCTTGTCTATCCCTTCTTAGATCAATATCGTGTTTAGCTAGAAATTTTTCTGCAAGCCAATCAACTATTTTAGAATCAAAATTGTTACCCCCTAACTGTGTATCTCCACAAGTAGCTTTAACATCAAATACACCATTAGAAATTTTCAATAATGAAACATCAAATGTTCCTCCGCCTAAATCAAAAACTAAAACATTATTAGAAGAACTTTTTTCAAAACCATAAGCTAAAGCAGCAGCAGTAGGTTCATTTAGAATTCTATCTACCTTAATACCAGCTAATATTGCAGAATCCTTTGTAGCTTGCCTTTGAGATTCATTAAAGTAAGCAGGGACAGTAATAACTGCAGAATCAACAGTATCTCCAAGATAAGTTTCAGCATCATTAATTAATTTTCTAATCAATGAGCTCACTAATTCTTCCGGTGCATACTCTCTTTCTGTATTTGGACTAAGAACTCTAACGCTACCATTGGTATTAGCCTTTACATTATAAGGAACAGAAATACTATTCTCATCTAATTCATCCCAGTCACTACCAATAAATCTTTTAAGGTTATAAAAGGTATTCTTAGGATTTAGAACAAGTTGTCTTCTCGCTTGGTCTCCTATTACTATTTCTTTGTCTTTTGTAAATCCAACTATTGATGGTGTAGTTCTAGATCCCTCAGAATTTGCAATAACAATTGGACGACCAGCTTCTATAACTCCGACAACAGAGTTAGTTGTACCTAAATCAATTCCAACAATTTGCCCCATGATTTTAGATGGCTAAATTAAAGCAAAATTTACTAATAATTTAATTAATTTTTATCTTAGATATTTACATATAATAGTAAAATTCAAATATTTTCAACTTAATTTAAATAAATAAGATTATTTCTAACTGGTTAAAAAGATTACTATCTATTTTAAAAGATATTTTAAATACAAAGGTGTTGATGTATTTAACCAAAATAAACTAATATAAAACGGAGAGAGAGGGATTCGAACCCTCGATAAAGTTGCCCCTATACAGCATTTCCAGTGCTGCGCCTTCAACCACTCGGCCACCTCTCCCAAGACTACCATTTTAACCCTTGATCATCCCATTTTAGAGGAAAGTTATTTGAAAAAGACTTTCACAGTCACGATTAAAAATAAAGAAACCGGAAAGGTCTACCAAGAGAAGGTTAATAGTGATGATTACATACTTAAGGAATTTGAAAAGAAAGGTTTCAAACTTGCATTTTCATGTAGAAATGGTTGCTGTACAAGTTGTGCAGTTAAAATTAAATCTGGCACTTTAGAACAACCTGAAGCCATGGGTGTATCTCAGGCCTTAAAAGAGCAAGGCTATGCACTTCTCTGTGTCGCCAAAGCAACTTCAGATCTAGAGGTAGAAACTACATATGAAGATGAAGTTTACGATTTACAATTTGGACAATATTTTGGGAGGGGAAATACAAGAGTTGCGCCACCTTGGGAATTTGAGGAAGATTAACTATCATGTTTGAATTAAGTGAAATAAAGGAACTTACAAATAAAGTAAACTTATCTTTTTTGTACGAAACAGCCAAGAGTTCCGCTCAAATTGGTAATGAAATTTTAAAAGTTAATTACAATAAAATTCAGAAAATATCATCAAAGGGTAGGAAGGGTGATCTTGTTACCAATGTAGATTTGGAAGTTGAAAATAAAATAAAAGAATATTTATTAGAACAGACACCAAACATATCTATAAATGCAGAGGAATCGGGTAAATTAACCAAATCTTCGGACTTAACATGGTGTATAGACCCATTAGACGGTACTACAAATTATTCCCATGGATATCCTTTTTTTGGGACTTCTATTGGTCTTGTATATAGAAATAAGCCAATTATAGGCGCTATATCAGTACCTTATTTAAATGAACTATATTCAGCCTGTATAGGTTTAGGCTCATTCTGCAATGATAGTGAACTTAAAGTATCGAATCCCTCTAATCTTTCTGATTGTCTTCTTGTAACTGGATTCTCTTATGACAGATTTGAGACAGAGGATAATAATTATGCTGAATTTTGTTACTTAACACATAAAACTAGAGGTGTTAGAAGAGGAGGTGCAGCAGCAGTTGATCTAGCATTTGTTGCGGCAGGTAAGGTAGATGGATATTGGGAAAGAGGATTGGAGGTATGGGACCTAGCGGCCGGTGCTATTATTGTTAAAGAGGCTGGTGGTATTATTTCTGATTATCCATCAGGCGAATTTAATTTAAGTTCAGGAAGAATTTTAGCTTGTTCTCCCAACCTTGAGAATGAATTAAAAAATGAACTAGTTAAAGTTTCACCATTTAATAAAAATCTCTATACCTAAAATTAGTTAAATATTAAAATGACCGATATAAGGGAAATTAAATTAGTCGATGTAAAAAATAACTCAAACATCATAAATAAATTAAATAGTATTTATAAACTATGGGGATATGAAGAGGTTTCACCTTCATTTATAAATACTTTAGAGACCATAAAAGGCCGTGGCGTTATTGATGAAGATCAGGTTGTAGGAATAATAAGTAATAATTCATTATGTCTTAGGCCAGAAATGACAACATCAATTGTTAAATTGTCATCTACTAGATTAATAAATAAGAAAAGACCTATAAGGTTATTTACCAATGGAATGGTCTTTGATAAAAAACAAAATAATAAAAATTCATTTAAGTTACAAGAAAAATTGCAGAGTGGAATTGAATTAATCGGATATGATACAAAATACCCAGAAATTGAAGTTATTAATATTTTGTTTGATTCAATCGATAATATTAATTTGAAGGAAGGTTGTAATTTATTTCTATTAGTAAGCACCACAAAAATAATGGACTTGATACTGAACAAATATAAGAATAATAATTTTGAAGAAATTAAGAAAAGTCTGGTTAACTTTGATCAAGATAATTTATCTAAATTAGGAATAGATGAAGATGATAAATATATTCTTAAAGATCTTTTATTCACACGAGGAGAACCACTTAAAATATTAAAAAAATTAAAAACTATATATGGCACTAGTAAAACATTAGATGATTTAAATTTTTTATTTGAAACATTAGCAAAAATATCGAATAAATATGGTGTTAAATTACAACTTGATCCCACTTTTCAACCTCACTTGAATTTATATGAAGGAATAGTTTTTCAACTAATAGGGGATAATGGTAAAAATAAAAGCGTCATCGCAAAAGGCGGAAGATATGATGAGTTAGTAAGATCATTTAGTCCTAATGAGAAAATATTTAATGGGATTGGATTTACCATTTCAGTAGACATTTTAAGAAATTTAATTAAGGAAGAAAAGACAGATAAAAAAAAGATTTTATTGATATTCAAAGATTCTTATTTGTTAGAAAAAGGTATGAATGAACAAAAAAAACAACAGAAAAAAGGGAATATTGCTGTCTTACATTTAAATCCATGTGATGACTTGACTAAAGCCAATCAAATTATGATAGAAAATAACTGTAGTGAGATTTTATGGGTTAAATAAAACATTTTAAAAATTTATTTAACTTTTAAATTTATATATTGTTCGGACAATACTCCTAATTAAACTTGATTAACTAGTTTTTACGAAATAGGATTTAAAATATTTGATTTTTTTTAAATGGAAAAAGGCGAAATTCGTATTAATACCGAAAACATTTTCCCAATTATCAAGAAGGCAGTATATTCTGACCATGAAATATTTTTAAGAGAACTTGTAAGTAATGGTGTTGACGCAATTAGTAAAAGAAGAATGGCCTCTATGGCTGGTGATTGCGAGAATACTGAGGAGGCTCAAGTAAAAATAACAATTAACCGTGAAAAAAATACGTTAACAATTTCCGATAATGGAATTGGAATGAATGATGAAGAAATTAAGAAGTACATAAATCAAGTAGCATTTTCTAGTGCTGAAGAATTCCTAACAAAATACAAAAAAGATAATGATGAATTCATAGGTCATTTTGGACTAGGTTTTTATTCAAGTTTCATGGTGGCAGATAGAGTTGATATATTAACTAAGTCGGCAATTGGGGAATCAAAAGCTTTCAAATGGTCTTGTGATGGATCACCAAATTTCACGTTAGAGGAATCAGAAAGAGAGATAATTGGTACAGATGTTATTCTTCACCTACTTGAAGAAGAAAAAGAGTTTATTGAGCCTGAAAGGATTAAATCACTAATAAAAAAATATTGTGATTTTATGCCAATAGATGTCTTATTAGAAGGTGAGACAATCAACAAGAAAAATCCTCCTTGGAGAAAACAGCCTAGTGAATTAAAAGATGAAGATTATATTGAGTTATATAAATACCTTTATCCTTTCCAGGGAGATCCGCTTTTATGGATTCATCTAAATACAGATTATCCATATGACATACAGGGGATATTGTATTTTCCAAAGTTATCAGGTAGAGCTGATTGGGAAAAGGGTGAAATAAAACTATTTTGCAATCAAGTATTTGTAAGCGATTCAATTAAAGAGATAGTACCAAAATACCTTTTACCTCTAAGAGGAGTTATTGACTCTACAGATATACCTCTTAATGTTAGTAGAAGTGCATTACAAACAGATAGAAAAGTAAGATCTATATCATCATTTATCTCAAAAAAAATCGCTAACAAACTGAAGGATTTGATAAAAAATTCTCCAGAATTTTATGCAGAAATTTGGGATTCAATCTCTGCTTTTATAAAAATTGGTGCGATCGAGGATGAAAAATTTGCCGATTTAGTCAATAACAGTATAATCTTCGAAACAATAATAAATTCAGAGAAAGACGTCACTAAAGATATTGAAAATAAAACTCTTATCAAATCCAATGATAAATATTTTACAACTCTGGCAAATTACAAAGAACGAAATAACTTATCTGATTCTAAAAAAATAATTTACTGTTCAGATTCTATTGCTCAGTCAAGCGCATTAAATATCTGCTTATCTGATAACAAGGAAGTTATTAAATCTGATCCCTTAATTGATGCACAATTTCTTCCTTGGTTAGAAAGTAAAAACGAAGATTATCAATTCCAAAGAGTTGATTCAGAAATAAATGAACTTGAAGATAAAGAATCTAAAGAAATTGTAGATAAGGATGGCAAATCAAGTACAGAAAATCTTAGAGATACGATTGTAAAAGCACTTAACAACGAGAAAGTCACAGTTAAAGTTCAGTCACTTTCAAGTAAAGGTGCACCACCAGCGATGATCTTGCTTCCAGAGCAAATGAGAAGAATTAATGATATGGGTGCTTACATGGAACAAAAGATGCCTGGCTTACCTGAATATCATGTGCTTTTAATTAATAAGGAACATCCTCTAATTATTGGTCTTAATAAAATTACAGGAAATAAAATAATTGTTGATAAAAAAGACCCTATAGAAAATCCATTGGCATCCAAAATTGCAAATCATGTTTACGATATGGCTAAACTATCTGTTGGTGGATTAGATCAAGAACAGATAATTAATTTACAAAATAATAACGCTGATTTAATTTCAGAATTGCTTAATTCAACAAATTGAGTCGTGTGTTAAAATTTTTACAGATATTACCCAAAAAATATGTCAAGAGTTTGCGAACTGACTGGAGCAAAAGCTAATAATGGGATGGCTGTAAGTCACTCACATATTCGTACAAAAAAATTGCAACAAGTTAATCTCCAAAAAAGGAGACTTTGGTGGGAAGAAGGGAAAAAATGGGTAAATATAAAAATTAGTACCAAATCTCTAAAATCTATACAAAAAGTTGGATTAGATAAATTTGCTAAATCAAATGGAGTTGATTTAAGAAAATTCTAAATTTGATGAGAAATTTAGTTTTAAGTATATTTATATCATTTATTCTTTTATTTAATTGCAATTCAGCAGTAGCTTTTGATTTTGCTCCAGAAGTTGGAGATATTGCTCCAAACTTTCAATTAGAAGGTTTTAATAAAAACATAAAATCAAAAAAAATATGGAAATTAAATGATTTTCAAGGAAAGTGGCTAGTTATGTATTTTTATCCAAAGGACTTTACAGCAGGTTGCACTCTTGAAGCTAAAGGTTTTTCTGAATTAAAAAAGGATTTTTCAAAATATAATGCCGAAATTGTTGGAATTAGTGCAGATAATCAAGATTCTCATGAAAATTTTTGCAGCGAAAAATCCATAAACTACACTTTACTATCAGATCCCGAAGGAATTATTAGCGATAAATATGGTTCTTGGATTCCTCCATTTTCAGATAGAAATACTTTCTTGATTTCTCCAGAAGGGAAAATTTCTTATAGATGGATAAGTGTTTTACCTATAAATCATGCTAAGGAAGTACTTAATGTACTAAAGAAAAAAATATAAATCTTGCAAGAGCTATCATTTGGAACTTGGTTAATTCATATCTCTTCAGTAATTGAATGGATATTTACCATCTTTGTCATATACAAAATTTCTACATATAAAAAATATAATTTATTTTTTTGGTTAAGCTTAGCTATGGTCCCAAACTTAATAGGAGCTATGTGCGCTATAACTTGGCATATCTATGATAATCAAGACGCATTGTATGGATTAGTAACGCTTCAAGGGATATTCACATTAATAGGAAATTCAACATTAGCCTTAGCTGCAATAATAATTTTTAAAGGAAAAGAGACTTATGAATGATTTATTTATAAAATTTTTAGAAAAATTAGCTTCAATTGACAACACTTTTTTGTTCGCAGTATCAATAATTCCATATGCAATATTTTTGTTTTACTTATATAAAATCAAAACTGTTAATTATTTTGTAAAAACAGGATTTTCCTTAACTGTTTTATTCGTATTCATAACTATATTGGTATCTATCTTCACACTAAATTACTATGATAAAACCCTTGTTGAGGTTGACTTCCTGCATGGCTTTGCAGAATCCTTCCTAACTATAAGTGATTTTGTTATTTTGTTTGGATTTATAAAATTGTTGAATAGCATAGAAGTAAACAACTCTTAAGACCTTTTACAATTTTGTGTTTTTTAGGTAAAAGTATTAGAGAATATATGAAAATAACGATTTTTTATGTTTACTACATTATTTGCAGCTGCAGATCCAGCAACTTTTTCTTGGTCTCCAAAGTGTGCCGTCGTAATGATTGCATGTAATGTTTTTGCTTATGCAATTGCTAGAGCAACAATAAGAAAACCAAATGAAGGTTTTGAAATACCTAATTCAAAATTCTATGGTGGTTTAAGTCATGCATCAGTTGTAGGTGCTAATTGCCTAGGTCATATTTTCGGAATTGGAGCAATCTTAGGATTAGCCTCACGAGGTGTTTTATAAATATATTTTTTTAAATATTTATTTATTAAATATTTAATTAACTAAACTAAATTTCTTAACAATTTTATCTGCCATCTGATCAGGCATAAGTCCTAGTTTTTCTTTACTCTGATCAGGTGAAGCATGATCAACTAAGACATCAGGTATACCTATTCTGTATACAGGAATGTTTATTTCATTATCGTTAAATAATTCAACTATTGCGGAACCAAATCCACCTATTAACGTTCCTTCTTCCATGGTTACAACTTTTTGAATCCTATTTGCTAGAGGCATAATAAGATTTTTAGAGATTTGGTACTAATTTTTATATTTACCCATTTTTTCCCTTCTTCCCACCAAAGTCT